>JABMOM010000004.1 GCA_013204105.1 Flavobacteriales bacterium
CTCCACGGAAGGGATTGAAGACACTGTCAAAAATCAAAGCCTGCAAAGGCCCATCAGGATCTCCTTTCGGTGCAGGAATTCGGTCAATGATGGCGGTGAGTAATTCGTCTACCCCTGCTCCAGTCTTACCACTCGCCCCTATGATCTCATCACGGTTGCATCCAAGCAAGTCCACCATCTCATCCTTGACCTCCTCTGGCATCGCGGATGGCAAATCCATCTTATTCAACACCGGAATGATCGTCAGGTCATGCTCCATCGCCAAATACAGGTTCGAGATGGTCTGCGCCTCGATCCCTTGGCTCGCATCAACCAGCAGCAGTGCCCCTTCGCAAGCCGCGATGGCCCTTGAAACTTCATAGGAGAAATCAACGTGTCCAGGTGTATCAATCAGATTCAATACATAGTCCACTCCTTCGTGCTTGTAATTCATCTGGATCGCATGGCTCTTGATCGTAATGCCACGCTCCCTTTCGAGGTCCATGTCATCCAATGTTTGCTCCTTCAGATCGCGATCAGAAACGGTACCCGTCTTCTGTAATAGTCGATCCGCCAAGGTGCTTTTACCATGGTCAATATGGGCAATAATGCAAAAGTTCCGGATGTGCTTCATGCACTTAAAAATTGGCTGCGAAAGTACATGTTTAGGACGCGTGCGAATCGACTTTGTTCAGGACCTATTTCGAGTCTTGAACGAGGCGCCGTTGTGCCTCCATTACGTACTTCCCAAGGATGTCGAACTCAACGTTGACATGATCCCCTTGGGTGAGGTGTTGGAAGGTAGTATGCTCATGGGTGAAAGGAATGATGGAAACGGAGCAGTGATCCGTAGATGCTTCCACCACGGTGAGGCTGACCCCATTGATGGCAATGCTTCCTTTTGAAACCACGAGGGATTCGTCGGGCCGTTCAAACGTCAAGAAATAATTCCATGAACCATCTTTTTCTTCGATGCGACTGACTTCGGCTCGCTGATCTACGTGGCCTTGCACGATGTGACCGTCAAACCTACCATGCGCGGGCATACAGCGCTCAAGGTTTACGTACCCTCCTGTTTGAAGGTCTCCAAGGTTGGTACGCCCCAAGGTTTCATCAATGGCCGTTACGCGATATCGATCTTCGGTGATTTCGACTACTGTTAGACACACACCATTGTGGGCAAGGCTTTGATCAACTTTTAGTTCGTGCGTAAACGGACAAGAAAGCCAAAGGTGAACGTTGCTTCCTTCTTCAACGATCTCTTCTACACGACCTATTCCTTCGATAATTCCGGTAAACATTACGGTGCCAGAGGCTTGTTTGGGTTTTGACGCAACAAATGTACCTCACCGTTCAATTCCCTGGACTCGATGCCTGTCAGTCTAATTTCGTTGACCTGACACATGTAGAAATAGACGCCATCTGGTAGCGGTTTGCCTGAGTTTTGATCCGTGCCATCCCAACGAATATCAGGGTCGGTGGTAGAGAACACGGGTATACCCCATCGATTAAATATGATGAGATCAATGCTCTTCACGTACCTGTAGGGAAACGGCGTAAACTCATCGTTGTGCCCATCAGAACCTGGTGTAAAGACATTGGGCAACACATACGCTGGACAATTGTCCACGCAAAGGGAATTTTCCCAAGGGCTTTCATTGTCAAAGCTATCAACGGCCACTACGGCATAACAACCCGCGATTGACCCATCTCCTTCTGCAACATATTCAGTCACAGACGGATCATCGATCACCGCCAATAAGGAGAGTTCTTGCCCCAGCACGGGCGCAAAGTAAATTTTGTACGAAACGACATCATCCACCTCTTCACAATTCACATTTGGATCACTCCATGTGATCACTGTGCGATCGAGGTCGCAGTCGCCATCTATTGACTGATCCGGCGGACTGCAGGGCGGATTGACGTCCATGGGTACGGCGGCCAAGATCTGCGAAAAATTAATCAATTGACCATTAATATCCACCGCAGTGTATTCTCCGATCGAACGGACGAAATACCGGTATTCCTTCAGGTTGGCAAGGCGATCATCGACGTAAGACGTTCCCTTTACGCTATCCAGAACGCTAAATACATCGAGTGAATCAGGATCATTCTTGAAGCGGTAGACGACATAGGTGTCATTCTTCCATGGGACATCCACACTCCAGCTGAGTGTCAATCGATTGTCTGCCGGCTCCGCTTCCAGAAACACCGAGGCCGCCGCCCTAGCAGCACCTATCGACGTTTGCGAAGCTCCACTGAGCATTTCAATCTTGTAATAATACTGTTGGTTCAGGGTGTTCAGACCCGCGTCTACGTATACGGTGTCCAAGGAAAAAGGATCCTGGGCTCCTGGTCCAAGGAAAATTTGTTCGAAGGGTCCATTGATGGAATTTGCACGTGACAATTTATAGCGATAAGGAGGTCCGAAGATGTCTGTCTTTAAATCTATAGGACTATACCAAGCGATGCTGTCCACTCCATTGACCTCATCGGTGGCAACAACACTCACTTTATTCAGAATCGGCACATCGCGCACAAGCAGTCCACAAGATTCACCGGAAGGATAGCTCTCTGAGCCATCATCGAAGGTGGTAACGATCATGTAGCAATAGCGTTGACCGTGGACCAATCCAAGACCGTCATTATCGTCTATAAACGAGGTCGATGTGATTCCCTCCAATGTGCCGATTTTCACGTATCCTAATTGTTCTGGAACTCCCGTCAGGCATTCGGGCGCTGCGTAACCAAGGCTGTCATTGTATCTGTAGATTTCATACCCCGAAGCTTCTTGACAGATCGCTTCACTCCACTGCACCCTCAAGGAGGTGCCGATAGGTGTGATTTGAATGATTTGCACCGCCGGAGCGTTCACGGTGATCTCCATGGCTTTGAAGTCCACGAGCTCCACTTGATTGGACGTGGCTGAATGCTCTTCTTTTGCCTTGAAGTACATCCAATATGGCGTTTTCCTCACCTTTTCACAATTCGGATACCATGAGAAGATCATCTCCAAAGGCACTGCACCGGTAATTGTAGCGTCAGGGGTAGCAAAACCGGCATTGCCCGGATCCAACGGTTGGCCCACAGCGCTCAGCGTAACCTCATCATCGTTCGGATCAAGTGCCGTAATCAACTCTGAAAGTGTTCCTCCTGCTGTAACACATACCTCTTCATTCATCACAATCAAAGGCGGCTGGTTGTCGAGGTCGCACACATCCACGTCGATTTGCATATCCCGCATGATCGATCCCACTTTAAAAACCAGCCCATTGTTCGGATTGGTGCGGTACTCTTCGATCAGAATGGCGACGTTGTATTCACCCCGAACTTTCGGCGAATCCCAGGTCATGGTACCTGTAATAGGATCAATGCTCAAATTATTGTTTGGGCCCGGCTCGATCGAATCGGGGAAGACGTAACCCGCAATCGGCCCGCCGTCATACGATTTGCTAGCCACAATGGAATAAAACAGACTATCCCCTTCGGGATCTACCGCGCCTGGATTGTGGTAGAATGGAATATTGATACAAGCATTATCGATGGGAGGATTTCTCAAGATGGGCGCCTGATTACCCCCTGTGGCTATGTCAATCACCAAAACACTTTCAATGTAAAAAGGCACATTGTCGGAATCCTTAATATTCAGCACCCCACCATTCCGCATCGGATCTTCCATGCTCATCACGAAGGTTCCAGCCCCGGGAAACTCATGCACTGTGGTGTAGACGTTATAACGCGTGCTATTTCCGATCAACACCCCATTGCCTTGCCCCTCACCGCAAGGGTTTCCAATCGTGCCGTTGGAACGAGAGACCGTTTCGCTGGTTCCATCACCAAAGAAAAGCTCCAGTTCACAGCGATCCGCTTCATCACTTGGCCCACCCGTCTTGGTATAGGTTACAATGGAAATCTCGTACAGAAAAGGATTGGTGTTGACGCGCTTGTATATGATCTCCCCCGCACGGTTGTGCGTAGCCATCGCGCTGTGCGATAAAAAAAGTGTACCCATAAGTACACTTGACCATATCAGTGCTTTCCAACTATTCACGTGAGTCTTCTATCTTTCGTTCAGATACGTTGTGAAGGTATGCATACCTTTGAACATTATCTTGAAATATAGACGTTTCAAAGTACAAAATGTTGCCCGAATGAGCAAACGGTCAAATTAAGCAGGGAATGGGAAAACACAAGAAGATCAAGGTAGGGATAACAAGCGGAGACTTGAACGGTATTGGGCTTGAGGTGACGATCAAAGCCTTGATGGATTCGCGAGTATACGAGCATTGTACCCCCATCATTTACGCTTCTTCCGCGGCAGTAAAACAACACATGCAAACCTTGAAATTGGAAGGCTTCCATTTCAACAGTATTCAGGAGCCTGAAAAGGCGGACGCCAATAAGGTGAATGTACTCGAAGTATGGGATGAAGAATACACCATCCGGCTCGGTCAAGCCGATGTGGCTTCCGGAAGCTACGCCTTCCGATCTTTGAAGTCCGCCGTCGAAGACCTGGCATCTACAAAAGTGGATGTCTTGGTGACCGCCCCTATCGACAAGAAGTCTATTCAGTCCGAATCATTCAACTTCCCTGGTCATACCGAGTTTTTGGCGGACTACGCCAACGAGGAAAACCCACTTATGATCTTAGTGCACGACAAGCTTCGAGTTGCCTTGGTAACGGGACACGTACCCCTTGAAAAAGTGGCAACTTCCTTTGATCGTAATAGCATTCTAGAAAAATTACGCGTATTTGTAAAAAGCCTAAAACAAGACTTTGGTGTTCATCGTCCGAGGATTGCTGTGTTGGGACTGAATCCACATAATGGAGACGGCGGCTTAATGGGAGACCAAGAAAGCCAGGTAATCGCCCCCGCCATTCAAGATGCACAGGAGGAAGGCATCCTCGCATTCGGCCCCTACCCTGCGGATGGGTTTTTCGGCTCCCCTCAGCGGGCTAAATATGACGGTATTTTAGCGATGTACCATGATCAAGGCCTGACCCCGTTCAAGGCGTTGGCGTTTGACGAAGGCGTTAATTTCACTGCCGGTCTGCCGATCGTCCGCACCTCACCCGACCACGGAGTGGCTTACGATATTGCTGGCAAAAACCTTGCTTCAGAAACTTCCATGAGACAGGCGATATTGACGGCTTGTGACATTGCCAACGAACGCCGACTGTTTCGGGACCTATCAGCGAATCCTCTGGAAGTGGCATCGGCCAAATGATAAAAAGTTCACCGTATTGTATATCAAGGTATTCATTACTTTTGCAACCCTTTTTTAGGATAGCTCTTTGAAACAAGATAACTCATACGAATTGCGGTACGCTAGCCTTCCGCTTGGAGTGCACGCATTCGACTGGGCACTCGACCACGACTTTTTAGAAGGTCACGGTGCAGATGGCTTGAAGCATATGCGATTAACCGTCGCCTTGGAGCTAGAGAAGAAGGAACGCTTGATGAACCTTGCGTTTCACATCAAAGGCACCTTGACTACTCCATGCGACCGATGTGGCGAAGACGTTGAGATCGAAATGGACCAAGAGGATCATTTGGTGGTGAAACTCTCACATGAGACCGACCTCACCGATGACGAGGTTGTGTTCATCGACGAAGCCGAACATTCGTTCAGCGTTCGTCAGTTCATATATGAGTTCATCATGGTAGGACTTCCTTTGCGGAGTGTCCATCCAGAAGGAGCATGTGATCCAGAGGTAATAAGATACCTTGAGGAGATCGACCTGGAAGAAGGGAAAAAAGAAGACGAAGAAAAAGAAACAGACCCCCGTTGGGAGGCATTGAAAAAACTTAAACACTAAAGCTTGCATTATGGCACATCCTAAACGTAAGATATCCAAGACCAGAAGAGATAAGCGACGTACGCACTACAAGGCAGAAATGCCAACGATCGCTACTTGCCCTACCACAGGACAGCCTCATCTTTATCACCGAGCACATTGGTACGAGGGCAAACTTTACTACAAGGGTAGAGTTGTCATGGAGAAAGCATCAATGGCCTAAGTCGTATGGCCATGAAAGTCGGCCTTGACGTACTTGGTGGTGATTTCGCACCCGATGCCAACGTTCTCGGAGCCATTATGGCCCAAGAGGACCTCGGTAGTCGGGCTGAAATCGTTTTGATCGGTGATCAAGGGGAAATAGAGCGGATTCTCTCTGAAAATGGACTTGCAACAGACCTGTTCGAGATCGTGCATACGAATGAGAACATTACAATGCATGATCACCCGACGAAGGCGTTCATTAAAAAACCAAACTCTTCCATTGCGTTAGGATTCAGGATGCTTCAAGAAGGAAGCATCCAAGCTTTTTCCAGCACTGGAAACACAGGAGCCATGCTCGTGGGTTCGATGTACACCATCCGGACTATCCCCGGTGTAATCAGACCCTGCATCACAACAGCCTTGCCGGTAATGAACGGAGGTGTCAGCCTCCTGTTGGATGTTGGAATCAATTCAGACTGTAAGGCAGATGTGCTCTATCAGTTTGGCATCTTGGGAAGTATGATGGCGGAGCAGATCTATAACATTGAAAACCCCAAGGTCGGACTCATCAACATCGGTGAGGAGGAAGAGAAAGGCAACATGCTGACGCAGGCGGCGCACCAATTGATGAAGGATGCGCAAGAATTCAACTTCATTGGCAACATCGAAGGACGGGAGCTTTTCAGCGGAAAGGCAGACGTTATCGTCTGTGATGGCTTTACGGGAAATGTCATTCTCAAGCAAGCAGAAGCCCTCTACTATCTGCTTAAAAAACGTCAGATTGAGGACGAGTATTTTGAGCGGTTCAACTATGAACTTTATGGTGGAACCCCTGTGCTTGGCGTCAATGGAAATGTTATTATTGGCCACGGTATTTCGACCGCAAAAGCGGTCAAAAACATGATCAAACTATCGGTTGATACGGCAGAAGCCAAATTAGCAGACCGGATCCGCAAAGTGTTTAAGTAACCAGACCTATGACAAAGATCAACGCTGCCATTACGGCCGTTTCTCATCACGTCCCCGATTACGTCTTAAGCAACAAGGAGCTCGAAAAGTTAGTGGACACCACTGATGAGTGGATCACTACTCGTACAGGGATCAAAGAGCGTCGCATCCTAAAAGGAGAGGATCAAGGCGTAACGGAGATCGCTAAAGTGGCCGTAGAAAAACTCCTTCAAAAAAGGGGCATTGGCCCTGAGGAGATCGACCTGGTCATTTTTTGCACGGTTACCCCCGATAAAATTTTCCCTGCCTCCGCCAACATCGTGAGTCGAAAGGTGGGCATGAACAAAGCATTTGGCTACGACCTCAATGCTGCGTGTTCAGGGTTTATTTACGGATTGGTCACCGGGTCAAAATTCATTGAAACCGGATCTTACAAAAAAGTATTGGTGATTGGCGCAGACAAGATGTCTTCGATCGTCGACTATTCCGACCAATCTACCTGCATCATCTTTGGAGATGGTGCTGGCGCGGTTTTGTTGGAGCCTACCACAGAAGGTATGGGACTTCAAGACTCCATTCTGCGTAGCGATGGTAGTGGTGAGGCGTTCCTTCATCAAAAGGCTGGTGGTTCCGAACGCCCTGCATCTGAGGGCACTTTAGCGCGCAAAGAGCATTACGTCCATCAAGAAGGAAAGACGGTGTTCAAGTTCGCAGTGTCCAAAATGGCCGAAGTCAGCTATGAGATCCTCGAGCGAAACGCTCTCACCGCTGATGATGTTGCTTGGCTTGTGCCGCATCAGGCCAACTTGCGTATCATTGATGCCACATCCAATCGAATGGGATTGAATAAAGACAAGGTCATGATCAACATTGACCGCTATGGTAATACCACCAACGGAACGATTCCGATCTGCCTGTCTGAGTGGGAAAATAAGCTTCATAAAGGAGACAACATCATACTGTCTGCCTTCGGAGGTGGGTTCACCTGGGGTGCCGTTTACCTCAAGTGGGCGTATGATCCTTCGTAAACCTTGCTTTTCGATTCTAAGAAACTACTTTAGTACCCCTTAATACAAATAACGCATGGATCTTAATCAAATTCAATCACTCATCAAGTTCGTGTCTAAATCAGGTGTGAATGAAGTGGAACTTGAGACAAAAGATTTCAAGATCAACATCAAGACAACCAAGGCTGGCGACCCTGCTACCCAAGTAATGATGCCAGCTCAGGCTTATATGCCAGCTCAACCTGCTGCTCCGGCCCCTGCCCCTGCCCCTGCTGCTCCTGCAGCCAGTAGCGAAGGAGACAAAGCGAAGGAAGAAGACAACAGTAAGTACATTACCGTCAAGTCTCCTATGATCGGAACATTTTACCGATCTGCGAATCCTGAGTCTGATTCTTTCGTGAACGTTGGAGATGAAATAAGCCCTGGAAAGGTTATCTGCATCATTGAAGCAATGAAGCTTTTCAACGAGATCGAAGCCGAGGTGTCTGGAAAAATCGTCAAGGTTTTGGCCGATGACGCTTCGCCAGTCGAGTATGATCAACCATTGTTCTTGGTTGATCCATCTTAATCCGCATTGGCAACCTCTAAAGTAAAACAAGGAATGTTTAAGAAGATATTAATCGCAAATCGCGGAGAGATTGCGTTGCGCGTGATCCGAACCTGCCGTGAGATGGGCATCAAAACGGTCGCAGTTTATTCAAAGGCCGATGCCGAAAGTCTGCACGTGCGCTTTGCGGATGAGGCGGTGTGCATCGGACCCAACGCAAGCAGCGAATCTTATTTAAAGATTCCTAGCATCATCGCTGCTGCCGAAATTACCAATGCTGACGCCATTCATCCAGGATATGGATTCCTTTCAGAGAACTCTAAGTTTTCGAAGATCTGCCAGGAGAACGGTATCAAATTCATCGGTGCGCTTCCTGAGCAGATCGATGGCATGGGCGACAAGGCAAGCGCGAAAAAGACCATGAAGGATGCGGGTGTTCCTACAATCCCTGGATCAGAAGGCCTGCTTAAAGACCTCGATGACGCCATTTCCATCGCCAAGAAAATCGGTTATCCTGTCATCATGAAAGCAACAGCTGGAGGTGGTGGTAAGGGTATGCGGATGTGTACGAATGAAAAAGACATCAAGACGGCTTGGGAGTCTGCTCGGAAAGAGGCAAAGGCCGCTTTTGGAAACGATGGAATGTACCTTGAGAAGTTCATCGTTGAACCACGCCACATCGAGATCCAGGTTGCAGGAGACCAGCAAGGAAAAGCTTGTCACCTCTCTGAACGCGATTGCTCTGTGCAACGAAGACACCAAAAATTGGTGGAGGAAACCCCTTCACCTTTCATGACAAAAGAGCTTCGAAAGAAGATGGGTGATGCCGCAATCAAGGCTACAAAAGCAGTGAGATATGAAGGGGTAGGCACGGTAGAATTTCTAGTCGATAAAGACCGTAATTTCTACTTCATGGAAATGAACACGCGCATCCAGGTAGAGCATACCATCACGGAAGAGGTGATCAACTATGACCTCGTCAAAGAACAAATTAAAATAGCTGCGGGTATTCCGATCAGTGGAAAGAACTACGAACCGGTGGGTCATGCGATCCAATGCCGGATCAATGCTGAAGACCCGATGAATGACTTCCGACCAAGTCCCGGAAAAATAACCCAGTACCACGAACCAGGCGGCCACGGAATCAGAATTGACACGCATGTGTATGCGGGTTATACGATTCCTCCTTACTATGACTCCATGATTGCAAAATTGATCACGGTAGCACAGACAAGAGAAGAGGCCATCACCAAGATGGAACGCGCGCTCGGCGAATACATCATCGAAGGGGTGAAGACGACCATTCCTTTTCATCAAAAATTGATGCAGCATCCAAAATTTAGAGACGGGAAGATCACAACGAATTTCTTGGATGAGTGGGATTTCAAGAAGGAACTAATGACTTAATTCCGTCCTAGATATTCCAAACAAAAGCCCCTACTAAAAGGGGCTTTTGTTTTTCTAATTCTCTAGGTAGGTCCTGTCTTTTAACCGGCCATTCCAGTGCGGGAGTCACTCCGCTTCGACACCATCTTCTCTGCCGCAACTGAGATTGCCTCAGCATCGTAACCACACTCTGCCCACAGCTCAGATTGAGAACCGTGCTCCACTACGCGATCAGGCATTCCCAAGCGTTGCACCTTGGCGTGATAGCCATGGTCTGCCATAAATTCAAGCACTGCGCTTCCCATTCCGCCTTGAATGCAACCATCCTCAACCGTAACGATGTGCTCGAACTTTCCAAAAACCTCGTGCAGCAATACTTCATCCAATGGCTTTACGAAGCGTAGATCATACAACGCGGCTGAAATTCCTTTTTTCTTGAGCGCCTCAATGGCGCTCACCGCTTCATTGCCAATGTGTCCAATGGTAAGTATGGCGACATCACTACCAGAGATCACCTTCCTTCCTGTTCCGATCTTCACTTTCTTCATCGGAGTCTTCCACTCTGGCATCACTCCTTCTCCTCTCGGGTACCGGATCACAAAAGGACGCTTCACTTCCTCCAGCTGTGCTGTATACATTAAGTTCCGAAGCTCTTCTTCATTCATGGGTGCTGATACCACCAAATTCGGGATGCACCGCATGAAGGCAATGTCATATGCTCCGTGGTGGGTTGGGCCGTCTGCCCCAGCTACGCCCGCGCGATCCAAACAAAAGACCACGGGCAGCTCTTGGATGGCAACGTCATGAATCACTTGGTCATAGGCGCGCTGCATGAAGCTTGAGTAGATGTTGCAAAATGGAATCAAGCCTTGCGTTGCAAGACCCGCACTAAAGGTAACCGCGTGTTGCTCCGCAATTCCTACATCAAAGGCGCGCTCGGGCATCGCCTTCATCATGATGTTCAATGAACTACCAGAAGGCATAGCTGGCGTAACGCCCATGATTTTAGGGTTCTTTTCTGCCAACTCGACAATGGTATGGCCAAATACATCCTGATACTTAGGGGGCTGAGGGCTGTTTGGAGAAACCTTAATGATCTCACCGGTGTCTTTGTTAAAGATCCCAGGGGCGTGCCACTTGGTAGGAGACCCTGCCTCTGCAGGGGCATAGCCCTTCCCTTTCTGGGTCACGCAGTGCAGGATTTTAGGACCCGGAATGTCTCGTAGGTCCTCAAGAACCTTCGTCAAGTGGATGACGTCGTGCCCATCAATCGGACCGAAATACCTAAAGTTTAAGCTCTCGAAAAGGTTGGAATGCTTGAGCAATGTCGACTTAATGCTCTGCTCGACCTTTTGCACGATTTCACGCGCAGAGGGTCCGAACTTGCTCATCTTACCGAGCAGATGCCATACCTCATCCTTCACCTTATTATAGGTATGGGAAGTTGTGATGTCTGTCAAGTAATCTTTCAGCGCCCCTACGTTCGGATCGATGCTCATGCAATTGTCATTGAGCACCACCAAGAGGTTACTGTTCTCTACTCCAGCATGGTTCAAGCCTTCGAACGCCAAGCCCGCCGTCATGGCCCCATCACCGATTACGGCTACGTGCTGTCGCTCGTGGTCTCCTTGCGACGAACTGGCCACCGCCATGCCCAAGGCCGCGGAGATGGAGGTAGAGGAATGCCCCACCCCGAAGGTGTCGTACTCGCTCTCTTTGATCTTTGGGAATCCGCTGATGCCCTTGTACTTCCTATTCGTATGAAAATTCGCGCGCCGTCCTGTTAGGATCTTATGGCCATAAGCTTGGTGTCCTACATCCCAAACAAGTCTGTCTTCAGGGGTATTGAAAGCGTAATGCAGTGCAACCGTCAACTCCACCACTCCTAAACTCGCTCCGAAGTGTCCGCCCTTCTGAGAAACTACATCAATGATAAAATCCCGCAGCTCGTCACAAACTTCAGGCAGTTGTTCAACATCGAATTTCTCTCTGAGATCCTTCGGAAACTCGATCTGCGAAAGCAATTCGCCGGCCTTGAAAGGTGAATCAGACATAATACAGTGGTGTTTCCATGACAAACAAAACGAGCTGCTTAAAGTTCTGATCCTTTGTCATTTCACTAAAATTCTTGTTCTTTCGATCACGCCATCACTTCACTTAGGATCGACTCGAAAAGACGTTTACCATCTTCGTTTCTGAGTTCAGGATCCGCTGCACGTTCTGGGTGTGGCATCATTCCAAATACATTTCGCTTTTCATTGCAGATACCCGCGATGTTGTTGATCGCACCGTTCGGATTGTTCTCCAGCGCTACTTTTCCATCCTTGTCACAGTATCTAAACAGCACTTGGTCATTTTCTTCTAATCGTTGGATTGCTTCGTCGCTGTCGTAGTAATTTCCCTCGCCATGTGCGATGGGAACTTGCAAGACCGTTCCTTCGTCGATATTTCTGGTAAGGAGTGAATCACGGGATTCCGTTCTTAGAAACACGTTCTTGCAAATGAACTGTCGGTTCTCGTTGTGCTGCAGCGTGCCTGGAAGAAGCCCAGATTCGCAAAGGATTTGAAAACCATTGCATACTCCGAATACGTACCCCCCTTGGTTCGCGAACTCAATGACTTCTTGCATGATTGGCGAAAACCGCGCAATGGCACCTGAACGGAGGTAATCACCGTATGAAAACCCACCGGGCAGCACAATCATATCACAGCCCTTTAAGTCGTGGTCCTTGTGCCAGAGTCTTTCTACTTGTTGCCCCATGATGGTTTCTAACACATAGACCATATCCTGGTCGCAGTTTGAGCCGGGGAATGTGATAACGCCAAATTTCATGTCACTCCAATTGAGCCCCAAAAGTAGGAATACCGCTTGGGTTCAGGCTTATGAATTTATCAATAAAACGATGGCTAAGAATAGGAGCAGAATGGCATTGGACAGCTTCCGCTGCTTGACCGTTAGCAGCACACGTGTAAGCACGATGGTCGCTGGCACGATGGCGACGTACACCGCTTCTGTAAATCCTTGCCCCAGCACCAGTATTCCACCGATCACTAAATGCCCTATCACCAATATCCACCTCCTTCGTTCGCGCAAGGTTGAGGAAGAGGCTACTGAAAAAACGGAGATTATGGCGACGATTGCCATGAAAGCCATAAAAACAATTCCCAAGATTTCCAATTTTCCCATCGCCCCTTGGAGCAGGTCAAAGTGAAATCCGTGGGATGGAAACCGATACTCCCACCGGAACAGGTATGCCAAGGCGTTGAAAAAATACAACGGTGTAAGAAATCCCAATAAGCCGATCACCACCCTTCGGAAGGATGCGGTGCCAGAAAGGACAAGCGACTGAAGCAATAGAATCAACAAGAGCGAACTTCCCTCAATGATTAGGGCATTCAGACCAATCAGAATTCCCATGCTGAAGGAAATGTAAGATGCTCGAGACGGCGCGTCGTAGACTTCTTCTGCCATGCGCAAAATGCCGAGTTGCATTAAAAATACGGACCAAGCCAACCAGTGGTTGACCGCATCGGGTATGGCAAAATAGAACAACGCGAAGACCATCATCGTCAGGTTCGTTATCCTGCCCAACAGTCCCAAGGTCTGAACCAATTGATTAAACACGAATGCCAAGAGCAAGGCAATCAAAGAACTCAAAGCGAAATTCAACCACGATGGCCACTCGCCTAGAAAC
Organism: Flavobacteriales bacterium; assembly: GCA_013204105.1. Lineage (GTDB taxonomy): Bacteria > Bacteroidota > Bacteroidia > Flavobacteriales_G > Salibacteraceae > SHAN690. Next base: position 13,567 of record JABMOM010000004.1, read on the forward strand.
GCAAAGACCTCCCAGTACGACTCATCTGAAATAGGGATTCCACCGACCAGCTTGAACACCACCCCGACGATGATTAGAAGCGGTGCGATGAACACCAGCAAGGGGTCGTTTTTGACGGCAGATCGAATCAATGGATAAAAATTGAAGGCAAACTTACACGGACTGGTTCGCAGTATCGTTCGGTTTTTTAGATTTGCCCAAACTTTTGACCCATGGATGCAGCGTTTATAGAATGGATTGGCGAGCTCTTTACTGACTCTTTTGCGCTCCTTCGCTTTCTCGGTAATGGTTTCAACTGGGTAATCATCGTCATCATGGCCATCTTAGGCGTGATTTGGGTTAAGAAGATGGGAGACTTCACTCGTGAAGCGGACCAAAACGGAACCTTGCGCTAGTCTTTCGATCCAACTAGATCAAAGCCAATATCTTTCCTGTAATACATTTTGTCGAAATGTACTTTCGACAAACTCTGATAGCTCTTCTCTAAGGCCTCGGCCATGGTGTTTCCAAAACTGGTGAAGGCGATTACACGCCCTCCTGAAGAAACGATTGACCCGTCCCTTTCCTTGGTTCCTGCATGAAAGACCAAGCTGTCGGAAACCTGCGATAATCCCTCGATTTCTTTTCCTTTTTCATACGCTTCCGGATAGCCTCCTGACACCGCCATAACACAGGTGGCAGTGCGCTCATCGACGATCAACTCCTCTCCCGCTAATGCGGCGTTGCCACACTTCCACAAAACGCTTAGCAGATCACTCTTAATCCTCGGCACCACGCTCTCTGTCTCTGGATCACCCATGCGGCAATTGTACTCAATCACAAATGGTTCACCATCTACATTCATCAATCCGACGAACAAAAAACCGTTGTAGTCAATGCCTTCCTTCTTCAACCCTTGGATCGTCGGGTCAACGATCTTGGTGATGACCTTTTCCATGAACGCACCTTTGGCAAACGGTACCGGAGAAATGGATCCCATACCCCCCGTGTTCAAACCAACATCCCCTTCGCCAATTCTCTTGTAATCCTTGGCTTCTGGAAGCAGAACGTAATCCGTCCCGTCCGTCAGGGCAAACACGGACAATTCTATCCCCGCCAGAAATTCTTCGATCACCACTCTGGCGCCGGCGTCCCCGAATTTTCCACCGACGAGCATCTCATCCAGTTCTCGCTTCGCTTCCTCTTTGTCGTCAATGATCAATACGCCCTTACCCGCCGCCAAGCCATCCGCCTTCAACACGTAGGGTGGATTAAACCCATCCAAAAAGGCCTTTGCATCCGCCAGTTGTGCTGCATCAAATTCACCAAACCGAGCGGTTGGGATGCCCTGGCGTTGCATGAATTGTTTTGAAAAACTTTTGCTTCCTTCAAGCTGGGCCCCAATTTTTCCAGGGCCGACGATTTTGACGTGCGCGATGGCCGCATCGCCTTCAATGAATTCTCGGATTCCCTTTACCAATGGAGCTTCTGGCCCAACCACAACCAAGTCAATGTCGTGATCTAACAGGGCTTGCTTCATCGCTTCAAAGTCACTATCACCAAACCCTAGGTTGGTCGCTACCGCCTGCGTACCTCCATTTCCTGGCGCCACAAAGAGTTCATCCAATAATTCGCTCTGTGCGATCTTCCAAGCAATGGCATGCTCACGACCACCTCCACCGAGCAATAGGACACGAAGCTTTTTCATAGGTTCCAATTTGGTCTGCAAATAAAACCAAGCGCATCCATTCGGCAATAAAAAAGGCGACCCTAGGGCCGCCTTTCGTCAAGTTCTTTGTGTTTGCTGTAGGCTTATTGAACGCGCTTGATGCTGCATCCAATCGACTTGGTCACATTTGGATCAATGCTTTGTCCATCTACCATCGCTTGCATCGCATTCGAAAGGTATGGATTCTCCACCGCGTCCTTGTCCTCGCCGTTGTCGTCGATCAATCCACGATAGGCAAGTTTTGCATCGCGGTCGAAAAGAAAGACATGCGGCGTGGTGCGGGCGCCAAATGCATCTGCCAATTCGTGGTTGGTGTCTACTACGTAGTGCATTTTATAGCCTTCCGCTTTGGCCTTTTTCTTCATTTCAGCCATGGAATCATCTCCAGCTCTTTTCGCTTCATTGCTGTTTACGAGCACCATACCGATGTTGTTTGCTTCGCAATAGGCGTAAAGGTCATTGTAACGATCTTCCCATTGTAAGACAAACGGGCAAGTGTTACAAGAAAAGATGACCAATAGTCCGTTCTCCTGATGCATTTCACGCAAATGGAAATTTTCGCCTGAGACGTCCTCCATCTCGTAGTTCATCATTGGAATGATATCACCGATCTCCACTTCATTGATGGAATCCATGCGCCATGCGCCAAGCACAACGGTCGAAGCGATCAATGCCATTAAGGCTGTAGTCCTGAACCAATTCATATAGTACGTTTTTCTGTTTTAGATCGAATAAGAGACGTTGAAGATACAATTCGTTGCCTTTGACCGTGACAAAGACAAGTGCAATTCTCCTCTTGACATTGCTAGCCTTCCCTCAATGTAGTCTCCAAAATAGTGTGAAGGCGTAGCTTCGCGTACGTTTCAAGCATGAGCACCATCTACCAACGTTTGCAATCCTACGCCTATGGCATCACCTTCACCTTGTCGGTGTTGATGTATCACGGTGCGCAGATTGTGCTTTGGATGACACAGCTTCCAGCGAGCAATGAGGATGGTCTGAAAAACTACTTCACTCTCGCATACCATGTCGCCTTCGATGCCAATCCATTTTGGTTCGAAGGCATGAATTACCCCTATGGTGAGCACCTTGTCTTCACCGATGGGCAGCCCTTGGTCGGCATGGCGTTATGGTTTCTCGATATTTTCCTTCCCATTGCCGACTGGCTTCCTTGGCTCCTTCCACTCCTGCTGATTGCATCCTTCTATTGGGGTGGACTATTGCTATTTAGAATCCTAAGCGGCGAAGGCGGGACGCTTTGGTTTAGCGCCTTGTTGGCCACAGGAATCATGTTGCTCTCACCCCAGTGGTTTCGTTTGGGGGGACACTATTCATTGGCTCATGGCATCGTCATTCCCCTGGTCATTTACTCCCTTTGGAAATGGACGAAAGGATATTGGTCGTATCGACCATTGATGGTCCTTATTTTCTTGAGTGGCTTCATCCACCCTTACTTCGCCGCCATGACGGCGGGACTTGCATTTTGCTTCCTGATCGTTCAACAAATGATCAATGGCGCTGCACTGAACCGCAAGACTTGGGCCACCACTCTTGCCATTCCCTTGAGTCCATTGCTGCTCTTTCAAGCCCTGCTTTGGTTGACGGACCCGGTAACGGATCGCCCCGAAAATCCGTACGGGTATTTGATCTACCGGGCCACTTGGCGCTCCATCCTAGCGCCAGCAAACGAGCACTACGCCTCCTCCATGTGGTGGCTTGAGTCCATTGGTGAACCCGCCGTTGAGGGGAGTTTTTACATCGGATTGCTTGGCTTGACAGGAGCAATCATCGCATTGATCAGCGGTTTGATCTACGTCAGGAAAACCAAGCTGTCCTTCCCTAACATGCTCTTTCTCGGCGCAATTCCCATACTGCTTCTCGCATTAGGGTGGCCGTTTGTGTGGCCTTATTTTGATCACTTACTCGAAGTGGCGGGACCGCTCAGGCAATTCAGGGGGATAGGTCGTTTTGCTTGGGTTTTCTTCTACGCTGCCAATTTGAGTGCGGCACTCCTTTTAGTGCGCTTATGGCGCCGGACACTTCGTTGGAAGGCATTGGCAGTGATCGGCCTCTCCTTGCTCTTCTTTGAAGCTTGGATGAACCGAGAGCCTTTGAAGCTCAGCACCTCAGGAGGTAGCTCAGTATTTAGTCAGCCAACCCAACTCTCAATCGACGCCACCGCTTTTGACGCAATATTGCCGCTCCCCTATTTTCACATAGGGTCAGAGCAATGCCGGACACTGCACCCTTCTGGAATTGTCGAATCTTCCTTCGACTTAAGCATGGAAACAGGCTTGCCGCTGCTCTCTGTGCAAATGAGTCGGACCTCGCTCTCGCAAACCCTAAACAGTTTGGCCTTGACGCGCCACCTGATGGAAATGCCAGAGATCGCGACCTTGCATTCCGAAGACCGTTGGCTGGTCCTCTACGATGAATCCCAGATTCTGCCGCCGTTTCAAATGCAACTGATCGGTCGGTCGACCCCCGTAGGAATGTTTGGAAACAAACAATTGCTCGCCCTTGATGCCAGCGTAATCGAAGATGTTTTAAAAGCCAACGTGGAATCTGCTCTCTACCTCAGATCGCAAGCTGAAAAGATCAAGTCGGACGTGGTAACGTTCGACGATGCAGGCTACGCATTTGACGCCTTTGAAGGCGGTGATCAAACCGGAAAGCGCTTCCGTCGAAACGATTGGACTCCCCTGCTCAAAAAAGATTTGGCCTTAAGAAGCGCAGCCGCGCACGAGCTCACTTTCTGGATCAAAGCAAACCAGCCTGGAGCAATGAATACCCAGCTCTGGTTTTGGGAACGAAATGGAAAGGAGGAAGTCCATTTTGGTGTCACGGAAGTAGGAGATCACGCCATTGGTTTCTTAAACGGCTGGGCATTGTGTAAGGTGGACCTGCTTCCTTCATCGGAAGGAAATACATTCGAACTCCTATTGCACAGAGATGGAGAAAACTTAGACCTTTGGATCGACGAAGTATTACTAAGGCGTTTAGACGTTCATCTCTACCGTGAAGGGGATAGATTGAACATCAACAATCGGTACTACGAACTTCCTGATTCTTCGGGTGTTCAACCATGACCAAAACAAAGAAATGAGTACGACAACTGTATTGCTGGTTAACCTGGGTACGCCCGACAGTCCAAAAGTGGGTGATGTGAGAAGTTACCTTTCTCAATTCCTGAACGATCCCCGCGTCATCGACATCCCTTGGTTGTTGCGGAAATTGCTTGTCAACCTGATCATTGTTCCTTTTCGAGCGCCAAAAAGCGCCAAGATCTATCAGGACTTGTGGACAGATAAAGGTTCTCCTATTATGCTTTATGGAGAAAATGTGAAACACCTCTTGCAAGCAAAACTGGGGAATGAATACATTGTAGAATTGGCGATGCGCTACAAAAATCCCAGCATCCCTTCGGTGCTCGAACGGATTCGCAAAACCAATCCAACCAAGATCATCACCCTTCCACTTTTCCCCCAGTATGCATCTGCTAGTACTGGTTCAGCATTGCAGGAAGTGATGGACGTCATCAGCAAGTGGTGGGTCATTCCCGAACTCTCGTTCATCAGTCAGTACTATGATCATGCTGGGTATATCAAAGCGCTCCTAGAACGAGGAAGGCAATACGACTGGACCGAATACGATCACGTGTTGTTCAGCTATCACGGCCTGCCGGAGCGACATGTAGATAAGGTGTACGACGAAGGCCTTTGCAATGAAAAACATTGCGAAACAGAGATTACAGAGGAGAATAAATATTGCTACAAAGCCACTTGCTTCGCCACCACCCGCTCCATTGCCGCAGGTTTGGGTATACCTGAGGATAAGTACACGGTATGTTTTCAATCACGACTGGACAAAAATTGGCTGGAACCCTTCAGCGATAAAGTGGTTGAAGAATGGGGCAAGAAAGGTGCTAAGAAGCTGTTGGTCTTTTCTCCAGCATTCGTAGCCGATTGCTTGGAAACCATCATAGAGATCGGTGAGGAGTATCAAGAGATCTTTGAGGCGCACGGCGGTGAAAAGGTGCAGTTGGTTGAGAGTTTGAACGATCATCCGCTCTGGATCGATGCGCTTGAAGACATGGTAAGATCCCATTGATGTGAGAAGCCGCATCACATTTCCCAGACCGGCTCATTTTATGGAGCACCTGCTAGCATTCATCGATGCGCAGGATACGGGAATGTGTTTTTCAGGAAAAGGCTGGAAGACCGAAGCCGAAACTCTCGCTGGATTTGGCGTTCACCAACGCCTAGAAAGCACGAAAGTGCAAGACGCACCGAGCTTTTGTGAAGCGCATGCAGATTTCATCTTTTGCCACATCACATATGACGTAAAGAACCAGCTCGAGGCACTCACTTCGCGCAATGAGGACCACGTTGGCTTCCCTGTTTTCGATTTCTTTGTTCCTCAAATCGTTGTGAACGTGCAACCCGATGAGGTTCATTTGCTGTACCGTGCAGAAGCGCATTCCCCGACAGCGGTGCGAGCGCTTTTTGAATCCATTCGCACGTTTCAGCTCAGGAGTAAGAATGAAAGCAAACAAGGCTTGGCCTTCCACCGCATGGACGAGGAGCGCTACCATTCCGATTTACGCACTTTGAAACAGCACATTCAACGCGGCAACATCTATCAAGGAAATTACTGCCAAGAATTCCATTGGGAAAAAGTCGTGCTTGACCCCGCCCGATTCTATCAGTATGGATTCGATCGCATGCCCAATCCATTTTCCGTCTTTTACCGCACGGGCGAACACGCGTTGATGAGTTTCAGTCCGGAAAGCTTCCTTCGGTTTGAAGGCAGCACCGTCACCTCTCAGCCGATGAAAGGCACTTCACCGAGGCATGCCGACCCCATCGTTGACGAGGGGAATCGAAAGGCCTTAGAAACGTCTGAAAAAGACCGCCGGGAAAACGTGATGATCGTTGATTTGGTGCGCAATGACCTCTCGCACTTTGCCATTCCGGGCAGCGTGCAAGTGCCGGAACTTTACACCATCGAGACGTATCCGAAGGTCCACCAAATGCATTCCACCGTAACCGCACAAATCCGACCGAAGATCCACCCCATCCATGTGCTTTTAAAGGCCTTTCCAATGGGCAGCATGACCGGCGCGCCCAAGATCAGCGCCATGCAAATCCTTGATCGATTGGAGCACAGTAGAAGAGGAATATACAGTGGGAGCGTTGGCTTTTTTACTCCAGAAGGCAATGGCCACTTCAATGTGGTGATCCGAAGCTTGGTATACAACGCTTCAACAGGGTATTTAAGTTGCCATGCCGGTGGTGGAATCACAGATCTTTCAGATCCTCACGAAGAATACGAAGAGTCCTTGGTAAAGGCGCGTCCAATTTTTGACCTTGTCGACGCGCATTTTGCAAAGAACTCCTCCGAGCTACCTTTGGCAGATGAGGCAGCAGCTCCTTGATTTTATCCGCGACCACGCACTGATCCATCCTGACGACAAGGTATTGGTAGCAGTAAGTGGCGGAAGAGATAGTATTGCTTTGGCCCATGCCCTTCACACGATCGGTATCAAGATCTCCATTGCCCACATGAATTATCGCTTGCGCGGGGAAGCTTCAGAGGATGATGCAAGTTTCGTCGAGGCATTTTCAAAAGAACTCGGCGTAGCCTACCATCAAAAAATCGCATGGGATTCGGCCCCTAAGACGAACATTCAAGAAGCGGCACGTCAAGCGCGTTACGAGCACTTCGAGCATTTATGTGTGAAGCACAGCTATGACAAGATTGCGACCGCACACCACTTCAGCGATAAAGTGGAGAGTCTGTTTATCAATCTGATTCGCGGCACTGGAATCCACGGCTTGCATGGTATTCCCGTTCAACGGGGCAACATCATTCGCCCCTTGCTTTGGGCAGACCGCAGTATCATCGACACTTACCTGAGTGAGCATGGATTGCAATGGAGGGAAGATGAAAGCAATGCGAAAGACGCTTACTTGCGCAATCGTATCCGCCACCACCTTGTGCCTTTGCTCAACGAGTTAGACATCGAAGCTGTCCAAAAGCTGGGCGGAAGCATGGATCGTTTACAAGCAGATGCTGAAGCGATAGACGCCATGGCGACTAAGGCAGTCACCCTGGTAGGACCGCACATAAGCATCGATCTGGAAAGCTTCCCGGCAGAGCATCGGGCAACCTGGTTGTATCACTGTCTGCGGCCTTTTGGCTTTAATCGGTCGCAATGCTCCGACCTTGAACAGGCCAAACAATCTGGAAAAAAAGTGGAAGGATCTCAATACGTAGCCGTAACGCGAAAACGAGGCGTCGACCTTTTGGTCAAGGATCCAGAAGCCATGCCTGCCCTTAGGATCGAAGGTCCAGGTACTTTTCACCACCATGGCATCACGGTTGAACTGCGTCCCGCCGGCTCGCCAGACAACCTGACCTCTGGAGCGAATGTAAACGTGACCCTAGACGCTGCGCGATTGGCATTTCCGCTTACGCTGCGCAACGTGAATCGCACGGATCACTTTCAACCCCTTGGCTTGGACTACGAAGTAGTCTTGATGGATTACTTACGGGAAAAAGGCGCCGGACCCGCTGAAATTGCCGAAACTTTCGTGCTCACCGAAGCGGATGGACGGATCGCCTGGGTTCCAGAGGTACAGATCGCGCAATGGTGCAAAATCGAAGCTTTTACTACTTCTATTCTTTCCTTATCTTTCCGACGCAATGGCGATTAACTACGACTATCACGAACGACAATTCCTTGGCTTCAACCGTTTTGGCATCATTCGCCGAACGGTCATCGCACTCTTTTGTTTGATTTTTTATTACGCGTCTGAGACCGATGACGAGATGAAGAATCTCTTCTTCTTGTTGGCCATTGTCATTCTGGCCTTGTCGCTTTTGTCGATGCTGATACAGCATCTCGAAACCCGATTGGATGGGTCAAAACTCACCTTGATTGGCCCCATGACCTTCAAAAAAGTCACCCTAGACCTGGAGGGATTAAAGTATGTTGAGGTGAAGCCATACTCCAGGCTCATGCTCAATCGTCCGATGTTCAACCTTCATAGAGATGGCACGATCCGCTTTTTTACGTATGGAAAATGGTGTTTGGAATTCGAAACGAAGGATGGAGAGAAGGTGCGCTTAGGCACGCAACGCCCGAATGGACTGAAAGAGATCCTATCCAAGTTCGTACAGGAGTCTGCCGACTAATCCTTTTGATTAAAAAGTCGTTCCGCTACAACTGTGTGTCATTGGTAATGATTCCTTCAAAAACTCAGCACCCCGTATAGAAATACTGCTAGGATAGCTTGAAATATATAGGAAGCAAATAACGTCCACTGCATGGGTACATCATCACCGTATTTTTCCATGATGATGTACGATATCAAAAGCGAAATTAAAATTCCAATCACCGAGAGTATTGCCATTGCTGCCAACACAATTACTCCGGTTGAGCTCAGCGTGCTGGAGCCAAATAGGAATATAAAAAAGGCGATTACCGTCACCAACGCCAATATTCCCGACGCCACCGCCAAAAGTTTTGCGGTCATTGATAACGCCAGAGGCGTTTCTGCCTCCTCCTCCTCTTCGTCAGGCAGCAGCTCTTTCAACCCAATACGAGCATCCATTACAGCCGGCCCATCCACTTCTGGAGCGCGTGCATTTGTCTGCGTTTCCTGTTGCCTAGAAGGCACGGTTGGACTTGACCGTCTGAGAAGAGGAACTACCGTGATTTTATGCTGGCTTGGAAGCACTGCATTGATCCGCTTCTCAGATTGCACCTCTGAAGATTCTTTTTCATTCTCTTCAACCTGAACGAAATTTCCATTCTCTCGTTTCTTTCTTGACGGCACATCAACGAACCAACCACCTCGGTACTTTCTCTTTTGAATCAATTTCTCTGAAACCACCGAACTGCTTTGCTTGCAAGCAGGAAGGAGGACTACCGCGAGCAGCACCATGGAAATGAGAAGTGTAAGCTGTCGATTCATCATCACCTATTGGGTAATGTTCACATTCTGAACGAATTGCATTCCCTGATCCAAGTGTATGGAAAAAGCCTCAAACTCCATTGTCATTTTCATCTCCATATTCGAAGCTTGGGTCGTGATGAATTCATTCGGGATATTGTAGATCAATTCACCCGTGCCCAACCCTGAGGCTTTTGCTTTGAACTCTGATACATCGCTGTCCAAAGTAAACGATTGGACCAAATCAAATGTCGCTTGCTCCTCCGAAAGGGCAATAAGAGTATAATGACTTTTGGTGATCAATTGCATTGTAAAACCCGCTATGGGTATATCGAGCGGCATGATGTCCGTGAACGTATCTCCCAGCACGAGCTGGCGTTCAGGAAATTTCAATTGCCCAAACAAACCTTGCATGGTAACGAGCAATGCGTCTTCGTATTCTTCGCCGTTGCCCGTATCCGAAAGAGAGTCCAATCGAGGCATTCCTAAAAGCGTGGTTGATCCGTAGATACGCACTCCCTCTGGTAGCCGTATTCCTTGCGTACTGCCCTCTGAACGCAGTAGGTGAATCTCAAGTGGAAACTCCTTGTCATTGGCCATCTGGCCGGTTGTAACTTCCATGGCAACCAATGCGGTATCAGCGGTTTCCTGTTTCAATCCGACGCCAGAAGCTTCCATCATAGCAACAAAAGATGGATCACCTTGATAGCTAAGTCCGTTAGAAGAAATGCTTTTTTGCACCAGTTCATAGGTGCGTTCAGGTTGGAAATGATGATGGAAATTGACCTCTGATTGGGCTTGACCCCTAAAGGGAAGCGCAACGAAGACTGGGAAAAGCACTATAAAAAAGTACATCGAGCGGCCTCGATGCAGAGAGGGTATGTCTATGAATGTTCTCGGATACAAGGCTTAAAACGGCACGATGGACACACCGACTGAAAATGAATTTTGATTGTTCAAACTGTTGGAAGGCTCGAAGAAAGGGGTCAGGCTGTAGAATGCAGATACCATGATGGCCCCGTACCCAGCTCTTGCGGTAAGACCATAGCGCAGCTCGGTGACATTGGGGTAGTTATACGTCTTGATCTTAATGCCTTGATCGTCGATGATCTTCTCATGCACATTCACCAAGTAGCCCACCTTTCCTCCGACGGCAAATTTCCAGCGCAGGCCTTTATCGTTCTCTTTTCCTCTAAACCTCAATTCGAGGGGGACATCCACGTAATTGACCGAAATCTTTCCTTTGGCAAGGATTGTATCGCCCACCACTTTGAATTCAGAATAATTCGTCTCTGCGGAATCAAAGCGATTCACGAGTGCATTTAGGTAGTAATTGTGAGACGCGAAACTGAATCCGATTGCTCCACTGAAACTGCCATTATCCGTAAAGGGATGATCGTAAACAAGTCCCACATTCACCCCCCTACCATACCATTGTTGCTTCACTTCCGAAGGCAAATTCAAGAGGTAATCCAAAGTAAGGTCTACGAAAAGAAGATCTTGGTGCGGCTTCTTGGCCGAGGCGGCCTGATTCGTGTCGATATCGGCATCAGCTCCTTCTTGCGCATGGATCGATCCGCTTAGACAAAGAAGTAGCAGTAGCAAGGGAAGTTGTTTGATCATGCTGATTGAATTGGCGACAAATGTACGCGTTGAAAATGGTAGTGGTCCGTGAATACAACGTTACATTTGCTATTAACGTCTTTGAACCATGAAGCAGCTCTTGACCCTCGGATTATTGATCTTGGCCGTACTCTCGGGTAGGTCACAATTCAATCTTGGGTTTGACCATTACAGCGACATGAAAGTGGTGCACGAAAGCGACACCCTTCGCTTTCCATGGGCTGGGGGATTAAACAACCCACAATTCTCATCCTTAGACGTAGATCTAGATGGGGCCAAGGACATCTATGCTTATGAAAGAGATGGAGAAGTGACACGCCTCTTCATCAACGACGGTTTCGGTGCGTTTGATGTGGACATGAACGGCTATAAAAAACTCCCGCCCGTAGGAGGGAATTTCGTGTTGATGCGGGATTACGATGGTGACGGAAAGCAAGACATTTTTGCGTCTGGGTACAACAACTACGGCATCGATATTTATCGCAATGTAAGCGACACCTCCTTGCTTTTTGAAATGGCTTCGGAGCGAACCAAGTACGCTCGACAAGGTGCCAGCTCGCTCTATTTTTATATTCCTGGGAACGACCTTCCTTCCATTGACGACATCGACGGTGATGGTGATTTGGATATTCTCTTCCAAGGACAGCTCGAATTCACGCCATACGTTTTACTCTACATTGAAAACCGATCTCAAGAGCTTTTCAATCATAGCGATAGTTTAAAATTCAAACTAGCAAACCCTTGCTGGGGTAAGGTGCGAGAATACATTTCACAAACCGGATGGACGTTCTACGATTGCGACACAGGCTATGTCACTACCGGAAGGGGTGAACGCCATGGAGGAACAACCCTCACTACGCTGGATCTGAACGGTGACGGCCTGAAAGACGTCATCACCGGCGATTCCTACAATGAGCACCTGATCAGCTTGATAAATATTGGCGAAAACGTAGATGCTGTAATCGACCTTACTGCTTCCGATACGACCTTTCCTTCCTACAACACCCCAGCACAAGTGCCTACGCTCCCCGCTGCCTTCATTGAAGACGTTGACCTGGACGGGGTGAACGACATGCTGGTAGCCCCAAATCAACTCACGGCATTCGCTTCTTTCTACCTCGACACATCGATCAGTTCGCTGGTCGATTGGTACTACCACAACGCCGGCACCAACACCAACCCACAATTTGAACTGTCAAAAGAGGGCTTCTTCTCTGGAGAAATGATCGACGTGGGGGCGCGATCATTTCCCGTCACGGTGGATTTGAACGGCGACGGCTTACTCGATTTAGTGGTCGGGAATGAGGGATACACGATCTATGGGGGCACCGCTGCAGCCTCTCTTACCTACTATAAGAACGTTGGAACAGCTGAAGAACCGGTCTTCCAATTGGAACAAAAAGACTTGGCCGGCATCACCCAGCTCGAACTAGGATTTGCACACCCGGCCTTTGCCGATCTTGATGACGACGGAGATTTCGACTTACTCGTAGGCGATGACCAAGGCCGCATGCACTATTATAAAAACAAAGGTGTTTCCTCGATCTACGACTTTCACCTGAACGAACCGATGTTTGCCAACATCGACGTTGACCTCAGCGCGCACCCTTATTTTTTCGACCTGAATCAGGACGACCTTGAAGACCTAATCATCGGCGATTATTACGGGCAATTCCATTATTACGAAAATGCTGGAACAGGCACTGAACACGACTTTTCACAGAATCCCACCATCGAGAAAATGGGAGATGTTCAAACGTTTCACGCCTACGGTGGAGAGGCTACTCCCTACGTTACTAGAAAACTAGACAGTCTTGGAGCCAGCCTTTACATCATGATCGGCTCGGCCAAAGGCCCCATCTTGGTATACGGGCCCATTACGAGCATTTACGATGACCTTGAAGTAAGCGATTCTATCAACGTAGACGCAACTTTTACGGCCCCTTTCGGAGCGGATCTCTATGGGGATTTCAGGCATGAACTCCTCATCGGACAGCGAACAGGCGGTGTCATGGCTATGCGCCGCACCGCTGAGATTGGCGTTGGGACTCCTTCATTGAGGTCTTCACTGCCCTTTGAAGTCTACCCGAATCCTTCGAACGGGGAATTGTCCTTTTCGCTTCCAAAAAAATTCGACCGCCACGCCACCCTCAACATTACAGACGTGAGCGGAACGCTCGTTTGGAACGAAAGCCTTCAGGTAGGAGATGGAATTATCTCTAGAGACTTGCACCACTTGAGTGATGGCGTATACCTGATTACCGTGCGCCAGGCAGATGAGGTGCGCCAAGCCAGATGGGTTAAACAATGAAGTCCGCACTGATCCTCTTTTCTGCTTTACTTTTTGCATCCCCTTTGTCAGCGCAATACAACCTTGGTTTTGTAAGCGAACCAGACGGGTTGGTATTCGAAGTAAACGGGCAGACCTTATCGCACGGGGCCATTGGCGGATTTGACACCCCTCAATTATCTGAGATCGACCTCAATTTTGATGGAGTAATGGACCTCTTCGTGTTCGATCGAAGAAACGATGTCGTACGAACCTACCTCTACCAATCATCCACTGGAAACTACACCTACGCTCCTGAATACGAAGCCAATTTTCCCGCCGACCTGAAGGAATTTGCGCTGCTTCGAGACTACGATTGCGATGGGTTTCAAGATATTTTCACGTACTACCTTGCCGGCTTCCGGGTATACCGCAACAACGGAAGCACACCGCTAGGATTCACCAAGGTTACCGATAAAATCAGGTCCGATTATGGTTCCATCACCACCGGCGCCTTCGTACTAGCGGGCGATATTCCCGCCATCACCGATGTGGACAACGATGGCGATCTGGACATCCTGGCTTTCGGCACCGTCAATTCTGAGAACACCATCGAGTTCCATCGAAACCTGTCTCAGGATTTATACAATTCGTGCGATAGCCTTGAATTCGAAGTCGTAACCCAGTGCTGGGGAAACGTGGAAGAGCCAGCGAATTCTGCAAGCCTCAGTCCGATTACCTGTAAAGGCATTGTGCCGCCGCCTCCATTTGAGGGCAGGCAAGGCATACACCCCGGTTCGAGCATCCTATTGTTTGATGCGGATAACGATGACGACAAAGACTTGGTAGTGGGAGACATCCAAACCGACAAGGTTGTATTTGCCGTGAACGTTGGAGACGAAAACGATGCGACCATTGACGTGAACCAGCAAACTACTGACTTCCCGAATAGCACAGATCCCGTGGGGATGCAATACCTCGTTTCCGGGTTCCAAATCGATGTTGACCACGACGGTAAACAAGACCTGATCATGTCGGTCAACAACACCATAGACAGCTCTGTGAATGTGCGCCACATGTGGTATTACCGAAACCTTGGTGCGAATGCTCCTGTCTTTGAACTGCAAACGAAAGAGTTCTTACTCAACGACATGCTCGATCTTGGATCCAATGCATCCATTGAGGTGATGGATGTGAATGGAGACGGCGACCAAGACATCCTTCTTTCGAACGATTATCGCCGAGGACCGACTGGGTCAACCAACAGCCGCATCTATTATTTTGAGCGTCAAGCCAGTGGCACCTACCTTCTCGTTGATGAAGACTTCGCCAATATTTCAACGTACGGGTTACAAGCAGTGACCTTAGCGCTTGGCGATCTAGATGGCGATGGAGACCAAGATCTGTTATTGGGCGATAGCGAAGGTCATCTGCATTATTTTGAAAACACCCCATCTGGTGGCCTCGCCTCCCCGTCTCTGTCGGAACCGATTTACAAGGGCATCACCAACATCGGATCCAATGCATCCCCCGAAATCGCTGATGTAAACGGCGATGGATTGTTAGACCTCCTAGTAGGAGAGCGCGTAGGTACAATCCGCTATTTCGAGAACCTCGGAACCGTCACTGAAGCAGCTTTCGCCTCAACGGCCACTATCCCGAACTTCGGAGGAATAGATGTCAGCGTGGATTGTTGTGTCGGGCACGCACAGCCCCGATGGATCAATGACCCTGCATTGGCAAACGGTAAACACCTCATGGTAGGCAGCGACGAAAAAAAGCTGCTTTTCTATGCCGTTCCCAATGACCTCAACGCTCCCTTTACCTTGGTTGATTCTGTGGTAGTGAATGCGGGACGGCTCTCTGCCAAGCTAAGCGATCTGGATGGGAATGGTGTGTTTGAATTGATCATCGGGACGGCAGAAGGTGGCGCCAAATACTTGACAAGAGAAGAGAACGTAGTGATCGGTATATCTAGTCCGGTAGATCAAAGCTCGTCGTTGAAGCTCTATCCTAACCCGGCTGACCACACATTGCATTGCATCACAGAAAGGCCTTTAAACGGCACCTTACGCATCCTCGGCATGGATGGCCGCATACATCTCGAAAAGGCTACGACGCCAGGTATTAAGCAAGTCCTTGAAGTGGACAATCTGAAGGAAGGCTTGTACATCTTGACAATTGAAACAGAAACGGGTTCCATCCACCGAAGCTTTACTATCTTGCGATAGATGAAGCGGGTCTACTCCATACTGATCTTGATCTTGGTTGTCCTCTTTGCGGCGTTCATTATTCAGAATGCTGAGATGGTCGACCTCACTTTTTTGGTCTGGGGACTCCAAATTTCCAAGGCACTTCTCATGATTCTTTGTGCCGGCGTCGGTTTCCTGATCGGATTATTGGTCTTTTCATTTCGCAAAGCGAACAGGGCCAAAGAGGAAGTAAAGCCCCAACCGGAAAAGGTCGTGCCTACTTCTGAATCCTAAATCACTTCACGTAGACAGTCTTGGCGTTGACGAATTCGTGGATGCCATCGGCAGCCAATTCACGTCCGTATCCAGACTTCTTGATTCCTCCAAACGGAAGCCGCGGATCACTCTTCACGAGCTCGTTGATGAATACAGCTCCTTCCTCGAAGTCATGGACGCGTGCCAAAACGGCTTCTGCATCTCCGGTGCATATCGTCACTCCCAAACCAAACGCTGATCGGTTGCTCAGCTCGATGGCTTCGTCAAGGTCCTTGATGCGAATGAAAGGCGCAACAGGGCCAAAGGTCTCTTCGCCAAAAGCGGGCATTTCAGGTGTCACATCGCGCAAGATCGTAGGCGTGTATTTCGCGCCATCTCGTTTTCCTCCTAGCACAAGTACAGCGCCTTGGGCTATAGATGCGTCCACTTGCCGCTCAATGCCCTCGGCGAGGTCAACCCGTGCTAAAGGACCGATGTTGGCGTCACCGCTGATGGGATCGGCAAATTTTAGTCCTTCCACTTTCGCCTTGAACTTTTCGATGTAGGCATCGTACAGCTCGGTTGCAATCATGAAGCGCTTGCCTGCGATGCAGCTTTGTCCCGTATTTAGAAACCGCGCCCTAAAACCAGTGTCAACTGCAGCATCCAGATCCGCATCGGCTAAAACGATGACCGCGTTACTGCCTCCCAATTCAAGAAGACTTGGTTTGAGCATCTTTCCCGCCGTGGATGCAACCGCCACTCCAGCGCGCTCACTTCCCGTAAGGGAGACAGCGCGCACCAATGGGTGCTCGATTACCTTGCTCGCGTGATCATTGTCAAGGATCAGCGTGCGAAAAGCATTTTCAGGGTATCCTGCCTCCGCGAATATCTCTTCGATATCAAGTGCACATCGGGTCACATTCGGCGCATGCTTCAGAATAGCGGTATTGCCTGCCATCAGAGTAGGAGCTGCAAAACGGAATACTTGCCAGAAAGGGAAATTCCACGGCATGATCGCGTAGATAACACCCAGCGGTTCGTAGCTCACGTAGCTCTTGCTCGCATCGGTCTCAATTACCTTGGGAGCTAAGAAAGTCTTGGATTGATCTGCATAGTAACGACATACCCAAGCACACTTCTCCACTTCGGCGATGGCCTCAGCAATCGGTTTTCCCATTTCTAAGGAAATGTGCTCCGCGTATTTTCTATTGTTGGAGGTCAGCACATCAGAAACTTTGTGAAGCAATCGTGTACGCTCTTCAAATGAAGTCTTCTTCCAGAGGCTGTATCGATCATTGACTGCAGTGATGATTCGATCGGTTTCCTCAACGGAATGCGTCTCGAAACGTTCGATTTCTTCTAATGTCCAAGGGTTGATAGAGGCGACTTCCATTGTGCTGAAATTTTGCGCAAGATTACGAAGCTTGAAGCAGATGACACGCGCAATCACATCAAAATAAACGCCCATCAAACGGAATGATTCGACTATGCATCCCAAGCCTACATTTGCAGCGTGATTCTACTCTTTCATTTTCTCGGTAAATGGTTGCGGTTAGCCTTACGCGGATGGTATAAAAAGGCTTACGTACACTATGAGCAGGAACTGCCCACAGACGGCCCTATCATTTATGCTTGCACCCATCCAAACTCTGCGATCGACTACCTTTTCGCACCCTTGTTGACCAATGTGCCAACCTTCGTCATGGTGAGAGGAGACGTTTTCGAAAAAAAGTCTTTGAATGCGCTATTTCGTTCGATTTACATGTTGCCTGTGTATCGCATCCGCGACGGATTTTCTTCATTGAACAAGAATGAGCAGAGTTTCAAAGATTGCTACGCCCAATTCGATAAAAATGGCCGGGTCCTCATTTTCTCCGAAGGGATATGCGTTCAAGAAAAGACCTTACAACCGATCCGAAAAGGAACTGCACGGCTCGCCTTGGACTTTGTACACAAACACGGAGGGAAAAAGATGTACATCGTTTCGATTGCAACCAACTACAGCCGATTCAGGATGTTTCGCGGTACCGTAATGGTCAATTTTTCTGCGCCCATCGACGTGTCGAAATACGATGCTCGATATGCCGAAAACCCCAACAAAGCCTACGAAGCACTTACCCAGGAGGTGCACGCTTCCCTCGAATCAAATTTTATTCAAGTAAAAGACTACAAGGACGAACATCTTACCGAGAAAGCGCTCATGGCCTTGCGCTTAGGGCGTTTGGAACATCGAAAAAATTGGGCCATCGAGGATGAAAGCATCTTTCAGCAAGAGCAAGCCTTGGTAAAGGCGATGAACGAAAAGGGCGCTTCCGCTTTGTCGGATGAATGGAAACGAAAAGCCGAGGAACTGGACCTCAATCCTTTCCGAGAAGGCTTGCTTAAACAGCGCTTCGGACGAGACGTATACCTTTTTCAAATGATCATCCTATCTCCTTTCATTGCACTGGCATGGTTGACGATAGCACTCCCTCATCAGTTAGTACGATGGCTGCTCAAGAATAAGATCAAGGACATCATCTTCCACAATTCGGTCAGCATCTTTGGGACGCTGACATTCTACCTTTTGTTTCTGACGATCATCACTGTTATTGCCATGGCACAACTGGGATGGATAGGCATTGCGCTGCCTTTTGGCTTTACGCTCTTGACCTTGCTCGGCATTGAGATGATAGACGAATACATCTTCGCCCTGAAGAATTGGAAGGTGGTAGGAAAACGTGCTGAATACCAGCAACTCTATGATGAGGTACGCGCCTTGATCAAGCGAGATTAATCCTTCACTCGTGTCAGTCCAATAACGCTGAATAGGAAACCTGGTAGTGGCTTATTTTTCCGTGATTCACTGAGCGTAACGCTCCACCCAAGCTTCTTGGATATCGTGATTTTATCCGTTTCCACCAACTCGATCAACGTGCCATCTGGGTCCTCAACGTAGGCGAACCGTCCGGCGGCTTCACCCATCGAAAAAGAATCTCCTGTGTCAATAGTGAAGGCATTATTTAGGCGCTCCGCCCTCTCCTTGATGGAATCCATTTTATTGACGTCAAAGCACAAGTGAATGTAGCCTTGGTCTCCCCAAAACCTGCCCGCCATGTTGTGTTCCATAGGCGGCACCGATTTCACTTGGAGCAATTCAAGGAAGAAATCACCAAAGACCTTTGAGAAGGCACCGTTGTTCCTCCGCTTTGGGGCGAGGCGGACGCGTCGATAGGTCTCTCCGCCATCCTTCAAGCCTTTCAGGTCATCAAAAACCCGCTCTTCATCAGACAGGATGTTATCAATGCCCATGACCTCTCGGTAAAACGTGAGCGCCTTATCCATGTCCGTTACTCCGATCATGATGCCTTCAATGCCTCCAAATTGATCCTTCTTTCGCTTGTACCAACTATCGGATTCAGCGATGACAAAGGGATTGCCGTATGGGTCGACCACAGAGAAAGACGCCTTACCCATCGGATCCTTGTGTACTTCGCTTGGATTGCTTTGGCCCAGGCCCGCTCTTGCCGCCGCCGTGTTATCGCATTTGATGCGGGTGACGAGGAGCCCCGGTCTGCGCAAAGAGAATTCAGGTTGCGCCGCTGGCTGGCGACTGGTGTACTGCCAAATCTCCATGCCTCCACCGCCATTCAGATTCATCGCAAGAATGGCGTGGCGGGATTGGACTTTGTCGCCCGTGTATTGCGTCATCAGGGGAGCTTCCGCTGCCTCATCAAATACGGGCACGTCGAATCCAAAATTCTTACGGTACCACTTGAATGAGTCGTATACATTGGGTGTGCCAATTCCAACTTGTTGAATTCCGTTTATCATCTTAATCGGGCTTGAATTTAGTTACGATCGATCGGAAGATCGAAGGGAAAAATCGCTTTATGTAGATGAGCGCTTGCTCTCGTCCTATGTACAACTCCGCCTTTCCATTTTCAGCCGCTTGAATGATCTTGCGGGCACATGCTTCCGGAGTGATTCCACTTTCTAGTCGTTTATCTCGCGTGCCTTGTTTGCTTCCATCACCGGTCATTGCGTTTACCGACATATTGGTTTGCACACGTCCAGGCAAGGCCATGAGGATATGGATGTCCTTCCCCGCAGCTTTTAATTCAGCACGTAGGGTCTCAAAGTAGCCGTGTAAGGCATGCTTTGAGGCTGAGTAGGACGAACGCAAGGGAAAGCCAAAAGCGCCGGCTGGCGAGCTCATGTTGATGATTGTACCGTGATTCCGCTTCATCATCCCAGGCAAAACCGCTTTCGCCAAGGCCGTGGCTCCAAAGAAATTGGTCTCCATGATCATGCGCTCTGATTCGCGGGACGCTTCCCAAGTCAAGGCACGCTGACTTACGCCGGCATTGTTCACCAACACATCCACTTCATCTATCAGGAGTCTATGCTCTGTCAATGCAGCGTTGATGGAAGATTCGTCGGACACATCCATGCGAATGACCTTATGGCGAGCTCCAGCTAGGGACGCTACCAAGGCATTCAATTTTTCTGCGTTCCGACTGCTCAATATGAGCTGAGCACCCTTGGCAGCAAATGCATGTGCAAAAGCCTCTCCGATGCCGCTTGAGGCACCGGTGATCCACACCTTTTTGTCTTTCCAATGGTTTGACTTCGACATTGCGAGTACAAACGAAGCAGTTTTTGTCGAATAATCGTGTGTGTCTGCGTTCCTTTACCAACGAAATGGTCCTGAAAACTTGTAATGAAGCAAGGTTTGGATCGTCCTTGCTCGTGATGACACGCATGAAACCCTTACTCGCATCCTTCCTGTTCCTCTTACTCCTTAGCTCCTGCGCCGTAGACAAAATGAAATCCGACGCACGGCCGATTCAACACGATGCCTTCACGGCGATCTTGCAGGAATATGTAGACTCGAATGGTCTGGTGGACTATGCGCGGCTGCAGCAAGACAGCCTTCAACTGAACGCCTACCTCGATGTATTGTCAACGCATCATCCCAACGACGAACACTGGACCAAAAACGAGCAGCTAGCATATTGGATCAACGCTTATAATGCCTTCACCCTCCAGCTAATCGTGCGGAACTATCCCATTACCAGCATCAAGGACATCACACCCGTCACCGTTCCCTTTGTCATTTCCCCTTGGGATGTAAAATTCATAGAGATCGAAGGCCGCAAATACGACTTGAACCAGATTGAGCACGGCATCATCCGCGAGCAATTCGATCAACCCATGATCCACTTTGGGCTGGTATGCGCGGCCAAAAGCTGTCCCAAATTACGCACCGAGGCCTACACCGCTGAAGAGGTAGACCTCCAATTGCGGGAGCAAGCGAGCGATTTCGTGAACGATCAAATGAAAAACATCACCGGTTCACCAAACCCACAAGTGTCAAAGATCTTCCGCTGGTATCAGGGTGATTTTACCGATTCAACCTCCCTCGCTGAGTACTTGAACTCCATCAGCGACGATTCCATCTCCTCCGATGCTGATATAGACTATATGGATTACGACTGGGAGCTCAACGCTCAATGAAGAATAGGTCAAGCTCATTTTTCGCGCTTGTTTTTCTTCCCGAAAAGGGGACTCTGATGACATGATTCCAGATGCCCGGAAATATGTGTTGGGGACGTGAGAATTATAAGCCAAAGGTGTGGATGTACTTGACCATTACGGCTCTAGTATCTGAAAAAGGAAGTTCTCGGCCGGCGGGAGTAGTGCCATTATTCAATACTTCGTTATAAACGATGTACAGATTCTGGCCGTCCTTAGCCGTATATCTCAATCGAAAATTGAACGTGCTAATGTCATACAGTGAATTGTATTGCAGAAAGCCCGACATACTCCATTTCACATTTAATGAAGTAGACAAGTTTAAGCGAGCCACGTGTGAGATAAAGGTCTCATCCAACTCTGCGAATGCGATGGTGTTGAATTCATAGTAGGTAGACAGCGCAAAATATTTAGAGAATATAACGCTAGGCGCTATGCTCGCTGAAATCAAATCTCCACCATAGAAGGTGCCCACTTTGGCATTTGTTTCCATCATCATCAATCCAACGGAGGAGGTGGTATATCCGATAGAGACCGAATTATTACCATAAGTAGCTGGCTCTATCGTGATGCTATCTGACAAGCTAAAGGCTGAAGGTAGATGGTCCGTAAAATTATTTACCCCAAGGGTCAAGCTACTGCCCCTATCCCAAGCCCAGTTACTGCTCAGACCGAGCTCTGTAGTTTCTATGTCAAAAGTGGTGTTGCTCAAGGAAACGCCGCCGTTCAGAGTGATCGTCGTTTGGCGCAGGGATGACTCCTCCTTAGCAAACCAGCTGTAGGATAATTGATCCCCAAATCGTGAGAAGTTATAGCGTTCCTCAAACCCAAGACCCGGTCGGTATTCATTGCCCACACTTGAGTAAGTAAACTTATATCGAAAGCCATTAATGATGCGATTCTCGTACGCCACGTACATCCGCGACCGATCGAACAATCGAATGTCGGAGGAATCCTCAGAATCGATGGATTGCGCGACGTTTACCTGCAAGTAATCCTGTTTAAAAAGGTTGATGATTCCATCTACTCCATAGGCAACATTCGTACGTCCGTCTACGCCTATCCGAGTAGTCATCATCCCTCCGATATAGGATCGCTCATTGATGACATTTTTCCTCAGTCGCATGACCCCAAAATTCTCGGAGGCAATGCCCTCTATTTCCCGCGATTGCATGCTGAGCACTCCAACATCCCACTTATTGAGCCGTGCGGCCGCGCGCACTCCTCCCCAGAGTGGAACGATGCCACCATCGTCAATGCCAATGCGTCGGCTGTAAAACAAATTGTTGTTCGATTCCGTCTTGAAATCAAAAATGCTCGCTCGCTCGAGGAAGAATCTTCTTTTCTCAGGGAAAAAGAGGGAAAACCGCGAAAGGTTGACTACCTGATTATCCGCCTCCACCTGGGCGAAATCGGTATTTACCGTAAAGTCAACATTCAAATTATCGGTGAAGGCGTGCTGCACATCCAATCCAACCTGGAGGTTCTGATCATTCTTCTTACCCAGCACTCCTTCGTTGTTGGTTTCATAGTGATGCCCAATTCCAGCCAATCCATAGGGTGAAACGTACCAAGGGCGTTTGTTGTCAATGTTTTCGAAAGCGATTGTGCTCGCTTGAGAGGCTTTGGCAAAACTCCAGTAACCCCAATCCGGTGGAATATTTGGATAGATGTTCAATTCTCTCTTACGCGCGATGTATCGATAGGCAATCAATCCCATTTCCACTTTGCCCCCGTCTTCTTGGAAGCGCAAGCTGCTGAACGGAATGCGCATCTCTGTTGACCAACCTTGGTCGTGTTCAGTGCTCTCGGCAATCCAATAGCTGTCCCAAGACAGGTTAAACACCCCGTCTCCTTGGCCGTCGTTTTTTATGGCGCAATCAATTCGAGAACCGGTAGGCGTGGTAGCAAATACAAGGGTGTTTTCATTGTCGTCGTAGGTATCAAATGCCACGGCGACTTGATCCTCTTGCTCGTTCCATTCGTCCCTTTTGAACGAAGGCGTTTGAATCATCCCTGGTTCACTATCAAAACAAATTGCACCCACATAGATGAATTCATCGTCATAGGCTATACGGATCTCCGTACGTTCAGAGATCTCTCCTTCAAAACTCGGCCAGTGCATGGTCAAGGGCAGCGGTGGAATAGATTTCCATGCTTCTTCATCCACCACACCATCAATTATAATCTTGCCATTGGTTCGGTGCATAGCCGATACTTCAGCATTCGATTGGGCAAAGGATGAAATGGGTAGAAAAAGCGCGAATATGCAGCAGTTCCAGATGCTTGAAGATTTCATAGGCATTGAAGTCTCAGGCCGGATGAGTAGTCCTTGAAACTACAAAGCCAAAGAAGGGCGATTAGGTTTAGGTCGGTCGTCCAAATTAATGCAAAAGCCTTAAATCCCTGCTAATCTTTATGCATCAAGTGATTCAATGGGAAATAAGTTGCTAGACAACGTAATCACCATGGATCCATTCTTGAACAAAAAGATCTTCGACATGGTCAGCTATGCCACAAAGAACAGAGTCGGAACAACCATTCACTCCAACCTTAACTACTCCACTGAGGAGATGGCGCGCAAGGCCGTGGAATCCGGCTTAACGCACGTTTACCTCTCCATTGATGGAGCTACGCAGGAGACCTACGCCTCATATAGGGTAATGGGAAACCTAGATAAGGTGATTGATAACCTGAAAACGTTGGTACGTGTGAAAAAAGAGATGGGCAGTAAATTGCCACTGATCACCTGGAAGTATCTGGTCTTTGAACACAACAAACACGAAGTAGGCATGGCCAAGAAGATGGCAGCCGAAATTGGCGTTGACTCAACTGAAGTTTTTAATGGCACTCTAGTGCCTTTTGATATTTATGACGAGGCAATTTATTATCAAGAGAGAAATGACTTAATAGAACAAAAAGTAGGAAACCAATGCCGCAGTCTTTGGACAAGTGTTTACATCAATTTAAATGGAGGTGTTTATCCATGCTCGCTGGCATATCGAGACACTGAAGTCTTCGGTAACATTCATGACTTAAGTTTTCGTGACACTTGGAACGGAGATCTTTACAGGAATGCCAGAATGCTGTTCAGCAACCCCGAAAATGCAGATCATGTGCCGGTTCCGTGCATTGCTTGCAAGTACTGCCTTAAATTGAATCCGAGCAAGTTCAAACCAATCTATTCTGCTAAGGTTGTACAAGCTGAGTAGCAATTGCATTTAAGGAGGTTGGGCTTTATTCATGGTCCTGACCCAAATGCAAAGTAGATTATTGATATTTTGCTTCGTAAGAATAACCACCCATGCGACCATCCGGAGTTAATCCCTGTGGTGAGGTGATATGAAAGTCAGATCGAGCTAGCTCGAATCTGGCCGGATGACATAAAAAGGGATCTGTGCGAAGCAGCGGGAATGGGCCTATTCATCTTTTAATAGAAGTGAATTAAAACCCATAGGATAATATGCTAGGAATTTATCTCGATTGCCATGTCTTTAGTGATCCAATCAAATTCACTCTTTGGGTTAAAAAAATGCCGATCAAAGCCATTGCGCTTTAATCGGCATTCTTGAATGCAAGTATTCTTAATCCTGCTTCGTGAATTCGTACCTGTAATGGAATTGATTTCCAGTACCTGGATCGGTATAATAATAGTCGGTCGCTAGAACATAATCGCTGATTATCGATGCATTCGACACCTCAAACGATCCTGATATTGTCGATAGATATACAGACACAGGGTCTGTAATGGGATAATTACTCATGTAAACTCTGTCCAAGGTGCCCGTGCTTTCTCCGGATTGAGAACAAACATTACTCCCTTCTTTATAAGACCATGTAAAATCTTTGTTGAATTCGAGATAGTTGTCTTTGGAGCAATCACTGATGATCGACCAAATACTAGCTCCATCTAAAATTACATCGGTAAGCTGCCATTTAGTTGGTTTGCTGAGTAGATAATTACCGTTAAAGCTACGTACACCTGATCGTGGTAATCGGTGTAAAGATCCGATTCCTCAAAGGTGACTTCCATGTCTCTTACATTGGAGGACCAGTTGGCATGTACATCATAACCTCTGACGTCCGCTACATATGTTCCAGCATCAAGTCCTTCGAAAAGAACAACTCCAGAATTATCAGCTGTGCCAGAAGCTATCAAGCAAGATGAAGCTTCGGATTCCCAACAAGTATTAGAAGGATATAAGTCCACCGTAGCTCCAGCAATGGTCTCAATATTTGTGTTTCCATTAGAAAATTGCGAGTCTGTTATTTTCAGTTTGTAACCCCCATGGGATACTTTCACCGCAAGGATAACATCATCATCACCTTTGAGCATGCCTCCGTCTGCCTGTAGCTGAATTTGAGCGAATTCGGTAGCCATTTCAAATGTAATAGTGATTTCTTCTCCCTCATATTCCTCGGTTGAGATTCCATCATAAACGTTCCAAGTTACATTCTTTCCTTCTCCGCAAAAGGAATATGTAACTGATGATCCAACGATTACTTCAGATGGGCCATCAATGCAAGCTTCGTTTTTCTTGCAGGATGAAAAAGTCAATAAGACTGCAGCAAGAGGAATAAAGAATAAATGTTTCATAAATAACGTATTAAGGTGGTTGGTTGATTCTGCGAATTTAGGAATATTCTCAGCGCAATTTTCCATAGCTTACCGAGTCTGCCGATCAAGTTAGTTCCAGTCTTTTTGAAGAAAAATAAGAAGTTCATCGATTCTTGAAAACAAACTTCAAATTGTTTCACTCCTTTGCTTTACACCAAACAACAAACCCCCAAGTAATCAAATACTTAGGGGTTTATTTTGTGGTCCCACCTGGGCTCGAACCAGGGACCACCTGATTATGAGTCAGGTGCTCTAACCA
>JABMOM010000005.1 GCA_013204105.1 Flavobacteriales bacterium
CCCCCTCGGTGTAAACGAGGTGCTCTGAACCAGCTGAGCTAAGCTCCCTTGAGATATCCCTCAAAAAGGGGCGCAAATATACATGAACTTTCTATTGATGCAATCTTTTTTGAAGCGTCATGTTTGTGCGTCTACTTCGAGAATCCAAGAACGTTTTGAGGTCCTTAACTCCTTGAACGAGATGGCCTTTGCGTCGCTCACGCTTAGCTTATCATTTTGAGTGGATATGGCCTCTCCAGATACCATGATAGCGACTCGGTGATCTGGAACGCTGTAGACTTCGCCCTCCATCAACATCTTGAGGTCGCCAGCTTCTCCTATGGCTTTTAGCTGCTTCTTATCGAGTCCTTTGAAATTATCGTTTTTAAAGAGCGCCCTCACGGCCATGCGGCCAAGCGCGTGCTGCCACATCACTTTTTCTAAACCGGGATGAGCACTGACAATGCGTTCCACATTAGAGGCTGAAAGCACTAAGACCGTCACGGGCGTCTCGGCCATGATCTGAAATTGACTCTGGCCTTTCGTCAAGTAGAGGATCTCGCCAATGCCGTCTCCTTTACCCAAGACTTCAATGGTTTGCTTCCCGTCCTTTATGTTCACATTTCCTCGAGCAATGATGTACAAACCATTACTAGCGCTCATGTTTTTTACAATACGCTGTCCGTTGGAGTACATCCTCGTTTGACAAAGGTCCGTGATCATCTTAAGGGCCTCTTTCGGCAACTCCTGCAACCAGTCGATAGACTTTACCAATTCTTTGGTCTCCGGCAATTGAATGCTCGGTGGCTTTTCCATGAGCTTCTTCATACGCGTCTCAATATCACTCGTCAAGCGCGCCACCTCGCTGTTATTCAATCGCCCTTTGCTTTTCAATCGATCTACCGTATGCAGTTCATAATTGAGCACAGAGCGAATGGCATTCCGCGTTGCAATGGCACGATAGATTTCAGGATAAGTATTGCGCAAGTTGCGCATGAAGGTCTGTCCAGAAATAATATTCTCATTGATCTCCTGCTCAATGATCTCAAGGTTCGGACGTTCACTCGCTTCCTCACCGCGGTACATACTCTCAAGCAGAGAAAGGCACTCTTCCTGCGCTTTAGTGAAACCAACAGCGCAGTCGTAACTGATCGCCAAACGGTTGAAGAAGGAGTTCTCCGTGATCTTGCCAATCACCGGAATGCGTTGTGCTGTGCTCAACCACTTCGGAGGTTTCCAAAGCTCCTCGAGGTCCTTTCTGGCAGACAGCGAGACTTCTCCTTTGATGTCTAGGATCTCGTTGACCGTGTCCGTCAATGTGCGAACAGCTTCTGCTCCAAGCATTCCCTCTTTGAACTGACGCCAATAGGCACTCTTCTCTTTTTCCAAAATACGCGTACGGTGCTCCGCCATCTTGGCGACGTCGAGCTTACTCTCATCGATCTCTTCTAACAGAGAGATCTCTTTCGGTAGGTATTCTGAAACCGTGCTCCAGTTTGCACGTCGCAGGTTTCGGTCCTGCTTCAATTTTTGCACGTGATTTTCTGCACTGCTGCGCATATATTCACTTGACGCCTTAATCATCAATGCTTTAGCTGGTGGGATATCCAGCAGACCCAATTTCTGAATCAATGCCTTTATTGTAGTGGCATTCACCAACAATGTGAGGGTAACTGCGCCAGCAATCAGAAACAAGAATTGATCCTTGATCTTCGTCGCCTCCTCTGGAGTAATATCCATGGATTCAGCCATTACATCGGAGTCCACCCCCGCCACCATCAACGCCAAGGCCAAACCGATGGCGCCGCGAAGCGCTCCATACCAAACCACAATCGCATCCTTCACGGGCAAACCATAACCGGTGTTCTTCATGAAAGGGTAGTGCGTCAGCATGACGATACCACGAACAATGTGAATTCCGACATAAACGATTCCGAGAACCAAGAAGTCGTTGGCCGTGAATTCCGTTCTACTGGCGATGACCAATCCAACGATCAAGAAAATCAGACAGTTGGCAATGAACCCGGCGAGTTCCCAGAACTCATGCATGAAATGTTCTACTTGAGGAGATATGCTCGAACGGCCAAACCCTCCTATCATCAGTCCTAAAGCAACCAAAGCGAGGACGCCAGAAACATGGAGGAAGTGCTCGGCTACATAAAAGGTGATATAAGCAGCTGCAACCACTACAGAAATCTCAACCATCGCGTCATTGAATACTCCTTTGAGCCAACGAAGGGTAATCCAGCCAACCAACAGGCCGATTCCCACGCCGCCTATGGCAACGCGCAAGAATTCTACAAATCCATTCGTATCGCTGGCTTCACCAGAAATACCCAAAAAGAAGACCATGAACAACACGATTGCTGTTCCGTCATTGAGGAGTGATTCGCCTTCGATGAGTGTACCTAATTTTTTACTCGCTCCCAGATCTTTCAGCAATGCCACCACGGCTACAGGGTCAGTAGCGCTGATCACGGAACCAAACATGAAAGCCAGTCCCCAGTTAGCCCAGCCTTCCAATCCAATGTCGAACACATCAATCGCGTAGACCATGCCGCCTGTTAGCAACAATGCCACAATGATTCCTGGCACGGCGAGGATTACAGAATTCGCTGCAGACTTCTTGAATGTGTGCAGGTCCATCGCGAAGGCCGCCTCAAAAATTAAGATGGGCAGAAACACAAAAAAGAGCATGTGTGGATCAATGTTAGCTGCCCACACGAATGAGTCATGAATAAAACTTACATCAAACCCACCCCAGGATTCAAAGAGGTGCGTACGGTTCATCACGCCTAAAATGATTCCAATGATCAGCAAAAGTGCCGTGAACGGAACGGGTATGGATTTAAGAAAATGGCGTGTCGCAGCGCCTATAAATACCGCAAGGATGATAAAGAACAGCGGGCTCGTATCAGGACCGTGATGACCGCCTTCAGCGTGATCGCCGTGCACTTCTGCCGCACCGTGTTCGCCGTGAGATTCCTCCGGCTGAATAGCATGTTCTTCAGCAACCCCCTGACCGTGCGGCTCATCAATGGCAAATGCCACGTTGGCATCGAGGTGGTCGAGCGGATTATGAAGGGCTTGAGAATCGAATGAATAGAAGAATCCGATTACAAAGACAGAGATGACGGCAATAAGGCCAACTGTCTTCCACTTCGATGTGGGCATAGCTGTTGGGTTTAGGTTAGTAGGTGCGGCCAAATTATTGAATTTGTTCACATCCACCTAGTAATCAAATCGAATCCAAGAACTTTTTTATCTCCTCAGGATAGTATTGAAGTTCGAGCTTTCGAACCTTTTGCTCTATTTCTTCCGCCTCGTCGTTTGGGTCAATGGCCACTTTGTGCTGAGCGACGATTGCACCTTGGTCGTATTGCGCGTTGACTTTGTGGATTGTGATGCCTGATTCGCGCTCGCCGGCAGCTTTCACGGCATTGTGCACATGCATTCCCCACATTCCCTTCCCGCCAAATTTTGGCAATAGCGCGGGGTGAATGTTCAGCATGCGCCCATCAAAGCGTTTGACCAAGTATTCGGGCACCAATAGCAACCACCCTGCGAGGATGACCGCATCTACCTTATACTCTTCCAATAAAGCCATCATCAACTCTTCATCTGCCAACTCGGCTTTTGCGGCTATGGCATAGTCGACTCCCATGGCCTCTGCCACACTTATGACACCCGCCTCAGGTTTATTGGTAACTACCAGCGACACCTCTACTGATGCATCGCCCTTGAAGTATCCAATGATGGATTTGGTGTTCGTTCCGGTGCCGGAGGCAAATATTGCTAGACGGGTTTTACCCATGCAGAGATTTGTATTACTGATTACTTTGGTAGCGCAAAAGTAATGGCAATCATGAGCAAGGAACATCCATTCATCCCTTACGATCCCGTTCGCTTTGACGAATCCGAGTTGAGCCGTCGAGCCGAAGAACAGTACCGATTCGCAAATCGGAGAAGGAGTATTCGAGATTTTTCAGAAAAGGACATTCCATTTGAGGTCATTCAGAACATCGTTATGACAGCTGGCACGGCTCCCAGCGGCGCCCATCGAGAACCATGGACATTTTGCGTTATTCGCTCAGCCGATTTGAAAAAGCGGATCCGTGCGGCGGCAGAAGCCGAAGAGTATGAAAGCTATTCGAAAAGAATGAGCGATCAATGGCTGGAAGACCTCAAACCCATGGGCACAGATTGGCACAAACCTTTCCTAGAGAAAGTTCCCTGGATAATCGTCGTTTTCAAGCGTGCATTTGAGTACGATAATGGTCAAAAGCATCAGAATTACTATGTAAATGAGTCCGTGGGGATCGCTTGCGGCATGCTCATTAACGCAATTCACAATGCAGGATTGGCCACTTTGACCCACACTCCCAGCCCCATGAATTTCTTAACCAAAATCCTCGAACGCCCTGACAATGAGCGCCCTTACCTCCTACTTCCTGTAGGGTATCCAGCGGGCAATGTAAAGGTGCCTGACCTCCAACGTAAGTCCTTCAGCGAATTAGCAGTTGTCTTCGATTGAGAATCTATTTGGATTAATCAACCGAAAAGATATTTCTTTGCACTCTCAAAAAGCATTAATAAAATCACGCATTATGGCTGATATCAAAGAAAGAGTAGTAGCTATCATCGTAGATAAGCTCGGAGTTGATGAAGGAGAAGTGAATCCTGAAGCAAGCTTCACGAATGATCTTGGAGCTGACTCTCTTGACACGGTGGAATTGATTATGGAATTCGAAAAGGAGTTCAACATCGCGATCCCAGACGATCAGGCGGAGAACATTGCCACCGTTGGCGAAGCCATCAAGTATATCGAAGAGCACGTCTCCTAGATCCACATCCTAAAACATAGATTATGACGCTTAAGCGGGTAGTGGTAACCGGTATTGGGGCGCTAACCCCTATAGGAAACAACGCTCAGGACTATTGGGACAATCTTCTCAAGGGTATAAGCGGAGCGGCTCCCATTACTCGCTTTGACACGTCTAAATTTAAGACACAATTTGCGTGCGAGGTTAAGAATCTTGACCTCGACAATCACTTTGACCGTAAAGAAGGCCGAAAACTCGACCTCTTCAGCAAATTTGCCATCATCGTAGCCGATGAAGCGGTAAAAGACGCTGGGTTGGTGGAAGATAAAGTGAACCAAGATCGCACTGGCGTGATCTGGGGTTCAGGCATTGGCGGGATCATCACCTTTCAAGAAGAGGTGAAAGGATTCGTTGAAGGAGGCATGAACCCAAGGTTCAACCCGTTCTTCATCCCGAAAATGATCTCCGACATCGCAGCGGGTCACATCTCCATCAAGTATGGATTCCGCGGCCCTAACTTTAGCCTTGTCAGTGCTTGTGCAACCAGCACGAATTCGATGATTGATGCCTTCAACTACATTCGCTTAGGTAAGGCTGACGTCA
Organism: Flavobacteriales bacterium; assembly: GCA_013204105.1. Classification (GTDB taxonomy): domain Bacteria; phylum Bacteroidota; class Bacteroidia; order Flavobacteriales_G; family Salibacteraceae; genus SHAN690. Next base: position 5,406 of record JABMOM010000005.1, read on the forward strand.
TCATTACTGGCGGTTCTGAGGCGGCCATCAACGAGTCTTGCATCGGTGGATTTAACGCTATGCATGCACTCTCTACGCGCAACGATGATCCAATGACGGCTTCTCGCCCCTTTGACAAAGACCGTGATGGCTTTGTAATGGGAGAAGGTGCAGGTTGTTTGGTTCTGGAAGAATATGAACACGCTAAAGCGCGTGGAGCTAAGATCTACGGCGAAATCGCCGGAGGAGGACTTTCCGCTGACGCCCACCACATTACTGCGCCTCATCCTGATGGATTGGGCGCGTTGAACGTAATGCGGTCTGCTATGGAAGATGACCCGAGCATTACTCCCGAGAGCCTTGATTATATCAATGTTCACGGCACGAGTACACCGCTAGGTGATGTTGCAGAGTTGAAGGCAATTCGCGGAGTCTTCGGTGACCACTCAGAGACGTTAAACATCAGTTCTACGAAATCGATGACCGGACACCTGTTAGGTGCTGCGGGTGCGATCGAAGGAATTGCTACGCTTCTCGCTGTGAAGAACGATATCGTTCCACCTACGATCAACCACTTCACTGATGATGATCAAATTGACTCCAAATTGAACCTTACATTCCACAAAGCTCATAAACGCACGGTGAATGCGGCATTGAGCAATACTTTCGGATTTGGAGGCCACAACGCCTCCGTGATCTTCAAGAAGTTTGTGGACTAATAACACGCAAACAACTTCTTCTTTTTTAAATCACATACAGACAGGCAAAAACGCCTGATCAAATACCTCAAAAAACATTGGGGTGTGAAACCCATGGACATTACATGGTATGAAAAAGCTTTGCGTCATAAGTCCGTTGTGGGATCAGGGAAGTATTGCCATCAGGATTGCAACGAGCGGTTAGAATTGTTAGGAGACGCCGTCCTGGATACTGTCATCACCGAATACCTCTTCAACAAATACCCCGAATCCAACGAAGGATACCTCACGAAGCTCAGGGCGCGCATTGTAAACCGACAGACGCTCGGTTCAGTAGGGCGGGCTTCTGGCCTGCACGAAGTGATCGAAGCTCGCATCGGCAACGAGGATTCCATGGATAAGATCGTTGGCAACGCTTTGGAGGCATGGCTTGGAGCGATCTACATAGACCGAGGTTTCACCGCCGCGAAAAACAGCATTGACCGATTTCTTGTGCCCAACTACATTGACATTGAGGACATCATTGGAAGTGCCTTCGACTTCAAAAGCAAGCTCATTGAATGGGCACAACAGCAGAAGAAAGATCTTCGCTTCAACACTTCGAACAATGCTGACGAAGATGGCATGTTCGCATGCACGGTTGTCATTAACCAGGTCTTAGTCGCCACCGGTAAGGAGCGCTCAAAGAAAAAAGCCGAGCAAGCTACGTCCAAAACTGCATGTGAATCCCTCAAGCTCTGATCCATGTCTAAGCACCGACTTGTCCTTGACGATGACTACGAATTCCTCGCCTTTGGACTGAGTTGCCATTGGAAGGACTACCGCGTGGCGTGGCTCATGAATCGATCCCTCAAAAAAGACTTCCACCGAGAGGTTATCTCGGTGAAAGCAAAGGATGGAACCATGGAAGAATTCACAAAATTCATCTACCGGGACCTAGATGCTCGCTTGAATTATATCCTACTCTCCAATCACAATGAAGAAGCTTATCTCTTCAAGGAGCATAAGCAGTACGATTACTTCATGCTTATTGAAGGTTATATTGACATCTTTGATGCGGAAACGTTCCAGAGGGAGTTGCATCTGATAGAAGGAATTCAGTTTATCGCTCCGATGGACACCGGAATCTTCAAGCGTATTCAGTATACGCTCTTTGAAGAATAGGCTGTTGAAGACTTCGCAATAGCCGGCCCCTTCCGCCATCACCTTTCGATACATTCGTTAACCAAGGAATATGCTGAAGAACAAAACCAAGATCGTAGCTACGATCGGACCTGCGAGTTCTCCCAAGGAGGTGCTCAAAAAAATGATCGAAGAGGGCATGAGCGTTGCTCGCCTCAACTTCTCGCATGGCGAACACGACATCCATGAGGAAGTCATGAATACACTGAGGCAGATCGATAGCGAATTACATACGCACACCGCCATTCTCGCTGACCTCAGTGGTCCAAAATTGCGCGTGGGTGAACTCAAAACCCCAGAAGTTGAATTGGTGATGGGTGCAGAATTACGCATCACCTCTGATGAGATCATTGGAGACGCAAACCGAGTCATGGTAAGCTATCCCGACTTAGTAGTGGACGTTCAAATTGGAGAGACCATCCTCTTCGACGATGGAAAACTTCGGGTAGAAGTGACAGGGAAAGAAGGCACAGACGTCATCACGAAAGTGACCCAAAGTGGAATGCTGAAGCCCCGAAAAGGCGTCAACCTTCCTGACACCAAAGTGTCTCTTCCTTGTTTGACTGATAAAGACCTGATCGATCTTGAATTTGCGTTGAATCACAACGTAAGTTGGGTGGCCTTATCCTTCGTTAGAAGCGACGACGACATCAAAGAATTGCGTCAAAAGATAGCTGAGAGCGGTAAAAACGTCCGCATCATCGCCAAGATAGAAAAGCCAGAGGCGGTAGAAAATATTGACGCGATCATTCACGAAGCCGACGGCATCATGGTAGCCCGTGGCGACCTCGGCGTTGAGATTCCGCTGCAAAACGTACCCTTGGTTCAAAAAGAGATCGTAAGAAAATGTCAAAAAGCCGGCCGACCCGTAATCATAGCTACCCAAATGATGGAGAGCATGATCGACAACATGTCACCGAGCAGAGCAGAAGTAAATGACGTCGCCAACGCAGTGATGGACGGAGCCGATGCCGTTATGCTCAGCGGTGAAACAAGCGTCGGTAAATTTCCGATTGAAGTGGTTCAAACCATGTCAAAAATCATCACTCGGGTAGAAGATTACCAGGGGATCTATTTTCGCGATATTGAACACGACAGTACACCAGAACGAGTGCTTACGGATGCCATCTGCCACTCTGCGGTTCGCTTGAGTCAGAAAACCGGCGCAAAGGCCATTGTCACCATGTCTTTTTCGGGCTATACGGCATTTCGCGTTTCCTCTTACCGACCCAACGCTTGGATTTTCGTATTTACCTCTAACTTCAAGATCCTCAATATGTTGAGCCTGGTTTGGGGGGTGAAAGGGTTTTATTACGACAAGTTTGTAAGTACCGATCATACGATCGCTGACATTAAATATGAACTGAAGAAGGCTGGGTTTCTTAACGATGATGACCTGATCATCAACGTAGCAAGCATGCCAATCGCGAAAAAAGGAATGTCGAACATGTTAAAAGTAAGTAAGATGTCTGAGGGCTAAACCCATCAGGTACAATGACCGTATAGCTATAAAAAGAACACGTTGAAACGCCTAGCCATCATATCGACCCTCATGCTTCTGTCAAGCCTAGCGCTTTTGAGTCTAACCGAAGACAATCCCACCTTCTTCTCACGCGAGGACGGAACCTTCGAAGCCTCAGGTCTGTGGTCAAACGATGGCTATGATGGTGAGGAGATATCTGAACATCCAGCGTGCGCAATGTCTGGAAAGTCATCGGTGAACATTCAGGATTCCGTGGTATCGCTATGCGACAAGATGATTTTAAGCGGGAATGCACAATTGATTGTGGCCAAGGGGGGTGAACTCCATCTGAAAGGCGGCATGGAATTGATCGGAAATGCCCAAGTGAACGTAGAGGAAGGAGGAAGCCTGATCATTGGTGGAAAACTTGAAATGACCGGTGGAGCTAAACTCAACCTATCAGGAAGTCTTAGCGTCAACGGAGATATCGAGGTGCTTGGGCAAGCATTCGCGTGTGGAAATGGTAACGCCTTGGTTGGCGGTCGAATTGCGGGAATAGGGTGGTGCTTGGACTTGAATGTACTACCCATTGAGATGATCAATATCGATGCGAATTTGCGAGCAGAAAAGATCCTTACGCTCGAATGGACCAGCTTGATCGAATCCGAAAAAGACGTGTTCATTGTAGAGCGATCTGCGAATGGCATGAGTTTCGAAGAAATTGGCAGGCTAGAAGGTACCGCCGAAGCAGGAAGTTCTCCCCAATACACCCTCAAAGATGAAGGACTGACACCTGGCCACTATTACTACCGCATCACACAAGAAAATAGAAGTGGTGAAACAGAGGCCGTTGAAATGATAGCCGCTACCATCGCTCCAAACGAAGAAACCGGCATTTGTGAATTGGAAGTCGATCCTAATCCATGTGTTCCAGGATGCACCGTAACCTTGACGGATTGTCCCGGTTCAGCATTTAGGGCTTACGTGGTTGATGGAGCAGGGCGAATGATATCCGAGTTGGTTCCCATCAATACACGAGATAGGGACCGTACGATTCAATATTACCTCAACAAGAACAACTTTGCCATGCCAGGTGTGTACATCATCCGCGCAGAATCTGACGAGGTTGAGGTGTCCAAAAAACTCATCATCAATTGAGTCGGATCCTTTGCACATACCTGATCATTGCCGCAATGGTATTCGGGCTACTCGGTTGCGACGGGGAGAACCGAACAAACCAAACCGACAATAACACGAATGGGGCCTCCGAAGTGATCGAAGCGAGGAATACAAGAACGGCCAGGGTTGTCACCCTTCCTACCCCGATGCAGATTCCTGCGCTGTTGAAGAACACCAAAGCCACCTATTCAGCCTCCAGTTTGCTACCCATCATTTCAGACGACAAATCCTACTACCAATCCGGCGTCTTGTTTGGCATGTATATGCTGGACCTAGCCTATTCAGGATCTTTTACGCATCAGCAAGCAAGTCGGAACTATTTCAGGGTATGCAAGCGACTCGGCGACGACCTTGGCTTGGGCGTTAAAATTACGGAGAAGTACGTAGATCGTTTCGAACGGAACGTATCCCGACCCGACTCTCTCGGGAGGATCGTCTTAGAAATGTACGACGTGGGCCATAAAGTCTTGATCGATCAAAACAAAGAAGGCCTGGGCTTTCTTATGGTATTGGGTTGTTACATGGAGGGCATGAACCTGATTATGACCCAAGCACGCGATCACGATCTCATCTTGTTCGTCCACCTCCTGCACCAACAGAAGAACTATGGCAACAACTTGTTGTCGATGCTAGACCAATACGAAATTCCCAGTGACATCCGTTCAGAATACGAGGCGTTTCTCCATGTAGTAAGCGCACTGAATGCCACAGACATTCCTAGCGTATATGAGTTAAAATCCGGCAAGAGAACCATCGCAGGCATGCAGGAAGAGAACTTGGATGTGATCAAAGAAAACTTGGAGTCGTTCCGAAAATCAATCCTTATCTGACCATGAAAGGAAGAGTAACTGGAATCGGTGGAATTTTTTTCAAATCCAAAGATCCTGAGGCCATGAGAGCATGGTACGAAAAAGCCTTGCAAATTCCTATGGATCAATACGGCCATTCATTCGTTTGGCGCAGCGAGGAAGACCCAGAAGCACGCGGCATCACTCAGTGGAGCCCAATGGAAGAGAATACGGACTATTACGCACCCAGCGAACGTGAATTCATGATCAATTATCGTGTAGAGCAACTAGACGATTTATTGAAATCGCTCAAAGCACAAGGCATTGCTCAGGTAGGCTCCATCGAAGATTACGACTACGGGAGGTTTGCATGGATCATGGACCCAGAAGGCCGTAAAATTGAACTTTGGGAGCCAAAGGACGCAACCCTTCCATAGGCCCTTTCCATCGAGTTTCTTCATCTTCGCACTGTGAAGCCGAATCTTCTTATCATCAGTAATTATCGGGACCCAATAGCCCCTATTCGACCAGAAGCGGAGATTATTCTGCGGCTCAAGAAAGAAGGCTACACCATCACGGTAATGACGCCCATGGACGGCTACTATCCAAAAAAACTCAAGGAGGCCGGGTGTACTATGATCGACCACCTTCCCTCAGGGAAATTCGAAAGGAAGACCATCGATCTCATCAAGCATGCGGTAGCTCAAGAAAGTATTGACATCATTCACGCCTTCAATAGCAAGGCCATCGCAAATGCGGCCTGGGCCGTATGGGGTAATAAAAAGGTGAAGCTGGTTAGCTACAGAGGCTACACGGGTAATATCCACTGGTACGATCCTACCAACTACATCTCCTTTCTCAATCCACGGATCAATTTCATGGTCTGTCTTGCGGAAAGTGTGCGCGAAATGTACTTGAAAAATGGTGTTGGTTCGGATCGAGCCATTACCATCAACAAGGGACATGATCCCGCTTGGTACGCGGATGTTCAGGCTGCGGATCTTTCCGAGTTTAATATTCCTGCGGATGCAATGGTCTGTGCCTTGGTAGCCAATTACCGCACCAAAATGAAAGGCATTCGATACATTGTGGAAGCCGCCTCTCAATTACCCAAAGAGAGTAAAGTGCATTTCTTGATGATCGGAAAAGGCTTAAAAAGCGCAGAGATTGAACCCCTCTTGAAATCGAAGTCGGTAGAAAATCGCTTCACCTTTACCGGATTCAGAACAGATGCGCCGAACTTAGTCAAGGCTTCGGATGTCTCCATCTCTGCCTCCCTCTTTGGAGAGGCAACGCAAAAAGCCGTGATTGAAGCCATGAACCTTGGCAGTCCTATGATCATCACTGATATCTCTGGAAACCGGGGTTTGGTGGAGGACGGAATTTCCGGATTCGTCGTAGCTCCGGCCGATGGGCCTGCGATTAAAAATGCATTGATTAAACTAGAAGGAGATGCCTCCCTACGGGCCCGAATGGGCGAAGAAGCAAGACGGCATATTGCGAAATTTCTTTCGATCGATCGTTCTGTTAAAGAGTATGCTCAGTTTTACGATCGTTTAGGCTCAGAATAGGATGATGCGAATGGCTTTGTCAGCCAAGCCCAAGACTTTAAGTAGGTAACCCCCTGGGGACAGTTGCCTAACATCCAACACCGTCATGTCGCCATGAATATCCATGGGAACCATGCAAATATTCCCATGCTTGTCTTCCAGCTGAATATCCGCTGGCGGAAACAGGCGCGAACGATCCTCAGATAGGACGAATACTTTTCTGCGCTTTTGATCGGCATATGCCATCGGCTGGGCAGTTCCTTGTAGCGTTCTTGCATGCATGGTGTTTGTATTAGAAGTTCTTTAGTCTGTCTATTTGTACGCTTACAGGACTGCACAAGTTTCATTTGTAGGTAAATTCTTGATAAATCGATGTGATTCAATCTCTAATTTCGTCAAAGTACATGGCTCGGTTAAAATATTTTCTCGCATTCTCATTGCCCTTGGTCACGTTGCTCTCGGTGCACTTAGGCAACCTTTGGAGCTTCGGCACCCTGGTTCAAGCCTTTTTCTTGATCCCCTTGCTGGAATTGTTGCTTGCACCGGATAAAAGCGGTCCATCATCCTATGACGAAGAGAAAATGCTGAGTACGGACCGATTTTATGACTTTCTTCTTTACGCAATGGTGCCTATGCAATACGCGGGGCTTTCTTATTATCTCTACCGGGTGTCAATGACTCCACTCGAAACCTACGAAGTAGTCGGAATGACCCTCAGTATAGGCGTTCAATGCGGCGCCGTTGGCATCAATGTGGCCCACGAGCTCGGGCATCGAAAATCTAAATTCGAAAGAACTTTGGCGAGGATGCTACTGCTCTCTTCGCTCTATATGCATTTCATAGTTGAGCACAACCGAGGCCATCACAAAAACGTGGGCACTCCCCTTGACCCTGCATCTGCGCGATTAAATGAACCGGTCTATACGTTTTGGATCCGCACGATCATCGGCTCGTTCCGATCCGCTTGGAATATTGAGCGGCGGCTCCTCGAGCGCTCTGGAAGCTCCCATTGGTCAATTCGTAACGAAATGGTACAAGTCGTACTCGTAGAATTTACGCTCATCGCTGGGGTGTATTTAGTTTTTGGATTCCCGGGCTTATTTGGCTTTTTGTTGTCTTCTTTGATCGGGATTGTCCTCCTAGAGACTGTGAACTACATCGAACATTATGGACTCCGCAGAAAAGAGGTCTCAGAGGGGCGCTATGAGCGCGTTCAACCTTGGCACAGCTGGAACAGTGATTATCCCTTAGGTCGCATCATGCTCTTTGAATTGACCAGGCACAGTGATCACCATTATAAGGCGAGTAAGAAATATCAAGTGCTTAACCATCTCGATCAAAGCCCCCAACTGCCTGCGGGCTATCCGGGTATGATGTTGTTGAGTCTTGTCCCTCCTCTATGGTTTCGGATCGTCAACCCAAGAGTGGAACAGATCAATCGACTACGACAATGAGGTACTTTGAAATGCTCCAAAAAAGCTTTTGATCGTCGATGATGAGATCTCCTCCTATGGTTCGATAGCTTTCGTTGGGGTGTTCCGTTATAATCTTCGCTTTTGACCCGATCGACAACTTACTGACCTCGCGCAGATCATTGGCGTCAAAGGAAGTCTTGTCCATATCCGCGTTTACATCATCGGAACGCAGCAAACCACCCTTCTCCAACACCCCCGACTCTATAAGTTCGCGTTTAGTTCCGAGGGCGATATAAACCGTGTTCATGTTCTTCTGAAGCTCGGTCATCTTAGCTTCCATGCTGCTGATGTTGCCTTCCATGGCCTGCAGGTTCTCTTGCAAGACCATGCGCTCCACTTCCGCCTGCATGTATTCTTCAAACATGTCCTTAAAATCTGTTCCCAAGGTGCCGAGATCATGGTTTAAATGTGCCATGCGCAGGTTGTTCATTTCCATCTTCTCCTGCATGCTCTTCACTATTCCAAAGAGGTTAGCTGAGGTGGCGCTGCTCGTGCCGAGGTTATCTTCTAAGCGTGAGATGTAATTCTGGTTGAGTGCCATGATCGAGCGCATTTTTGTGACGTTCTCCCGAATGGCATCTTTATCTCGAATGCGTTCGTTCATCTGAACCATGATCTCTGATTCAACGACGCGCATTTCTTTCATGTTGGAATCAATGGCCTTGAACGTTAATCCAATCGCATCAAGGATCGAATCACTGTGAGCGAGTTGACCTTTTACTTCTTCTAATTCGGCCTGTATCGGAGTGCAGTCCTCTCCTCCGCAGGATGAAAGGGCAGCGATCAGGGTGAACGCAACAATCAGTCGGTGGGCTTTCATACTTGCGATATTACTCCAAACCTGCGCAATTTCAAAGGGCTAGCTCCCTTATAGGTGTTGGAATCACTTTTTTACCTAAGCTTGAAAGCTTGAAGATACTAGCCATCATACACGGCAGAGCGCCCATGAAAGACCCTACGATCGCACTGTTGGAAGGATGGGCTTCAGATCATGATGAAATCCAACTTGAGACCTATGAGACCCAGGGTCGTCTGGATGCGTTGCATCGATCCAAGGAAAGTGCTGAATTCAACGCAGTGCTCAGCTGCGGGGGAGATGGAACTAACAATGAAGTCCTGAATGGCTTGATGAGTATCCAGCAATCAGAGAGGCCGACGCTAGCAATTCTTCCCTTAGGCTCTGGTAACGACTTCGCGCGAATTTTACCCCAAAGAAGCCCGATTGAAGTGCTTTCAGCGCTCGAAAAGAATCAACCTACTTCCATCGACGTGCTTAGGGTCCGAACACAGAACAAGCAATGGTATGCGCTCAACATGATCACGTGTGGAATTGGCGCAGAGATCGCCGCTACCGTTAACAGGCGGAAGTTTTCTTTGCCTCCAGCTTTCAATTACTACGTTGGTATTATTCAGTGGCTGTTGAAATTCAAAGCTCCCGTGCTGGAGATTATCTCCGATGCTGGCACAAGTAAATCACGGACCTTTCTAGGCGCATTTGGCAATGGCACTTACGCGGGTAACGGCCTCGGCCTTAACCCACAATCTTCTATCGATGACGGCCTGATGGGAGTCTCCATAGTCGGAAATGTAGGTGTGTACGATTTTCTCCGGTACCAGTCTATCCTTAAAAAGGCCCAGAAAGTAAAAGATGCGCGCCTGACCTACAGCACCTCCACTTCCACCACAATTCGTATCAAGGAAGGCACCTGTGCCTTTGAGACAGATGGCGAAGTGCTCGATCGCCTCGAAGCCGGAGACGAGGCGGTCATCGACCTGCTCCCTGGCGCCCTGCAGTTGATCTGATCACTGCTTGGACTTCAGACGAAAGCCAACGTACGTCATCCTGCCAAAGATGGGTCCCCAGATGAATGAGCTATCGAAATAGCCCCCAAATGGGTCATTACTTGCTACGATCGGGTTTGGTTGCTTGACGTTGGTGATGTTCTCCATACCCGCATAGACCGAAAAGCGATCTTTCCAAGACTTCGATACTTGAGCGTTCATCAAGATCAAGTCGGGCGATTGCTTATCCAATTGATATTCCACCGGATTGCTCTCCGTATTCGGAATCCGCTTCGGCCCTTGCCATTGAACGGTGTAATCAAATGTCCAATCGTTCTTGGTTTCATACGACAAGTTCACAAAAGCTCGATGACGTGATATGTACGGCTTCGAAAGCAAGGTGCCGCTGTAGTCCGTCATCACGTCGTACCATCTATATGCGACACGCACATCAAGATTGCGAACGAGTTCGTAATCAAACTGTGCTTGAGCGCTTGTGGAATAGCTCCGTCCAACGAGGTCATAGATCCTCACTTTTCTGGGATCCTCCATGTCTACCACCGTCTGATTCTCAAATTCGGTGTGGTAAAAATCAATCGACAGGGTGGCAGGACGGTAATCAATCCTCAAATTTTGGACAAAGTTCAATCCGAAATTCCAGGCAATTTCTTGGCGAAGGCCAAAACCCGGTATGCTGGGGTCTCCATCTATTTCCCAAGCACGAGATGTAGCGAGCAATGAAATGTTCTCAGCAATCACATTCGCCGTCCGCTGTCCACGTCCAGCCGAAGCTCTCACTACAGAACCTTCCTTGATTTCGTAGCGCATGTGCAGGCGCGGCGTGACGAAAGCACCATAGTAATTGTGGTAATCAGTACGAATCCCAGCCACTGCGCTGAATTTCGTGAAGTACGTAAAGGTGTACTCGAAGAATGCTCCTGGCACAACCTCTTCGCGGTTGTACTGGTTTGAATCTAGGCTTTCGGTGAACTTGTCGTATTGAAAGCTCGCCCCCGTTCGGAATTTATGCGTTGAAGTTCCAAATATGGATTGGTATAATGTATTGACATAGCCACTTTGCTGTTGCGCTTTGTACTGTCGATTCCCAAAAAATCCATCGTAGTCGTGATGCACAAGCTTGGTTTGGATTCCCGCGCTTTTGTACTTGGCATTTGGAAATACGAATCCGCTTTTACCCCATACCTCATACCTACGCGTGTTCCATCCGAGTTCGTAAGGGAACCCGATTTCTTGATCGATCTGGCCTCCACGTTTTTCTTCATCAATGGCGCGCATTCCCAATTGCCCTTCCCAGCCTTTGTTGTTCGTGAACTTCCAGCGATTCACCGCATTGACCATATGGCCCGTTGGGAAATCGAGGAATTCATCCCCGTTTCCATTCACTTCGATGGGCCGAATGTTGCCGTGGAGCAAGACGCCTGTCGATACTTTGTCACTCAGCTTCTGAGAGGCGTTCAAGTTCAACTCGGTACGCCCGCCTTGATTTCCATATCCATTCAAAAACCACCGATTCATCTTCTCCGGCTTTTCCAATTCAACATTAATCTGCCCTGTGACGCTTTCAAATCCGCTTGCCACGGAACCTGAACCCTTGTTGAGTTGAATGCTCTCGATCCACGTTCCGGGAATGTAGGTAAGACCTTGTACAGAAGCGAGTCCTCGAATATCAGGGATCGCCTCCCTTGTGATCTGCGTATACTTTCCATCCAGTCCGAGCATTTGGATCTGCTTCGTTCCTGTTACCGCATCCGTGATCGCGACGTCAACGGACGGGTTCGTTTCGAAGCTCTCAGAGAGGTTGCAACACGCGGCTTTGTACAATTCGTCCTGACCGATCTGCTCGGTCTTGAGGGCGTCCATATAGGAGATCTCCGTAGACTTTTCACGGTAGACTACTTCCACGGCATCCAAGACCTGTTCGTGCTTTAGAATGATCGTCAGCTTGTCAGGCTGCTCTACCTTAACGGTATCAGAGCTGTAACCCACGTAACTGAAGATCAGCCTACGCGTATCTGGATTCATCGGCAACTCAAAATAACCGGTAGTATCCGTACTTGTTCCTGATTGGGTTCCCAACCAGTAGACATTGGCAAACGGAATCGGACGAAACTTACCTGCTTTCGTCTCCTCGATCACAACACCGCTTATGTTCTTTTGAGCGAAGCCCAGTGATCCAAAAAGGATCAAGAGGCCCACCAAGAGGGAGCGTTTCATGATCAATGCTTGTGTCCTTCCTCGTACTTACAGCAATCTGGAAGCTTGGCGTACTGCTCTGCCTGAGCGTCGTGGTTCTCCGTGCTGTGGCCGGCCGTCAAAATGCGTCCTTCGATCTCCTCGAGGTTCGTCTTGTCTGAGCGGTATGCCAGAGAAAGCATATCTGTAGCCTTTTCCCAAGAAACGTATTTAACGCCTTTGCCATAGGCTGCCGATTCGATACGCTCTTTGCACATATTGCATATGCCTTTGACCAGGATGGTGTCTTCAACGACCTCTTTTTGTGCGTAGCCGGTCGATGCTGCTGCGATCCCTACTAGGATCAATGTTTTTTGAATGAATTTCATGCTGTTCGATGATAAATGAATGTATGTAAAATGTCTTCCGTCAAAAGGAACCTAGGCTCCTAGCGCGAAGTCATCCATACGTTATCAGTCGAACCAGTTCAATGGGAATATCCCTTACCACGGGCGGACCGCGATCGGTAAGCGTCATGCCAAGCTCTTCATCAAGCCCATTATCCATGACATGCCCTAAATCTAGCATGGAAACAAGGGGAAGTTGAACGTGGTCAAGAGAAAGCTTTGCCGGGGCGGCGTGTTCATCTTCCAATTGATTGAAAAATGCTTTTTCCTCGCAACAAGATTGGTTCGCGGCAGTGTGCGTCACATCACAAGGGCACTCCGTGTCTAACAACACATAGTTGATGTCGGAAATCTCACCCAAACAGTAATGGATCTCCAAGCCATACCCGACCGAACTGATCAAGTAAAAGAATGCGAATATGAATGCCGTTGGTCTCACTGTTCTACAAAAGTAACGCAGAATGATTAGCTATGGTTGGCTGATCTGTTAGCGAAGCTAATGCTATTTGTTTCGGAAAAAGACCTGAATCGGCACTCCGGTGAGGTTAAAGTTCTTCCGCATCTGGTTCTCGATGAATCGACGATACGATTCTGTGATGTACTGGGGAAGGTTGCAGTAATAGGCAAACGTAGGCGCGTGGGTTGGCAACTGCTGAACGTACTTGATCTTGATGTGCTTACCCTTTAACGCTGGTGGTGGCATGCGGTCAATGATGGGCAGCATCACTTCGTTCAGTTTGTTCGTCTTGATGCGCTGTGTGCGGTTTTTGTAAACATCCAAGGCCATTTGCAGCGACTTGTGGATACGCTGCATGTTGAGTACGGAGGTAAAAATGATTGGAATATCATTGAACGGAGCGAGCTTTTCTCGGAGGTCGGCTTCGAATTCCTTAGCGGTATTGGTTTCCTTATCCAAGAGATCCCACTTGTTCACCAACACAACAACGCCCTTCCTGTTCTTTTCGATCAAACTAAAAATGTTCAGGTCCTGCTGACCCAAGCCCTCTTTCGCGTCGATCATAAGCATGCAGACATCTGAACCTTCGATGGCGCGAATCGCACGCATCACTGAATAGAATTCCAAGTCCTCGTGCACCTTCGCCTTCTTCCGAATTCCCGCCGTGTCTACCAAGGTGAATTCGAATCCAAAGGCGTTGTAGTGCGTGTCGATGGTATCACGTGTGGTACCTGCGATCTCTGTGACGATGTTTCGCTCTACGCCTAGTAATGCATTGACAAAAGATGATTTACCCGCATTCGGACGACCTACTACAGATATCCTGGGCAGTTCGTATTCGTCTACTGGCTCCTCCTCTGGAAGCAGCTTGATGAGGTCATCGAGCAAATCTCCTGTGCCACCGCCATTCATTGCAGAAACCGGATAGATCGTCTCGAATCCAAGTTCGTAAAATTCAAAGCTGTCGGCTGTGTTGGAAGGGTTATCACACTTATTGGCCACAAGCATAACGGGCTTGTCGCTGCGCCGCAAGAGCTTAGCAACGTCACGATCCAGATCAATGACTCCCTGCTTCGCATCACAAACGAACAAGATCAACGCGGCCTCCTCCATTGCAATGATGACCTGCTTGGCGATCTCTTTTTCAAACCGGTCCGCAGAATCACTGATGTAGCCTCCCGTGTCGATCACAGAAAACTCTATTCCACCCCAATCGCTCTTGCCGTAATGACGGTCACGTGTGACGCCTGAAAACTCGTCGACAATGGCTTGGCGCCTGCCGATAAGCCGGTTAAAAAAGGTGGACTTGCCAACGTTGGGACGTCCGATGATTGCTACTAGTGCCATAAGGGGTGCAAAGGTAGAGTCTTTTTACGGGGAAAGATGTGGGAATCAGAAAATTGCGCTACGGATCAATACCCATATTTCCGGAGCTTTCGCTCATCATTGCGCCAGTCTTTGTCGACCTTGACAAAGGTCTCGAGAAAGATCTTCTTTCCGTAATAGGATTCCATGTCCTTCCGAGCTTCAGTACCCACCTTCTTGAGCATGCTTCCACCCTTACCAATCACGATGCTCTTTTGCGTGTCTCGGGCAACGATGATGATGGCACGAATGCGGATGATGTCAGGTTCTTCTTTGAAAGACTCCACCTCCACTTGCACAGAGTATGGAATCTCTTGTTTGTAATTGCTCAAGATCTTTTCTCGGATGATCTCAGAAACGATGAAGCGATCGTTCTTATCGGTGAGCTGATCTTTTGGAAACCATTCCGGCCCTTCCGGAATCTCATCCTTGATGGCGGAGAGGAGCTCCCTTACGTTAAAGCTCTCCAATACCGAGAGCGGAAGTATCTGCTTCGCATTTGGAAAAACGCTTGACCAATGCTGAACCGCGGCCTCAAGTTGCTCCTGATTCCCTTTGTCAATTTTGTTGATGGCCACATAAAGAGGGACATCGGCATGCTGCAGCCCCGCTAAGATTCTCTCATCCTTGAATTCCGTCTGACCCAATTCAACCATGAAGAGGAAGACGTCTGCATCCTTCATGGCTTCTTTGACAAAAACCATCATGCTCTCCTGCATGCGATATGCAGGATCGATGACTCCTGGGGTGTCGGAGAACACAATTTGCAAGTCAGGTTCGTTGTAGATGCCGAAGATCCTGTGACGGGTTGTTTGCGCTTTTGGGTTGGTCACGGCCAATCGTTCTCCGATCAAGGCATTGAGCAGCGAACTCTTCCCGACGTTTGGGCGACCGATAATATTTACAAATCCTGAGCGGTGTGTCATCTATACGCGTTCAATGATGGTTGCATAACCTTGTCCCACACCGACGCACATCGCTACCAGCGCATATTCCCTTTGCTGTTTGTGCAATTCGATCGCTGCGGTTTGCAATATGCGAGAGCCTGTCATGCCCAACGGGTGACCGATGGCAATGGCACCGCCGTTTGGATTGATCCTCGGGTCATCGTCTGCGATACCCAGTTGTCGTGTCACGGCAAGGGTCTGAACGGCAAAGGCCTCGTTGAATTCAAGGATGTCGATGTCATCAAGGGTAAGCCCCGCACGCTTCAGCGCCAAATTGCAGGCATCTACAGGCCCAATACCCATGATGCGAGGTTCCACTCCGGAGACTCCGGAAGAAACGATGCGCGCCATCGGCGTGAGGTTGTGTTTTTTCAATCCATCTTCACTGGCGATCAACATCGCACCTGCGCCATCGTTTAGACCGGATGCATTTCCCGCGGTCACGCTGCCACCCTCGGCACGAAATGCAGGGCGTAACTTCCCAAGGACCTCAGGCGTTGTATTGTCCTTGATGAATTCATCCTGGGCAAACACCAATGGATCTTGTTTCCTGCGCGGAATCTCTACCGGCACGATCTCTTCGGCTAGCCTTCCATTGTCCCGGGCGTTGGTCGCTTTCATCTGAGACCAATGCGCAAAGGCATCTTGGTCTTCTCGACTGATCTTGAATTGATCCACTAAGTTTTCAGCGGTTTCTCCCATGGCGTGTGTACCATAGAGCTCTTTCATCCTTTTATTGACGAACCTCCATCCAAAGCTGGAATCGAAAAGCTGACTGTCGTTACCAAATGGCTTTGATGCCTTGCTCATCACCCAGGGTCCGCGGGTCATGTTCTCCACTCCTCCCGTCACAAACAAATCGCCTTCGTTCGCAGCAATTGCTCTGCGCGCGTGCACCGCTGCGCTCATTCCCGAACTGCAGAGTCGATTCACGGTTTCACCTGGCACTTTCCAAGGCATTCCGGCTAGTAATAGCGCCATCCTTGCAACGTTGCGATTGTCCTCACCAGCTTGATTCGCACAACCCAAAATGACGTCGTCTACCGCTTCCCAGTCCACCGAAGTATTTCGGTTCATCAATTCCTTGATGACCAAAGCGGCCAAATCATCCGTTCTGACCGACGATAAAGTACCCTGAAATTTTCCGATCGGGGTGCGAATGGCATCGACGATGAATGCGTCTCTCATAATCCTTCGTTTGAGGTGCAAAGGTGCCTAATCCGAACCTGGAAACCAATCCTTTGATGTTCGGTAGACGGTGCCCTTGAACAAAGCAACGCGTTCGTCGCGTTGATTCTTTATTTCAATGTGGTAGATGGCAATCTTGTTGGACAGATTCATTTCTTCAGCCACCGCTGTTAGGACATCTCCTTCCTTGACCTGAGCTGTATGCGAAATGCTTGTTTCTACCGACACCGACATCCTGCCATGACTATTTGATGCAAACGCCAATGCACTATCGGCCAATGAGTAAGTGATGCCCCCGTGTGCAATGTCAAATCCGTTCAACATCTCCTTGCGGACGGTCATCCGCAATACTGATATGCCTGAGCCATCTTCAAGTCTTTCGATGCCAAGCCATTGACTAAAGGGGTCGTTGTTGTACATTTTGTCGACTACGCGTCTCGCGATATCCTTATCATCCATGCGCCAGAGTATTTACTAATTTGCCCGACCAAGATAATTCAAATGAAAAGCCTATTCCTTTCCCTCTTGATCAGTTTTCCGCTTAGCATTTTAGCGCAAGACCGTGCCCTAAATACCGTCGAGGTCGAACTCCAACGTTTGATGCAAGATCCCGCATTTCGGCATGGACAACTCGCGTTCGTGGCCGTAAACTTGGACAACGGAAAGGTAATAGCAGAGCACAACAACTATCGCGCGATGATTCCTGCTTCCATCCAAAAGATCATCACAACCGCGACGAGCCTCGACCGTTTCGGTCCCGCCTACAGTTTCAAAACAAGCATCGGATACACCGGAAGCATTGTGGAAGGAACCCTTGAAGGAGACCTCATCATTTCAGGAGCAGGCGACCCTACGCTTGGTTCGCGTTTCTTTAGCGGAGAAGAAGATTGGAATAGCATCAAAACGGCCATCAGCAATGCTGGGATCACCGCCGTGCACGGGAAGGTCATTGTGGATGCCAGTGCGTACGCAAAGCACACCACACCCGACGCGATGTCGTGGGAAGACATGGGTAACTACTTTGGCGCAACGCCTAGCGCGTTCATGTGGAAAGACAACATGATGGAAGTAGCCTTGCGCAGCGGACAAGTCGGAACCGATGTTGTGCTGGCCGACCCCTGGCCCACAGATGGGCCTTTTGCGCTCGAGATTGATATTCAGGCTGCGGAAGGCACAAAAGACGATGCCTGGTTTTTCAGCGCCCCCGGCAGCGATTTGATCTACGGAAAAGGAAGCATTCCTGCGCATCGCGAACGCTTCGTGGTGAAGATATCCAACCCCGATCCGATGCACACTTTCTGCCAATGGCTGATCGACGACTTGGATTTGGGTACCCCCGAAATTCAGATCAACCATGAGCGCATACCGATCCCTAACATTCAAGTTTTGGTGGCGTTGGAATCGCCCCATTTATCTGATGTCATTCGGGTCACGAATCAAGAAAGCGTCAACTTGTTCGCCGAAGCCTTGAACCTAGCCAACGATCAAGCAGAAGTCTACCGATCCGTGGATGGAGGCCTCGAAGCTTCAAAGGCATTCCTCCAAAAGCATAAGATCAAAGCAGCAGGAGTGCGGCTTTTGGATGGTAGCGGAATTTCACCCATGAATCGTATGACGGCGCAAACAATGGTGGAGGTATTGAGTACGATGTACCGAACGGATTCCTACGAATTTTTTCGTGCAAGTCTTGCCGTGGGAGGCGAATCAGGTACCATGAAATGGTACTTTAAATCCGGAGCCGCCAAAGGCAACATCCGTGGCAAGAGTGGAACCATGACGGGGGTTCGGAATTATGCGGGCTACGTCAAGAATCAGCACGACGAGCAGATCGCCTTTTGCTTGATGATGAACGACTACGACGAAGCCAGACGCTCAGAGGTGATGCATAAATTCGAGACGCTGATCGAAGCGGTGATTCAGGATTAGGCCTTGTAAAACAGCTGCTTGAACGCTGCCTTCTGTCGGAGTAAAACGCTCGCCCGGTAACGTTCTTCATGATAGGCCAGGTAGAGCTTATCCAATCCGTCTAACACTTCTTGAATGCCCTTTTCGTCTGCCCATTTCAGCAAGCCTTTGGGATAGTTCACGCCCTTGGTCATGGCTAGGTCTATGTCTTCCTGAGAAGCAATACCGAGGTGCAGTGCATCCACCGCCTCGTTGATCAGCATGACGAGCACCCGCCATACGATGGCTTCCCCTACTTTCTGGTTCTTATCCGGTTCAGGCATGGCAGCGCCTTCGGCATAGCTGTAGTATCCTCGCCCTGTCTTTCTGCCCAAGTAACCCGCTTCCATCATGCGCTTTTGCGTGAACGAGGGCTTGTACCTTGGGTCGTAGTAAAATGCGGTCCAAACGGTTTCGGTTACCGTGTAGTTGATGTCGTTGCCGATGTAGTCCATCAACTCAAACGGCCCCATACGAAAGCCACCGATCTCCTTCATGGCCCAATCGATGGTCGCCATATCGGCAATCCCTTCTTCATAGATGCGGATGGCTTCGCCGTAGAACGGACGCGCAACGCGGTTTACGATGAAGCCAGGAGTATCCTTGGCCACCACGGTCACCTTCTTCCAAGTATCGATCAGTTCACGCGATTGCTGCAGGGTTTCCGCAGAGGTCTGCACAGCGGGTATGATCTCCACAAGCGGCATCAGCGGTGCAGGATTGAAAAAATGAATCCCAACTACGCGCGCTGGATTTTCGCAAGCACCGGCAATGGATGCTATGGATAAGGAGCTTGTATTAGAAGCGAGAATGCAATCGTTAGAAACCACCGCTTCGAGGGATTGAAAGACTTTCTTCTTGACGTCTAGGTTCTCGATGATCGCCTCGATGACGATTCCCGTATTTGCCATGGCACTCAAGTCGCTCGAAGGCTGAATCCGCCCGATGATGTCGTTCATCTCCTGCTCGGTGATCTTGCCTTTTTCCACCAAGCGAGACATGACTTTTTGCAAAGCCTTCATCGCGCGCTCCAGGGCCGAATCATTGGTGTCGTATAGATAAACGTTGTGTCCACTTTGCGCTGCGACTTGCGCAATTCCGGCACCCATGGTGCCCGCACCGATCACTCCTACTTGCATCATAGTGCAGAAAGATTAAAAAATAAAGAAGAGTTCAATTGCATTTGAAGCGAAGGTAAAAGTGTTCAAGAAATTTCATTCGGACCGGCTGGCCTGCTCACAAGCTTTATGCTCTTGACAATTAACGTCAAGTCACTTCCCCTTAAAAACAGGTCGCCTCTTCTCCAAGAATGCACTCACCCCTTCTTGAAAGTCTTCGGTCGCCGCAGCGATCACTTGGGTCCGACCCTCGGCTTCGAGTTGCTCATCCAAAGTATTGCTGACCGATTCGTTCAAGAGACGCTTTGTCAAGCCTAAACCTTTCGTCGGCAATGCGGCCAGCTTTTCCACCAACTTCCATGCAGCCGCATCAAATGCCTCATCCTCAAACCACTTGTATATCATCCCCAAGCGCTCGGCTTCCGGTCCGTCGATCTTGTCTGCAAGCATCATCAAGGCACTTGCCTTTTGCCAACCGATCAAACGAGGCAACATAAAGGTGCCCCCTGAGTCTGGGATCAAGCTGATGCTGCTGAATGCTTGCACAAACACTGCGCTTTTCTTCGCAACCACAATGTCGCAAGCCAAGGCCACATTTGCACCCGCTCCTGCGGCCACACCATTCACCGCCGCCACGATCGGTTTTTCTATCGTGCGCAGTCGTTTGATCAGCGGATTGTAGTGTTCGTCCACTATCCGCTTGATGTCCGGTCCATTCGGATCGATCGCCTCGCTCAGGTCCTGTCCAGCGCAGAACCCCTTGCCTTCACCCGTCAGGTAAATAGCACGCACCGCATCATTCGACGCACACATATCTAGCGCCTCTTGGCACGCTAACGACATTTCTTGATTAAAGCTATTGAAGACATTGGGGCGATGCAGGCTGATTTTACCCACATTACCGATGATCTCAAATTTGATTGTTTCTGACGCCATGTTCCTGTTGTTTATCGTGCTGATTTCAAATGTACGCCCTGACCTACGTTATCCCGATTGGTCAGAGGCATTTGAAGTAATCGAAAGGCTCCAAGCACTCTTTGCACTTGAAATGTGCCTTGCACGGAGTGGAACCAAATTGACTGACCATCAAGGTATCGGTACTTCCACAATTCGGGCATTTCAATTGTCGCTCTTCGCCCATCAAGGCCATCTTATCGGTAGACTCGTCTGCCGGTGGAGCAATGCCGTATTCCAGCAATTTCCGCCGACCTTCATCCGACAGCATGGTAGTGGACCAGGGAGGACTGAGGACCGTTTTGACCTGAAAGGGATCTACGCCGGCCTTTTGAAGCGCTTCAATCACCGACTCCTCGATGACCTGTGTCGCAGGACAACCGCTGTACGTGGGAGTAATGTCTACTATGATCTGACCGTCTTCATCGCGCACATCTCGTACGATGCCCAATTCCACGACCGATATCACTGGGATCTCGGGATCCTCCACTTCGGAGAGCGCCTTCCAAACCTCTGCGATATATTCCGCGGTATTTACCATGTGGCATCGGGATAGGCGCGTGGCAAGAACTGCATTTCTGCCAAAATGAAGCCCAAGTACTCTGTGTGGCTTCCTGTTCTTCCACCCGTCTGCATGAAGTCGTCTTCTGGCAAGACAAGTGTTGCTTCGTCAATGATCGCTTTCACTTCTTGGTCCCACGCATTCTTGAGCGAACGGACATCAGGAAGGATACCGCTTTCTACCAGAGAAGCATCTAACTCCGTCGGGATGAACAATTCACCCGTGTACATCCACACATCGTCGATGGCGCGTTGCATTTTTTCTTTGCTTTCTTCTGTGCCGTCTCCTAAGCGAACGACCCATTCAGAGCTCCAGCGCTTGTGATAGGTTACTTCCTTCAAACTCTTTTGTGCAATGGCATTCAAGGTTTCGTCCGTCGACTTCGAAAGTTGTTGTAAAAAGAGGAAATGCCATAGGTCAAAGAAGAACTGTCGAGCAATCGTATCCGCGTAATCTCCATTCGGAATTTCGGCGATCAAAGCGTTTTTGAAATCCAATACATCGCGTCGATACGCCATGTCGTCTTCGCTCCTTTCTTCCCCACTCAATTTGCCGGCATAATCCAAATACATCCGCGCTTGACCAATGAGGTCCAAGGAGATATTGGTCATCGCGATATCCTGCTCCAGCACTGGGCCGTGGCCGCACCATTCACCGAGGCGGTGACCGAGAATCAAGGTGTTGTCACCCAAGTGGGCGACTGCTTCGTAGAGGGCGTTATTTGCTTCCATCAAGACATTGTTTTACTTGGACAGGCCAAAAGTATCATTCGTGAATTATAGTTAACTGAACAATAATCACCGGAATTTGCTTAAATTCATGATCGTCATCAGTTACCTTTGACCATTCAAGCGAATTCCTATGAAGAAAATTTACGCAGTACTCTTAAGTCTTTTGCCTCTTCTCAGCTTTGGCCAGTTCAGTGTTGAATGGCATACCCCTGAAATGAAGGAAGGTAATCCTGGTGACGACGTCGGGTTTGATTACACCCTGACCAACACAAGCACGTCAGATTCCATTGACATTACATGGAAGTTTACACACGACCTCGCGAACTCAGCGGGCATGTGGGAAGACTACATGTGCGAAGGCATTTTCGTTTGTTGGCCAGCCACCGTGCGCAATAACACATTCACATTAGCCCCTGACCAAGCAGTTGACATGTACCACCACATCCTAACGCTCAATGAGGAGGACACCGGAATGTATATAAGTAACGCCTTTATTTGGCAAGCAGATGACTCTGCGAACACCGTTCAGGAAATGGTCGTAACCGCACATGTTGTGTTGGAGCAAGGTCCTCCAACCGGCTTGAACGACCTTTTCGGACAAGAAGCAAGTTTAGAGCAGAACGCGCCGAATCCTTTCAAAGGAGCAACCATAATCAAGTACGCTCTGGCAGGTGATGCAGGCACCTTAAAGTTTCAAGACCTGACTGGAAAGCTTGTTATGGAGATGGCATTGAACCGACAAACCGGCTCTGTAAATATCCAAGGACAGCTGGAATCAGGCATCTACTTTTACTCCCTATGGGAAAACGGAGCCATGGTCGACAGCAAGCGCATGCAGGTCATCGACTAAGATCTGTTTCGAAAACACTTTAAAAGCTCGCTGCAATGGCGGGCTTTTTTTATGTCCTTTCAGTATTGAAGCCGAAACGTAAGAACAAGTATGTCGTCGATGATTTGGGCGTGCCCTGCGCCTGCGGCTTCGGTCGGGCTCTTCGCTATATCCCCACAGCTGCACCGTGGGGGATGCCGCTGCGATCCCTCACGCGAGAATCGATGCCGACGAGGATAAAAGCTGTGTACCTTCCTGCATACGGCATGGCTTTTTCAAGGGCCGCACGCTCCAATCCACCAAGCGAAATAGTGACGCCTAGAATGAACTCAGATCCACCGGCTTAAGCACACCAAACCACTTCACCACTTTTTCCCCCAAACCAGGCGCATTCACGTGGATGATGTACAATCCACTGGCGATGTTGATGTTGTTCTGGTTCTTCAAGTCCCAGTCTATGCTCGTGGAGGTAGCGTCGTCTTTCCGATAGGTACGCACCAACGTACCGTTCACCGTGAAGATATTTACCGTGCAGGTTTGAGGCAGGTTGATGATTTTCACGAGCTGCTCCAAACGCTTCACCTCATAGGTGCTGTAGGCGTAATACGGATTGGGCACTACCTTGATCTCGCTCAGCGCCTCCGCCCCAATCCCAATGTCAATCGTAGGGGCCACTTTATAGGTGTTGAAATGGTAAAGCGGCAAGCCTTGATTGATCGTCTCTACCAACAGCAGGTCGCTACTCGAACTCAGGGCTCCGTCAGCTATCGCGGTGAAGGCTTGGCCTTTAAAAAATTCTTGCGCCGCAATCGCAGTATCTCCATTGCTCACGCTGTATTGGTCCACCTCAACACTTCCGTCTGACACATAATACGCCGATCCAGTTGTAATCCCAGATGCGGACATTCCATCTCTGAGGGGTGAATAAGGCCGATAGGGTTTTGACGAACGCAGCTTGATGGTCACATGGTTTTTTCCACTCGCTCCCCACATTTCGGCACCTTCCGCCAAGACTGGGTATCCTACCCATGCACCTGCGCGCATCACCGACATGTAGCGTTGGTAGTGCGCATTATTCGGGTCAAACAAGGCACCCTGAGCTGTGCGATCGAAGCGCACGAGATTGCTGAATGAGAAATTTCCACCGTCGTAGGCGGGCATGAGCTGGGTTGGATCTTTCACGTTGGGCCCATCTTCTAAGTTCTCTCGGAACACATACACCATGTGCATACCCCCAAAGCGCAATTCGTTGAACAAGGGCTCGGTCAATTTATCGGTTGGGTTCCATTGCATGTCCGCGCCGTTTTCACTCCCCAGCCATGAGTTCTCTGCAAAGGCCATGTTCAAGCGCTGTCCTGTTTCCACATCCACTGCGTAACCAGGAAACCACCCCATGCCCACAGATAAATCGGCCAATGTCAAGGGGCTCTCTTCTGGAATCAAGGAGGCATAATGATCCTTGTCCGTTTGAGCCATCTCGTCCAACACGGTCGCCAGTCTCTGATCTCCACCATTGGTCGCTTCGCTGATGTCACAATCTGGATCGAGCTGGTTGCGTCCAGCCTTGTCCACCGAAAGCGCTTTCCGCAACTCACCACGCACTGCTCCCCCTTGGGTCAGCGCTCCGTTGTCTTCCGCCTCCAAAACCGGTACTCGCGTCCACAAGGACTTGTCGGTTGTGAAGACTATATCCACGCTTGGCACCTTGTTCAACCCCGATTGAACTACAATGTTTTTGGCATACAAACTTGCCTTTCCGCTCGAGGTAGGAAACAGCGGGATTGGATGGGCCGTATCATACGATGCCAATGGAAAGGGACACCAGGTACGGTTCACGATGTTTTCCCAGTGTTCGTCAGGATCTAAAAACGAATTACAGCCAATGTCTGCACAAGCATCACCGTCCACCTCTTGAAAGCCAGGTTGTACGCTCGCGTAGTACTTTCCGGCTTTGATCCAATTCTGAATTCCGGAGGCATCCACATCCACGATGCCACTGAGCCACTGGTCTGATTCGTCGTTGAATTGGATGTCAAAACCCACAAAGCCATTGTTCACCGCCTTGACGTCGAATGCTGGATAGCCTGGGCCGACGGTTAGGGAAAGGCCAAGATCAAAGAAGATCTGTTCGTTGGCTTGACGAATGGTCTGGTCCGCCTTGATGGTGTCGATCGGATTATCCGTATTGCGTTCGTATAGCAACCAAGTAAGGTTGTAGTGGTTTTGGTCTGCCGTGGTATCCATGAATTGGATGGTGAAATCACCTGGAGGCACGATCAAGGGGTCTACTACTTTCAACGCAACGGGACCTTCCCCTGCTGTAAACTTCAGATCTGGGGTTTCCCAAGCGGTTGGATCGGAGCCAAAGTTGGCAAGCACGGAATCGAGGTACTCCATTTTCAAATTCAGGAAACCGCCGCCATTACCCCTGCCTTCAATCCGCTCGATCTCGATGCCATCGCCGTATTGGGCGTTGAGGCTCACACCGTCATACTCGATGTCCGTTTTATGCGGGATCGCCTCTAAAACACGCACCGCTCCTGAAGAGGACTTCCGGCTGGGCAAGAACGTGATCTTTTGCCCCCCCAATTTGGGTGGATCGGCGGATGGATCGTATTCATTTTCTACATATTGTAAATTCCCAACCCCGTCACCATAGCGATTGTACGCATACGCTACAGCCATGAAGTAGTAGGTCTTGTGATTGATCAAGCGGGAATCGGTGGTAGAAAACAAGTCCTCCTTTACCTGAAAACTGTGTCTGATGCCTTTGTTCTCACCGTCCACCTTGAGCGACGGAACGTCCTGACCAATCTGAGAATTGAATTCAAAATTGATCAATCGATCCACGTCATTGGCAATATCAACCTGATCCACCAACCTCGCCTTGTCTGGATCGGTCAAATCGTTGGTTCCTACCGATTGGTCTTTGAGTTGGTAAATCTGATAGCCTTCAAAGCGGTAGCTGGCAAAGCGCGCCTTCTCTTCTTCGTTCAAACGAATGTCATACTTCCCATCCCCGTCTGAATCTGCCGAATCAGGAGCCGCTAAGAAGGGGTCAACGCTGTAGTACCCTTCATTGTAATTGTTCGAGGTGATCGGGTTGGACAGCATCAAGATGACTTCGCGATCCAACTCTTGCACCGCCATATCTGGCGCGTCCGGACCATCGAGGATCTCGAAACAGGCGTCAAACAAGGCCTGCGTTTTATCATCCGCTACGCGCATCTCTGCGACAGATTGCAAGCGCCCTCCCGAGGTGGCTTGCACCCAAACCACGCCTACGGTAATGTTGTTGACGGCCCCAGGTCCTAGTCTAAACGGCCCGGCAGATTGCACGAACCTGCGGTCGCTTGGGACATTATTCGCCGAAACTTCCGTCCATGGTGTGAGGTCATTCGGTGGGGCTACACCATTCGTTCCCCAATTCAATGGGTCCGTATCTCCGGGGAACATATAGCCTGCAGGAATCGCATTGGGATCGGTAGGATTGTAGCCATTCCCGCCGAAGGTCATGACGGTTCCGTCTTTCCAAATGCCTCCGAGGAATTGATAATAGTCGGTTGAATTCTGTGGGTCGCCGTTCGGCCCGGAGGTGTTGTTGTGGTACAGGAATCGACGCATGCCGTATCGTTCATTGTCGATGATGCCATCGCCATAGCCCGCGCCTTGTCCTTTGTAGACGATGCCATCGTCCAATCGAGCGGAACTCAGGTCGTCGCATAGGCAGTTGTCTTTGCCATCATTCTCTTGAAATGGGCCTTGAAAGAAGTCAACCCCGATAGCAGCTGGATTGGTACCATATCCTGCATATCCACCATTGTCTTGGTCATCGTCGTCTCCATTGAAAGCATATCCCAGACCCCTGCGCACATCAACGCCAACGTAATCATCAAACGGATTACCCAGCGCCACATCTACCCATTGGCCGAAGTAGGTCTCCGATAGTTCAAAGGTGGAGCGGTTTACCAGTTCGTAGTTGTAGAAGGTCATGTTGTTGACCTCATCGGTAGTAGCAAAGGCAAAGGCCTGAGCACGGATCTCCATTCCGATCGACTGTCCGCCCGATTCCGTGTGGATATTCCCCTTGTCGTTGAAGACCCACCAAATGTTCTGATCGCCATACACGTCCTTGATCCTGCGGCTGCAATCGCTCTTTCCTACCAGCACGTAGCCAGGATAATCCCCTGAACCCAACGGGTCGTATTTGCCGTCGCCATCGCGGTCGTAGAACGGTGCTAGGTAGTAGTCTTCATCGTATGGTTCGAAGTTCCTTCCGTGTGCAGGCCATTCTTCGATTACGCGAGGAACGGAATATTCTGGAAAGAGGTCATTTTGGGTATTCGTCCCGTTCTCCTGATCGAATTGGCCTGCTTCCCACCAAGCGGAGAATTGGGAGACCATAGAACGGGAAGTTTCCCAATGCCGGTCATAGTCTTCGCAGGTTTGTACGTCAATTTCCACATTGACCGTACTCAGAGGGCCGGTCCAATAGTCGTTGCCCAACTGCCGGTAACGCAATGCCGCCACTTTGAATTGACCCGAAACATCCTTTCCTGCCAACCAGAGTGAGCCAGCAAACAAAGCCACTTTGCCAGAACCCTTTGGAATTTCGTAGCGTGAATTGTTGAAGTCCCACCACATGTCACCGCCGCTTTGTATGAGGGCGCGGGTGTTGTTTACGTTTAGCTCAGCGGCTGCAGTGGCAGGGTTGCAGTTAGCAGCAACCACAGGCGCAGATGCATCGCCTTTGTTCTGTTCCTCAAATCTGTAACGCTGGGCTAAAGTCGGGAAGCTCAACAATAGAATTCCCGCAGCGACGAGCACCGGAAAAACCCGAGACTCAAACATTTTTGATTGGCCTTGCAAACTAGAAAGGGTTAGTTGGTTTGAGTGACCAAAGTACAACACCTTTAAATAGAATAGAAGATAGAAAGAGGGAATGGCAAAAGGAAAGACGCTTGGCTTAATGCAAAATAGCCATCATTACCCGTGATCCACATCCAGCTGATAGCCCAAGCCGTGGATGTTCTCAATTTGGATTTGAGGGTGTGCTTTTAGGTATTTGCGAATGTGCGTGAGATGTACGTCCAAGGATTTTGAAACGTATTCATCTGTACGGTGCCAAATCGCAGATAAAATAAAAGCCCGGTCTGTAACCTTCCCTTTTCGCTGCACGAGCAACTTGAAAATTTCATTTTCCCGCTTGCTGAAGCGCGTTTTGAGATCGCCATTCACCAAAAGTCTTTCATGTAAATGGTACATGGTGGCTCCAAGTGCAACCGAATCTACCTCTTCTAAGGCCTCGGCATGCTCCAATCCATGTCGCTTCAATTGTACGTGAACACGCCAAAGCAATTCATCCACATTAAAGGGCTTTGAAACATAGTCGTCTGCACCGGCTTTGAAGCCATCTAAGACGTCCTGATCCATAGCGCGCGCAGACAAGAATATGATGGGTGTGCTAGGGTCGTCCTTTCTTATCCTCTCTACCACCGTGATGCCATCTAATTTTGGCATCATGATGTCCATTAGATATAGATCATATGCCCCTTGGGCGATTCTATTCAGGGTGGCTTCTCCGTCAGAGACCACATCCACTGTATAACCAGCAGACTGGATATTTTCCTTCAGCATCCAGGCCAAATTTCGATCGTCCTCTGAAATCAGAATTCTTTTACGCAATGCCATGACCTATGGGAATTTCAAGGTTAAACTTCGAACCGTGGTTGAGCTTGCTCCATACTTTGATCTTTCCCCCGTGCTTATGGGTGATCATTTTGGAGTAATAAAGCCCCAGGCCAAACCCTTTCACATCGTGCTTCCTTCCTGTGGGAGCTCTATAAAACTTATCGAACAGGTGCTCAATGGTTTGCTCAGACATACCAGGTCCATTGTCTTCAACAGATATAACGCAGGTGCTGTCTTCTTCCCGCGTTGAGATTTTCAATTCGCATTCTTCCTTGCTGTATTTCAAGGCATTGTCAATAAGGCACAGCAGCACCGATTTCATCAAGACCGGGTCTACAAGGATGTTTCGATTCACTTGCTGATGCTTCCATTGCACCCGTGCCTTTTCCTTGAGCTGTAACTCCATTTCCTTAAGTGAGCTATCGATCAATTCATTGGGAGAAATCTCTTGCAGATTGAGCTCAATGCTATCCTCCATTCGCGCTATGTCTAATATTCGATTGAGCTTGATGTCAATGCGCTCATTTTCTTGGTCAATGGCTTGGATGAGGTCCCTGTTCTGCAAGGATCCATTCATTCTGCGGTGAAGGGTGTCAATGGCTAGTTTGATATTCGTTACGGGCGTTTTGAATTCGTGCGTCATGTTATTGACAAAATCGTTCTTGGTCTCGGCCAAGATTTTTTGCTTCCAGAGTAATCGAATGAAAAGCAATAGAAATACACCAATCAATACAAAGACGGCAAGTAGTGCCGCGCCCAAATAGATCATCTCTTTATTGAAACTGCCTAAACCTCCACTTAAATACACCACCAAGCGGTAATCCTTTGCGTAAGAGGTTCCATCATAAAGCCCTGTCTGGAAAACCTCCTCATTTGATGCCCTTTCTACCGCTCCCATGTTAGAGGTATAGATTCTTTGGTGGTCATCCACCGATTCAATCGTGTATCCTATGTTTTCCATAGGTACAATAGAGGCGAAATGGGTTTCGACAAGCTCCTTCAACTGAACCGTATCCACAAGTCTTTCGTGAGAGTTTGCATCCCTCAAGGTATTTGCATAAGCATCGTCAATCCACTTGAGCAAGGATGTGTCTATGTCTAGGGTAGAGACATCTTCGCTCCCTAGAAAACTCAGCTGCAAATGAATTTGTGCCCGAATCGGCTCATTGTACACGAGCAATGGATTAGGATATGCTGTTGCTGTGTCAGAATCAGAATACCCGTCTATAAGCAAGGATTTGAGCGTATCGCGCCCATCCAATCCATTCAACATTACGAAGCCTTCCTGGGGATCAATTTCAAATTCGCTTCTCAAGTCAAAGCAGTGATAAGCATTCGCTAGGTCATCCATTAACAATGACAATCCTCTATTAGCGGACAATTCGAATTGCTCGTTTTTAGATTGCCTTACCTGCTGCAACAATTCCTTCTGGATGTAAATCAATACGATCATCCCTAAGGCTACTCCTCCGATGTAAAAGACGAAATGGAAGTTCTTTTTTGGCATCGCGCTTTGAACTGTATTCATAAAGACGTCATTTTTTTGAAACTAGTTGCAAGAGAAGCACTTAAAGGCAATTTTTTGAGCGATTAGGTTTTTCTTAAGTTTTTCTTAGCGAGATCTTAAGTTGCTGTCATGCAACTAGTTACGAGTGGTTGTTGTCTATACTACAAAACCATGATTATGAAAAATTACTTCTTTATCGGATTACTAGCTTGTTTCTCGACTAGCCTTATCGCACAAAATTATTGTGTGCCACCACCCTACATTTTCGGCCCATTTACAGGAATTACTTCCCTTGCAATGGATGATTATGAACACACATCTGCTCACTTCGATGGGTATTGGTTCTTTGAAGATGAAACCCTTCCCGAATTAGGTATTGGCGAAGAGCACGAGGTTAGGGTTACCTGCTATCATGAGTTAGCTGGTAATGGATTTTCAGGAAATCTGAACTATCGCGTTTGGATCGATTGGAATCAAGACGGTGATTTCGAAGACGTGGATGAGGAGGTCATGAGCGTTGATGAGGCGTACTATACCGAAACGCAATCGACCACCTTTACGGTTCCTTCACATGCACTTGACGGTGAAACACGGATGCGGGTGTACAACGACATGCCTGTGGGAGAAGGACACGACTATCCCTCACCTTGTGGATACTTGACCTCAACGAATCCTATTGGTCATCATGGAGAAGCCGAGGACTACATCTTAGTAATCGGATCGGGTGGAAATGGATCTGGAGGAGGATCCGGCACCGATCCAGCTGACTGGCCAATCGGAATTAGCAACATCTCTACAAGTGTTGCAATGCAATCAATCGTGCGGGGCAACCAAATTGAGGTATCTCTTTCTTCACCGACAGCCATTGATGGAACGCTTTCTATCTATAGCATCACGGGACAGCACTTACATTCTGAGAAAGTAACGTTGGGATCCAACCAAACAAAGAAGGTCAGCATCACCGATCTGTCTTCTGGCATTTACGTTGTGAAGTTGGACTCTAAGGGTTATCCGAGAACCGAAAAGGTAATCGTTCAATAAGACAATAATGAGCATGAGTAGCGTAGTAAGCGTAGATCAGGGCAGGAGAGGATTCATTCTTCTCCTGCCTCTGATCTTTCTTCTCATCCTATCTTCTTGTCAAAAAGAAGCGCCATTGGATGATCATCACCATGATGATGGGACTCTTTTCGAAAAGGTTCATTTACATGGCATTGTCCAGCATCATGACAGAATAATCACAGATGCAGACATCTATTTCGAACCTGGCGCCACGAGCTTTCCAGGCAAATCATCCACCGAGTATAGTCAGCATATACACGGATCGGAGGATGGAACATTTGTCATTGATCAAATAGAAGCAGGCATATATTATTTCTACGCTATAGGTTGGGACGCAGCATTGAGAGATACGGTATACGGCGGGATTCCTGTGTTCATTTCTGGTGATTCTAGCTCCCAGCAAATACTTATTCCAGTTACAGAGTAAATGAGGCAATCAAGGACAATCAGATGCGCGCTATTCTTGGTAACCATTTTACTGATGGGATGCCAAAAAACGCCGGCATTCGAGGAAGAAGAAGCTAACCCCTTAGCTTTTCCGGATACGATTGCACAGTTGATCCAAACAGGATGCGCGACGTCTGGTTGTCACGATAAAGAAAGCCATCAAGCTGCCGCTGGTCTTGACCTAAGCAATTGGAAAACGCTTTTCAAAGGGAGTCGTAACAATGCCGTGGTCATCCCTTTTGCCCCTGACAAAAGCCCCTTACTTTTTATTCTCAATCGAGATGAAGTCTTCGCCTCTACGCTTCTTCCTACTATGCCGTTAGGAGGGCCTCACTTGAGCAAAGAAGAGGTTGAGCTAGTTTATCAATGGATTTCTGAAGGCGCTCCTAATGCCACGGGTCAGACGGCGCTATCCAACATTTCGATCAGCACCAGCATCGTTATCCTAAACAGTCTTTGTCAAGAAGTCTGCTATTTGGACACAAGAAGTGGGCTCATTACCAGATATTTCTCACTTGATCAAGAAGCCGCCTCTGGATTTCCGACAGAGATCATAGTAGACAGTAACAATGCATCGTGGTGCGTGCTTTATACCAGTGGTCAACTTCGGTGTCATGATTTCAAAACTGGAATGTTCAATAACGAATATGTCCTCCCGCAAGGAACTTGGCGCACAATGCATAAACAAGCAGTAACAGAGCAATGGGTATTCATAGACTGGTCTGGGAACACATCGTTTTCTGGAGGTAGATGCGCCACTCTTGACCCTATCACTGGTGTAGTTGAAGTTCAAACATTTGAAAACGACCAAGTCTTTTTCCCCTATGGTTGGACAAGCGCCTCTGCAAAAACGCATTATACCTCAGCCAATATGAGTGATGCGATTTATGAATTGACATCGACGGCAACCGGTTTCGAGATAGCCCGGATCCTTCCATTGGATGAAGGTGATTTCAAACCACAAAGTGGCAAATTGAGGCCCGGAAATTTATTGGTCTCTGAAGACAAAAAGAGCATCTATGTTTCATGTGAGCGCTCGGCTGAGGTGCGAAAGCTCGATCTGCAAACGGGAAAATTATTGGCTACCATAGCTGTCGGAACCCTACCTCAAGAAATGATCATTGACACCAAACGCAACTTACTGTATGTGGCCTGCACCGAAGACAAAGCATCTTTTTCAAGTGGAAAAAGCTCCGTAATGGCGATTGACCTTGAGATGAATCAAGTTGTGGAGACATGGAATGCCGGCTACCAAAGCCGTGGCTTGGTCTTGGATCAAAAATTCGGATACCTCTATGTGGCCAATCGAAACGCAGACCCTGTAGGAGCAGACGCCCCCCACCACTACACCTCCTGTGAGGGCAACAACGGGTACATCACCCGCATAGATCTCTTTCAAATGCGCGTAGACGACCACTATCGAGCCGAAGTGTCTGTTGACCCGTACGCAATGGACTTTTTTAGGGAGTAAGGTTCAGGGGTCTTGAGGTGAAGTCAACCTCTTGATCAACCACTCGTTGATTAGAACTTGAATTTGGATAGAATCGAAACTTGCCGCGGTAACCTAGCGCATATTGATGATGTCTATCTGTCGGGGCACGCGCCTAGTCGTTCAGGTCATCGATCATACCGTCTTTGGACTCTCTTCGTTCTACGTACCACATGCTCATTTCCCCTTTTCCTTTCACCTTCATCTTGCCCCTCGATTCAAATACAAATTCCTTGTCTTCACGTATGGCATTGTAGGTACTCTGACTTAGGTTCACTTTACCCTTATCCCCCGAACTTTCTATGCGACTCGCCGTGTTGACGGTATCGCCCCAGATGTCGTATTGAAATTTCTTTACGCCCACAATCCCTGCTATGACCGGACCTGTGTGTATGCCAATGCACATGTCAAATGCAGGCAGCGACAACTCATCGTGTTCTTTCTTCCTCTCACGGATAAAATGCTGCATTTCCAATGCGGCCAGGGTAATTTCCTTCGGACCGGTAACACGAGGAACGTTCAATCCAGAAGCCGCCATGTAGGCATCACCAATGGTTTTAATTTTCTCGATTCCGTATTTCTCCATGATGAAGTCAAACTGCCGAAAACAATCATCGATTTCGGAGACCAATTCGCTTGGAGAAAGGGTAGCACTCTTGTCAGTAAACCCCACAAAATCCGAAAAAAGCACGCTAGCATAACCAAATTCTCTCGGATCGGCATATCCCTTCATTTGAAGCTCCTTCGCCACGTCCATAGGTAAGATGTTCAACAATAAGTCATTGGCTCTCTTTCTTCCGCGATATATGGTATAGGCAAGAATACTGAGAAGAATGAACAGACTGATCACTGTCCAAATGATGAATCGTTGTCGTTGAAGGTTAGCATCTTGCTCGGCGCGATCGATCGCCCGTTGTCGTCTAAAATCAGCGTTGAGCTGGTTGCGAATCATCGCTTCTTCCTGCTCTTTGCTCATTACGCTATCAGAAAACTCCGTCAACCTCTCTTGCAGTCGAAATGCCTCCTTGAAATCCCCTAATCGTTTATACGATTCGATCAACGGCCTGAGGTTATCCAAGTACTCCTTGGTTAAACCATAGGTTACGGCCACGTCCCTCCCCAATTTTGCATATGCAACCGCACTATCCAGCTCTCCCTGTCCTAAATACACTTTGGATATACTCGATGCTATGTACGAACGCATGCTGATGGACCCAAGGCTGTCGGCTCGTTTAAGACAAGACAAGAATGCTTCTGGGACCTCCTGCGAAGAACTGAGTCCTAAATCGCAAAGCGCCATTTGAAAATCCAGTATCAAGCTCAATCGAGGTGAGATATTTCCGGCGTCCCTGATCTCTTGGTACAGAGGTTTTGCCAAGGCATGCTCCTTAAGCGATTCATAGCAATGTGCAATGGTCAGCTGCACATCCAGTTTTCGTTCAGGAAAATCCAAGTCATCGTACAGGGCGAAGGCCTTCTGAGCAAAATGGAGAGCCTGTTCTATTTCCTCAGTGGAATAATAAACATCCGCAAGGCGATTGAGCGCCTCGGCTTTGATCCAAGGAATGTTGGCTGATTCCGCCCAGAGAATATGCCGATTACATACCTCAATGGCTTGGGAGTAGTTCAAGTTCTCGAAGCTCAAATACTCTAACAAGGTGAAGGCTTCGTGGACTTCGTGACTCCTTCCAACATCCAATATCACATCCAGGGATTGTTGAGCATACGATTTGGCGGTTCGGTTATCACCTCTCCTATCGTAACCCAAGGCTAGAACCCGAAGTGCCTTACTTAGGAAACGTTCATCGTCGATCCGCTCGGACAACCTGACCGCATCCTCCCCGAGTTCAATGATGTCATCCGTGTCGGATTCCTTGAGCCGACTCTCGGTATACTGAAGCAAGGCATCGATCCGTGTGGTGTCAGCACTCCTCGAATGAAATACACGAAGTAACGAATCTTGCTGTGCATGGGCGAAGAAGGCCCATACTATCAATGCCAGAAGCAGGTAGGTTCGTTTCACGGTGCGGGTTCAATTTGCAAGATAACGCAAACCGCAGATACTTTCTGCTTCTCTCGGATGGTCTCTTTCATTCGATACCCAAATCTCCATTTATTCACACTTTATTCTACTTTGACCCAGATGTAAAAACCCACTAATCCTATCTCTCATGAAAAAAATCTCCATGTTAATTCTCATTTCATTCTCTCTCATTGCTTGTAATAAAGACTATGAATGGCAGAGGGCACTCCCGAGTGCATGAATGCGAAGCTTCAATCGAACAACCAAGGCTGCGGCAGCAATAGCACATCAGAGGTCTTTGAGTATGAATTTCAAGGCGATTTGGTTTACTTGATAGACCGTCAATTCACAAACGCACAAGAATGCTTATACGGTAATCCTGTTTTTGATGCATCCTGTAACAAAATGGGAACCTTATGGCAGGGGTCTACCACCGGTGAAATCAATGGAGAATAATGGTCTAGCGCAGTTTACATACGTCGCGTTTTCCCTAATTAGTCTGGCTTTTGAATCCTTAATTTTCTTGCTAGAAGAAACTGGTTTGAACGCAAATGTTCCATTCATTAATTTCCTATGACTTACAGAAAGTAGATCACTCCCAACAATCCGGCTGCTCCCAACACAATGGTGTATGGAAAGGCCATCTTGACCATTTTCCCATAGGATAAACCAATTAGCGGGGCTACTGAAGAAGTCAACAAGAAGAGAAAGGCAGCTTGTCCATTTGGAGTAGCTACACTTGGTAAGTTTGTTCCCGTATTAATGGCAATGGCCAATTTTTCAAAATGAGCTCTGTCAATTAGACCACTTTGAAAGGCTTTGTCAATTTCTCCGATATAGACTGTCGCCACAAAAACATTATCACTAATTGCGGATAAAAAGCCATTCGCAACATAAAATAGACGCGGTTGATCATTTAAATCTTGCTTCAAAGCCCAATCAATAATTGGAGAGAATAAATGCTGATCGTGTATCATGGCAACAACTACAAAAAAGACAACCAATAAGCCAGTAAATGGTAGCGCTTCTTCAAAAGCATGGCCTAAACTATGTTCGTCAGTAATGCCCATGAATGATGTTTGGAATATGATTAATCCTAAGCCAATAAATCCTACCGGAGCGATGTGTAAGGCAAGACTAATGATTAACAAAACGGCTGCTACTCCCTGAACCCATAAGGCATATTTCTCTTTTTCTTTTCTTTTCGCATCTTCTTCATCAATGTATTCATTTATAATTTGTCGGGCAGCATTGGGTAGTTTAGCTCCGAAATCAAACCATCCTGTTAATTCTAAAATTACTGTTGTCAGCAGGCCACAAAAGAAAACGGGAATAGTAATTGGAGCCATTCGGAAGAAAAATTCCGCAAAATCCCAACCCATGCGTTCTCCGATCAATAAATTTTGAGGTTCGCCAACTAAGGTGCATACTCCTCCAAGCGCTGTCCCTACTGCTCCATGCATAATTAGACTTCTCAAAAAGCTTCTAAATTGGACCAGTGTTTCTCCACTCAATTCATCTTTATCTAAAACTTCATTCTCGTTGTAATCTTTTAATCCGGATTGAATTTTATGGTAGACTCCATAAAAGCCAGCAGACACACTTATTAAAACAGCCATTACTGTCAACGCATCTAAAAAAGCAGATAAGATCGCAGATAGAGAAACGAACAGAAGTGAAAGAAGAAGTTTGGATTCTATTTTAATGAAAACCTTGCTAAAAATGTACATGAGCAGAGGTTTCATGAAATAGATTCCCGCAACCATAAAAACTAAAAGCAAAATCACTTCTAAGTTTTGATTAACTTCTATGTAAGCCATTTCAGGTGATGTCAAGCCTAAAAGCAAGGCTTGAATGGCCAATAGACCTCCGGACTGCAGCGGATAACATTGCAAGGCCATGGCAAGAGTGAAAATGAATTCCCCAATAAATAGCCATGCAGTAACCGCAGGTCCCAAAGCATACAAGCAAATTACATTTATAATCAGAAAACTGATCATTGTAGCTTTAAACCATTTTGGACTATTCCCTAAAAAATTCTTTATCATAAGTTCCTTACTTTAATCGTGAAATTTTCATCGGAAAAACCAACTTTCCATTAAAATGCCTCTAGGTCTCTTGTCACTGATGTGCTTTCCATTGCTTGCTTTTGAAAGCTCACTAATGGTATTGACCGTCTTATCCTGAGTAATCCGCGGGGTTAATCCTTCAGAAATGTTCTTTTTAGCATCTTTCATTCCTTTGGCTTCAATTTTTCGATAGTTCCGTTTACGCTGCATTTCCTTGAAGAATATTAACGCAACGGGCATTGGATGCTACAATAGCGCACGGCAAGTTTTTACGACATACAATTCCTTGTTCCAATTCGGACGAAAATACATAGACGAATTGTTATTAATTATCATTAAAGCATTAAAATAATTTATGTATTGTATAAGCAGATTGTTTCAGATTGTAGAGTAATCGAGCTTTTGTCTCGCTCAAATTCTGAAGATTGTGAGTCCACGAGCTTTAATAAACGACTCGCAGGAGTGCATATTAATCCATGATCACTATTGTAAGAAACTTGGCTTAGTTCTATTCAGAACTATTAAAGAATGCTCAGCTTTCATTTTTTGAATGAAAGTGCTGAAAATAAGCGATAACTTTTCGGATGAACACAGGCCGAAATTTAAAAATTTGGCGACTTTCCAAAAACGCCAAATCTTCGTGTTAGAAACGACCTGCGCTATTTTTTATATACATCGTTGGCAACAGTTATTGGGCTAGTTTTCCATCTCAGAACAGTAATTTTTTAAGCATCTACTAGTAATTGTTACCATTGGGTTTTTAACAGTTGAAGCCTACAATGGCAGTAGTAATTAGGTTTATTGCTTGCAAAATTCTGATGTCATAAATTAGATTTCGTTAACTCTCGATTGAGTTCTTTTTTGGATTATAAAGTACAATGAACTGTAAAATAAGCGCTAAGAAAATCAACATGTATATTTCCATTTTAGAAAATAGTTTTACGGTGTTCACTGCATCATTAGCAAGTCTTTTTTGATTCTTTCCTTCTTTCATCTGTTCAGCAGCCAAATCATTAATATTGGTATTGATAGCAGAAAAAATCTCAACACATTCTGAGCTGTAAAGGATGCCTTTTAGTTGGGCGTTTGATTCTAACTGAATCAATTTCGCATGATTTTCATTGAGATCATCTAAGATATACCTCTCTTGTTTTGTTGCTCCTGCTCTGTCAAACATTTGAAGTGATTTGCCTATTTCAGTATTCACAACATCATTTTTAGATTGTAAATAGGCAGTATCATTTAATGCATAGGCCAATTCTTTTTTATGGAACCGAATACTAACATTAAGAAGGAGTTCTTTGGCCAAGAGTCTTTCGTTGTAAATATTCTCAATAGATTCTTCTATTCTTAGAAAATGTTTTTTGTCTATAAGATTAGTCGCCAGAATAATTAGGAAAACAACTGATATGGCTAAAACCCACTTTACCTTTTTTAATACATTCATGGTTCTTTTTTTTTATTGATGCTGACGGTTTAGCTATGGTGCGTATCCCGAAGGGTATGCACTATAGGTTTTGTTGTATGCCGTTTTCTTTTTCATTTAAGCCTTGGACACGAACCACATCTGAATCTCACCTTTGCCCTTCGCTTCAATTTTTCCACGATTTTCAAATGAAAATTGAGAATCTTCTTTGATTAATTCATACGTAGACTGACTTATGTTTACTTGGCCAACGCCACCCGAAGATTCCATGCGGCTGGCGGTGTTGACGGTGTCTCCCCATATGTCATATTGAAATTTCTTTATACCAACAATTCCAGCAACTAGAGGTCCTGTATGTACACCAATTCGGATTTCGAAATAAGGAAGACCTTTCTCGATCTTTAGTGCTTTTCCTGATTCCACAAAATCACGTATTTCAAAAGCCGCTTCTACAACATCTGTGGCATGGGTCTCATTGGGCGTCGGCAAACCTCCGGCAGCCATGTACGCATCTCCTATTGTCTTGATTTTCTCGATGCCATATTTCTCCATAATCTCGTCGAACTTCGAAAAACAGACATTGAGGTCGTTTACCAATTCTTCTGGACTGAGTTTCTCGGCCATAGCAGTAAACCCTTTAAAGTCTGAAAAAAGGACGGTAGCATGTTCAATCATTTGGGCATCAGCATGACCTTTTTCCTTAAGTTCTTCGGCAATTTCGCTAGGAAGGATATTCAACAAAAGCTCTTCTGAGCGGTCTTTTTCTTTTTCAATTTCATCTCTCTGCTGGCGAATTTCGATTGTTGCTACATCCACTTCGTGCTCCAATTCTTTTTGCCTTGCTTTCAGACTAGCTATGCGCCAACGGAATATCAGATATAATATTAGCAAAGCACCTAAAACATAAATAGTTCTTGCCCACCAAGTATGCCACCAAGGAGGATGGATCGTAAATTCATACTCCAATGCTTCGCTCCATTCTCCACTTTCGCCAATGGCTCGCACTTTAAATTTATATACGCCATACGGCAGGTTACGATAATCTGCTTTTCCCTCTTCTGTTGGTTTGCTCCACTTTGTGCTCAGCCCATTTATAATGTAACTGTATCGTATTTTATGCGGCGCTACCCAATCAATAGCATTAAAATGAAATGTAAGATGGTTCTTATCGTGAGGAAGTTCTAGATTGAGTGGATAGTTCGCGAATCGCTGCACACCGCTGAATTCAATTTCATCGTTCAACCTGCTAGTGATGTTGCGGTAATCAATATATTGTTCATCAATATCCACTTGTCTCATAAATAAGGCAGGTGGCAGGCTGGATACAGAAGCATTATTCAGATCCAACATGGTTAAGCTTTGGGCGGCACCCCACCACATACGATTTTTACTATCTAAGCCCACGCCGTTCACCATGCATTCCATGCCTTTAAGGCCGTCAGCTTTGTTTAAGGAATTAATTGTAACCTTTTCATGTATTTGATCGTGCTTTGTATCGGGTGCGTCACTCTTGCTATAGATAATGCTTGCTAATCCAGATTGGGTTCCTACCCAAATGGTTCCAACTTTATCCTCTTTTAAAGACCTGACATTATTATTGGATAGGCCTTCTTTTTCTGTAAAATGGGTAAAGGATTCTCCGTTGAACTTGCTTACTCCTCCACCATCCGTGCCGACCAAAATGTTTCCGTCTTTATCCTTTATTAGAGCGGTGACCATATTATTACTTAATCCTTCTTTCTCTGTAAAATAGGTGATCGATTCCCCATCATAGCGGATTGCTCCAGAACCAAAAGTGCCGACCCAAATGTTTCCGTCTTTGTCTTCCAGAATTGATAGAGCAGTATTTTTTATAAATAAGCCTTCATCTTCGCTGAAATGGGTAAATACTTCTCCGTTGTACATACATAACCCACTCCCGGATAAGAACCAAATGTTTCCGTCTTTATCCTCCAAAATATCCGTGACGCCATTGAATAAGCCCCCTTTCTCTGTAAAATGCGTAATGGATTCTCCATTAAAAAGATCTACCCCTCCGAACATCATTCCCATCCAAATGTTTCCGGCCTTATCTTCTAACAAGGACACAACCCAATCACTGGATAAGCCTTCTTTCTGAGTGATATTTGTAAAAAATCGCCCATCATAACGGCTTATTCCACCACCCATGGTTCCGAACCAAATGTTTCCGGTTCTATCTTCTACCATGGACCAGACATCATTTTTCGACAATCCCCTTTTCTCAGTAAAATGTGTGAAAGATTCTACAACTAAGTGGTTTACTCCTCCACCCGAGGTTGTGATCCACAGATTTCCGGCTTTATCCTCAATAATATCCGAGACGGCGTTACTTGATAAACCTTCATTCTCTGTAAAATGCGTAAAGTAGCTTCCATCGTATCGGTTTACGCCCCCGTCCTCCGTTCCGATCCATATGTTTCCAACCTTATCCTCTACCAAGGACTTGACGGTATTCTTCGACAAACCCTCATTCTGTGTGAAATGGGTAAAGGAATGCCCATCATAACGGCTTACTCCGCCTCCATATGTTCCGATCCATATGTTTCCAACTTTATCCTCTATTATAGACCTGACATTATTATTGGATAAGCCTTCTTTCTCAGTGAAATACGTAAAGGACTTTCCATCAAATCGGCATATTCCTTCTACGGTTCCGATCCAAAGGTTACCGCCTTTATCCTCTGTCATGCAGGTAACCTGGTTATTGATCAAGCCTTCTTTCTCCGTAAAATGTGTAAAAGACACTCCGTCATAGCGGCTTACGCCTCCACCCCCAGTATTGAGCCAGAGATTTCCCTCTTTATCCTCTAAATAGATTGCGCTACCTTCTTGTTCTGTAAAATAGGTAAATGAGCCTCCATCATATCGGATCGATCCAACACCATAAGCACCGAACCAGATGTTTCCTTCCTTGTCTTCTAAAATTGAGTAGGTGGTATTAATATTTAAGCCTTCATGCTTTGTGAAATGGGTAAAGGACTTACCATCATAGCGGCATACACCTCCAACAATTCCAAACCAAAGGTTACCCTCTTTGTCTTCTAAGATGGAAGTTGAGCGGGAAGATTCCATGCCTTGATCGGCATCTAAGTATTGTAAATTAGTTATGGCCGCATCCATTTGGGCTGGTGGTAAGGCTTTTATCGGTTGAGGCAAATTTATCGCTACAGTTTTGCCAATTGCAGGAATGGGTATACCGGTTTGTATGGTGTCGCCTGATTTGTTTAGCTTATAATGAGAAGTGTCGCCTTTGGTGATTTCTTTGAGCAATATCGTAGTTAAGGAGTCTTTATTTACCGCTATTATCGTTAGGTCATCTGGTATTTTGTGAACGTTGGAGTGAGCGTTAATACTGCTTACTGGTATTGTTAGTTGAACAACTATTGGCTCAGCAACACTGTCGGGGTGGATAGCTTTACCTTGAATAGGAATTGGGACTCCTGTTATCAGAGTGTCACCAGTTTTTGTAATGATGGGTTTTATACTGTCGCCGGTTACCGTGTTAATTTTGTAGCCTCCGTTCGTGGTCAACGGCACGGTTTGGGGCTGTGGGTATAGTGGTTCTGGTAAGGTGTCGCTTGTTTTATTATCTGTACATGCTGCAAGTAGCAGCATGGGAAGGATATATTTAAATCTTGTTTTCATTGATATGATCTTCTCGGTGATGGCATATATCGTTCCTGGCTAAACTGCGTTTTAATGCAGTTCAGGTTTTGTTGGCAAATCGCGTTTTAGCTCTATACACCGAAACCAAAAATGCACACATCATCAATTTGTTCCAGGCTGCCCTTCCAATTTTCAAAATTTTCATTAAGAATTGTCTTCTGATCTTTCATTTTCTTATCCTGCAAGGAAAGTAATAGCGTCTTGAGCGCCTTGGTTCTGAATTTCTTTCCCTTTTCTCCTCCGAATTGATCTGCATACCCATCCGAAAAAATGTAGATGTTGTCTCCTCTTTCCAGCTGTAGAGTATGGGTAGTGAATAGGCTAGATGTTTCAAATTTCCCTATAGGTTGTTTATCAGCTTTAGTTTCTAATACTTCACCTTTTCTTACTATCCATAACGGATTATTTGCGCCAGAATATTTTAGTGTATTTCCCATTAATGTGCACAAGGCGATGTCCATCCCATCTTTAACCTCTCCCTTCTTTGATGTGTCAAATTGTTGAATAACGATCTCCCTTGTTTGGTCAAGTATTTTACCAGGTTCCGTTAGGCCATATTCTCTCACTGAGCGACTTAGCGCATTATTACATACAACGCTAACCATTGCTCCAGGCACCCCATGACCCGTACAGTCAGCAACTGCAAACATTAGCGTTTCATTTTTTTCTTGAACCCAGTAGAAATCTCCTGCAACCACATCTTTGGGTTTGTACAGCATAAACGAATTTTTTAGATATCTCTGAATCAATTTTTCAGAGGGTAATATTGCATTTTGTATGCGCTTAGCATAAGAAATGCTATCCGTGATTTCTTTGTGGGCTGCCTCAATTATTGCTTTTTGTTTTTGAATTTGTTCGTTTTTAATATCGTAAATATTTTGAAGTTGTGTTGAGTTTAGACTTATTTGAAGCAAGTCATACTTAGTGTAGAATTTTGAAGATTTTTTCCATTCGTTATTCTTTGCATACGCTTGAGCAAGCAACTGATGGCAAGCCATTAATTTCGCATTTGATTTATACTTAACGCACAACCCTAAAGCTTCCTCAAGAGTAGATATAGCGAGGCCTGTCTGCTCCAATTCTAGCTGAGTTTTTCCTAGATTAATTAGGCTTGTGGAAGCTGCGCTTTTTAAGTTTGAATCCATCCTTAACTGATAACTCTCCTTTAAGCTTTTCGCAGCATTAATAAAATCCTTTTTATTGTGGTAGTAAACTCCTAAATCACAGTAACTCCGACTTATTTGAGAGACTGTAAGACCTTCTATTGACAAAGATTTATCAAGAAATAACTTGCACTGTTCTAAATCCTTTCGGTTAAGGAAAAGATTAGCCATTCCATTGTAGGCCCTAAATAATCCTGAACTATGACTCAACCTATCTGCTTCATTCGCAGCTTGTTCGTAGTTTTTCTTAGCCGCTTCAAAATCATTTATATATACATCAATTTCGGCCAGTTGATAATACCCCAAGCCTTTGAAGATTGCAAATTCCCCATTGCTGTCAAGGTTTTCCATTCCAACAGTAAAATGCCTTACCGAAATATCAAGGTTTCCCAAGCTTCTGTTGCTTCTGCCGTAGAACATATTTGCCATAGCAAAAAGGTCATTGCAAGCCGATCCCTTTAATATTTCCATGGCATTTTCCAAGGGCTGTAAGCTGGCTTCAAAATTGGCGTTGAAGTAGCTTTTCATTCCATCAGAAAACAATCGAATTCCTCTGATCATGGGAGTTTCAGTTTCCCAAAGATGACACGTGTCTTCAATTCGCTTAGCGTACTCTTCAATTAATTTTAGGTTTCCTGAAGAAAGCAATTCTGAGTAACGCGCTGTTAAAGGGATTAGTTTGAAACAATCTGTTTTGCTTTCACTCAATAATTGTTCTATTTGTTCGTCCATAATCAATAGAGTAGTTCGACTTAGTATAAGGGATTAATTTTTCTATTCGAGTTAGAACAATTGTCGAGTTTTTGCATAGTTATCATCTAGTGGATCTTTATCATTAATTCAACGGTTTAGCTATGGTTAGTATGGGATTCTGAGAAATGAACTTTTGGACTTGCACTTAGCCAAAACTTTTTATTTTGTTTTATATTTTCATTTTATAAAGCCAAATCAAAAGATTTGGCGGACTTAGTTTAAAGCTCTAAACTTTGAGGTAACCACTAAAAACCACGTATTAACTGTAGCCATTGTTGGCGGTAGTTTTTGTTTTTTCCTTTTTTCATTTTATTCAAATTTCTCCAGAATAATGTTTCGAGTTCCCCTTAAAATATTGTTCTCATCTTTTGTTAAGGATATTATATTTGAAAACCCTCCACTTCTCTTAACACTCTTTTTGTATTCATCAGTAACCCTTGGGTCGTCAGAAAACCAGATTGCTGTTAGCCAATATTCAGGATAATCAGGGCCTTGGACGTTATAATGGATATGTGCTGGTTCTCCTCCATGACTGTGATAAGGAGCAGGTCGAATTGTTTCTAATTCGTATTTACCATTTGAATTTGTTTTCATCCAACCTCTTAAATATCCGTGGTATTGCCCATTTCCTTTTTCATCCCCTCTTTTTGGATAAATCCCTTCATTGTTGGTATGATGAAC
This sequence comes from Flavobacteriales bacterium, assembly GCA_013204105.1. Taxonomy (GTDB): domain Bacteria; phylum Bacteroidota; class Bacteroidia; order Flavobacteriales_G; family Salibacteraceae; genus SHAN690. Next base: position 50,194 of record JABMOM010000005.1, read on the forward strand.
ATAAACGACTATGTCCTTTGCAGGAGTTTTGCCGTCAGGAAGAAATATGGTTCCAGAAATAATAAGCTTTTCACCAAGTTCTCCTTCGGGTGGAATAACCGTATTCCAAGAGACATTTTCAGGTGCCTCTGAAGTTCCACACCAATTACAGTCCTCTTGATTAATGCTTTCTATTATAGATTCGGATATTAAAGTGTTGTCGGACTTCTTAACTGAAAGTGAATAAGAATTAAGAGTGAGGCATAAACTTGTAATGTAAAGAATTAATATTTTTTTTTGAACAATCATTGCTCTTGAATTTTCGTGTCTCTAGTAATTACTGCCAAC
>JABMOM010000006.1 GCA_013204105.1 Flavobacteriales bacterium
CATTAGCACATTGAAGTTGCAGTTGCAGTTGCAGTTGAAATTGAAGTTCCTCAAATTGTTCTCGATACAATCACGCCTGCGGCGTAATCACTCGAACTGACATCGTAAGGGGGAAGCCTGCGGCGTAACACTCGAACCAACATCCTAGGAGGTATCTTCCAACTGCGCACTGCGTACTGCCTACTGCCTACTGCCCATTCACTTTTAGTTTTTCACTTTTCACTCCCCCCTACTCCCTACTCCCTATTCCCTAAACCAGAGTCTTGCCTATTCCAAAAGGATACCCCACTTTTGGGAGGACTGAACCCTGAACCTACCCTAGAATGCAACTGCCTATTCGTATTCTTAGCCTTGCGCTGCTTTCGTGTTTTTTCAGCCTTGCGATCTTTGCGCAAACGAAGTTTCTTGACGATGTATTTTTTGAACAGATTGCATCGGAGAAGGACATTCCGACCAAGGTGGATTTGATCTATAAAATGGGATTCCACTATTATGGCGTAGGCCTCACTGAGGATGCCCAAGCCTTGTGGAATCAAGCTGGTGAATTATCCCGAGAAGACAACTACCCTATTGGTCTTGCAGTGAACACCTACTTGGAGGGACTGGATCTATACAACCAAGACAAAACCGCCGAAGGAATGCGGATCATGCTGGAAGCCCTTGATCGACTGGATGAACTCCGCTTCAAGGCCCACGTCCACTCTCCCCTGTCCAACTTCCGAATGGTGCTTAACCGAGAAGGGGAACAACAGGAGAAGTACGAATTCTACCGCAAACGATTGGACCACTACATCAAGTACGGGCCTATTGAAAGTTCTGCGGCCGCCCTCCACGGCATAGCGAACTATTTCTATTTCATGAACAACTACGAGAAGGCGATCGAATACTACATGCGTTCTGCCAAAATGCATGAGTCGTTTGCAAAGGACATCACCTATTCTGTCGGTGAAATGGTCGTAGGAAATATTTACAGTGAGTGGGGCAATCAAAACAAAGCGCTCGAGAAGTTCGACGTAATGGACAGTGTGCCCACCGAAGAAAAATTTAGAAATTTTCATTACTACAATAACATCAGCCGCGCATCGCTGCTCGAAAAGGTCGGCAAGCCCAATGAATCGATTCGCATATACAGAGCATTGCTCAACTCTTCGGATGATCCGAGTCCACCCCTCCGCAGTGCCGCAGCGTTAGAAATTGCCCGCCTCCTTGCAAAACTCGGCGAGTACGATTCGGTGACGGCCTACTTGAACATCGCCGATTCCTTGGTTCTTCAGTACAGTCTAGAGATCTGGACTCCAGTAGCCAATGTTGAATTGAATTTCACCAAATTCTTGTACTACAACACCTTGAACGATGACGAGCAGGCCAATCAATTCTTAGCACTTGCCATTGAAGACGCTGAAAAGGTGAAGCATGTCCCACTCATGCTGAAGTATTACAAAGCAGCATCAGAGCATTTTGCGGCCATCGATGACAATAAGAACTTGGCCTATCACTACCTGGTCAAGCATGATGCACTCTCGGATTCTTTGGCCAAAAGCGAACGCGAAAACCGCATTGCCGCCTACGAAAACCTCTTGAACGAAGAACGCGTAGAAGCTGCGCACAAGGCAGAAGTGGAAGAAAAGGACAGTATTCGAAACATCGCCTTTGCTTCTACTCTGATTCTCTTGTTGCTTGCCGTTGGGCTTTTCAGTCGCGTGCGCTTTATCCGTCGCTCTAGAAAGGTGATCGAACAAGAGCGGGATCGGTCGGATGAACTGCTGCTCAACATCCTACCTGAAGAAATTGCAAAAGAGCTCAAGGACAGCGGTCGTGCCGAAGCCCGCGACTTTAAAGTAGTCTCCATCCTCTTCACCGATTTCAAGGATTTCACTGCAGCATCTGAGAAGCTGAGTGCACAAGACCTGGTTTCAGAGATCAACACCTGCTTTGAGGCCTTTGATCGCATCATGGCCAAGTACCACATCGAAAAAATCAAAACCATCGGCGACTCCTACATGGCGGCGGGCGGACTCCCCGTCCCTACCGATGATTCTGTTAAGAATACCGTCCTGGCAGCTCTTGAAATGCAAGCATTTATAGGCGCTAGGAGCGAGGAGCTAGGTGCTAGGGGGCTTCCGTTTTTCGAAATGAGGGTGGGTATTCATACGGGGCCGGTTGTGGCTGGCATCGTAGGTGTCAAGAAATTCCAATACGACATCTGGGGGGATACGGTGAACACAGCCAGTCGCATGGAGAGTGCGGGTGAAATTGGCAAGGTGAACATCAGCCAAGTTACCCACGACCTATTAAAGGACGACCCTCAATTTACCTTCGAAAGCCGTGGAAAGATTGAGGCGAAGGGTAAGGGGGAGATGGAGATGTACTTCATTAGTGAAAAGTGAAATAGGGAATAGGGAGTAGTTGATTAGTCCATTAGCTAATTAGTGCATGAGCTCATTGAAGTTGCAGTTGAAGTTGAAGTTCCCCAAGGTTGTTCTCGATACATCCACGCCTGTGGCGTGGCCACTCGAACTGACATCCTGGAAGGGGCCTTCACTTTTCACTTTTCACCATTCCCTAATCCCTACTCCCCACTCCCTATCTTCGCCCCATGCCCACCCACGACATCTCCAGCCGTCCTGACGTACAGCTTCTCGTAGATTCCTTTTACGCCAAAGCCACCAAGGACGTCCTCCTCGGGCCGATCTTCTTTCCGATCATGCAGAGCGGCCGGTGGAGTGAGCACGTAGAGCGTATCTACGACTTCTGGCACAGTCTGCTCTTGGAAGAACCTGTATACCAAGGCAACGCCTTTGCACCCCACGCCCATATGCCTTTGGAGCAGCGCCATTTTGATCGGTGGATCTTACTTTTTCATGCGACGGTGGACGAACTTTTCATCGGTGAAACCGCGGACAAAGCAAAAACCAAGAGCCAAGAAATTGCTGGGATCTTTCTGCACAAAATCGACTTCTTAAAAAAGTAGGCAGCCTCCGCTTTATCTTAGTCCTTCAAGATGAATGCACCACAACAAATCAATGCTAAATGGATCGGCATCATGCTCTTCTATTTGGTCAGCCTCTCTTGGGCCTTCTATATAGGTCGATTTGAAGTGGTGTACGGTGCGGGAGCCGGCGTAGTCATTTTTCTGCAAGGTTTTGGCTTAGTTGCGATGCTGATCTATGCCCTCGTATCACGGAGTCTTCTTCACAGCTTCTACATTACACTCATTGTGCTCACGTCTCTGAATACGCTGCTCATCGTAGGACATGAGATCGGTGAGTACCGCCCTACCTACACGTTGACTATTCCTGCAGACTACGAAGGATGCGTTTACCTGTTTACAACAGACGCGGAACCCTCCGATTTTAATGCAGACACCCACGGCATTGCCTATTCACCCAAAGGAGGGAAGTATCTCATCAGCGTAGAGCAAGACGGTGTGGATATCACAGATGTATTGCAATCCTCGAACATGAATGCGCTGGTGATCTATTCAGAGGACTCAACCTTGATGACCAACTATCACGTCGCCTGCATAAACATCAATGCCGAAAAAAACTACCCCACAGAAAGCTGGGACCGATCCTACCCCCCGTGCATGGACGTAGAAGAATTCCAATACCTGATTGAACTAGGATGGATCGATGAAAGTAGACTGCGGGAAACCGTGTATACACGCACCAGCGACGGCACAGACTGGGAGGTGGCTCGGCTGCAGGGCAGCGGGGATTAGTTCGCTGCGCTCACTGAGCTCGGCTTCGCCTCGGTTGGGGAGTAGACCATTAGCTCATCAGCCCATTTGTACATGAGCCCATTGAAATTGTGTTTGAGTTGAAATTGTATTTCCTGAATTCTGACAGCCGATAGCAGACATCCCTGCTCCCTAATCAACTACTCCTTACTCCCCAGTCACTTCTCACTTCTCACTTTTCGTTTTTCACTTTTCACCAATCCCTACTCCCTTATCAAAAAAAACAGGGGACCACATACTAGAACCACACAAATCACAGTTTTTTGATAAACCTTTTTTTATATGCGCCTTACGAACAACCTCATGATGGCACCCCTCCTCCTGTTTGTTGTTCAAGTACAGCCCTTGCTGGCCGACCCATCTTCGCTCGACGAACTTGTGGAGAGCGGTATCGTCCAACTGACCTTTACCGGCAACGGAGGTCATACTGAAAACTGCGTGACCTTGCACGCCACCAACCTCGGTTCTGAATTCCTGACCACGCGTCTTGAACCCGGCCGGACCCTCATCGCAAGCGACAAGGGTGAACAGAACATTGTCATCACTCAAGAACTCATCTTGGCCATGCATCCAGATCAGACCATCGAACGACAGGTCTTCGGTTTCTGTTTTCAAAGCTTGGACGCAGGGCCTGGATTTGGATCTTCTTTCACCCTCGGCCCCACCCACCAAGGGTCATTGCAAAAAGTCGCTGCCTTCCTCAATCGCCACCGAGATATACCCGGCTATACGCAACAAGAGGCCATTTGGGTGGTGAGCGATTGTCACCCCCTCAGTTCCATCCATGCATACGATGACGCAACAGAGGCACTCGCCCTGTTTGTAGCCGATGCCCTTGGCCTGGAAAAACCTTGGTACACCACGGATCATGTCAAAACGGTAGATGAGCTATTTACCCGCCAAGTCCAGCGCATCTACGGCGAAATACCGTTTCAGGTCGCGGCCTATTCCACCTTGGAAATTACCATCCTTGATCAAAACGGACGGGTTATGAAACGCCTGGTGCGTTCTACCAACTACGGTCCCGGAAACTATACCCAGCCCATCGACCTTCAAGTGCGCAACTGGCCCCAAGGTGAGTACGCCATCCGCTTCGAAGAAGCCAAAGAAGGCGTGGTGAAAGAAGAAGTCTTTGAACTGTGAGGTACTCATACACTAGCCATTCGACATAAAAAAAGCCCTTCTGTTCGGAAGGGCTTTCATTCAACTATTGAATTCATCACGCGAAAACCGCAGCTTCTACTTTTGGGTGAAAGGCATGAATGGCCTTCCACGCATTGTCCTGGACCCGAACATCGTACAACAAAGGGAAGATATCTCCTTGGTCAATGATCGGTCCGGTGACAGTACTCTCCTTAGAAGCGTAGAAATGACCGCTTAGGTAAGCTGGGTCCGTAAGTCCATCCACGTAGCGCTTCGCCCCCACTTCCACACCATGTACCATTCCCATCAAGGGCATCATGATCGGCATCATGACATACTTAAACATCAACTTCATACCCATGGGAAGCTTGTCCATCACCTTGGTTCCACTTGTTCCTCCAGGACTCATGGTCACGAACTGAAGGTCTTGGTGCTTCCGCGCCATCGTCGACATCCATAGGCTCGCCATCAGCTTCACCAGTCCGTAATTTGCCATATCGTCCAATTTCCCATCGTAGGTTCCATTGATCACCTGCGTGAATTCTTCTGATGAGAAGGTCTTCAACGCCGGTCGTTTGATGTTCATCTTCTTCACGCCGCGCGCCGCTTCTGAACCCGCGTAAAGCACCGCCTGCTTGATCAGCCCGCGACGAATCATCTCTTCGGTCAGGATGGAATGCCCAAGCATGTTGGCTGCGAACATATTCGTCACTCCTTGCGAAGTGATACCCAAGGGTTTCTGGCCGCCCATGCCACCCGCATTCAGCACTAATGCATCTACTGGCTCCTGCATTCGATCAACCGCTGCCCTCGCCGAGTCGGGATCAGAAACATCCACGATGAGGACTTCAAAGATCGACCTACCGGTACTTTCCTCTAGCCATAGCTGTGCCTCTGCTGCTCTGCTTTCATCGCGGCAAGCAAGCACGATCCGTTCAACTTCTGGACGCAAGGCAAATTGTCTGGCCGCCTCTTTTCCCAAACCGGAATTGGCGCCGGTTATCATAATACTTCTAAGCATAGTTTCTATTGTTTAATAATAAGTTAAGCCAAGGCCGCTGCTAACGGAGCTTTGAATGCATCGTTCAGTTCAGCGTACTCTTTTTTGATCGCCTTAATGTTCTCTTTGGTTACCAAAGCACCCGTTTCAGCGTAGTATTTCATTCCAATCAACATGTCGTGGAACTTACTTGACATCGGTCCTTTCATGATTGGAAACATAAGCGCAGGCTTTGTGCGCACCTTTGCAGTCATCTTGACAATCGTCTTGAAGGCATTCACTTCCCTTAATTGAATGGTCGCTTTCATCTCAGCAACCAGAGGTAGGCCGCCTTCCACTATATCAACATCCATTTCATCCATGTCGCCCCTGCTGGCTGAGATCTTTTCACGTACCCAATTGCCTGGTGTGATTTCACATTTGCGTTCGGTGCCTACTTCACCAAGCGGCCCCGATTCATAGTGAGAATTGATGATCAAGGGATTAAAGTTGTTGACCTCGCCAAATTGATGGAAGACTAAATCCCAAACATCTGACTTGCTTCGGTTGATCTCGATTTCTATCGTAAATACATTCAGTTTACCCATGCTTTCAATTTGTTGAAATTTGATGGAGCAAACCTAGAGGGAACGTCGTGGCTATACGTTGCTATTTCGGCCTAAGACTTGTCAATTTGGGTCAATCGATATTCTCTGGGCCATTTTCCGAATACTTGAAAGAAGGCCTTACTGAAGTGTGCGGCACTCTCAAATCCGCAATCCCAGGCAATTTCGTTGATCTGCAGCGCTGACTGAAGAAGTAGTTCAGACGCCTTGGTTAAGCGTTTTTCTCTGAAGAACTTTGCCGGCGATGTGCTATAAAACCGTTTGAAGTCGCGCTTAAAGGTGCTTTCACTGCGGTTGGTCAACAAGGCCAATTCGGGTATACTCAAGTTGTGGTAGAGGTTCGCCTCAATGACTCGGTCGAATTCAATCTGCTGAGGCTCATACATCCTGCCAAGCACCTCCGCCAAAAGAGGTTCCGCCTTCCCAGACTGCAACAGGATCATCAAGAGCTCTTGCATCTTCAATTCAATGAAGGGCTCCGAGGCTGAGTCCGGATGCTCGAGGTAATACATCAAACCATCCACATAGTTGTTCAGTTGTTCATTCTCGGCAAAGCGCACCGCAGAAACCTCCTCGCGCCGTATGGGAACAGCGAAGGTTAGCTTGCCATCTTTCACCAGCTGACGTACCAATTCAGGATTGAAATGAAACCCAACGCTCTTGTGTTCGTTGCCTGGATAGGCGTCTACAAAGCATCCGATGTAGTTACCACACTTCATCAATACAGAGTCATGCTTATGAATGACCACCTTTTCAGTAGGGGAATAGATCTCTCCCGTTCCGTTCAATATATAGTAGAGGCATGCATCATTGTCCATGATATTGGGCCTCCTCATCTCTTGATCCGTGACCATCATCTCGGCAAACACATGTCCGTGAAGCTTTAGTTGACCTTTCATCGTGAGACAAAGTTAAATGCACGCACCGCTCAGTCCGTTGTCAATTTAGGTCATGTTTGGTTTTGGAAAGGAGTGACGTACTATGGGGCTCGCAGGAAAGACTGATAATCAATCCAATTCATCCAAATGGTCGACCGTGAAATAGTCTTCGGGCAAGACTACATTTAAATGGTAGTCAAAGTATTCGTACTGCTCGAGTAATCCCTTCTCATCGTATACCTGTATCAACATGGGAAGACCGTGTTCGGCATCCACATGCAACTTGATGTGCTTGCCATAGTAAATAGGAAGCTTGAGTTTCATTCCTCCGCAATCGTCATGGTACTGGCTCACCCCTTCGTTGCGCTCGATGATTAAGTATGCCGAAATATTTAATTTACGGGCAATATCTAGGACCGTCTCTCCTTCCTCGCCAACATAGTCGCGAAACCCCCAATCATCCGCTGAAGCCTCAATTACAAACTCTTCATTGCCCTCCCGAACGACACGCCGGCAGTAAAACTTCTCCCCCATCAATTCATATTGATCCCGAATAATGCTGAAGATAAAGTTGCAACCTGCATCTGAAATGGTGTAGTGATTCAGTCCGCGAAAGATCTTTCCATTGATGTCTAAGGAGAGGTTTGTAAAGGGAAATCCATTGGAGATGTACCAAGCCTCTTCAGAAGATTGTTCAGTATCGTACAAGATGTAATGTCCTTTGTCGTGCATGCGACCTGCGGCCTTAAAAGGACTCGGCTGGATGGTGAAATCAAACGAAGCAGTTACCATCTCCCCGTCTTGGCGCTCAACTTTCGCCGATCGGTACTGGACGTTCTTCATCTTTTCCCATTGGGCGTAGCTGTATTCGAAAATCTCGTCACAACTCACCGTATCTTGAGCATGCAGGAGCCCTACAGATGAAAGGAACATCAATGATATAAGCAACAAGCGGCGCATAGGGCGAATGTAGTAGCAATTATCACTGAGTCTACTTTGAGTTTTCCTTTGATTTTAACAGCCCTTGGATCCCACGCTAAGCCCCTTAATCTCGCAGCATTTCGCTCAAGCTCTCAGCGGTCCATTTCCGCATCCCTTCGGAACGGTGTACGACGGTTCCAGTAGCATCAATGATGAAAGTGGTGGGCAGAGAAGTGTACTGCAGTTCTGCGGCAGGATAAGATTGTATGATGTATACAGGAAGGTCCCAGCCTCTATCCGCTAGGAATGCTTTAACCTTTTCTGGCTCCTCTGCACTGGCGATGATAAAGACGACATTCTCTTGCATAGCATCCGCCATGTCTACGATGTAAGGCATCTCCGCATTGCAAGGAGGACACCACGTCGCCCAAAAATTCAGGAAGATGGGCTTTCCAGCAAAGGATGACAACGCATGCTCGTCTCCATCAAGGTCTACCACCTTCCAATTCCAATTGGCTTCGGTCACAGGCACGGCCGCGTTGGCTTCTACGTTGCTGAAGAGTCCACTCATGAGGATGCCGCGTTGCAGCAAGATCCGACCATCCTTGGTCAAGACCATGATGATCAATGCGAGGAATAGGACGTCGGTAAATTTTGACCAACGACTCTTGGCCTTGAACTTCTCCCAGTGTTTCTTCAAATAATTCACGCTGCAAATGTGCTTTGAATAAGGACGACCCAGTGTGAGATAGATTACAAACCCTGTCCAGTACGACCAAAGTGATGACATCTGGCTGCCTTAAATCGGAATGAGCAAAACCCGTCCACCCTTATCTTCGCCCGATGTCCACCCCTACCTTGCATCGAAAAGGCAGTCTACTCGCAGCCCCCGGCCAACAATTAAGCTTGTTAGAGCAAGTTCAAACGGCCGCTTTCACATCCAAGCTGAAAGAGACAGCGGCCTACCCGTTGCGACCAAATGCCTTGGAGGTATTGCAGCTAAACCTCGGCTATCAATGCAATCAAACCTGCGCGCATTGCCACGTAGATGCAGGTCCCGACCGCAAGGAGGTTATGTCCAAAGAAACCATGGAAAAGATTGTTGAAGTCCTTTCCCATCATCCCATTGCCACCCTCGACCTCACCGGTGGCGCCCCCGAAATGAATCCAAATTTTCGGTGGTTTGTCGAGACCGTGCGCCCCTTGGTTGACGAACTCATCGTCCGTTCGAACCTGACCATCTTCTCCGCGAATGCCCGCTTTCACGACATGCCGGCATTTTTTGCCGAACAACGGGTACGCGTGATTTCATCCTTGCCCTGCTATACCGAAGCCAATACAGACCGCCAACGCGGCAATGGCGTATTTCAGCGTTCGATCGAAGCGCTGCGTCAATTGAACCGCGTGGGCTACGCCCAGTCTGAAACAGGCCTCGAACTCGACCTCGTATTCAACCCCCAAGGAACTTCGCTGCCGGGTCCTCAAGCCGCTTTGGAGGCCGATTACAAACGCATCTTGAAGGACGAGCACGACCTCAGCTTTGATCGCCTGTTCTGTATTACCAACCTTCCCATCAGTCGCTTTCTGGACAGCCTGGTCAAAGCGGATCGCTTGGAGGAATACATGCAAAAACTTGTCGACGCCTTCAATCCAAGCACTATTGCAGGCCTCATGTGCCGAAACACGCTTTCGGTCGGTTGGAACGGAAGGCTCTACGATTGTGATTTCAACCAGATGCTTGACCTTGAAATCAAACGGGATTCTGGGCGTCACATCGACGACTTGGACCTCACCCAACTCGCTGATCGCGAGATTGTTGTTCATCAACATTGCTTTGGTTGCACTGCAGGGGAAGGGTCCTCTTGTCAAGGAACATTGGTGTAACTTTGTCTTGTGACGGATAACGATCGACTCATCATTTTTGTGAAAAACCTGGAGAAAGGCCGTGTAAAAACGCGGCTCGCTGCTGATTTGGGAGACGAGCAAGCGATGAACATCTACCACAAATTGCTGGTCTACACCCGAGAGATCACCAAGCAGCTCAATGCCGACAAAATGGTCTATTACTCGGATAGCATTGATAACAATGACCTTTGGGACAACATGCTTTTTGGAAAACGCCTGCAAGAGGGTTCGGACTTAGGAGAGCGCATGCAAAATGCCTTAGCGGAAGCCTTCGCGGCGGGAAAACAGCGGGTCATCATCATCGGCAGCGATTGTCTGGAACTCGAGACCTACATGATCAAAGAAGCCTTTGCCGTTTTGGAGAACAACGATGTGGTACTCGGACCTGCTAAAGATGGCGGCTACTATTTACTCGGTATGAAAAAGTTCCTTCCTACCCTCTTCGAGGACAAGGAGTGGAGTACGCCTGATCTTTTGATGGATACCATTCTCGACCTAAAGAAGATGAACGCCAAGTATTACCTGCTCAAAACCCTGAACGACATCGATACGGCCGCAGACCTCGAAGGTCTTGATAAGTTCCCTGAGCAGAAAGGAGAAGACTGGTTTTAAATCTGCTTCTTTGCAGCGATGTGTGGCATTCTCGGACGCATAGAACTCGGTAAGAACACAGCGGCCTTCAGTGACCTCAAGGCGCTGACGAATACCCTTGCACATCGTGGCCCCGATCACCAAGGACACCTTATAGATCCTCCAGTAGCCTTAGGGCACGCGCGACTCTCCATCATCGACCTCGACAAACGTTCGCATCAACCGATGACCGATCTCAGTGGTCGCTATACGCTTGTATTCAATGGCGAGATCTACAACTACAAAGAATTACGCCAAGAGTGCGAACAACTCGGTTACCGCTTCAAGACCCAAAGTGATACCGAAGTTTTACTCGTGCTCTACCTTCATTTCGGTGAAGCTTGTCTCCCCAAGTTGAATGGCTTCTTCTCTTTCGGAATCTACGATCGCAAAGAGAAAATGGTCTTTCTGGCCAGGGACCGTTTTGGAATCAAGCCACTGCTCTACTTCGCAGATGAGAAAAGCTTTGGTTTCGCTTCTGAACTTAGGACCTTGATGAAAATGGGGTTCAAAAAGCAAATTGACAAGGTTTCCCTTTTCACCTATTTCAAGTTCAACTACATCCCTGCGCCTAATACGATCCTATGCGATCACTATAAGCTGGAGCCCGGACATTCGCTCAAGGTGAAATGGAGCGGTGATACCATCCAGACCGAAAAGACGAAATGGTATACGGTCCCGTATGACCCTAACGAGGAAAAGGACCTGAGTGCGCACGACTACAAGCAAGCCCAAAAGGTGCTGAAGCGTTTCTTGCGTGAGTCTGTTCGCAGAAGACTTGTCGCCGATGTTCCTGTGGGAACTTTCTTGAGCGGCGGAATCGATTCGAGCATCATCACGGCCCTTGCGTCCGAAGAGAAAAGCGACATCGAATCCTTCAGCATCGGATTTCCGGATCAACCCTACTTTGACGAGACACAGTATGCACAGCGCGTAGCGAAACACTTGGGTGTAAAACATCACATCTTCAATGTGCGCAATGAAGAACTCCTGGATTCAGCAGAGCAAGTGCTGGAGCACCTCGACGAACCTTTTGCAGATTCCTCTGCCCTCAACGTCAACCTACTCGCCAAGTATACACGCCAACACGTCAAAGTCGCGCTCAGTGGCGACGGAGGAGACGAGCTCTTTGGAGGCTATCACAAACACGGCGCAGAATTTCAGATACGCAACGCGAAGCTGCTCGAACATTCCGTGGGAAACATGAAGGGGCTTTGGGATCGATTGCCCGCCTCTAGAAATGGACGGATTGGAAATACGGTGCGCCAACTTCAAAAGTTCGCAGACGGCTACCAACTCTCTCACCGCGATCGTTACTGGCGATGGGTTGGGATACTTACGGAAGAGGAAGCCAATTACTTTCTGCGAGAGCCCATGCTCGCACGAGATCAACGCTTGTCAGACGATGCGCATGCATTCAAGAAGCGCAAAGACAATTTACTGAAGCACATTTCCAAGCAAGGCACCTTGAACGAGGTTTTGTTGAGCGACATGCTCATGGTCTTGCCCAACGACATGCTCTACAAGGTCGACAGTATGTCGATGGCGCATTCACTTGAAGTAAGGACTCCCATGCTCGATCAGCATGTAGTGAAGCACGCCTTTCGCCTCCCCGTCATGTTCAAGGTGAACCATGGCATGAAAAAGAAAATCCTGCAAGACAGCTACCGCGATGTATTGCCTGCAGAGGTGTTTTCCAGAAAGAAAAAGGGCTTTGAAGTCCCGTTGTTGGATTGGTTCCGAGGGCCCATGAAACAGCGCTTCCAAGAGCTCAGCGAAGACATTGAGCTCTTGGAAGATCAAGGCCTCTTCAACCCTAACGCTGTTTTCAACTTGAGAAAGAAACTGTATTCGAACAATCCCGGAGATGCTCCGGCCAGCGCTTGGGCATTCGTGGTCTTTCAATCTTGGTATAAGAAGCACATGCAATGAGCGAAGGGAAGGAGAAAATACGCGTACTGAGGATCATCAACCGATTCAATTTGGGTGGCCCGACGTTCAACGTTGCTTATTTAACGCGCTACCTCGAGCATCCCTTTGAGACCAAATTAGTAGGTGGCCTCAAGGACGAAAGCGAAGCATCCTCGGAGTTCATCCTGCAGCGCTTGGAGATTGAACCCATCATCATTTCTGAGATGAAACGCAGTATCTCACCTATCCACGATTTCAAAGCCTACCGAGAGATTGAAGCCATCATCCGAGATTATCGCCCCCACATTGTGCACACCCATGCTTCAAAGGCTGGTACCATAGGACGGCTCGCAGCGCATCGCAATGGCGTGCCGATCATCTTGCACACCTTTCACGGACACGTGTTCCACTCCTACTTTAACTCCTTCACCACCTACGTATACAAACGCATTGAACGCTATTTAGCAAAGCGATCAACGCGCATCATAGCGATCAGCGACATTCAGCGCTATGAACTCGGGGTCCTGCATAGAATTACTCGTCAAGAAAAGATCGAGGTGATCCCCCTCGGATTCGACCTGCATCGGTTCCAGGAAAATCAAGCGCAAAAGCGAGCGGCCTTTAGAACCCAATACGGACTTAATGATGAGCACGTAGCCATCGGTGTGATCGGAAGATTGGTGCCGATCAAGAACCACAAAATGTTCATTGACGCCATCCATTCCCTTTCTAAAACGCACCCTCAAGCACGCTTTTTCATTGTAGGAGGCGGCGAACTCGATGCGGACTTAAGGGGATACTGCGAAAAAATAGGACTTGGATACAGGTGGATGGAGCCTCCCACAGAGGATGCGCCGCTCGCGTTCACCTCTTGGATCAAGGAAGTAGACGTGGCAATCGCAGGATTGGATGTGGTGGCCCTCACTTCACTCAATGAAGGCACGCCTGTTAGCCTGATCGAAGCACAAGCTGCCGAAAAACCAGTGGTATCCTCGCGCGTCGGAGGCATCGAAGACATCGTGGTGGAAGGTGGCTCTGCCCTGCTCTGCGAAGTTGGAGACACCCAACGAATGGTCGTCCACTTGCAACGCCTCATCGAAGATCCAAAGCGCAGGCATGCCATGGGCAAGGTAGGCAGGGCGCACGTAGCTGAACAATACAGCTTCAAACGACTGGTAGATGATATGCATAACCTTTACCACACCTTATTGCGCGAAAAAGGAATTCTGTAAAACCGAACTAAAAAAACATTTACTTTGCAATTCAAAGTGCTTTCTAAGAATATGAAAATTCAACCAAAAACCCTCATCGCCCTGCTGTTGTTTGCAGGTTTGATGTCGAGCTGTCGACTCTTCGATCCGAGTATAATGCTCAAAACCAAGAGAGACTACTCTTTTGCGGTGGCCAGCGATACGATTCCTGATGATTATATCATCCAGCCCGGTGACATCCTCATGTTTCGTCTTTTTTCCAACCAAGGATTCAAGATCATCGACCTTACTTCCCTCGACGATGGGTCACGTGTCAATGCTGGCTTGAACAACCAAAATGCATTCACCTACCTCATCGAGGCAGATAGTTCCCTCAACCTTCCGATTATCGGTCGGGCAAAAGTGGCGGGACTGAACCTGAAAGAGGCAGAAACCTTTCTTGAAGACAAGTACAGCAATTACTACAACGACCCCTTCGTGATGCTGCAAGTCAATAACCGAAGGGTCATCGTCTACCCCGGGGCAGGTGGGGCAGCGCAAGTGATCAACATCAAGAACGAATACACTACTATCATTGAAGCGCTCGCCTTATCTGGCGGCATCTCATCCGGAGGCAAGGCACATAAGATCAAAGTCTTACGAGGAAACCTCGACGATCCTCAAGTGTTTCGATTGGACCTAAGTACCGTTGAAGGCATGAAAGAAGCCAACCTCGTTTACATACGCGCCAACGACATTATTTACGTAGAACCATCCTACTTCGCAGGAAAGCAAATCCTCCAGACTACGTCATCCATCCTTGGTCTCTTCTCTTCACTTATCGTCACCTACTTCCTAATCGTTCAAGTCACCAACACGCCCTAATCCCTCATGGACGCCCCTATCGCAAACCCAACACACGAGGCACCCGCGGGCAGCAATGCGGATGGAGGCCAAAGCATCGACTTTGACCTAGGCCTATTGATCCATATCCTGCGGAAGAGCTGGTATTGGATGGTGTTGATCGTAGCCTTGTTCATGGGTGGGGCCTTTACCTACATCCACTACACCCAGCCGATCTATGAAGCTTCCAGCGTAATCCAAATCGTAAAGGAAAACCAAGCCAATCGCCTGCTCAACGTCCAGGAATTTCATGAATCTGAAGACATTTCCAAGGACATAGAATTGTTGCGCTCAGAAGAGTTCTTCAAACGCGTCATTGAAAGCTTAGACATGAGCATCAGCTATTACGCAGAAGGTGAGATCCTCCGCAACGAGCGCTTCAGGAACAGTCCATACGACATCAAATGCGCCAACCTGGACCCCTTGCTTTACGACCACCCGATCTACATCGATTTTGAGACCAACACCACTGGCACCATCACCTTACCTCGCTCCAAAGATGCCGTCATACCCTTTGTGGTCGGTGACACCGTGGAAGCCGAAGGCATCATTTCCAAGTGACGGACCGCTTTATTTCGAACTTTCTGAACTCCCACGACTACGGAGAAAATTCCTACTCCTTTACCATCAATACGCCCTTTGCAAACCTCCGTTCACTCTATCCAAATTACCGCATTGACTTGTTGAACGCTTCGGCTAAAACGGTGCGTATCACCGTACAGAACAACGACGCAGCCAAGGCAACCACCATCGCCGATGAGATCGCAGCTGAGTACATGGAGTACGATAAGGAACGCCAGAGCCAAAGCGCCTTGAAGATCCTCAAGTTTATCAACGAACAGCTCGGTGAAGTATATACCCGCCTGAAAGATTCCGAATCGCTGATTCGAGATTTCAAAAAGGAAAACCGACTTGCCGATAACGATGACATCGCCCGTACTTACATCAACCGATTGAACGACTTGGAGCAGGACAAAGCCGCCTTGCAAATTCATGTTGACCTCTTGAAGCAGCTGAAAAAGAACATCGATCGAGAGAATACGGGTGTGGATATCAATGAATTGATGCCCGTTTTAGCCGGTTCAGAATTTGAGCAAAAAGTGGAGTCGCAGATCGTTCGCTTACAGGACATGGTAATGCGACGCAATAATCAATTGACGTCGGCTACCGAGGAAAACCCAACGATCATGATCTACGATCAACAGATCGAGACCCAAAAAACCCTTATACTCAGAAGCCTGGATGCCTTGGAGGAGAAATTCATGCACGGGGTCAGCACTACCAGCTCGAAGATCGATGAGATCGAACAGAATTTCGTCAACCTCCCAAGCAAAGAAATCGAATACGCTCGTCTTGAACGCGTATTCATTTCGAACGAAAAGTACTACACCCTACTCCTGGAGAGGAAAACAGAATATTCGATCTCCGAAGCAGGATTCGTATCTGAAAACAGGGTGCTGAGCAGGGCGAAAATCCCACAAGACTCAGTCAGTCCACGAAGAGCCGTGATCTATCTCTCCTCCGTCTCTGGAGCCCTGATTTTCATTTTACTTGTCATAGCGGGACGCTACCTTCTCAACAACGAGCTCAATGGCGTACAAGACCTTTCACGCTTGATCAATCCACAAATCAGCTTGCTCGGTGTGGTTCCGAAGTACAGCAAGAACATTCCGCTCTCGCAGTTGATCGTCGACAAGAATCCTAAATCGGTGATGGCAGAATCGTTCCGAAGTCTTCGGACGAACCTCGACTTTTTCGAATCCAAGGGAGAGAAAAAAGTTATTGCCGTGACCTCTACCATTTCGGGTGAAGGAAAGACCTTCGTGGCAATCAACCTAGGGGGTATCCTCGCCTACAGCTCCAAGCGCGTCATCCTGCTCGACCTCGACATGCGGAAGCCACGTATCCACAAAGGCTTTAGCACGACCAACGAATATGGGATGAGCACCTACTTGAGCAACAGAGACTCCTTGGACCAGATCATTCGAAAGAGTGAACTGGAAGGATTGCACTTCATCACCGCGGGTCCCGTGCCTCCCAATCCGAGTGAATTGATGATCAATGGTAAGTTGAGCGAAGCGATCGATGAACTCAAGAAAGACTATGACATCATCATCATTGACAATCCACCCGTAGGATTGGTGACCGATGGTATCACGAGTTTGAAGATGGCCGATTACCCACTCTACATCTTCCGAAGCGAGTATTCTAAAAAAGCCTTCGTACAGAACGTCAACCGAATCTTCGTCGAGAACAAGATCAAGAACTTATCGGTGGTCCTCAACAGCGTCAACCTCGACCGTGCGCGGTATGGAAGTTACGGCCGTCAGTATGGTGGCTATGGTTACGGATACGGTTATGGTTATGGTTACGGCTATGGTTATGGATACGGCTATGGATATGGCTACACTTCGGGCAACGGATATTACGTGGAAGAAGATGAATCGGATGATACGTCAGGAATTCTGCGAAATTTGAAGCGCAATAAAGACAAATGACGCTCAAAGAAACCCCGCTTCAAGGCTTACTCATCCTACAACCCACCGTCCACTCCGACGAGAGGGGTTACTTTTTTGAAAGTTTTCGGGCCTCCCTTCTAGAAGCACATGGTTATGATCTCCGCTTTGTGCAAGACAACGAATCCAAGAGCAACAAAGGAGCTGTGAGAGGTCTGCACCTGCAGGCCCCCCCCTTCGGTCAGGACAAATTATTACGCGTGGTGCGCGGTGCCATTTATGATGTGGCTGTGGACGTTCGCAAGGACTCACCCACCTACGGCAAGTACTTCGGCATCGAACTGAACGAAGGCAACAAAACAACCCTCTTCATTCCGCAAGGCTTCGCCCATGGATTTTGTTGCCTTGAAGACAACAGCATTGTGCAGTACAAATGCTCCAATTACTACGACAAATCTTCTGAGTGTGGTGTAGCCTGGGACGACCCAGAAATCGGCATCGAATGGCCGGTAGCGGATCCTATCGTCTCTGAAAAGGATGCTATGTTGCCTCATATGGCGGATTTCAACTCCCCCTTCTAAACTCCCTTTTCGCTCTTCTCCGCGTGGTGTTTACAACTCTCGGGACTTATTTTCAGCCATTCAGACTACTCGGCTAACTTCGCTTTTGCACTAAGGTTCAATATGTCAACTGTCTCTCTATTCATCATTTTCGGTGTGTTTGCAGTCATCAGCGTGCTGTTCAACTTCCTCTTTTTGAAGTGGACCAGAACGCTGGGTACAAAGAATTTAGCCCCCAGCGAAGAAGAGCGTTGGAGTGCTGCTTACAAGCCTGCCATCGGGGGCATCTCTTTCTACATCATTTTCTTGGTGAGTTATGTCGTGTACCTCTTCATCCACAATCCCGAACTGCACACGGCTGAAGAGATGAGTCACCTAGGCATGCTCATCGTGGTCACGCTCGGCTTTTTTACTGGCCTTGCAGACGACGCATTCAACACCTTGCCTTGGTTGAAGTTCAGTGCACAGCTGACGTGCGGAGTCCTGCTCCTGCTTTTCGATATTCGGATTGAGTTCTTTGAACTGGCTTGGGCAGACAGCTTGCTGACCATTTTTTGGACGGTCGCAGTGATGAACAGCATCAACATGCTCGACAATATGGATGGGGTCACAACGGTGGTCAGCATTTTTATTCTGTTGGCAGCCGCGGTATCCGAGGACCCTCTTGCGAACCACAACTTCTTCTACACCTTTATTTGTGGTGGAACCGTAGCCGCGCTCTCCGGCTTTCTGGTCTTCAACTGGCATCCTTCCAAGATCTTCATGGGCGATACAGGCAGTCAAATGATCGGCGCACTGCTAGCCACCGTGGGCGTTCTGTTCTTTTGGAACAATGATTACGTGATGATGGAGCATACTTGGTACTCAAAACTCGCTATCGTAGCGACTGCCTTTGTCATTCCCATTGCAGACTCGCTTACCGTAACCATCAATCGAATGGGACGAGGACAATCACCTTTTGTTGGGGGCAAGGATCATACTACCCATCACCTGTCCTACGCAGGTCTCTCCGATCGTCAGGTGGGATATGTTATGCTAGCCATCGCCAGTGTGTCGGTTGCGTTGATCGCTTTACTGCGCTACGTAGACCCTGAATTTCAATGGATGCTGCAATCTGCACTCCTGGTCTTTGCCTTTCTCGTGATCGGCTTTCTGTACAGCTCAACACGCTGGAAACGATCCCGGGACATCTTCGAATCAAAACATCTATAACGCATCTGCATTCATGAAACGAACGCTCAACGCTGCCCTCATCTTCATCGCAATCTCAAGCACTTCCTTGGTCGCCATCCAACTCTTTACTGCTTCCACGTTTGAAGGTCAAGAGAACGAGAAGTACCATGAGAATTTCGAAAACAGCTACAACATATTCGCACTGAATCTGCCCACTACCATGGATTTCGCCGGTGAAGCGGTGCCCTTGAATCTCATCGACGTGCGCGAGAAAATGGACCGGGAGCTGCTCGTCAACACCTATTGGCAGTCGCAGACCTTGTTGCTTCTAAAACGCAGTCACCGCTGGTTCCCTCTGATCGAAAAGATCCTCGAAGAAGAAGGCATTCCAGACGACTTCAAGTACCTCGCCCTGATGGAAAGTGGATTGACACAAATTGTCTCTCCTGCCGGTGCCACGGGCTTTTGGCAATTGATGAAGGATGCTGCAAGGGAGAGGGGCCTCGAGGTCAACAACGACATCGACGAACGCTACCACATCGAAAAATCGACATATGCCGCCTGCGCTTACCTGCGTGACGCAAAGGAAAAATTCGGTTCATGGACCTTGGCTGCGGCATCGTACAACATGGGCATGTCCGGCATCAACGTTCAACTCGAGCGGCAAAAAGCCACGAATTACTACGACCTCGTTCTAAATGAAGAGACTTCGCGCTACATCTTTCGCATTCTCGCGGCCAAGACCATACTCGGAGATCCGAAGTCCTACGGCTTCAATTTTCGCGAGGATGATCTTTACAAGCCTTTGAAATTCAAAGAAATAAGCGCCAACCAAACGATTCCCAATTTGGCCGATTTCGCTTTTGAAAATGGCATCAATTACAAGACCCTCAAGTACTTGAACCCATGGATGAGAGACAACCACCTCCCAAACAGTTCCGGTAAAGCCTACGTGATCAAACTTCCGACTGAACCTCTTTCTGCTGAATTAGTGAATGACAAGGAGCAAGTTGCTAATTTCGCGCGCTCACGTCTAGACGGTACCGATGAAAGTGGAGAAGGAAATACAACTGAATGAGGCTCAAATCGAAATACTCGGTGCTCGTGAGCACAATCTCAAGGACATTGACATCAATATTCCGCGCAACAAACTGGTGGTCATCACCGGACTGAGCGGAAGCGGTAAGTCCTCCCTCGCTTTTGATACGATCTACGCTGAAGGCCAGCGACGTTACATCGAAACATTTTCTTCCTACGCACGCCAGTTCATTGGTGGATTGGAGCGTCCTGATGTGGACAAGATCAACGGCCTAAGCCCCGTCATATCCATCGAACAGAAGACGGTAAACAAGAACCCCCGCTCCACCGTAGGTACGATCACAGAGATCTACGATTTTCTTCGACTGCTTTACGCAAGGGGCTCCGAAGCATTCAGTTACGTTACCGGTGAGAAGATGGTCCGCTACAGCGACCAGCAAATCATCGACCTCATCCTTGAAAAATACATGGGGGCGGAAATCACCCTCCTCTCTCCCCTTGTAAAAGGACGCAAAGGACATTACCGTGAGCTGTTCGAGCAGGTCGCTCGTAAGGGCTTTTTACGCGTGCGCGTAGACAGTAGCCTAGAAAAGATCAAGCACCGCATGCAAGTGGACCGTTACAAGGTGCACGACATTGAATTGGTGGTGGATCGACTCACCATTGACAGCACGAACCTCAATCGATTGAAGCAATCCATCCTCACGGCATTAAAAGAGGGGAAGGGACAACTCATGCTGCTCGAGTCGGACGATGCGACCTTACGCTATTACAGTCGTTCACTGATGTGCCCTACCAGTGGCGTTTCTTACGACGAGCCAGCGCCGAACCTCTTTTCGTTCAACAGCCCTTACGGTGCTTGCCCTAAATGCAACGGATTAGGAGAGGTACGTGAAATTGACGAGGATAAAATCATCCCCGACAGAAATCTATCCATCAAGCGCGGTGGTTTGGCCCCGCTTGGAGAGTACAAGCGCAACTGGGTCTTCAAGCAGATAGAGCTTCTCGGCGAGAAATACGACTTCAAGCTGAGTACTCCACTCAAAGAAATTTCTGACAACGTCTTGAAGGTCATTCTATACGGAACCAACGAACAACTCGAGATCAAGAGCGAGACCCTTGGCGTGACCAAATCATACGACATCAAGTTTGACGGGGTTGCTAATATATTGATGGATCAATTCGAAGACGGCGCAACGTCCAATTACCAGCGCTGGGCATCGGCCTTCATGAATAAGGTGCCTTGCACCATGTGTGAGGGAACCCGACTGAAGAAAGAGTCGCTCTACTTCAAAATCGACGAAAAGAACATCTCCGAATTGGCGGCCATGGAATTGGCAGAACTCGGAGATTGGTTCTCAGATCTAGAAACGCGCTTGAACGCTCGGCAGAAGCTGATCGCTGAAGATGTGCTGAAAGAGATCCGGAGCCGCATTCGTTTCCTACTTGAGGTTGGGATTGACTACCTAACCCTCAACCGATCGGCACGCACCCTGAGTGGTGGAGAAGCCCAACGCATCCGACTCGCCACCCAAATAGGATCTCAGCTCGTAGGCGTGTTATACATCCTCGACGAGCCGAGCATTGGACTCCACCAGCGCGACAACCATCGACTGATTGAAGCCCTGAAGGAGTTGCGTGATTTAGGGAACAGCGTGATCGTCGTAGAGCACGACAAGGACATGATGATGGAGGCAGACCATGTCATCGACGTAGGACCGCGGGCCGGAGTGCATGGCGGAGAAATCGTAGCGCAAGGAACGCCAGCAGAGATTCTGGCATCGGGTTCCATGACTTCCAAATTCTTAAGCGGCGAGGAAGAGATCGCCATTCCATTCAAACGCAGAAAAGGCACAGGTAAATCGATCGTCTTGAAAGGGGCAAACGGGCACAATCTAAAGGACATCGATGTGGAATTCCCATTGGGTAAATTCATTTGCGTCACGGGTGTTTCTGGAAGCGGCAAGTCGAGCCTCATCAATGGCACCCTCTACCCCATCCTTACCGCGTTCTATACCACTTCTCAGAAAAAGCCCCTTGCGCACAAGAGTATCAGCGGACTCAAGCATATCGACAAGGTCATTGAGATCGATCAATCAGCGATCGGAAGGACGCCTCGATCCAATCCTGCGACATACACGAACGTCTTCACCGATATCCGTCAATTGTTCACCGAACTCTCCGAGTCGAAGATTCGCGGTTACAAGCCGGGGCGATTCTCCTTCAATGTAAAGGGAGGCCGCTGTGAGACCTGTCAAGGAGGAGGCGTGAAGACCATCGAAATGAATTTCCTTCCCGATGTGTACGTCGAATGTGAAACCTGCGGCGGCAAGCGTTACAACCGCGAAACGTTGGAGATTCGGTACAAAGGCAAGAGCATCAGCGATGTACTGGACATGACGGTGAACCAAGCGGTGGAGTTCTTTGAGCACATTCCATCCATCTTTATTCGCATCAAGACCCTGCAAGAAGTTGGCTTGGGCTACGTGAAGCTGGGACAAAGCTCCACTACCCTTTCTGGGGGCGAAGCGCAGCGGGTAAAATTGGCGACTGAGTTGGCACGAAGGAGCACCGGAAACACCTTCTACATTCTCGATGAGCCTACCACGGGATTGCATTTCGAAGACATACGTATGCTCCTTGAAGTGCTGAATACCCTAGTAGATCAAGGCAACACCGTCTTGGTAATCGAACACAACTTGGACATCATCAAGGTCGCCGACCACGTCATCGACATCGGACCCGAAGGGGGAGGAAAAGGGGGAAGCTTATTGGCCGCTGGCACACCTGAGGAGATTGCAAAGCTGGATTTCAGCTATACGGGCATCCATCTGAAAAAGGAGTTCGATTGGCACTACGCCAACCAATGATCACAAGCGAATACCGACCCCTAAGCCGATAGCAATGAGCGCAATGGGCTGGTCAACTGCTACCACTTCTTCGTTGACGACGCCGAACACATTTTCGACCTTCATCCTAGCCGTTGTGCGCTGAACATCCCACGTCATGATCAGATCAATGTCCTCGTCTACGTGCAAACGAACGTTGGTCCCAAAGCCAAAAACGAGCCCACTGGTCACCGCTTCCTTTTGCAGCCAGGAGTACTGAAAATAGCCCGTAACGCGATCATAGCCTTCTAGAAAAACCTCAGGACGTCGAACGTAGATGTATCCGAGGCCAAGGCGAACGTCGAGGTCTGCGATTTCTCCAGGTAGTATTCCAATCAAGTTAGCCACCGCTGTATGCATCACCCACGGATCTTCGGATCGCGCGTAAAACATCGAATTGGGTATCCTGATGCGATACCAATCCACAAAGCCCTCATGGTCATAGCCGAATTGATGCCGATTCCAACGGATTCCCATCCCTATATGCTTGCCGAGAAAGTGCGAGGCTTCCAAAAAATTAATCGTAAAACCCGTCTTGGCAAATCCTGCGTCAGATGCATCGGCCTCCTTAAAGGCGAAGTTGCCGAGCGGGAAACAGATGCCAGCAGAAGCGGCAAGCAAGCCATTGTCACCTACGTATTCCTCGACATACTTCTCTGGCGGCGTCGGCACGAAGCCGTTTTCCTGCCCCCAGAGGTCAGCGACAAGGAAAAAGATCACAACGAAAAAGCAAAGGGTCTTATGCATGATAACGTCCTGTGCTAAGCTATTCATAGGCCTTTCACACCGAGCGAAGGAAGCACATTTCCATGAGTTGACGAAAAACAGGAAGGGAAGGTCGAAAAAGGCTGGTCAATCCATTCTGTTTTCTTCCATTTGTAGTCCACAGAATCACATACCATGAGCAACGACGAATTGAAGCATAAAATGCGCCCCGAGAGTTTAATGATGTCCTACGGCTACAAACCAGAACTCTCCGAAGGCGCCATTAAGTGTCCCATTTTCCAGACATCCACCTTCGTATTCAAGAGTGCTGAAGAAGGCAAAGGATTCTTTGAAATCGCCTACGGTCTGCGCGAGAAAGGTCCTACCGAAGAGATGGGTTTGATCTACAGTCGATTGAACAATCCAGACTTGGAGATCCTTGAAAACCGCCTGACCCTATGGGATGGTGCGGAAGACTGTGCTGTCTTCGAGAGCGGCATGTCGGCCATCAGCACCGTAATGCTAGAATTCCTCTCCCCGGGTGATTATGTCCTGTACAGCAACCCCCTCTACGGAGGAACCTATCACTTCGTGAAGGCGGTATTGAGCCGATTCGGCATCCACTCCATGGCATTCAATGCCCATGAGTCCGAAGCCAACATCGACAAACTCATTCAAGAGAACGGAATTCAGGATAAAGTGAAGATGATCTACATCGAAACACCTGCAAATCCAACGAATGCCCTGGTAGATATGGAAGCTTGCGCTAAGCTCGCTAAGAAGTATTCTACTGAAGATAGCCAGGTAATTTTTGCGGTAGACAACACCTACATGGGTCCGCTGTGGTCTCAACCATTAAAGCACGGAGCCGATGTAGTCGTTTATTCTGCGACCAAATACATCGGGGGACACAGTGATTTGATCGCTGGTGCAGTTTTAGGAAATCAGGAGGTCATCACCCGCGTGAAGACCCTGCGTACGTTTCTAGGCAACATGGCGGGGCCATGGACGGGATGGTTGCTCATGAGAAGTTTGGAAACCCTTAAGGTGCGCATGACCGAGCAGGCAATGAACGCCAAGAAAGTCGCCGAATTCCTTCGGGATCATCCGAAAGTGGCGAAAGTGCACTACCTAGGATTCTTAACAGAAGAAGCAGATCCTGAGAACTATCGCATCTTCAAGAAACAACTCACCTCTGCTGGAGCCATGATCTCCTTTGACATCAAAGGAGGCGAAGCAGAAGCATTCAGGTTCCTCAACGCCTTACAGCTCATTCATTTGGCCGTAAGTCTTGGAAGTACCGAGAGTCTTGCAGAGCATCCCTCCACCATGACCCACTCTGACGTCACTCCAGAAGACAAAGCGCTTTATGGGATCAGCGACGCATTGGTGCGCCTATCCATCGGGGTAGAGAACTACGAGGACTTGAATTCCGATATAGGACAAGCGCTAGATAAAGTCTAACAAAGGCCCATCAGCAAATTGCAGTAGCAGTTGCAATTGAAGTTGAAGTTGCATTTGCAGTTGCAATCGCAGTTCATCTTCCTGATAGCGAATGGCTAGCCTTTAGCAAAATATCGCACAATCAGCACGATCACGCAGATCAGAAACATGAAGATCGAGATCCGATTGATCCCGTGCATCAGCCTTAGGTTGATATTCGTCTCCCCCTTCTGAAACATGGTCAGCGGGTTGAGGTAGGTAAGTATGCGCTTGATGAACATGGTGCAAAGTTGTGCATTTTAGAACAGACGTTGCTCATCAATGTTCATCAGTGTAAATTTGTGGTTTGCACTAAATTGAACGAAGGCTTTGGATTTCACACTACGCTCCGACTTCTCTCCCACAGGTGATCAACCCGCGGCCATTCAACAGCTCGTTGAGGGCATCGACCAAAACGTTAAGCACCAAACACTCCTCGGAGTAACCGGTTCTGGAAAGACCTTCACGATGGCCAATGTCATCCAGCAGACCCAGAAACCCACACTGATTTTAAGCCACAATAAGACCTTGGCGGCGCAACTCTATGGTGAGTTCAAGCATTTCTTCCCAGAGAACCGCGTCGAGTACTTTGTAAGCTACTACGACTACTACCAGCCGGAGGCGTATATGCCTTCTTCCGATTTGTACATCGAAAAGGACTTGAGCATCAATCAGGAGATTGAAAAACTCCGTTTAAGTACTACGTCTGCTCTCTTGAGCGGTCGGCGTGATGTCATCGTGGTCAGTTCGGTCTCGTGCATCTACGGCATGGGAAACCCCAGCGATTTCTATGAGAACATCATCCAGGTCAAGACGGGTGAAAACATCGGCAGGAACAAGCTGCTCCATCGCTTGGTAGAAGCACTTTACTCGCGCACAACGGCCGACTTTCAACGCGGTAATTTCCGTGTAAAAGGAGACACAGTAGACGTCTTTTTGGCCAATGCAGACAACGCCTTTCGTTTTCACTTCTTTGGAGAGGAAGTCGAGACCATCGAATCGATCGATCCATTCAACAATACCGTGCTTGAAGAGCTCGACGAAGTAAGGATCTATCCGGCTAACATCTTTGTCACGACCAAAGATCGGATGCGCAGTTCAATGGTTCAAATCCAGGACGACCTTACCGAACGCCTCGATCAATTTATAAACGGAGGACAGCCACTTGAAGCCAAGCGCTTGGAGGATCGTGTGAATTACGATCTTGAGATGATGCGCGAATTAGGCTATTGCTCCGGCATCGAAAACTATTCACGCTATTTCGATGGCAGGCTACCAGGGTCTCGCCCGTTCTGTCTGATCGATTACTTTCCTGATGACTACCTGATGATTGTGGACGAAAGCCACGTGACCATGCCCCAAATCAGTGCGATGTACGGCGGTGACCGATCCAGAAAGGAAAACCTGGTAGAATATGGCTTTCGATTGCCAGCAGCAATGGACAATCGCCCCTTAAAGTTTGAAGAATTTCAAGGATTACAAAATCAGGTCATCTACGTGAGCGCTACCCCAGCCGATTTAGAACTAAGACTATCCGAAGGCATTGTCGCCGAGCAAGTGATCCGGCCAACTGGACTGTTGGACCCCATCATAGAAGTACGATCTACCACCAACCAAATCGACGACCTCCTCGAAGAGATTCGATTGCGGATCGAGCTCCAGGAGCGCGTGCTGGTCACCACCCTTACCAAACGCATGGCAGAGGAACTCGCCAAGTACTTGGTCGACGTCAACATCAAGACCCGTTACATCCACTCCGACGTAGACACAATGGAGCGCGTGGAGATTTTGCGGGAATTGCGCATGGGCACAGTGGATGTGCTGGTAGGTATCAACTTGCTCCGAGAAGGACTTGACCTTCCTGAAGTTTCGCTTGTCGCTATTCTCGACGCGGATAAAGAAGGTTTCTTGCGCAGTAATCGCTCCCTCACCCAGACCATCGGTCGAGCGGCCAGACACCTGAGTGGTAGGGCAATCTTGTATGCGGATAGAGTGACCGACAGCATGGCGCGTACCATGGATGAGACCAACCGCAGAAGGGCGAAGCAACTTGCCTACAACGAGGAACACGGCATCACCCCAACAGCGATCAAGAAAAGCATGGATGCCATGATCCAATCGCAATCGTCGGTGCGGGGTACCGCATACACTTCTTCTTCAGACTTGGAAATGGGCATTGCCGCTGACCCTGTGATCGCGTACATGAGCGCGGAGCAACTCGAAAAAGCCATCAAGGAGACCAAGCGAAACATGGAAAAAGCGGCGAAAGAACTCGACTTCATGCAGGCTGCCCAATACCGGGATGAATTGTTTGCCTTGCAAGCCAATTTGGAAGGGAAGAAGAGGTAAGAGCACAGCCATTCAAATAATTCCATCGAACAGCCATCCGGATTGCATGACTTTGATCAATTAAAAATGCTTTGCAATACTGAAAATGTGATGAATAGCCAAGTACCATCTACCTTTGCATGCAAATCAAGGGAGTATCGAAAGAACTTATATCTAAGATTACCCGCCCTCATTTTGAAAAAAAAATAATTATAGGGATGTGACCATCTCTTTGCTATTCCTTACGTCTATACGGCTATAAAAACTACGCGATGAAAACACCTTTACTTCTTCTTCTTTCTGGTCTGCTAACAATCAACGGATTAGCTCAAACCGACCTGATCACGAACGGCTCTTTTGAGAATTCAACTTCTCCTTGGACTGGCTGGTCATCCTCTGTTGTTAACGGTGATCTCTGGGCTGGCCTCGGCAATTGCGGTGGTGCCACAGGAACTGATTACGCTTGGGCGGGCGATCAAAATGAATCCGCCGGTGTAAACAACCTTGAAGAGAATATGTATCAACAAGTTACAATCCCTTCTAACACGACAGCAGCGGTTTTGTATTTCGATGCATCCATCAACACTTCCGAAAGCGGAGGAACGTATGACCAGATGACCATTGAGATCCAAAATACCAGCGGCACTACCTTGGAATCACTTGGCGGATTGAGCAATGCTAGCGGTGACGCTGGGATCTCAGGTTGTCAAACTTGGGCAGGTTACTACGTAAACATTCCAAATACATATTGGGGCTCGACGATCCGTGTTGCTTTTGAATTTTCAACGGATGCTTCTAACCCTACCATATTTCGTGTGGATGACATAGAGTTGTTGGTTACGAATTCTAATTGCAGCTATACCCTCTCTGCTTCAAGCTACACCGCTCCTGACAACACTGCTAACACTTATACAAACGTCGCAACCGTGACCGCAGGTTCTGGATGCGACTGGACTGCATCGGTTACGACAGGCAGTGCTTGGTTAAGCACTACCTCTTCCGGTAGTGGGAATGGAAACATCTCCATCGGCGTATTGGAAAACACGACAGGTGCTTCTCGTTCAGGCACCATCACTGTTCAAGGTCAGACCTTAAATGTCACACAACCTGCTTTGACATGTGAGTACACCATTTCTCCTGAGCTCTATATCTGTCCTGACTACACTTCAGGAACCTTGACGGACATTGCGATCATTAATACATCCAGTGGATGTGACTGGGATGCAAACGTGCTTGAAGGAGGAACTTGGTTGATTTCCAATTCCAACGGAACCGGCAGCGGAACGATCAACATTACGGTACTCGAAAATAACAACGAAACGCCGAGGAGCGGAACCATCGTTGTTGAAGGAGAGACCCTTTTGGTGCAGCAACCGGCAAATCCGTGGTTGACAGGAATCGAAGGCTTGAAGAGTGCTGATTTGGAAGTTTTCCCTAATCCAGCAAGCGATCAGCTTACCCTCCACGTTTCAGAAATCTCTTCTGGAACAACCTATCGCATTATCGATGCTATAGGAAGGACTTTCAAGCAAGGCACAGTACGCAGCAATTCAGAATCCATCTCCCTTGAAGGAATGAGCGCAGGCACTTACATGATCCTGATCGAATCGGATGAAGATCGTATCAGCAGGCATTTCATTAAGAGATAACTCGCTGAAATATAAGTTTGGAAAAGGGGCGCTTTGTCGCCCCTTTTTTATGCCCAATCGTTTTATAATTCTTGGAACTGGTAAAACTGGCGCAATGCTTGTAAGGAATTCGTCAATCATTCTACTTAATCGTATAATTCACTCGTATGAAAACAATTCAATCCATTCTGCTTTTGACCATCGCGGCCTTGTTCCTGCAAGGCACGCCCGTGAAGGAGTCGGAGCCCGTTGGGATCCAGTTCTTTGAAGGAACTTGGGAAGAAGCATTGCAAACCGCCAAACAAGAAAATAAATTGGTCTTTCTCGACGCATACGCCAGCTGGTGTGGTCCCTGCAAGCTCCTCAAACGAAACGTCTTCCCTCAATCAGAGGTCGGGACATATTTCAATGAGCACTTTGTAAGCGTGGCCATCGACATGGAAAAAGGGATCGGACGGAAATTAGCGCAGCAATATCGCGTCACGGCGTATCCAACCCTCTTCTTCCTGGACGGTGATGGAAACATCGTCAAGAAAGCCATCGGATACCACAATGCAAGTCAATTGCTCCAAGTGGCAAAATCCACAGAGCATTCGGATTCATAAATACATAGGTAGGTTAAGGTTGAAAAGCCGGTTGTTCATTTCGACGATCGGCTTTTCTTTTGCACCCATGAGAATCTCATTCGCATTTCTTTCCGCGCTCGTGCTCTTTGTCTCGTGTTCAACGAAACCTCAGACAGCACAAGAGATCATTGACGAGACGATCGAGCGAGCGGGTGGCGCACGCTACGAACTTTCTCATATCCAATTTGATTTCCGAGATCACAGTTATTCAATCCTGCGCAGCGGCGGCTTGTTTGAATACACGCGAACGACCTACCTCACCCCCGACTCTGTCCTGCGCGATGTACTCGAGAATTACGGCTTCAAGCGTTTCCTCAACGACTCCATGATCTCCGTTCCAGACTCCATGGCTGGGAAGTACCAAGCTTCCGTGAATTCCGTGGCTTACTTCTTCAGCCTGCCTTATGGATTGAACGACATCGCCGTGCACAAGGAGCTTATCGGAACCAAACGCATCAAGGGAAGGGATCACTTTAAAATAAAAGTGTGGTTTGATGCGAATGGAGGCGGCGAAGACCACCAGGATGAATTCTACTATTGGATCGATCAGGACTCACTTCAGGTCAACTACCTGGCATATAGTTATCAGGACGATGGCGGCGGAATGCGCTTCCGTGAAGCAGTGGAACCGAGGTATATCCGAGGGATTCGGATCGTAGACTACCTTAATTACAAAGCTTCAGATGCTTCCGTGAAACTGGAAGCGATTGACGATGCTTTTGAGCAAGGCGGGCTCGAGTTGTTGTCGCGCATTGAAAACGACAATGTAACCATCTCGTTGTTAGAGGACTAGACATTGCAATTTCTTATACATTTTAGGGCTGAGCAACGTAAATTGGACTAATCTTGCACCCGATTTAATCATCAGCAACTTCGAAAAAATGAGCTTTATTCCTCAACGATGAACATCTGCTTCATCATGTATCCTTGGGACCGCGTAGAGGCCCTCACGGACACAACGCTTCGTATGATCCATGAAGCCTACCTGCGAAACCACAACGTAGGTATCATGACCCCTAGCAACTTAACAATCCGCAACAACGACGTCTTCGGATTCGTGCGCATGATCGAAGAGAGCGATCGATTGCAAAAGGACACCGTAAAGTTTCATAAACAGGTCAAATTCAAGGAAGAACTGCTACCCATGTCTGGGTTTGATGTCATCTTTCTGCGTGCCAACCCACCGGTAGACAACACCATGCTCAACTTCCTGGATGCCATCAAGGATGAGGTATTCATCGTGAATGATGTAGACGGGATCCGAAAAGCCAACAATAAATTGTACACCGCAGCCATGTTTCACGGAAAGGCAGGGGTCATTCCTGAGACCCACGTATCCAAGAACAAGGAGTACCTCAAGCGCGTCATTTCCGAATCTAAGTCAGACAAGATGATCCTCAAGCCGTTGGACGGTTACGGAGGCAGTGGTGTGATCTTGCTCGAACGGAAGGCTTCGGCAAGTGTGAGCTCCTTGCTTGATTTTTATATCCACGGGCAGAAGGAACAGAAGTACGTCATCGTGCAAGAGTATGTAGAGGGCGCTGACGAAGGCGATGTGCGCATCCTCATGCTCAATGGCAAGCCGATCGGAGCGATGAAACGCGTTCCAGCAAAGGATGAGGCCCGTTCCAACATCCATACCGGTGGCACGGCAATCAAACATGTGCTTTCTAAAGTAGAGCAAAAGATATGCGACCTGATGGGTCCACGCTTGGTAGCGGATGGATTGTATTTCGTCGGTTTGGACGTCATCAACGGCAAATTGATCGAAGTCAACGTCCTCAGTCCTGGTGGCATTACCCGCATCAATAAACTGAACCGCGTCAAACTTCAGCAAAAGGTCATGGACTTCGTAGAGGACGTTGTTATCGCCAAGGAGTCCGCGTTGAACAGAAAGCTTGCACACCAACTCACCGTGAAAAATGCAAAAGCTAAGTCTTGAGGAAATCATCGCCAATATCGAGCAAGGAATATGCTTTGAGGCGAACCATGAGGATGCATTCTTTGTAAAGATTCAAGAATATGTGCCCTACGTGTGCACGGCCATTCACGCAGGAACGCGCTTCCGAAAAGAACTAGAAGACGTTTGCCTATTGAGTGCTGAAGAGCGTTTCTACGAAGAGGATCCCCACACCGAGCAGTTCATCCAATCCCTTCCCATTACATTGGTCGGCAACGATTCAAGGTACGAGTACGACCTCAACCGATCTCCCGAGCTCGCAATCTATGACGTGGCGTGGGGAAAGCAAGTGTGGAAACGTTCGTTGACAGAAAAGGAAAAAGCTTTATCGCTCCAAAAACACGCAAACTTCTACGCCGTTGTTCGCACCCTGGTTCAAAAGCTTGAGAAGGATTTTGGAGCTTCTGTGATCTACGACATCCATTCTTACAACTACAAGCGCCACAAAACCACCTACTTGTTCAACATTGGCATCGAGAACATCGACGTACGGCGCTACAACAGTCAGTTGAGCTTTTGGAAACGCGAATTACTCAAGATCAAAGTTCGCCGTCTCCAATCAGACGTCTCGGTCAACCACATCTTTTTCGGTCGAGGCTACCTTCTAAAATTGGTGCAAGAGGAATTCAATGAGTCGCTCGTGCTGGCAACCGAAGTCAAGAAGATCTTCATGGATGAAGATACCGGCGTCGCTTTCCCGCTCATCATTCAATCGATCGCAAAGGGACTCAAAGCAGCCATCATCAATCACGCACAGCATTTCACCAATGCCATGACGACGATTGATGTCAAGCGAAAGAACACCCTACTCCACGGTGGATTGCAACCAGAACTCCTTCATTTGGATAAAGAGCTCTATCGCCTGGCCAAGGACTTTGAGGTACTCGGTTACGTGAACCCACTGAACGTAGAACAGGAAAAGAAGAAGTTCTTTCGATCCAAATTCATTCGAAACCCAGAGTTCAGGTACAGACCGCTAACGATCGATCCGCACATTTTCAAATCCTTGATGTATCGTCTCGATGTAGACAGCTTGGAAGACGTGCACATACGCCAGGTGTACATTGACATCATTCGATCTTATACGGACAAGGTAGACCTGCTCAACAGCTTGGGTACAGAGAATTTTCTCTACAATTCGCTCCGCTACTTCGGTGAACCTTCGGCGCAAGACATTGCCAATGCGACGTTCCTGCTCTACACGAGTGAATTGCCTCAGTTTGAAAACGAGGCCCTGTTGGACACGAATGATGTAAAAGCAGCCTTCATCGCTGAAGGGAAACGTTATGGCTTCGAATTCAAAGTGCAGGAAGTTAGCCACATACCTTCCGACGCACTTGTCATCAATTCCAAGAAATTGCTGATGCTCAAGAAGGGGGCGCGCTTCACCCAGACACGCCTGAACGCATTGCTAAACCATGAAATCGGCGTGCACATGGTCACGACGATGAACGCCCAGGAGCAGCCGTTGCGCTTTCTAAGTTTGGGTCTTCCGCGAAACACGTATACCCAAGAAGGACTCGCCATCATGAGTGAATTGCTCAGTGGATGCTTGTCGATTGGTCGACTCAAAGAGCTTGCCTTGCGCGTACTGGCCGTACATTCTTTGACTAAGGGGAATGACTTCAGAACTACCTATGAGATGCTGAAGGATACCTATAACGTCAATGAGGATAAACTGTACTACTTGGTAACCCGTGTGTACAGAGGGGGTGGCTTCACCAAAGACTACCTATACCTGAAGGGATTCAAGGCCGTACTGGAAATGCAAGCGCAAGATGTGAAGCTGGATAACCTGTTCCTCGGGAAGACTTCTCATTCTCATTTGACCATCCTCAATGAATTGGTTGACCGTGGAATACTACAACAGCCACGCTACCGATGCGAGTCGTTTGAGCATCCTAAGGAAATGGACCCTATCCTGAAATACCTCACCAACAGCCTCAAGTAGCTTGCTTATTCCTTCAGAAGATGTAACATTGAAGCCGCATCGAACGCTCGTTTGTCACGCGTGATTCCATGCAGCCTTCAACACAATTGCACATGAGTACACCCAACTGGAAGACCGTCAAGGAATACGAAGACATTACCTATCAAAAGACCGACGACGGCGTTGCTCGGATCGCATTTAACCGACCAGAGGTGCGCAATGCATTTCGTCCGAAAACCGTAACAGAACTTTACCAAGCTTTTGTGGATGCTCGGGAAGATACCAGCATCGGAGTGGTCTTGTTTTCAGGTGAAGGACCCAGCGCCAAGGACGGTGGATGGGCTTTTTGCAGCGGAGGCGATCAAAACGCTAGAGGTCATCAGGGTTACGTAGACGACGACGGCATGCCTCGCTTGAACATCCTCGAGGTGCAACGCCTGATTCGTTTCATGCCGAAGGTGGTCATCGCGGTAGTTCCGGGATGGGCTGTTGGGGGTGGACACAGCCTGCACGTTGTTTGCGACCTCTCATTGGCCAGCGAGGAACACGCGATCTTCAAGCAAACCGATGCCGACGTGACCAGCTTTGACGGAGGATATGGCTCTGCCTACCTCGCGAAGATGGTAGGACAAAAACGCGCCAGGGAGATCTTTTTCTTAGGCAGAAACTACTCGGCACAAGAGGCCTTCGATATGGGGATGGTCAACGCGGTAATTCCCCACGATCAACTCGAACAAGAGGCATACAATTGGGCGCAAGAAATCCTCCAAAAGTCTCCGACATCGATCAAAATGCTCAAGTTCGCTTTCAACTTAACGGACGATGGCATGGTCGGGCAGCAGGTCTTTGCAGGTGAAGCAACACGCTTGGCGTACATGACCGACGAAGCAAAAGAAGGACGTGATGCTTTCCTTGAGAAGAGAAAGCCTAACTTCAAGGATATCAAGTGGATACCTTAGTGAAATTTTAGAATAATTTTCCTCACTTCTTGTACCTCTCTCCATTGGATTGGATGATCATTACGAGCACGCCTACTACAACCACCAGCGACTGCATCATGGCTTGATAGCCTTCCAGCCCGAGGTCAGCGCTGAAGTATTCGACAAAGATCAAAACCGCCCCAATGCCGAAAAAGGTATTGCGCATCAATCGGGCGACATCTTCAATCTTCACTTTGGCTTTTTCCTCCTTGGACATGGTATTGTAGCCAGCGATCAGAGCGTAGAGCTTGAAGCGCTCAATCGCCCACCCCAACACCATCAAGAAGATCGCAATCCAATACCCCATGCCTGAAAAATAGTAAAACTGATTCAGCCTTGAAAAGCGTGCTTGAGACTAAGACCTCCCACCGCAAGAAAGCCAACCGCAAGCAAGAGATGAAACGGCAACAACCCGACATCTCCAATGCTTACCCCTTTCCATGCGGCCCAGAAAAAAACGGAGGAAAGCAACACCTCACCCCAAACCAGCTTGGAAACGCGTCGCGCGCGGTATCCACTACCTATCCAACTCCCTTCTCGCTCAACGATGCTGAACTTAGGTGTTCGAACAAATGGCGTGCGCCGACCGGCGTACCCCTCAAACACTGCTACGGCATTGTGCAAGCTCATACCCATCGATAAGGACAAGAAGGAGAAAAACCGAATAAGGAAGCCCCCAACAGAGGGTGAATACTCAAAGCGCCTCACGGAAGTCCAATAGAATGCCATCAACAAAAAGAGGCTCGCAACGAACACCATACCCCCCATTAACAGAAAGGAATCAAGCGCGTGGCGCTGCTTCACAAACATCAACGGAATACTGAGTGCCGCTGAAGCAAAGACACTGATGAAGATGAAGGAATTCATCAGGTGAAAAAACGCATGTACTTTCACCCGCATCGTAACCCGGTCGGACCTCAATACGGCAGGCAGGTTTTTGATTGCGCATTCTGCAGCACCCTTCGTCCATCGGTATTGCTGTGTCTTCAAGGCATTCATTTCAGCAGGTAATTCTGCGGAGGCTTCAACATCCTCCCTAAAAACAAACTTCCACCCCTTCAACTGGGCGCGGTAACTCAAATCCAGGTCTTCCGTTAAGGTATCACTGCTCCAACCACCAGCATCCACAATAGCCGCCTTGCGCCAAACGCCAGCCGTTCCATTGAAGTTGATGAAACAATCGCCTGCGTTGCGACCACCCTGCTCGACCGTAAAGTGTGCGTTGAGACCGAAGGCTTGCATTGCAGTTAGTGGGCTGTAATCAGCGTTTAAATGTCCCCAGCGTGTCTGCACGACGCCAACCTGTGGATCTTGAAAGTGTCTTACCGTCTCCAATAGAAAATCGGCGTCCGGGAGGAAATCTGCATCAAAGATGGCAACGAGCTCGCCTTTAGCAAGTTGTAAGCCATGGGCTAGCGCCCCTGCCTTAAACCCTTCGCGTGACGAGCGACGCACATGCACTACATCCACACCTTTCGCCGACCAATGCGCAACGCGCTCTTCGATGATTTCTCGCGTACCATCGGTGCTATCATCCAACACCTGAATCTCCAAGCGATCGCCGGGGTAGTCTAAGACTACCACTTGATCGATCAATCTGGCCGCGACATAGCGTTCATTGTAAATGGGCAATTGCACGGTAACCAACGGCCTATCCAAACCAAGCGCTAGCGATTGCTGACCGATACGTCGACGGTAGCGCATCACAAGGTCGAGTTGAGCAAGGCTGTACAAAAAAATGAAGAGCAGAAAGAAGCTGTACAAGCCTATAACGAGCCATTCAAACCAAAGCCACGGTACTGTTTCAAGCATATTTGAACAAGGTTTTCAGGATCTTATACCCCGCTAAGATACTGCCCTTCCATGTGCCCGACACCTTAGAAACCCCGATCCTTCTGCGGTAGTTTGCGGGTATTTCTGCGCAGCGCAATTTCGCTTTCACGGCCTTGATTTGCATCTCAACCGTCCAGCCGTAATTGAGATCCTTCATTCCAAGCATCAGCAAAGACTCCATTCGAATGGCGCGGAAAGGCCCTAAATCTGTAAAGCGCTCGCCATACAGCACCTTGAGCAGCCAGGTAGCAAGGGCATTTCCAAACACCTGTTGAGGCATGAGTGCACCATGCTCTCGTTTCCCTAAGATCCTACTACCGATGACCATATCCGCTTGACCCATCAGAATTGGCGCGACCAAGTCCTTGAGCTGAGAGGCATCATCTGCATGATCTCCATCCATAAACACGACTACGTCTGACGCCACCTGCAATCTGCTCAAGTATTCGATTCCAGCCAAGCAAGCAGCGCCATAACCTCGGACCGACTCACGCAGGACAATGGCGCCTGCAGTGGCAGCCACCTGGGCCGTTGCGTCGGTAGAATTATTATCCACCACCACCACATGCCGAACGCCTTGGGCGAGTGCGTCAACCACCACCAAACCCACCGCATCCTGTTCATTTAATGCGGGAATTATAACATCTATATAAGTCTCTTTACCAGTCAATTAATTAATCTATAATAATCTTATTATTTAAGCGTAACAATAGGCCACTTGATCTACGGCTTTGGACATAAAGTCGTCGTTGGAGAGGGCATTGCTCTGACGGAGTTTAACCACGGATCCAGTTCCTTAACATATCCATTCCGTGTTCAGTCATGATGCTCTCTGGGTGAAATTGCACCCCAAACAAAGGCAGACTTACATGCTCAATCGCCATGACGAATCCATCATCGCTCACGGCACTTACTCGAAATTCGTCGGGAACATCTTCCGGTTGAAATGCCCAACTGTGGTACCTACCCACCTGCACGTGATTTGGAAGACCGTGGAACAAGCGAGCACTCACATCAATGCTTATGCGCTCTTTTGCCCCGTGCTGTACCTTGGGCATATTGACCATTTCGGCGCCAGCTGCGTGTAGGATGCATTGCATGCCCAGGCACACGCCTAGAATGGAGCGAGTACCCTTATAGACTCGGATCAATTCAGGGACGATTCCAGCTTCCTCCGGCACACCTGGCCCCGGGCTTATGAGGACGTGACTAAACAGTCCCACCTCATCAAGGGTCAAGGCATCGTTTCTGCGCACTTCGACCTGCACGTCCAATGCCTCGAGTAAATGCACGAGGTTGTACGTGAATGAATCGTAATTATCGACGACCAATATGCGCTGGGTATCATGCATGCTTCGGGGGTCAAAAATCTATATTTGGATCGGATGAAACACCCCTCCAAACCGAATGAAGCCATGAAAAAGATTATTGAGAGCAAAGAAGCCCCTGCACCGATCGGTCCATACTCACAGGCAGTGATGTACGGCGACATGCTGTACATAAGCGGTCAGATCGCCATCAACGCCGCCACCGGAGAGATGGACAACGCCAGTATAGAAGCAGAAACCGAGCGGGTGATGCACAACCTAGAAGCGATACTCAAAAAAGCGGGGATGGATTTCAGCAATGTCCTGAAGTGCTCGATCTTCCTCAGCGACATGGGCGATTTCAGTACTGTAAATGAGGTATACGGGAAATACTTCACATCAGAACCACCGGCAAGAGAAACCGTCGCCGTGCGCACCCTACCCAAAAATGTAAACGTGGAGATCAGCTGTATCGCGGGCCGAAATAGATAGGGAAGGCTGCTGGCTGCTGGCTGCTTCGCAGCGGGGATTAGGG
>JABMOM010000007.1 GCA_013204105.1 Flavobacteriales bacterium
AAATCTTTGATTTTAGAACTTCGAGAGTCCACGACCTCTTAAGAATCGAAGATTCTAACGAAGTCGGGATTAGAGCGCCATCGACGTTCTTTTGACCTTCATCCTTGCGATGAAAATATATGGTGGTTGTAGCTCAGTTGGTTAGAGCGCCTGATTGTGGTTCAGGAGGTCGTGGGTTCGAGACCCATCTTCCACCCACCGTACAGTAAAGCCTGCTCTTCGGAGTAGGCTTTTTTATTTCCCTCTAGATTTTGATTTCGACCGAGAAGAATAATTTCGTGACCTTCGAGTTCTCAAAAGAAACAGATTCCGCATGAAGTTCCTCACCCGTAGCTTACTCATTCTTTCTGTCAGTGTTACAATGAGCAGTTGCCTGGATTGCGCAGACTGTACAGAGTGTTTTGACCCAGCCAATGATCAAGAACTTTGCTTTCGGGATAATCGGGACTACTATCGTGATCGTCGTGAATGGCGTGATGATGTCAATGCGTACGAGGCTGCGTATGAATGCAAGTGCCGCTAGCGATGGAAGTGTTTCTCCAGCCTGAAGCATGGATCGCACTGCTCACCCTGACCTTGCTGGAGATTGTATTGGGGATTGATAACATCATCTTCATATCCATCATTTCCAATAAACTTCCTGAAGCTCAGCAGCCAAAGGCAAGAATGATCGGCCTCAGTTTGGCCCTTATCGTTCGGGTGTTTATGTTGATGGGGATCTCTTGGCTGATCGGCCTTACAGACCCTTTGTTCTCCCTTTTCGGAATGGACTTCAGTGGGCGCAATTTGATATTATTGGGGGGTGGTCTGTTTCTCTTAGCGAAAAGCACGACGGAGATTCACGCAAAAATGAATCAAATGGAACACGAAGAAACCTCTTCAAAGGCCAAGAATGCTTTCGCGAGTATCATCTTTCAAATCGTTTTGCTCGATATCGTTTTCTCTTTTGACAGCATTCTTACAGCGGTTGGAATGTCGAATGATCTGCCCGTGATGATCGTTGCGGTGGTGATTGCAATGATCATCATGATGATCTTCGCAGGCCGCATCAGCGTTTTCATCAACGGTCAGCCTACGCTTCAAATTCTCGCCCTTTCTTTTCTCATTTTAATCGGATTCATGTTGATTGTAGAGGGCCTTCCCTTGCAAGAAATCCATGTTCCGAAGGGTTACATCTACTTCGCAGTATTCTTCTCCCTTGCGGTGGAAGCGCTGAATATGCGGATGCGGCGGAAGAAGAAAGGGTGATAATTGCAGGGATTTTTGCAATTTAGTCAGCCGAACTAAACCCATCCTGAGTGCCTACCCATATTGACCTTGAATTTTCTGATCAGTCTTTTGAGGACTGTGACAGCAGTGTGATCATCTCCATCACTGATTTGCACGGACGACATCAAGAGCGCGTTCGTCTTGGAGTGGTGCTTGCTGAAACACTTTATGAACGCATTGATAAGGGAGAAGGC
This sequence comes from Flavobacteriales bacterium, assembly GCA_013204105.1. GTDB lineage: Bacteria > Bacteroidota > Bacteroidia > Flavobacteriales_G > Salibacteraceae > SHAN690. Next base: position 1,464 of record JABMOM010000007.1, read on the forward strand.
GTTAATCTGGATATGCGATACGTGAAAGATTTTTCACTGAAAAAGTATCGACAATCCAGGAAAGTGGGGGAAGATCAGGAAGTAGAGCTACAAGACTTTTCTGCTAGTTGGGCCTACTTTGATGGTATCGAACCGACGGACTTGAGCCATGTGCGATTTACGGGGTCAGCCACTTCTTTTACGCATTGTTTGTTTGGCGATTGTCCGCTTTCTTTTTTCAATTCGAAGTTCCACGCCGACATTACAGACTTTTCACTCAGTCACTTCGGGGCAGGAGTGGCCAATTTTCAGTATGCAGAATTCAAGTCTAAATCGATCAATTTCGACCACGCCATTTTTGAATCGGGAGACGTTCACTTCGTCAATTGCGAATTTGGAGATTGCAAGGTGAGTTTCCGTGAAGTGAATTTCGGTGAAGGAAAGGTTGATTTCCATTACACACGATTTGGGGAAGGTCCAATCACCTTTGATAAGTGCATTTTTGGGGGTGGAGAGGTTTCCTTCAAGCGCGTAGACTTCGGCGATGGAAAAGTGGACTTCAAGCGCAGTCATTTTGGCGATGGAGAGATTGATTTCTCCGAAGCCGACTTCCGGGAGGGTAAAGTAATCTTCAGGTCAGCGATTTTCGGAGATGGCAACATCAATTTCCAAGAATGCATCTCCCAGTCGGAATTCATTTTCGACAATGCAGAATTCGGTACGGGTAGTCTTTCGTTTTTCAGGTCTCAAGCAACTCGGCTTTCCTTCAGGCTTTGCCATTTTAACAACTACGTTGACCTGCGCGTAAAAGAGGTCAAGCAAATCGACCTTTCGCATACCATAGTGCGCGACATCATCGACTTGATGCCAACAGATAGTGCTCCTGTTCATATGGAGCAAATGCTGTTCAACGGCATGCGTAACCTTGGCCACCTCTACATTGACTGGGAACGAAATGATGTGCTCAACTTGATCAATTCGCAAGTCGAGACTTCTAATCGTGAGAAATCACAGCAACTCCTCATCTTGAAGGAGACATACAATTCTACGGGTCGCTATTCGGATGAAGACCGGGCATACGTTTCGTACAAGCGATTTGAACTAAAGGCAGACTTGGAATACTCGCTCAAGCATCGTCCAGGAAGTGCTATTTGGGCCTACCCAACGGCCTTTTTCAAGTGGTTGCTATTCGATAAGATCGGATTGTATGCAACCGAGCCCTTGCGCGTGCTTTTTTCGGTATCAGTGATCTACACGTTGTTCAGCCTGCTCTACCTGGTATTGCCGTTTGTAGCCGATACGTATATCGACACGGGAGGTGGAAGCGAATTAGCCGACTTGAATCCGGTCGCCAAAGCCTTCTATTACAGCGCCATCACCTTTCTCACCATTGGCTATGGTGAATTCTACCCCATTGGTGTCATGCGCTTCTTCGCGAGCGTTGAAGGCTACGTCGGGGTATTTTTGATGGGCTACTTCTCAGTCGCCTTTGTGCGCAAGGTGTTGAGGTGATCCGAGGTTAAGCCCTGCGACGCTGCTCGTTCAGGAAGTTTCTTAGATCCTCTGCTTCTCGCTGGTCACCGCCCTTGAAGGCGTCGTTGCCTTGAACGGTATTCAGGTATTCGTCTGCCTTGTCAAAGTCTTCGAGAATGATGTGGATCAAGGCTAGGTTGATGTAGATACCGGCGCCGACCTTGTTATTGACCCGTGCCTTTTTATCTACTAAGTCAAGCGCTCCGAGCTCCTCATTCCACGTGGCGATGGCCTCTGTTAGTTTGCCTTTGGCATTGTCTTCATTGATGGATAGCTCTTGCAGCCCTTGCTGAGCTTGAAGGGATGCCTTGTCCAAAGCAGAATAATCAAGTTTCTTTCCTTTCGCCGTGTAAATTGGGTCGATCCGCTCGTTCCATCCGTAACCCAGTTCGCTGTTCAGTTGATTTGAAATGTCTGCCATTATCAGGTTTCTCGCCGTCATTTTTTGAGCGTCCAACCAGCTGCTATACCCACCCGTGTTCATGAATTGGTCGTAAGACGGGCGGTCCATTTTCTGGGTAGAATAGGTCAGTACATTGTCGGCCAGTTGCGATGAAATCTGCATGACCTGCTGTCCATTCTGATCGGTAACCCGTACATCCATTGGAATTTTAATCGTCGCTGTTTTGTACCATTTTTCATTCGAAGCAGCCTCTTTCTCAATGACGATGTAATTGGGCATGGTGATGGCTATTGTATATCCTCCGCTGTTGACCTTGTTAAATCCTTGAAGATCGATTCCGCTCATCAACTCCCCATCTGAAGGAATGTCATTTCTAATCTGAGGTTCTGGGATATATCTGCGCTCAACGTAGCGCTTTTCCGGTTTGCCATCATCATCGAGCAAAATGCCCGAAAGAATTTTCGCACCGGCACCTTGATCGTTATAGGCTTCAAGCGCTGCGGCGTATTCTTCGTCGGCCGCCTTCCTGTCGACTTCATATTCTTCATCAGCCTTCTTGTTGGCCTCATCAAAGGCAGCCATTTCGGCAAAGTAGGATTCTGCAAAAGGAATGTTCACCGACACGCTGTAGCTCCTATTTGCTTCAGGAGTTTTGGTGAGGGGTTTTCGAAAATAACTGTAGTTGGTTTTGTCGCTGGAAGCGCGTTGACCAAACGTCGGAAGGTTGATTGCGAAGAGCAGTAAGATGCTGATGAGGAAGGAGAATCGTAACATGGTGGGTAGGTTGATTTGGTGTTGATGGTTGGCTTGAAATTTCTCTGCGCCAAGCAATATTATTCAAAGAGCGTTACAATGACAAAGCTTTATCTCATCGCACGCATCGGCACGGGCTTAAATGCCTCCTGAGTTTTGAAGCTTCAACTTTCGGATTCGGCATCTCGTTGGATTGCACGCAGGCCTTCTTTTTGACATCTTGAAAAGGGTAAAGCTTTTACCTTTGCCGCCCTTTAGGAAGAATTAAACAGTCCAAAGAAATGAGCAATATCAACATCACATTGCCCGATGGTTCGGTGAAGGAATACCCAAAGGGTAGCACTGCACTCGACATCGCGCGATCGATCAGCGAAGGCTTGGCACGCAATGTTTTGTCAGCCAAGGTCAACGGTAAAGTGTGGGATGCCACGCGCACCATCGAGGACGACGCTACCTTGACATTGCTCACGTGGAATGATGAAGAGGGTAAGTCTACCATGTGGCACAGCTCAGCTCACTTGATGGCGGAGGCGCTTGAATCTTTCTATCCAGGTATCAAGTTGGCCATTGGTCCACCCATTGAAAATGGGTTCTATTACGACATCGACTTCATGGAGCATTCCTTTTCTGAAGAGGACTTGCCCAAGGTGGAGAAGAAGATGCTGGAATTGGCAAGGGAGAAGAACGAATTCATCCGCAAAGAAGTTTCAAAAGCAGACGCGCTGTCGTTCTACAAAGAGCGCAACGACCCGTACAAGTTGGAGATGATCAACGACCTCGAAGATGGGGAGATCACGTTTTATACCCAAGGTGGGTTCACCGACCTATGTCGTGGGCCACACATCCCAACTACGGGATACATCAAGGCCGTGAAATTGCTTTCTGTAGCGGGTGCTTACTGGCGTGGCGATGAGAAGAATCCAATGCTCACACGGATCTACGGCGTCACCTTCCCAAAGCAAAAGGAGCTAGAAGAGTACCTCGAAATGCTCGAGGAGGCGAAAAAGCGTGACCACCGAAAGTTGGGGAAGGAGCTCGAGCTTTTCACCTTTGATGATGACGTCGGGCCAGGTCTTCCATTATGGTTGCCAAAAGGCGCCTTCTTGATCGAACAATTGGAGGAATTAGCGAAGAAAACGGAGCGAAAGGCAGGATACCAGCGGGTGAAATCACCGCACATTGCCAAAGAGCAACTCTACTTGACCAGCGGTCACTTGCCGTATTACAAGGAGAGCATGTTCCCACCTATGGAATTGGATGGGGGGACGTACTACTTGAAGGCGATGAACTGCCCGCATCACCACAAGATCTTTGACGCATTGCCCAAGAGCTATAAAGATCTTCCGTATCGGCTTGCTGAATATGGTACTTGCTATCGCTATGAGAAATCGGGCGAGCTGTTTGGCTTGATGCGCGTGCGAAGTCTGCAGATGAACGACGCCCACATCTATTGCACCAAAGCGCAATTTGAGGATGAGTTCAAGGCGGTGAACGACATGTACTTGAAGTACTTCAGGATCTTCGGTATAGACAAATACGTGATGCGCTTTTCTACGCACGATCCAGCGCGATTGGGCAAGAAGTACGTTGACCGACCTGAGTTGTGGAAAGAGACTGAAGACATGGTGCGCAGGGTGTTGATCGATTCAGGCATTCCGTACAAGGAAGTAGCGGATGAAGCGGCGTTTTACGGTCCCAAGATCGATGTGCAGGTTTACAGTGCCATTGGTAAGGAGTTTACGCTGGCCACCAATCAGGTAGATTTCGCCCAACCGTTGAGCTTCAATCTTACGTTCACCAATGCCAGCAACGAACAAGAGCATCCAATTGTCATTCACCGCGCCCCGCTTGGGACGCATGAGCGATTCATCGGATTCTTGATTGAGCATTACGCAGGCAAGTTTCCACTTTGGTTGACGCCTGAGCAAGTGCGCATTTTACCGATCAGTGAAAAATTCAATGAGGGATGCAAAAACATTTTACAATCCCTTGAAAATTACGATATTCGCGCCTCCATTGACGACCGTGGTGAGAAAGTAGGTAAGAAAATCCGTGATGCGGAGCTCGCCAAGGTTCCCATCATGTTGATCATCGGAGAGAAAGAATTGGAAGAGGGAAAGGTTTCCGTAAGGAAGCAAGGTGAAGGAGATCAAGGAACGATGGACGTTACAGAGTTCGCTAAGTTCATTGAGAACGAAGTGAAACAACAGTTGGAAGTTTAATTAATAAGAGTAGATATTAGAAAACCTTATAGAAGACCGCAGAGAAGGGAGCCTGAGCACCAGATCAATGAGAACATCAGGGCCCCGAAAGTCAGAGTAGTTGGAGACGGTGGCGAGCCACAGGTGCTTTCTGCTAGTGAAGCATTGGAGGAAGCCAGAAATCAAGGTCTTGACCTTGTCATGATTTCGGAGAAGGCGGATCCGCCGGTGGTGAAGATTTTGGATTACAAGAAATTCTTGTATGACCAGAAGAAGAAGGCCAAGGAGATCAAGAACAAGGCCCAAAAGGTTGTCGTAAAGGAGATCAGATTTGGACCCAATACGGATGAGCATGATTACGAGTTCAAGAAGAAGCATGCCATCAAGTTCTTGGAAGAAGGGTCAAAGATCAAGGCGTTTGTGTTCTTTAAAGGAAGATCGATACTCTTCAAGGATAAAGGAGAGATTCTCTTGCTCAAGCTCGCTACGGAAGTGGAAGAGCTCGGGATTGTAGAGCAGATGCCAAAATTGGAGGGTAAGCGTATGATTATGATGCTGGCTCCGAAGAAGAAGAAATAAGATTCATCAATTGTTCAATAAATAGGAAGCGATGCCTAAAATGAAGACCAACTCCAGTGCTAAGAAGCGATTTCGCTTTACAGGTTCTGGAAAGATCAAGCGTAAGCACGCGTTCAAGAGTCACATCCTGACGAAAAAGTCGAAAGACAGAAAGCGTAGGTTGACGAAAACAACGCTCGTGCATCCCGCAGACCGTGAGAATATTTTGAAACTCATGGCAATGAAGTAATGGTTTGTTCATCGCAAGATGAACATTGTGTTTAACCCGGTTGTGAGTCTTAAGTCCCAAAAACAATAAGGGCGCTTCCAACTAAAAACAAAAGAAGAAATGCCAAGATCAGTAAACAGTGTAGCGTCGAGAGCAAGACGCAAGAAAATCATGAAGCAGGCCAAAGGATACTTTGGTCGCCGTAAGAATGTTTGGACCGTAGCGAAGAATGCTGTAGAGAAAGGAATGCAGTATGCTTACGTAGGTCGCAAGCACAAGAAAAGAAACTTCCGTAGCCTTTGGATCCAACGTATCAATGCAGGTGCTCGTGAGCACGGCATGTCCTACAGTGAGTTCATGGGTAAACTCAGTAAAAGTGGAATCGAGCTCAACCGTAAGGTGCTCGCAGACCTCGCTATGAACCACCCAGAGGCGTTCAAAGCAGTAATTGGGAAAGTGAAGTAATACACCAAGAACATTGATGATGAAAGAAAGGGGGCTTATGGCCCCCTTTTTTGTTAATTTCGTTAGCTAAACTACAAGAACCTGTGATGAAGAAAGCATTACTGTTAGGCGGATTGAGCTTGTTTATGGTGGCCAATGCCTTTGCGCAAAGTGAACCCAGCAAGCCAACTTACGAGAAGCAGGTGTATACCAATGGAGATGGCGACATCTTCGTTCAGAAAGAATTACCCCTCTACTTGAAGTTCTCTACCACTCCTACAGGGCAGAATTATGACCTGAAGGCTACGAAGCCCCAATACGGTGAGCCGATGTACTTGGATACCGAAGGACCCAACTTTGTACGAAGTAAGTGGGCGGTTGATCCAGCAACGGGAAGAACGGCACAACCGCAACAGGAAGTGCTCTATGAAGTCAACGCAGACGGACTAGCGCCGAGCACGAGCCTTCAATTCAAGACGGCTCCGCGCTATAGCAGTGGAGGAACGACCTTCTTTGGAAAGGACCTATCCTTTGCGCTTACATCGCGCGATGGAGTTTCAGGTGTGAAGTCTACTCAATATGCACTTGGAGGAGGATACAACGATTACAGTGCCGATGTAAACGCATCGAAAGAAGGACCGCAAACATTGTATTACTACGCGGTGGATTTTGTGGGGAATGCGGAGAAAACCAAGTCTTCTGCATTTACGGTTGACCTCACCGCTCCAAAGACCAATTATGAAGTCGTTGGGGTGAACAAGAGCGGAACAATCTTAGCTCCCTCGGCCAATGTGAAGTTGACCAGTTCTGATAACCTTTCAGGTGTGCGCACCGTTTACTACACCTTCGACGGTAGCAATGCACGCGTTTATGGAGGGCCCGTTAATGTTGGCGGATTAAGTGACGGAGAGCACACCATCAAGTACTACGCAGTAGACAATGTCAAGAACATGGAGGGCGGAGAAGGTGGAGCAAGTGCTTCTACGTTTAAGTTCTATATGGACAAGATCGCTCCGGTTCCAACGCACCTAGTCAAGGGTGATCAACACAAAGGCAACTACTTGTACATCTCATCGCGTACGACCATCTCTTTGGCTGCTACGGACAACAAGGCAGGTGTAAAGAACATCTACTACCGCATCGATGGTGGGGAGCGCAATACCTTCTCAGCTGATTTTAAAATGCCAGCTGTACGAGGAACGCACAATGTGAAGTACGACGCGAATGACCTGGTTGAGAACCTCAGCGGAAACCACTACATCAATGTCTTCATGGACGTGGATGCACCGGAGACAGGCATCATTTACGCCAACCCACAGTTCATGGACCGAGACACCTTGTTCATCACGAGCAAAAGCAATATCTCCCTTCGCATGCGCGATGACGCCTCTGGCGTGCAGAAGACCGAATACCAGACAGACGGAGGAGGATTCAAAACGTATGCTGCCTTTACCCTTCCATCTGAAGGTTACCACACGATCAATTTCCGCTCAACCGACAACGTCAATAACAAGGAGGGCGACAAGAATTCAAGCTGCTACATTGACAATACCGCTCCTGAGATCTTTGTAAAGTTCTCCATCGAGCAGATCGGGTCTAAGAATGGCAAGCCTCTGTATCCAAACTATACGAGGATGTATGTTTCAGCTACAGACAAGAAAGTCGGAACAGAATCCATCACTTATGGAATGGACGGAGGAGCGCAACAGCTCTATTCATCGCCACAGACGCTTGACGCATCAGAGGTGAGTCGATTCCGAAAGAATAAGAAGTACGAAGTAAAAGTCATCGCCAAGGATAAACTCGGAAATACCAGCGAGAAGGTGGTTGAGTTTTACGTGGGCAAGGACGCTGAATAAGAAATCAACCGATCACTACTATGAAGGAACCCGCTCAGCAATGGCCGGGTTTTTTTTATTCTTCCTCTCCCAACACTCTGCCTAATCCTCGTGCAGCGAGGTCGTATTGGGGGTTGAACTTCAAGGCCATGCGGTAATCCGCTTCTGCTTCCAGCAGCGCTCCAGACTCTTCATAGGCAAGTCCACGGTTGTAATAAGCGGCTACGTAGCCTTCAGGTCCAACGTCGATGGCCTGCGTGAAGTTATAGGCAGCACTGTCGTATTGCTCTAATTGCACCAAATGGATGTAGCCTTTGTTGTACCAAGCGTCGAAGTACTCGCTCGTGATGCCAATGATCTGGTCATAGGTGCGGATGGCGTCTCTTGACCTTCCGATGGTTTGAAGAAATAATCCCTTTGCGTAGAGCGCTTCGACGGATCCGGGGCGCACCTTCAAGGCATTGTTGTAGTAGTCCTCTGCCAGCTCAATACCTGCGGTTGAGTATAGGAGGCCCAATTGAAGGTAGGAGTCATAGTCATCGGCGTCTTGTTCGATGGCCGTTTGAAAGCTCGATACCGCGTTGACCGTATCGCCGACATATTTGTAATTGAAGCCTTTCAAGCGGTAGGCTGTTGCGTTGTACACATCCAGCTTGAGGGCCTCATTGAGGTACTTGAAAGAAGCATCTGCATCTCTTACGATCATGTAAAGCTCACCCAAGCGGAGCAGCACCTGAATGTCGTCGGGGGCTATCTCATACGCCTTTAGCAGGGCGTCTCTTGAATCACGACTCTCCTTTGCAATCAGCTTTAAATCAGCCAGAAGCATGTAATAATCTGTGTTCGAGCTGTCCAATTTCAATGCCCTACCAACGTCATTCATGCTGGTTACGAGATCGCGCTGATCGTAGTGCATCTTCGCGCGCTGAAAGTAGAGGTCGGGGTCATTCGGTGTCTCCTTGATCAAAGCATTGATGCTGTCGAAAGGGGAGGCGGTATCTTGGGTTGTCTTGCTGTCGAGTTTAGCAGTATTGTTCTCTTGGCAGGCAGTGGCTAGGATGAGGAGCGAAAGGATCGCAAAGACGGTTCTTTTCATGGCGCCAAACTTAAAAGGAAAAGGCCGAACCATGGGCTCGACCTTTTCAAGTTTTAGGAAACGGTTGACTTTATTCAGCCGGAGCCTCTTCGGCTGCCTTCACCTTAGGGATTGGCTTGAAAGAGTTGAAGACTTTCTCTTCGATTTCCAATGCCAACTCGGGATTGTCTTCTAACAATTGCTTCACCGCATCTCGACCTTGGCCCAGTTTGGTGTCGCCATACGAGAACCAAGAGCCGCTTTTCTTGACGATGTTCTGAATTACGCCGAGGTCGATCAACTCTCCGGACTTGGAAATGCCCGTACCGAACATGATGTCGAATTCAGCCTTCTTAAAGGGAGGAGCCACTTTGTTCTTGACCACCTTTACCCTGACATTATTGCCAACAGCGTCGTCTCCAACTTTGATTTGACCCGCTCTACGAATGTCTAATCGAACGGATGCGTAAAACTTAAGTGCGTTTCCACCGGTAGTGGTTTCTGGGTTTCCGAACATCACGCCGATCTTCTCACGCAATTGGTTGATGAAGATGCAAGTAGCGTGTGTCTTGCTGATGGATCCCGTTAGTTTTCGAAGGGCTTGAGACATCAATCGGGCCTGTAACCCCATGCGGCTGTCTCCCATTTCGCCTTCAATCTCCGCCTTTGGAGTCAAGGCAGCTACGGAGTCAATCACAACGAGGTCAACCGCGCCGGATCGAATTAAATTATCTGCAATCTCCAGTGCTTGTTCTCCGTTGTCGGGTTGAGAGATCAAGAGGTTTTCGGTGTCAACACCAAGATTCTCGGCATAGAAACGATCGAAAGCGTGCTCTGCATCAATGAATGCAGCGATGCCTCCTAGTTTTTGCACTTCCGCTATGGCGTGAATGGCGAGGGTCGTCTTTCCCGAGGACTCCGGTCCGTAGATCTCTACAACACGTCCGCGTGGATACCCGCCTACTCCTAATGCTAGGTCTAGGGACAATGAACCCGTTGGAATCACATCTATCGGCTCTATGGCGCTATCCCCCATCTTCATTACCGATCCCTTTCCATACGTCTTTTCGAGGCGATCCAGGGTTAGCTGTAATGCCTTCAATTTATCTTTTGATACTTCTGCTGCCATAGTCTATTGTGTTTGTCTTTCTTCTTAATGTGCTTAATTCATGTTGAGCGCTTCGAGGATCTCTTCTGCGTGCGCCTTCGTCTTCACTTTGTCAAATCGCTTGATCACACTGCCATCTTCACCGATCACATAGGTTACCCGGTGAATGCCATCGTATACCTTTCCCATGAACTTCTTTTCGCCCCATACTCCGAAGGCATTGATGACCGACTTATCGGTATCTGCGATCAGCGGGAAGGGAAGGTCGTACTTATCGACGAACTTTTGGTGCTTGGCTTCGGTGTCTGCGCTTACGCCTACGACTTGGATGCCTTTGTCAAGCAAGGTTTTATAATTGTCTCGTAGATTGCACGCTTCTGCAGTACAACCTGGGGTATCGTCTTTCGGGTAGAAATAGAGAACTAACTTCTTTCCTTTGAATTGATCGAGTGAAACAGGGTTTCCGTGTTGATCTTTTCCAGCGAAGTTTGGTGCTTTTTCTCCTTCGTTAATTTTGTTCATGTCGCAAATTAATGGGTTCGCATGTAAAAACAAATCTTGCGGTGTTTGTTTAATGTTGAGGCAAAGAAAAGCATGGTAGAACGTAACGTATTTACGTTGATCACAACACAATGAAAAAACATTTTAATATCCGCGTATTTGGCTTGGTTCAGGGCGTTTGGTTTAGAAAAAACACCAAAGATCAGGCGATTGATTTTGGTTTGACTGGATTTGTGCGAAACGAAAAGGATGGGAGCGTTTACATAGAAGTGGAGGGCAATCCTTCAGAACTGTTGTCCTTTGTGGAGTGGTGTAAGGTGGGGCCGACGCGTGCGGCTGTCGAAAAAGTCATCGTGGAGGAGCGCGAAGCCATAGGAATGCAGGCATTTCATATTCAATGAGGAGAACATGACCAGAAAAGAGAAGGCAGAATACGTGGTGAAGAAATTGGAGGAACTGTATCCTAGCGTTCCTATACCCTTGGATCATTGGGATCCTTATACGCTGACGATTGCTGTGCTACTGAGTGCGCAAAGCACGGACAAGGGGGTGAATCAGATCACGCCACTGCTCTTTCAGCGTGCTGATAATCCATACGACATGGTCAAATTATCCATCGAGGAAATCCGGGAGATCATCAAACCCTGTGGATTGTCGCCAGCCAAATCGAAGGCCATTTGGAACTTGTCAAGAATACTCATCGAGGAGTACGATGGAAAGGTTCCGGAGAGTTTCGAAGGCCTTGAGTCTTTGCCAGGCGTAGGGCACAAGACGGCTTCGGTCGTTATGAGTCAGGCGTTTGGGGTGGCAGCATTCCCGGTGGATACGCATATTCATCGACTCATGTACCGCTGGGGGCTCAGCAATGGAAAGAACGTTGAGCAGACGGAGCGGGATGCCAAGAAGTTGTTTCCAAAGGAGCTGTGGAATAAACTCCACCTTCAGATCATATTCTACGGGAGAGAGTACAGTCCGGCCAGGGGTTTTAGGATACAAAAATCCCCGATCGACGCGTCGATCGGGGTTAAGTCAAGGCTTCCTAAAACCTAAATATCAGTTGAGGTTCTGCTCGTACTGACCCAAGGTTGATGAGGGTCTTACGCTGAGTTGTTTTGAAAATCCGAGGATCTTCTGAAGGGTGAGTTCAGAAGGGCCTTCTTGCTGGGCTTTCAGTCCAATGGACTCAAGCTCCGAGGCCTCCTCTCTTACAAAATCGCTGAGTGTTTCTAAAGAGTAATCGTTTCGCATACAAGACGTTGTTTAGGTGAATCATGCAACAAAAACGGCATGTTCAATCCTTTATTGTACGCATACGATTTTTAGTTCGTCAAGACCACGTTGTGCTCTTCAATCAGCTTACGGAGATTGATCAACGCATAGCGCATTCTGCCCAAGGCTGTATTGATGCTCACGTTGGTGTCTTCTGCAATTTCCTTGAAGCTCATACCACTGTATAGGCGCATGCGCAATACGTCCTTCTGTTCGTCTGGAAGAAAGTCGATGAGCTTTTTCACGTCTGAGTGGATCTGATCTTCGATCAATTGCTGGTCGATGTTTTTTCCATCATCCCGAATGATGTTGAAGATGTCGAAATCGTCGCCGCCGTCTACCGTAGGGTAGCGCTTGTTTTTTCGGAAGGTGTCAATGACTAGGTTGTGTGAGATGCGCAGGATCCAAGGAAGGAACTTGCCTTCTTCGTTGTAGTTGCCTCGCTTCATGGTGAGCACCGCCTTTACGAACACGTCCTGAAAGATGTCTTCAGCGAGTTGGCCGTCTTTGACCATCATTCGAATGTAACCGTAAATCCGATCGCGGTGTCTGCGTAACAGCGTTTCAAAAGCGGCTTCGTCGCCCGCTAAGTATTTACCGACCAAGACGGTATCGTCTTCATTTTTATACATCATAATATCAACCTTTTAAGAGTTACGCGGAGAAATGTGTCAAGGTAGATATGATGCTATAGGCGATAAATTATTTTCTGGTTTAGTACAAGACGTGTGCCAATAACGAATGGTTAGTTGGCTTATTGTAAACGCCGATTCTTTTTCCTACAACGAATGTACAAAGGAGGGTTTTACCTTTGCGGGCCGTTTTCTAAAAATACGTGAAAAGGAGGATGAAGGTTATGCAGCAAGTAGATCAATTGGACGCTCGGGAATACATCGTAATCAAAGGCGCCAAGATGCACAACCTGCGTAATGTGGACGTCGCGATCAAGCGCAACAGTTTCACCGTCATCACTGGTCTTTCTGGGTCCGGTAAATCATCACTCGCCTTTGATACGCTTTATGCAGAGGGACAGCGACGCTACATTGAAAGCCTTTCTGCTTATGCCCGACAGTTTCTTGGGAAGATCGAAAAGCCGAAGGTGGATTACATCCGCGGCATCTCTCCTGCGGTGGCGATTGAGCAAAAGGTAAACACACGGAATCCGCGTTCGACGGTTGGCACTACCACTGAGATTTACGACTATATAAAGTTGTTGTATGCCCGCATCGGTAGGACCTATTCTCCGGTGAGCGGAAAAGAAGTACGCAAGCACAGCGTACAAGATGTGATCAACAACATCATGGGACGCAAAGAAGGTGAACGCATTCTACTGACCGTTGCGATTAATTTCAAGGACAAGAAGGAATTAGAGCAACGACTCCAGCTATTGGAACAGAACGGTTTTACCCGAGTCTTGGTCGGTGATAACGTCGAGCGTCTGGGTAAACAGACCATCGATCCAAAGGAGGCTTATCATTTGGTCATCGACCGGATTGTCGTGGCCACAGAGGATGAAGGCTTCCGCAACCGCTTGGCAGATTCGGTGGAGCTCGCTTTCTATGAAGGACATGGCAACGTGGCCCTCCGCGCCTTCGACGAGCCGAGCTCCTTCGTTGGATTTTCTAACCTGTTTGAGATGGACGGCATGCTCTTCGAAGAGCCAGACGTCCACTTCCTCAGTTTCAACAACCCACGCGGCGCTTGTAAGCGCTGTGAAGGCTTTGGAAGCATCATTGGTATAGATCCAGACTTAGTTATCCCAGACCGATCCTTGAGCGTATATCAGGATGGCATCGTGTGCTGGAAAGGGGAGAAGATGAGCGCGTGGAAGGAGAAGTTTATCCAACATGCGGGGTCGATTGATTTTCCCATCCACCGTTCGATCGAAGAGTTGACCCCGAAAGAGGAAAAACTCCTTTGGACAGGCAATAAGCACTTCAAGGGATTGCATGCATTTTTCGAATACTTGGAGGAGAAATCCTACAAGATCCAATACCGTGTGATGCTGTCTCGCTACAGAGGCAAGACGCTCTGTCCGGAATGTGAGGGTACGCGACTGCGCAAGGATGCGAACTACGTGAAGATTGCGGATCATTCGATCTCGGAATTGCTGCTGATGCCGATCGATGTATTGAGGGATCATTTTAGCGGACTCAAGCTGAATGAGTACGAGTCGAAGGTGGCGAAGCGACTGCTGATCGAGATTACCAATCGCTTGAACTACCTGTGTGATGTGGGGTTGTCCTACCTCAATTTGAACCGTCTTTCGAACACCCTTTCTGGAGGTGAATCACAGCGTATTCAACTGGCGACCTCTTTAGGCAGTTCGCTCGTTGGGTCGATGTACATTTTGGACGAACCGAGCATTGGGTTGCACCCCCGTGATACAGAGCGATTGATTGGAGTGCTAAAAAATTTACAGGCCGTTGGCAACACGCTTATTGTGGTGGAGCACGACGAAGACATCATGCGGGCTTCGGATGAGTTGATCGACCTTGGGCCAGAGGCTGGAGTTAATGGAGGACACCTTGTCTTCCAAGGCGACATGGATGCGCTGGCGAAAGAAACGGAGTGCATTACGGCGCGTTACCTCAATGGCTTGGACTTCATTCCCGTGCCTGAAACACGCAGGCCTTGGAAGTATTACGTTGAAGTGATAGGCGCGAAGGAGAACAACTTGAAAAATGTGACGGTGAAGGTGCCATTGGGTGTGTTGACCGTGGTGACGGGAGTCAGTGGTTCGGGCAAGTCTTCGCTGATCAAAAAGGTGTTGCACCCTGCCTTGTCAAAACGCATCGGTGGGCACACATCCGAACAGTCTGGAGCTTTTCAGGCCTTGGAGGGACACATCAATCGCGTCGATGCGGTAGAATTTGTGGACCAAAATCCAATCGGCCGATCATCACGCAGTAACCCGGTTACGTTCATCAAGGCTTTTGATGATATCCGAACGCTGTTTGCAAATCAACCGCTGGCCAAAATGCGTGGATTCAAGCCGGCGCATTTCTCCTTCAACGTAGATGGCGGTCGCTGTGAGATGTGCCAAGGGGAGGGGCAGACCACGGTGGAGATGCAGTTCATGCCGGATATCCACCTTACGTGCGAATCCTGTGAAGGGAAGCGATTCAAAGAAGAAGTGCTGGAAGTGAAGTACCACGAACAGAGCATCAACGACATTTTGGAACTTTCCGTGGATGAGGCCATCGCTTTTTTCGAGATGCACGCGCGTACTAGCCCGGAAAAGAAGGTGATCCATAAGCTGATGCCGTTGCAAGAAGTAGGACTTGGTTACGTAACCCTGGGTCAGAGTTCCAGCACGCTCTCGGGCGGAGAAGCGCAGCGGATTAAACTGGCCTCCTTCATCGGTAAGGGACAGTCTGCAGACAGCGGGGGAACCTTCTTCTTATTCGATGAACCGACTACCGGATTGCACGTGCACGACATCCGAAAATTGGTGGCTAGTTTCAACAAAATGTTGGAGCTGGGGCATACCATCTTGGTGATTGAGCACAACCTCGAAGTGATCAAACAAGCCGACTGGCTGATCGATTTGGGACCAGAGGGTGGCGATCGAGGAGGGCAAGTGGTCTTTGAAGGCACACCTGAACAGATGGCAGCAAGTACAGCAGGGTATACGGGTAAGTACTTGAAAGGAAAGCTTTAAACCGTCCTCTTTATTACAGTAAGCTTATTGGTTTATTTCAAACGCGTCTTCGCGTGAGGGATAGGAATGGCAGCCCCCAGGCCGGAGGCTTGGGGCTATAATAGATAGCCCGACCGCAGCGAAGCGGAGGGCACGCCCTGTAAAATGACTCCCAGGAATTTAGGGTATAGCGCTTTTCTATACGAATTGCAGATCGTACAGCTTCCTGTAGTGGCCGTCCTTTTGCAGCAGTTCTTGGTGGCTTCCTTGCTCGATGATCTCGCCCTTTTCCATGACCATGATGACATCCGCGTGCTGCACAGTGGCCAATCGGTGTGCGATGATGATGGAAGTACGGCCTTTGGTAATCTGCTCGATGGCTTCCTGGATCATGCTTTCCGTTTCGGTGTCTACGGAGGATGTAGCCTCATCCAATACTAGGATCGCTGGATTGTAGATGTAGGCCCGAATGAATGCCAACAGCTGTCGTTGCCCTACCGAGAGCATGCCTCCGCGTTCCTTCACGTTGAAGTCATAGCCGCCGGGAAGTTTCTCGATGAAGCGATGAGCGCCGACCTTCTTGGCGGCCTCTTCCACTACTTCTAAGCTGATCTTCGGGTTGTTGAGTGTGATGTTATTGTATATGGTATCGGAGAAGAGAAAAACGTCCTGCAGTACCACCCCAACTTGGCGACTCAAATAGGCGGGGTCGAAATCGCGCAGTTCAATACCGTCGATGCGGATATCGCCTCGGTCGTATTCGTAGGATCGGCTCAGGGTATTGATGATACTCGTCTTCCCAGCTCCGGTTGCGCCAACCAAGGCTACGTTTTGTCCTTTTTGCACGGTGAAGCTCACGTCTTTTAAGACCCAGTCCTCATCGTTGTAGGCAAACCAGACGTGCTCGTAGGAGATGTGTCCTTCCAGCTCCGGCCGTAGGTTTTTGCCCGTGCCTTCTATGCTTGCGTTGGTGTCTAAGACCTTGAAAACGCGTTCGCTGGCCACCATTCCCATTTGCAGGGTGTTGAAGCGGTCGGCCAATTGACGGATGGGGCGGAAGAGCATGTAGATGTACAGGAGGAAGGCGACCAATTGTCCGTACTCGAAGGTGCCGGTGATCATTTCTTTTGCTCCCCACCAAATGAGCAAGGCGATGGACAGTGCGGAAAGGATTTCTACCACAGGAAAGAAGATCGCATTGGCAAAGACCGTGCGCAGGTGGGCGTCTCGGTGGCGGGCATTGATCTCCTTGAACTTCTTCATCTCCTGCTTCTCACGGTTGAAGATCTGCACGATGAACATGCCGGTGATGTGTTCTTGCACGAAGGCATTGAGTTTTGCTACTTCGTTTCGAACGTCTTGAAATGCGAGTTTGATGTAGTTCTTAAAAATGTTGGTGGCCCAGAGCAAGAGCGGAATTGGGATCAATACGATGAGGGTGAGTTTCCAGTTCAGCACGAGCATGAACGCAATCACTACGGTCAGTTTGATGATCTCTCCCAGGATCGTCAGGACGCCTTCAGAGAAGATGTCGGAGATGGTCTCTATGTCAGAAACCGCACGCGTAACCAAGGTTCCAATTGGCGTCTGATCAAAATACTTTAGTCGGAAATGGGAGATCTTATTGTAGACATCGATGCGTAAGTCTCGGATCACGGATTGGCCGAGCCAATTGGCCAAGTAGGTCTGCGCAAATTGCACCAAGGCTTCCAGGACGAGCATTCCGATGATCACCAGCGTCATGAGCTCCAGCAAATCTGGATTCGGGATGATGATGGATTGGTCGAGTGCGTATTGGATCAACCACGGGCGCAGAGGACTGATGGCGGCAGAGAGTAATACCAGGAATCCAGTAAACACGAAAAGGGTCTTGTACGGGTTGACGTATTTCATCACCCGCATGAAAAGACCCATGTCGAATGCTTTACCGCTTACCGAACTATCTTTCTTGTCGCTCATGAAATGATGCCTTCTGGGTAGGTGATGTGGGTCAAATAAAGTCCATGGGCGGGGACGGACAATCCGGCTTCACTTCGGTCTTTGGATGCGATGATTTTGTGCAAGGCGTCGGTATCGATGGTTCCTCTTCCCAAGTCGACTAAGGTGCCAACAATGGCGCGAACCATGTTGCGAAGGAAGCGATTTGCGGTGACCTCGAACTTCAGGTCGGTTCCGTCCTGCGTCCATTGAGCGAATGTCAGATCGCACAGGTTTGTTTCGGTCTGGGTATTTGCTTTCGAAAAGCAGGAAAAATCTTGGTATTGGGTTAAGATGTCGGCCCCTTCATTCATGCGTTCTAGGTTCAGCGCTTCGCGCAATTCCCACTTACGAAGGACAGCGAAAGGGTCTTTTTGTTGCGTGATGAGGTAGGCATACGATCGACTGGTGGCGGTAAAGCGGGTGTGGGCATCAGTTGCCACAGGAAAAATGCGTCTGAGCGCGATGGATTCGGGCAGGAGTCGGTTGCATCGATAGCAGAGATCTTCGAGGGGGGGAGCTTCCATTTCAAGGTCGAAATGCGCGAAGAATTGGGTTGCATGCACACCAGTATCCGTGCGCCCACAACCAACCGTGTATATTTCTGTTCTTAGAATGGTAGAAAGCGCCGAATTCAGGGTTTCCTGAATAGTTTTGGCGTTCGGTTGGATTTGCCAGCCGTGAAAATCGCTTCCGTCGTAGGATAGCTCTATGAAGTAGCGGTTGGCCATAAGCGGACAAATGTAGCCAGAAGATGGATGTAGAGACACAGAATGATAACAGTCCAAATGTGAAGGCTTGGCTCGGGGCGATGCGACTCCGCACCTTGCCCTTGGCGTTGGCATCAACCCTGACCGGCGGATTCCTCGCGATGGAAGAGGTGTCGCTCAATGGATCGGTGCTGTTTATGACGGCACTCACCACCACTTTTTTGCAGGTAAACAGCAACTTGGCCAACGACTACGGAGATTTCAGTCACGGTACCGACAATGAAGAGCGCGTTGGACCTGAGCGCGCCATGCAGTCTGGGGCGATTACGGAGCCGGAGATGCGCCGCGCGATTTGGATCGCCTCCATACTCTCATTCTTATCGGGAATTACGCTGCTCTACCTAGCGCCGCTTTCATGGATGATCCGCGGGGTGCTCTTGGTGTTTGGGGTCGCCGCGATCTTTGCGTCGATCAAATACACGGCGGGACGTAATCCGTATGGTTATAGGGGGCTTGGCGATGTTTCGGTCATGGCCTTTTTTGGCATTTTGGGGGTGGTGGGTGCCTACCTCTGTCAGACGGGTGAAGTTGGAATTGACATTGTTTTGCCTGCGCTCACCATCGGTGCCTTCAGCACGGGCGTGTTGAACATCAACAACACACGTGACATCGAAAGCGACCGCAATGCGGGTAAAATCACGCTTGTTGTGAAGATGGGACCCGAACGCGCTCGCTTGTACCATGTGGGACTTATCCTTTTGGGGTGTTCATCTTTTGTAGCGTATGCATGGATGCACTTTGCTTGGGGGTGGGCTTGGCTTTTTTTAGCGGCATTTCCGCTCTTTGCGCTCAATGCATACAGGGTGTTTACAACGAGGGAAGCGGAACAATTGGATCCTATGCTGAAGCAGCTTGCCTTATCGACTTTCTTATTTTCCTTGTTGATCGGAATAGGGCAGGTCTTGTAGCTATTGACCAAATGCTCATTCTGATGCGGATGACGCCTAACATGAAATTTCAAGCGCTAGTTTTGCACCCATGAAGTCTACTTTATACATGGTGTCGGTGTGTGTTTTGCTGTCCGCGTTTGGCGGTTGCAAAGGGAAGGAAGAACCGTTTGAATACCCGGATGGTGAGATTACTGAGCCAACCACGGTCACGCAAATGATACGTGTGATTGCTGAAGATGAAAATTGGAAGGTTGAAAACGTCGCCGATGGATGCGATGCGACTTTCCCACCCAAGACCTTTGCCATCACAGAGCTGAGCTACACGAGAGGCTTTGCTACCCTTTACCTGGTGCCAGACTCTACGGCTTGCAGTCCATATGTTTCTGCCTATTCCGCGTTTGCACCGGATGAGGTCCCTACGGACTATTGGGACAATTGGAAGTTTGAACTCACCTTTTCAGAGCTGCAGTTAAACGAAGCCTCTGAATTGCGCTTGAAATTGGCGTACAGAGAAGTAGAAATGGACCTTGACCTCGCGCCGTTTATGCGTGAGACGATCGCTCAGGACACGAACGCGATCGACATCAGCGGGTTGTTTTCCTTCGACATTCAGCAGGGGTTTACCAACTTCCTATTAAACGGCATTCAATGGGAGCCTGATTTCTCAGCGGGTTCGGGCAATAGTTTTAGCCAGGAATCGGATGGGGTGGATCCTCATTTCGAACTATCCATGGTTTCAGAAGGAACGGAAGCTCGATCGCTTATCGTGTTCACTTATATGCGTGTCACGAGTTACGGGGTTCCTGAACCATAGCCTTTTCCTTTCGCGCAATGGGTATGTTTGTGCAGCTTTATGAGCGAATTGAATGACACCCCTTTAGCAGAACGTCTGCGACCCAAAACCTTGGACCAATACATCGGTCAGGAGGCCATCGTTGGTCCTGACGGTCCCATTCGTTTGTCGATCAAGGCAGGGAGCTTACCATCGATCATTTTTTGGGGACCTCCGGGCGTGGGTAAAACTACGTTGGCGCAAATCCTCGCGGATGAGCTGGACCGACCCATGTTTTCTCTCAGTGCCATCAGCAGCGGCGTGAAAGATGTGCGTGCCGTGATTGAACAAGCATCTAGGAAAGACCTGCTGAGCACCAAGAAGCCGATCCTTTTCATTGGCGAGATCCATCGTTTCAGCAAGAGTCAACAAGACAGTCTTTTGGGTGCGGTGGAGAAGGGGGTAGTAACCTTGATTGGAGCTACCACCGAGAACCCATCCTTCGAGGTCATCCCTGCCCTCTTGTCGCGCTGCCAGGTCTATGTACTAGAGGGTTTTGGGGTGGATGAATTGGAGCGCATTCTTCAGCGCGCTTTGGAGCAAGACGAATGGCTCAAGGAACAAAACCTGAAGATCGAAGAGAAGAAGGCCTTGTTTCAGCTGAGCGGGGGTGATGGAAGGAAGTTGCTCAATACCTTGGAGCTCGTTGCACAGTCGGCCATTGTAGATCAAAAGCCCATCACGGACGATTTTGTCAAGCGCGTGGTAAAGCAAAAGATGGCGCGCTACGATAAGACCGGCGAGCAGCATTACGACATCATATCTGCGTTCATCAAGAGTATTCGAGGAAGCGACCCCAATGCCTCGGTGTATTGGCTGGCGCGCATGATCGAAGGGGGAGAAGACCCGATGTTCATCGCGAGGCGGCTGCTGATTTTGGCGAGCGAAGACATCGGGCTTGCGAATCCAACAGCCTTGGTCATGGCCAACAATTGCTACCAAGCAGTGCACTCCATTGGCTATCCTGAATGTCGCCTGGTCTTGTCGCAAACCACCGTGTATTTAGCAACCTCGCCAAAGAGCAATTCCACCTACAAGGCGATCAATGAGGCCCAAGCCAAGGTAAGGGAGACGGGAGATCTCTCCGTTCCACTCCCGATTCGAAATGCCCCAACCAAGTTGATGAAAGAGCTTGGCTATGGGGAAGACTACAAGTACGCCCACAGCTACGGCGGCAATTTCGTCGATCACGAATTCCTCCCAGACGAGATCAAAGGGGCGAAGTTCTACGAGCCAGCAGACAACGCCAGAGAGAAGGGGGTGAGGGAGTTTTTGAAGGCGAGGTGGAAGAAGTATTTTTATTAGGTGCTAGGGGCTGGTCAATTAGCTCATTAGCTCATTAGCTCATTGAAGTCGCAGTTGAAGTTGCAGTTGCAGTTGCAGTTGAGGTTGAAAATTGGCTGCTTGCAGTGAAAAACCCGAACTAATCTTTGCTCTTCCATCTTTCTGCACTGCAAAAGGTTCCCCTTACTCCCAACTGCGCACTGCCTACTGCCTACTCCCCCCAACTCCCCGCTCACAAGCCCCCAATCCCGTTCATCGAATTTTTGCCATAATGTGATATTAAATTGATATCATTGTAATGTCAATTAAAACGAATAAAATGAAACAAGAACAAATAGTGAAGATGAGCAATGGATACGCGATGTTAGTCGTGTCGTTCATCTTCTTGGCATCTGTCATCGTGAGTATTGTGGTGCATTTATTTCCACTAGCTCTAGGGTTTGCGCTTCTCTTTTTCCTGACCATTCCCGGTTACTTTTTCATCAATCCGAATGGGTCGATGGTGCTTACCCTGTTTGGTGCATATAAAGGAACCGTGAAGCAGAATGGGTTTTTCTGGGCGAACCCCTTTTATACGAAAAAGCGGATATCGCTTCGAGCGCGCAACTTCGATAGTGAGCGGGTGAAGGTCAACGACAAGTTGGGCAATCCGATCATGATCTCCGTGATCTTGGTTTGGAAGGTGGAAAACACCTTCAAGGCTGCCTTTGAGGTAGACAATTTTGAAAACTTCGTGCGCGTACAAACCGATGCCGCCGTACGCAAGATGTCGGGACTCTACCCATACGATGATTGGGAGGACAGCGACGAGTACAAGATCACCCTGCGCTCGGGGATGACAGAGGTGAACGAAGCCTTAGAAGGAGAGTTGAGCGAGCGCCTAGAGATGGCGGGAATCAATGTCATGGAAGCCCGTATAGGTTACCTCGCTTACGCTGAAGAGATCGCTAGTGCCATGCTGAAGCGTCAGCAGGCCACTGCGATTATCGCAGCACGTGAAAAGATTGTAGAAGGTGCTGTCGGCATGGTTGAAAATGCTTTGAAGCAGTTGGCCGACAAAGACATCGTCACCTTTGACAACGATAAGAAGGCCACCATGGTAAGCAACTTGATGGTGGTGCTTTGCTCCGATAAGGAAGTCACCCCGATTGTCAATACCGGATCACTCTATCAATAAGCAAGCATGGACCGTTACAAGATTATAAAGAAAGGCTTGTTTCAAAGCCTCGACAATTTCCAAGAGCACGTGAATGGAATGGCCGCAGAAGGATGGCGAGTGGTGAGCTCTTCGGCGGACAATGCTACGTTATACGTAATCCTAGAAAGACAGCGTTGATCCTATGGCCAAGAAAGCATTTGCTTTACGCGTAGACGAAGAGATGATGAAAGCCATCGAGCGATGGGCAAGCGATGAATTTCGGTCTGTCAATGGGCAGATTGAATGGATGCTCGATCAGCAGCTCAAGGCGGCGAAGCGACGCCCTAAGAAGTAAATAGTAGGCAATAAAAAAGGCGACCCAAAGAGGTCGCCTTTTATCGTTGAAGTTCTATTGTCGTTTATTTCTTGAACGGCATTTCGTCAGAAACGGTCAGGCGCTTACGTCCTTTAGCGCGACGACGAGCCAATACCTTACGGCCATTCTTTGAGCTCATACGCTCACGGAATCCGTGCTTATTCTTTCTTTTCTTGAGGGAAGGTTGAAATGTCCGTTTCATGATTTCGCTTATAAAAGGGGCGCAAAGGTAACGTTCTCCATTTAATGTTCAAGTAAATTATCGCATTTCTTTTACGATCGGAACTGCTATTCGGTCATCCCCTGATTCGATGAGGATGGAGTACACGCCAGCAGGCAATTGCTGGACATCAATTTCCATTGGATTATCTGTGCTCAGCTGGGTGTTTTCGACCGCGAATACAGTTTTGCCGAGCATGTCGATAACAGATATTCGTTGTACTTCCAAAGCGCTCAGTGAACCCGTAAGTTGTACAAAGATGCTGTGGTATGCTGGAGATGGATAGATCTTGACGTCCATGGCTCCGATTTCCCGAACGCCACTTCCGACGATCACCAATGAGTCGGACCAATCGCTCCAACATCCATCCTGATAGATGCGCAAGGTGTAGGTTGCGTCGTCTGGATTGAGGTAGTACTGCGTAGTGACCGATGATACGGTATCGTTGCGCTTCCATTGATAGATGGTTCCCACTACTGAACTCTCTAGGCTATCCACCAGCTGTAAAATGCTTGGGGTAGGAGGCGTTGGAATCACATCCATGACGATGGCATTCGAAACGTTCGTACAGCCATTCGTGTCGACAATGGACACAAAGATGCTGTCTCCATTGGAGAGCATTGAAGTTGTCCAGGTGCTCGATGCGCCGGACTGGATAGAAGTATCGTTCACTTGAAAGTCATGGGTTGCTATGCCCGCGCCCGTATTGGTAAAGGAAACCGTATCTCCTTCACAGATCTCAAACCCGTCGCTAGAGGCTAGGGTGGAGGTAGGTGAAGGAGATACATTCAAATAGATGGTCGTGTCGTCTATACACCCATCTTGGTCGGTCACATTCACTGAAACGTAGTCTCCGGGTTCCACGCCTTCGATGTCAACCGTACTGCTTGAACCTACTTGATAGAGGGCGCCGTTGAGGTAGAAGTTGTAGCTAGCCATGCCCAAGTTAGCCGATATGATGGCCGTGTCTCCTTCACAATAGGCGTCGTTGAGGCTGTTGGAAGTAAGGAGAGCTTCGGGAAGGTCTACCGTAAAATTGTTAACGACCAAGGTGGAGTCGCTTCCATTGGCATTTTCCACATAAAGGTAGACGTCGTAAGTTCCTCCCTCATCAAAGGTCAGGAAGGCCGGGTTTGAATGTACGTCGCTGCCATTGACAAATACTGCTCCTGAGGATGGGTACACATTCCAACGCAATGAATCAACCCCATAAGCGCTGGTGCTGGTGAGCGTGAGCGTTCCAGGATCGCATTGGCCTGCGCCGTTTAATTCGTAATCTCCAAATGCCAAAGGCGCAATGTTCCCCGGATCGTACAGGTCGCTTTCCCAGAGTCCTCGTCCGTAGGTCCCAGCGCGTAATCTGCGTGCTTGCCAATCGCCTGGTACGTGGTAGATTTCCAATTCAGTGATCTCTGCGGTTGTTGGAAGACCATCGTAGAAAGGAACCCAGTTGCTCAGGTTATTGTCTTTGTAATAAACCCCAGCGTCCGTTCCAACATAGATTCCGCCATCTGTATAAGGATCTGCTACTAGGCAATTTTTGCTGATGCCCGGAAGGTTTCCATTGATACTGGTCCAAGAAGCACCGGCGTTGTTAGACATGTAAACGACGTTGTCTCGGATCAAGTAAATTTTGTTGTTGCTTTCAGGAGAGGTTTCGATGTCTGCGATGTACCACCCCGTTGGTAGCGAGCCAGAAAGATCCGACCACGAAGGGGAGGATCCCAGTGCATTATCGGATCGAAAAAGTTTGTTGTCGCTCCGCACCGCGTAGAGTCGGTTGCCGTTGACCTTGCTCTGTCTCAGCTGACGCATGTTGGACGAATTCGACCCTGCAAGGCTGCTGCTTATGGCCGTGAAACTCGGCGAGCCAGCATATGCATTCGTTGTTCTCCAAACGTTCTTGTAACCGAAGAACATGGTTTGAGGGTTGCTATTGCTCTGTATGTACGGAGCGACCCAAGCGCCGGATTCGGTGATTCCGTTTACATTTTGCGCAGCAAAACTACCGAAGCTGTAGCCCCCGTTATTGGATCGGGCGACGTTGCCGTAATACACAGAAGCATAAACATAGCTGTCGTTCGCGTAGTCGATGATGCACTCCATGCCGTCACCACCGCGCTCAGTTCTGAATTGGTTTGCATCCCAAATGGCCGTGCCATTGTCTTGGTAGCCGTTGATGACGAAAGCTGCCGTGTTTTGGCTTACGCCGATTTTGTAAATCTGAGATATACCCAGGCTGTCTGAAATTTCAGAAAAGGTGTTTCCTTCATTAGAGGTGAAGTAGATTCCGCCATCGTTGCAATCGTAGAGGTTGTTGTTCACCGGAGAGAATTGCAGCCAGTGATGATCCGCGTGTACCGAAGCAGCGGTAGAACTACCAACCCAATGCGCAACGCAATCCCAACTCACGCCGGCATTGGTCGACTTGAATACATTAACGCCGCCTGTATAGACCACATCCTCATCTGTCGGGTCTACTGCAATGGCTAGATCGTACCATCCTTGTCCACCCCCACCGGTAGAAGGCGGGGATTCATTCCAAGTGAGGATGTTTGGTGTTGTAGATTGGGTGCCAAAGGAGGAACCGCTGTTGTTAGAACGGTACAACCCGCCGTAAGCTGAACTGATAGAACACAGCACATATACTACGCTTGGACTTGCGGCAGAAACGCCGATTGAAAAGCGCTGGCCATTGGTGGGTAAGCCTGTAGTGATTTCCGTCCAATTGTCACCGCCATCGGTGCTTTTCCAAAATCCGGCGCCACTTGTAGTTTCGGTTGCGTAGACGGTATTCGGATCGCCCGGCTTGAATTGCATGTCTTTGAAGTTATAAGAGCTGGTCTCCAACGTCCAAGTGCTGCCGCTATTTTGAGTGCGGTAGATACCCCCTGAAGTAGCTGCAAGGATGTAATCTGAATTGGTAGGATGCATGAGCATCTGACCTACGGTCTTGTATCCCATGCCAGAATTATACTGTGCAAAGGATTGACCGCCGTTGGTCGATTTGTAGACGCCTAGTCCAGGAGCATCGCCGGCATCGCGGTCTCCCGTGCCGATGTAGATGATGTTCGTGTTGGACGAATCGATCAATATGGAAGAAACCCCAAGGGTCGGAAGTCCGTCGGTCGAAGTAGTCCAGGAAGATCCCCCATTGGTCGTTTTCCAGAAACCTCCGGATGGCGAACCCACGAACATGGTATTGGCGTCCGTAGGATGGAATTCGACGCAATTTAGTCGTCCGTTGCCGTTTGGTTGCCCCGTTCCATTGACCGGCTTAAATCGCGGACCGATTTCTTCCCAGTCACCCGATTCGCTTTCGATGCCATTCATCTGCTGGTTATAGGCACTTTCCCAGTTTTCAAAAGCCGTGAGTGTCGCTTCAGGAGCTGGAAAACTTCCGTCTTCGTTGATGCGCGAAGACCAAAAATGCTCCCATCGTTTGAAGACCTTATACCCATCTCCTTTTTGACGTTCTCTGTCGCCCCAATACATTTCAAAAGCCTTTTGCGCTTCGAAGAAATTGGCATTGGGATCTTGCATCATGTCGACCCAAATTGCAGTGTTTGCCGTGTCGACGTTTTGAGCTGTTAATGACAGCGAAAGGCCTAAAAAGACCGAGAGTAGAAATCGATTCATGTCCGCGAAGTTAAGCTCCGTGGAAATGACCACAATAAAAAAAGGCTCCAAAAGGAGCCTAGATCATTTGAATGTTGGATGTCAAATCAATCGTCGATGGAGATGTGTCCCCAATTCTCGCCGGATTTGATGCGGTAGAGTTGCATTTCTGAAATACCGAATTGCTTTGCGATGATCTTGAGCCGCGTCTTGCGTTTGGGGTCGAAAATCTTCTTTTTCAGTCGCTTCACTTGCGTGGCATTCAGCTTGTGGCCTTTATAAGGCTTGTTCTCCTTCCTTTTTTCTCTCGCCTTCAGCACGTTCGGATTCTTTTGCTGATGAAGCTCCATCTCTCTCTTGGTGGACCATTTCAGGTTGTCGATGTGGTTGTTCAGCTTACTGTAATCCGAGTGAATGACGAAGCTTTGGTCCTCAGCTGTTGGAGCGCCAAAGTATTCAGCTACCAACTTGTGGATGAACAACTGCTTATTCTTGATGGTCGTTCCCTTGTCTGTCTTGTAAAATTGCTTGTATCGAAAAACGGGATAGCCATCTACAAGCGATCCTTTCAACAGTCGCCCTGTCTCCATCGTATCAGAAAAACTAACGATCCTACCGTAGTTAGAAACGGCGTAAGTGTAGCGTAGTTTGTCGTCACCAAGGTCGATCTCTTTCCACTGCTCGTCCCAATAAGACTTCACCATGATGTTTAAACGTATTTGTGATTGTGTTTGTTCTCGCAACGTTAATAAATGAGAGAAGTTTCTGCCCTTGAAAGGGATCAATTTGTTGCAAGTTCACGGTTTAAGGTTGTGAATGAACATCTGGAAGACGAATGCAGTTAGTGAACGACGCTCGAATTAATTGTAGACTTTTGCCGCCGCATGGAATCAAAAGACAAGAAACGCATATCAAAGGAGTCGTTCCGACGGTCTCTCCGCATTTTCCAATACGTCCTTCCTTACCGAGGTAAGTTTCTATTGGGCCTTTTATTTCTGTTCCTGAGTTCGGTCACTTTCATGACTTTTCCTGGACTTCTGGGCAGACTGATCGGCGGTAATGAGGCTTCAGACAGTCCGATTGATCGCTTCTTTAACGTGGACAACATTGACCAAGTAGCGCTGTTGCTCTTGGTAGCTTTTCTCTTGCAAGCTGTCTTTTCGTTCATGCGTATCTTCCTCTTTGCGGATGTAACGGAACGCGCCATAGCGCAGCTACGGATCGATACCTACGGGCACATGATCAAGTTGCCGATGGCCTTTTTTAACCGCGAGCGAGTGGGCGAACTCAACAGTCGCATTTCGAATGACATCAGCATGCTACAGGATACCTTCATGACTACCTTAGCGGAGCTCTTTCGACAGGTCATTGTGATTTTGGGAGGAGTATCCCTGCTTTTCTTTTACAGTGTAGAACTGACCCTTGTTATGCTCATCTCTGTTCCAGTGATGATGATGGCGGCCTTCTTCTTTGGTAAGTTTATCCGAACCCTATCCAAGACCACGCAAGCAGAGTTGGCTCGCAGCCAAGTAGTGGTGGAGGAGACCTTGACGGCCATTCAGAGCGTCAAGGCATTTGCCAATGAACTATTAGAAATTCGACGGTACAATAACGTTGTAGAAGAAGTACGCAAAGTAGCCATGCGCGGAGCGAAGTGGCGCGGTGCGTTTGCTTCGTTCATCATATTCGGTTTGTTTGGCGCAGTGGTGCTGGTGATCTGGTACGGTGTAAAGCTGCGCAATGAAGGCGTGATTGGATTAGATGAATTGACTTCTTTCATTCTTTATTCCGTTTTTGTCGGTGGATCCATCGGCGGGGTAGCCGACATCTTTGGTCGCGTGCAAAAGGCCATCGGCGCCACCGAGAGTTTGTTCGACATCATGGAGGAAGATGCCGAGCAGATCAGCACCGATGCAAATGCTCCATCCATTGATTTGAAAGGATCGATCGACTTTGAGCAGGTTACGTTTTCCTATCCTTCACGGAAGGATAAGGTGGTGCTTGATAAGCTAGAACTCCATGTTAAAGCGGGTGAGAAGATTGCTTTTGTGGGGCCTAGCGGGGCGGGTAAGACCACCATCGCCGCACTAATACTGCGCTACTACAAAGCCACATCAGGCACCATCAAATTCGACGGGAAACCGGCGCTCGATTACAACATCTCATCCTTGCGCAACGAAATGGCCTTGGTTCCTCAGGATGTGATCCTGTTTGGAGGTAGTATCCGAGAGAACATTGAATACGGTCGTCCGGGCGCACCTCTGGAAGAAGTGCGTATTGCCGCAGAGAAGGCGAATGCCCTCGAATTCATCGAATCGTTTCCGGAAGGCTTTGCTACACTAGTAGGTGAGCGAGGCGTACAACTCAGTGGCGGACAGCGCCAGCGAATTGCCATTGCGCGGGCGATCTTGAAGGATCCGCGCATCTTGATCTTGGACGAGGCCACCAGCTCATTGGATGCTGAAAGCGAGCGATTGGTGCAAGAGGCCTTAGAGCGATTGATGGAAGGGAGGACGAGTTTGGTGATTGCCCACCGATTGAGCACGATCCGAAAGGTAGACAGAATCATGGTGCTCGACCACGGAAGCATCAAGGAGCAAGGCAGCCACGAGGAGCTCATTGCCTTGAAAAATGGAATCTATCGCAACCTGACGGAACTGCAGTTGCTCGATTTGAATTAGTGAGAGAGATGGCGTTCGCGCATGAACATCATCCGGTAGACCCAGCCGCAAATCAATCCACCAAAACCTTGCTCAAAGGCTTGCCAGCCCAGGTCGAAGACAATGAGCTTCGGATCTACGACGGCATTGAAACTCAAGCCGAATAGAAAAGCGATGCCGTAAATGAAGATGCCTACGCCAACGCCGATGGCGATTCCATACTTGAAAGAATCCTTGATCTTTTTCAGGATATACGTCAGAAAAGTGATGCCGAACGCAATGCCGAAGTAGATGAAGCCGGCGAGGATGAGAAAGATGTCTTTAGGGTAAGAGATTTTGAGAAAGTCGTTCAGAACCAGTCCGTGCCAGACATAGGAAATGCCGTACATGGCGACGAAACACGCTAGCCATGAGATGAAGAATTTCTTGTCTGGTTTTGGTAAGATACCGCTCATTTTTTCTGACTGCAAAGGTATGATGTAAAACACCATACGTAAACGCATCCAGGATGGTTTGCGTCTAGGTATGAGGCACTGGTATTTTTAACACCTTTGAGCCACTTTCATGCACCGAGCCATAACAAGAAAAACACTCGTCGTTACTGTATGCATTCTGGGCTTCATCGGATGTGCGAAGCAATTTGATATTGCCGCTTGGGAATTGGACGCACTGGCTCCAGTTGTGCATGGCCGGCTGAATCTTGCCGATTTGATCAATGTAGATGAGGTGAGCGCAGCCGGCGATGGCATTATGCACGTTCATGTGAGCGACACCCTGCTTCGTTTGGGGTTGGACTCATTGATCGGCATTCCCGATACCACCTTGAAAAGTGAGTTCAGCGTTCCCGTAGGAGGCATTCAATGGCCACCCGGAGTCCCATTCTATCGCGATACGATCCGCACCCGCTTCAACCTCAAGGATGTTGCCTTGACCTACGCAGAAGTGAAGCGTTCGCTTTTTACTGTAGAGCTTAAGAACAACTTGAAAGAGCCCATCTTGGTTCGGTATAAGATTTTGTCTGCTACGAGCAATGGAGACACCTTCGAGTTGGAAGAGTTGGTTCCGAACAAAGGCACTTTTTCAGGGGAATACAACCTAGACGGTTATGCCCTGAACTTGCGGGGACCCGATGGTACAAAGGTCAATACGATCTACGCCTATGTGGAAGCCTTGATCGATCCCAGCATTACTACCAACTACACCTTCAGTGCGGGGGAGTCTTTTAAGATCGAGAACACCTTCGAGGAAATCATTCCTTCCTATGCCAAAGGATTCTTCGGTCAGCAAGCCACGTCATACGAAGATTCTACTTCCATTGAGCTCTTTCAATCGGTGGCGTTCAAGTCCGCGGACATCGTAGATTTTGACGTGACCTTTACCATCGACAATGGCATTGGCGCGGACCTGAATTTGACCATCAGCGAATTGGCCACGTACAATACCACATCAGCGCAGTCGCTGGAGCATTCTATCATCAATCAACAGCAGACCTTTGGGAGGGCGATTGACCTCTTCAACCCCCTCGACCCCGTCAAGCATGTGCAGAAGAAGATCAGTTTTACGCCTTTAAATTCGAACCTCGATGCATTGGTGGAGATCCGCCCCGATGGGATCAAGTACGGCATCGACCTAGAGGTCAATCCGCTCGGGGATGTTTCGTTGGGGAATGACTTTGTCTATTTCGAGCACGACATTTCCGCCTTCATGGACTTGGACATTCCGTTGCGACTCGGATTTGAGGGACTTCAATTGAGCGACACCTTTGACTTAAGCTTGGATTCTGCGGCCCTGGAGGAAGAACGACTTCAGTCTGGAATCTTGCGTGGATACATCACCAATGGCTACCCGTTTTCTACGGCCATTCAACTCTTTTTTCTCGATTCGAATGGTGTATTGCTCGATAGTTTATCCGAAACACAACAGCTGGTGATGCCTGCCGAGACCGATGGTTTTGGGAATGTTTCCTCTTCTACCGAAAGCGTGGTAGCATTCCCATTCACGAACGATGATTTTGAAATGCTCAAAAAGACCACCCAGTGCATCGTGAAGGTTCGCATGGATACCTATAATTCAGGGGTGGTCAACATTCGGGACGACTATTATATTGATTTCAAATTCGTTGCTGATCTAAGCTTATTGGCCCAATGAAACGCTTGGTCATCATAGGGCTGTTGATCTCAGGCGGTGCGCTCCAAGCGCAGCACCTTGACGCTTCGTTCTTGCCAAAAGAGGGCAAAATGTCGGTCAGTCTATCGGGTTACGGCGGCTTTGCAAGCGATGGCATCGGAAACGCCTTTGTAGGAGACTTGCTTTTTGACGATGTCTTGGATGCCGATCGCATCGATGATCAGATAGGGCGATTGGAAGGAAGTACCGTACTCGGGGGGGATTATCGATCTGAGTTGCATGCCAGCCTTTCCTTAAAAGCAAGTCCTTGGTCCTTGCGCTTGAACTTTGGCGATGTCGGTCATTTGTCAGCGCGTTTCGGAGAAGATCTTTTCGGGCTCGTATTTAAAGGGAATAAATCATTTGCTGGTTCTACCGCTGAGCTAAGTGAGAGTTCGTTTCAATGGATGCGGTATCAGAAGCTCGGCTTTGGCGCAGCGTGGCACGATGTAGCCACTGCAATTGCCATGGACCTATCCTTCATCAATGGCCAGCAGATGGTGAGCGCTGACCTCGATCGAGGGGAGTTGTATACATCCGAGATTGGAGATACCCTTCGAGCAGATGTAAATGCGCGGTTAGGGGCCACGGATTCGACCGGAGGGACTTTTGCGGCGCACAATGGCGGAGGATTTGGCGTGGATATGTTCTTTTCAAGACGCTTTGCTGCCTTTCAATCCGATTGGGAGATCCAAGTCCAGGTGCGCGACTTGGGCTGGGTGCAGTGGCATCCAGGCGGCGAAGTATGGAACATCGATACGATCATTGAATTCACAGGAATCGAAGTGAATGACCTTTCCCAGTTTGGGAAGAACAACACATATGGAGCGGACCTCAGCGATAGCGTCTCTGCCGCAACTTCTGGATGGAAGGGAAGAGGCACGCAAGAAAGTTACCTACCGGGTTGGGCGCAATTCAGCGTGCGTCAGCGCGTAGATAAGGGCGTTGAGATGGGCATGGGTGTAGTTTGGCGCTGGGCCACACAAGCGAAGACCTACGCATGGCTAGAAAGTGCGTATCGATTCAACGAACACTGGGTGGCAGGCGCGGAGCTGGGCTACGGTGGTTTTGGAAAGGTGCAGGTTGGTTTGGGTGCTGAGTATACAGCCAACGCATTGTCTGCGAGCGTCCGAATCATGAATGCTCAGGCACTGATCATTCCTACTTCCTCTGGGGGGTTGGGAGCATCGATAGGCGTGCGATATAGATTTGGGAAATGATGAGGACTTGCTTGATCTTAATGTTCTTAATGTGCTCGGCCGTGATAAGCTTAGGTCAAGACACGACGCATTATGTCCGAATTGGAAACCTTTCTAAAGAAGCAGCGGTTGGAATGGTGCCTGAAGGCGACTCCACATTTATAATCCTACTCAATAGTGGATCAGAAGATGAATCTCTAAGTTCTAATTTTCACCTACTTAGGATTTCGGAAGGAGGAAACGTATTAGAGGCTCATTCATATGGCACAAACGCGGTTGATCGTGCCATTGATTTCTTTGTAACGCAAGAAACCATTATCGTTTGTGGCTTAACAAATGGCCATAATAATGCCTTATATGAGGCATTCATTTACTTCATCGACCGTAATGATCACTCAATTTCTAAGGAATATTACTTCAACATTGATGAGCAATGGACGATGGCTTCAGCTTTGACTGTCGATGGAGATTCGGTTATAGTCATTATCGAAACCATTGGGGAGGAAAAGGAGGTCGAATTGATTCATTTTGACCTGCAAGGAACTTTTATTTCGAAGTCCTTAAATCCCTTGCTTCAAGGATTTAAGGCATATGCTATAACCCCTCGAGTGGTAGGTTCAAAAGGGTTTTTAGTAGTGGCCTCTCGAATAGGTGACTCGCTTGATGCGCACGTTCTTTACTTGGATAAGAATTTTGATGTGGAATGGGACGCATCTTTTTCGTTGTCTGGAGATGAAGAATTTTTTGAAGCGGTTGAGGTCTCTGATTCTTCGATTATCGCGGTTGGTTATTCCAACAGTTTTTTTGGAACCGACGAGGACATATTGATCGTTCAATTCGACTCACTGGGAATGCCGCTGGACACTTTACTCCAAGGGTATGATGTAACCGTAAATAATAAAGACGATAGAGCTACTAGTATTACAACTCGAAACGATAGTTTATTTCTTACAGGATAT
This sequence comes from Flavobacteriales bacterium, assembly GCA_013204105.1. Lineage (GTDB taxonomy): Bacteria > Bacteroidota > Bacteroidia > Flavobacteriales_G > Salibacteraceae > SHAN690. The sequence goes on from JABMOM010000007.1 coordinate 35,087, forward strand.
ACATCCACTTACGGAGAAGGAGGTGTTGAGTGTTTTACTACCGTATTGTCTCCTTCATTAGGCTTGACAAACTTCTCTACCACATTTGGCACCCAAGATAATGAGTGGTCAGAAAAAATTCAATTGCATAAAAGTGGAGCCGTAGGAATTGGTCAGACACAGCATCAAGCGCAAGGGTCTCAAGATCTCCTTTTTTGGTATCGCGAGCATTTCACAAATAACATGGTTGAAACAGTCATTACCTCTGAATACTATTTTCCTGAATCTACCCAAGTGGGCATTGAAGCAGTTAATGCACAAACTGAACTAAGAAATTCGGCTGACTTAAGTGAATTGAGTAGGGTTAAGATCTTTGACTTGAATGGAAAAGTCATTTTGGAAGTGGATGGGAGTCAGTGGCTTGAGGAAAGATCGACATTGAAGGGTGGAATGTATATGGCGTTAGGATATGATAGAAATGAACGTCCGGTCATGGCGCAAAAAGTGCTTATCGTTCCATGACACGAATTGATTATTACTGGGTTGGGTTTTCAGCGTTAGTCGTCGCGATCATTGCCTTTCAAATCCCCTATTTGAACCTGGGGCATTTTTGGGACGAAGCTTGGGTCTATGCGCCTGCCATTCGCGACATGTCATTTTATGGTCCTTCCATTCTTCCTGATGCAATTGACTTAAGCTTGGGTAGGGGACATCCGCTATTGTTTCAAGCATTAGGAGGTGTTTGGGCACAGGTGTTCGGTATCTCAAACGTGAGCCTGCACAGCTATGCACTGTTCATTAGCCTTAGCTTATTGATCGTAGTGTTCGTGGGAGTTAGAAGACAGTTTGGTCCTGGTGCAGCATTACTTGCAAGCTTCTTGATCGGATCCCAAGCTATGTTCCTGGCTCAGTCAGCCATGCTCTATCCTGAGATGTTCATGGGGCTTGGTTTGATCATCGCCGTGCTGGGATACATAGATGAGCGAAAATGGCAGTATTTGATTGGAATGATACTGGCGATCTACGCTAAGGAGTCAGCACTTGTATTTCTTTTCGCATTTACCCTCTGGGATGTTTTGCGTTTGATTTTAATAAAGGATCGAAAATGGAGGGATTTGTGGGTGAATGGAATTCTTGTCCTCGTGTTTTTGTCTCATCCAACGCTTACTTACCTATATCACGGCTGGTTTTTCAATCCTGAACATACAGGTTATATACTCGATGATCCTCTAGAGTTTAAGTTTAAGCTTAGGATGGTTTTTAGAACGTATTTTGAGGATACTGGTAGGTTGTACCTATTTTATCCTGCACTTGCGGCAACCGCATTTTTTATAGGACTTAAGAAGAAATACTGGAATGTCCTCTTACTCTTTATAGGCTTTGCGGCTTATAAAATTCTTGAATGGAAGTGGGTCGTCAAAGAACCATACACATTCTTTACACTCATGTTGGTTTTCGCGATGTTACCATATGTCTTTTGGTACATTCTTAAAAAGAAAGCTTCGAGCCGATACCTTTCAAAGAATCAGAATCTTTTTGGTCTTGGCTACTTGATCATTCTTGGATTCATCCTCTTCTCGGCCTTGAATTTCTTTACTCCTAGGTATCTATTGGCAACGGTAATTCTGGGACTTTTCCTCGTTTCTATTGCCGTTTGGAATGTGTTCAAAGTAGATGTCAAGCTAAAACTTGTAATCAGTGTCGCGCTCGTAGTGTGGACCGTTTATTCGACAGCAACAATTCGTACCGTAAGTGAGGTTAATGTAGGATTGTATGACGACTTGCGGATACAGCAATCAATGGTTGATTGGTTAATAGAAAATGAGGCAAGGGAGACAACTTTCTGTGCAAGTTTTGTAACGACTTGGTATTTAAGTAATTATAGAAGTGGATACATTCCCAAAGGCTCAGAATTCCTTCAAGGGCATGGAGTAAATTGCAGCGATTCATGTGATTCAGAACTGTTGATTCTAACAAATACTGGAATCGAATGTCACACTCAATTTTTTGACTCACTGCTTCAATCGTCCTTGTACGAGACGGTGTTTGATTCTTCCATGAGACAATCAAGAGCCGTTGTTTTCAAACGTATGAATAACTAACTAGGTCAGTTGGGAAATAAATGCTTGCCCGGTCACATGAGATTCAGGTAAGAAGCCATGACCTGATAGAATTATTTTTTAGGCGATTCGGCCTTAACAGACGGCACAGTCTTAACGGACGACGGTTCGTTCGCCTTTTGCTTCTTTGATAAAGAAGTACTTGCAGCTTTCGAGGCCTTTTTAGGCAGAGCACTTTTCACAGCGGTTGCTGTGGATTTTCCAGATGTCTTTTTTATTAAAGTGCTTTTTGGCGCAGCCACCTTCTTAACAGGCGCCGCCTTCTTCACAACACTTGGAGCTTTTTTAGCTACGGCCTTCTTTACTGGAGCTGCCTTCTTCACTGTCGCTGCCTTTTTCACAGCTGCCTTAGGGCGTTTTGGTGCTGCCTTTTTACGCTGCGTGGGCTTGGGCTTTACATTGCTCGCCTTCTTAGCATAGGCTGGGTCAATCGCGCCATCCGAGCCAAACCAGGTTTTAAGGGCCAAGTATTTGATGCGAGAACCTTTCGAGAAGGTGTCGATTTTTTTCTCCTGGGTACGAAGGCGGAAGGTCACGTTGATGATCGATTGACGGATCTTATTCTCATTCTCAGCGGGCACGTTCGCAAACCTCATGGCTTCTGCAATGAGTTCGTCATAGGTGAGTGGCTTGTCCAACTCCTTGAGCTTCTTCATGACGAAGTTTCCCCAAATGGACTTGGGTCCACGTTTTGCCCCACGTTTTTTGACGGTAGTCTTTTTTGCTGCTTTCGTTGCGGTAGTTGCAGATACGGTAGGTGTATTTCCAACATTAATAGCGACGTTGATTTTAGATCCTCCGATCTTAGCAAGGACACTTTCGATGTGCCTCAGGCGCTCTAAAGTGCTTGAGAGTTCGTGTTCGTAAAATGTGCGCATGTCCTTGATATCGCTGCTTGAAAACTCCATGTTCTTAGGTTAGTTTATTTGTGTGAGAAAGTAAATGTAACTTTTTCCTTATTCTAAAAAGAAAAAATCAATCAACGACCATGAATTCGGTACGGCGGTTGAGTGCACGACCTTCGGGAGTGGTGTTGTCTGCAATGGGGTGAGTTTGCCCGTGGCCTTTGTATTGCATGCGATCTTCATCGATGCCTGCGCCGTATAGGTACGTATATACGGCCTTCGCTCGATTTTCAGAAAGGAGCTGATTGGTGCCCGGACTTCCCTGATTGTCAGTATGGCCTGAGATCTCGATCCTCAACTCCGGATTGTCTTCCATGAGTTGGGTGAGTTTCGCCAATTCGGTTTTTGATTCCGGCTTGAGCACAAACTTGTCGGTATCGAAGAATACATTCTTGAGTACCACACTTCTTCCCGAAGCGATGGGTTGCAGGTCGATGGTCTTTTTATAGGTAGTGAGCTCTTCCTCCAGGTTAAGAGTGAAATTTTCAGAATGATAGAGGTAGCCTCCTTTTTCCGCCATGAGCGCATAGTTCTCGCCGGAAGGAAGCACGACCAAGAAGGCTCCTGTCTCTTGATCACTGGTAGCGGAGGCTACGGTGTCTCCTGTACTTAGGTTGATGAGTTTGAAGGACGCTTCCAGCGGGCGTTTGTCATCGGCATCTCTTATGATGCCCTTCAGGTAGGTCACGGGTTGTGGACGGAGATGTTTGGGTAATTCAAAGGAATATAAATCGAGTTTACCATAGCCGCCTTCTCGGTTGCTGGCGATGATGGCGTACTTGCCATTGGCGCTCACGAAGAAGCTGTTTTCATGTCCGCTCGTGTTGATGGGATAACCCAAATTGACCGGATCACCCCAACTTCCGTCGTCTTGTTTGCGGCTCATGAAGATGTCCATCATCCCAAGTCCAATGTGACCGCGGGAAGAGAAATACAAGGTCTTTCCATCCGGGTGGAGAAAGACAGATTCTTCGTCTTCGGGAGAATTGATATTGTCAGGGAGCGGTTGCGCCTTTGACCATTTCCCGTTGATGATCTCAGAATAAAAAACATCGTCTAATCGGTCGTGCTCGTGGTTGTAGCGACCGCGTACAAAAAAGAGGGTCTTCCCATCCGCAGCGAAGCAAGGCTGACTTTCCCAGTTGCGGCTGTTGATGGTTTGCCCCATGTTGATCGGCTTCGACCAAGTTTTGCCGTTTCGGACCGATACGAAGAGGTCGCAGCTTCCAAAACCTTGCTTGTCTGGTCCGTATTGTCCGTAGAGATCACAGATGGTGAAAATGATGTACTTGCCATCAGGGGAGATCGTTGGTGCCCCTTCTCGCCAGGGTGAATTGATGGGTGGGCCAGGGTTGTAGGCCTTTCCCCAAGTCCCATCGTCCAGCTTTTCGGTGAAGAAAAAGTCTTCGTCCAGTCCATCAGGCGAGTAAGGATTGTTGGGTGCTGCAATTTCACGTGTGAAGATGAGCAATTGTTCGTCGGCGGTCATGGCAGGAAAGTACTCGTCATCCGCAGAGTTGACTTTCTCGCCGAGGTTTTGGGGGTCAAAAGGTACCGGGTGTTCCATCGCCCAAACGGCAAATTCGCAGCTCGCCGCGCCTCGTTTTGCGACCAACCAGTTGTTGGATCCCTCCGGCGCGATGCTCAAGTATTGCTCGTAGTATTTTAGGGCTTGGGCGAAGTCTTCTTCCTGCTGTTCGATCAAAGCGAGGGTGATGATCAAACTGGAAGCATAGGTGGGATCCTGACGCACCATCTTTTCCAACCAATGTTTGGTGTCTGCTACTCGCCCCTGCTGCATGTACATGTTGCTCAACTCGTACATCGCATCCAGGTACAAGGTGTCGCGTTCGATGGCTAGGAGGAAGGTGGATTCGGCCACTTCAACCCTGCCAAAGCGTTTGTGCTGCCTTCCTTCTTCGTAGAGTTTGCTGGCTTTTTTATCAGTGGAGCCGCCGCGTTGCGCGAACGTGAGCGTAGAAGCGACCACCAAAAGGAGTAGAAGAAGAGCCTTTCTCATGGAATGTTCAAATACTTGTGCGTTTGCAATGACATGCGCCACTGCGGGTGTTGTTTGATGTAAGCTACGATCAATGGCATCATCCGTTCGCGCTTACTCCACTCGGGTTGTAAATAGAGTTTACAGCTCGGATCCACTTTCGCGGCATGTACCTCGGCAAACTCAAAATCACTCGGGTGACTGACCACTACTTTCAATTCGTGTGCCTTTTTATAAACACCCTCGGTGGGTGCCTTGAATTTTTTCGGAGAAAAGGTAATCCAATCCCACGTTCCGGTGAGCGGATAGACGCCTGAGGTCTCAATGTGGGTGCGCTTGCCGAGTGATCGAAGGCCGGCGGTCAACGGTTCAAGGTCATACATGGTGGGTTCGCCTCCGGTGACCACAACGATGTCCATGTCGTGCTGTTGCGCTTCTTCTTGGAGTTCATTGACATTCATAGGAACGTGACCGTCTCCAGGCCAGCTTTCCTTTACATCACACCAATGACAGCCCACATCACAACCTCCCGTTCGAATGAAATAGGCGGGTTTTCCGGCGTGGAAGCCTTCTCCTTGCAGCGTTGCAAAGTGCTCCATAATCGGGAGAGTGTAGACTGCGCTTGACGTAATCGTGTTCATCGGCTTGCAAAAGTACGTCACATAACCTGCAATGTTTGGGCAGGAGCCTTCACACCTTTAAATTTGTAGGACATGGCGAAAACAGCAATGTCAACTAGTAATCCAACTTTGAGTCAAACAACGGTACATTCTTTCGAAACACAGATCCGAAAGTTCGAGGTGGGCACCAAGTATGTGCGTCTGCTCCGGCCGGCAACGGTAGGGGGAGGGATCATACGCCTCACACCCAAGGAGCGAGCTGCAGCGGTAAAGCGCTATGATGAAGCGAGGGGTTTCGTGCCGATGAAGTTCGTGCCGGCCTCTGGCGCGGCTACCCGTATGTTCAAGGGAGTGCTCAAATGGATTGATAATCCCAAAACGCATCAGAAAGAAATTGATGTGTTTTTTGACCGCGCCGAAGAATTTATCTTTTTTGAGCAATGGCTTGAGGTTGCCAATAACGCTGATGTCGAGACCTATCAGGCGGGATTATCTTCCAAGGTAAAATGGTTGCAATTATTGGTTTCAGAAGAGGGATTGGCTTACGCGAGCAAACCCAAGGGACTCTTGCCGTTTCACGCCTACCCGGAGGTGGCAACGCCGATTACAGAACATCTCAAGGAAGCCATGGAATATGCGATGTCCGATAACAAGGCCAGGCTTCATTTTACCGTGTCTCCAGAACACAGGGCATCGTTTGAAAAGGAGGTGGCAAACCTTCTTACGCAATCGCCTTTCAATGAAATAGAGTGGGAAATCGGGTTTTCACATCAGGACCCGGAGACGGATACCGTAGCGGTGGATGAAAAGAACGCCTTGGTTGAAATCAAAGGAGAGGTGATAAAACGCCCGGGTGGACACGGAGCTTTGATCCACAACCTCAATGGTTTAGACGCCGATCTGATTTTTATCAAAAACATCGACAACGTCGCCCATGGCCGTATGTTAAAGGAGACTAGTGAACACAAGAAGGCAATTGCGGGAATTCTTTTAGAACTTCGGACCGACTTGCAACATCTGGATGGCGAGCTGGCAAAGGGTTTGATTGATGAAGTGCACATCAGAGAATTGAGGGATAAATGGAAGATCCGGATTCCGAAAGATTTTCAAAAATTAAAAGCTTATTTGAAGCGCCCAATCCGCGTCTGTGGAATGGTGAAAAATCAAGGAGAGCCGGGGGGTGGACCGTTTTACACGACGGATCGTTTTACAGGTGAAAGTTTGCAAGTTGTCGAACAGGCCCAAATCGATAATAAGGACAGCAGACAACGGCACATTTTGTCTAATTCCACGCATTTCAATCCGGTTGATTTGGTGTGTTACGTCAAGGATTTAAAAGGTAATTCCATTGATTTGACCCAGTACGTTGATGACGACCTTTATTTTATTGCCAATAAAAGCCACCAAGGGCGAGACATCAAGGCCTTAGAGTGGCCTGGCCTTTGGAACGGCGGAATGGCTCACTGGGTAACGATTTTCGTTGAAGTCCCCATCGAAACCTTCAACCCTGTGAAAGAGGTGGGTGATCTGCTTCGGCCTGCTCATCTTGCCGGCTAAATTTCCCGTTCACTATTGGCAACCAATTTCCTTTCTGACCGTCCACTACGTGGAGAAGGACATTATGTATTATTTTTACGTGCATTTTGCCTCCAAAAGACTGAACCTAAGAATTCGAAAGTTGTGATGAAAATGAAACAATCGTTGAAGTCGTTGATTGACGCTAAGGCCTTTGTGGTTTGCGTGATGCTCTTGACAGCACTGAACGTTCAAGCCCAGGAAGGGAAATATGATTTTCCGACGGATCGGGCTGAGCTTCCGTACAATGTGTTGGAAATGGTCGATCTGATTCAAACGGCGTATGAAGCCCCCGTTGAGTCCAATGCCTATGTGCAGATGGTTGCAACTGCTGAAAGTTTTCCGGCGCTTGAATTGGGACAAACCTTGTCAAAAGGCCAGGTGAAGAAAGTTACCAAATGGGTAGAGTCCAATCCAGTGGTGATCGAGCGATTGTTGATCGCAAGGAAGAAGAATCACGACTTGTATTTTAATCCCGAAACCAAGGGATCGTCCAAATAGCATCAGATGAACATGAAAAAATTTTACGATTCAACATTCGGACGAAGCTCGCTGCTTACCTCTCTGACGGTCTTGGCGTTGATGTTTCTGATCCTTGCAGGTGACCTTGCGGCCCAGGTACAGTTTGGTCCTGGTTCTCAGAGTGCATCTTACACAGACGTTAGGGTGCGAGGATATTATTTCACGGCTCCGACCAATTTCAACCTTTGCCAAGTCTACGTAGACAATGCCATGAACAGCAATCTATGGCATGTCGAGGTGGTGAAATTCACCAATGGTGCGCCGCCTGCTTGGGCAGGAACAACGAATACATTCACCTCCCTATTCTATGCGGATAGTGTTTCAGGTACTACACCTCTCACGTGCAGTATTCCGATTACGAGTGGTGATATCATTGGCATTTATGGTTCCAGAAGTGGTACAGGGAACAACATGGCCAACAGCTACGATGGAACCCAACCCACGACTAACATTCTAGGAAATACGGTGACCCTGTATCGCAGTGGTATGCAGTTTCCCCTGAACAACCAGCAGATGCACGACATCTGGTCAGAGGTCAATGCGAATACCGGAAGAATTTTCGGATTTCATTCTTGTTGCCCTACCCCTCCGGCTCCTCAAGGGCCTATTTCTGGCGATACCTTGCTCTGTCAAGGAGATACCGTAACATTTAGCATTCCTTGGGACAGCCTTGCGGTAACCTATGTATGGACGGTTCCGGCCGGTGATACCATCGTTTCCGGACAGGGTGACTCGCTGCTTGTGGTTGCCATTGGTGCCAACTCATTGGGAGGACAGATTTGCGTTGCAATGACGGATACTTGTATCACAGGGCCCGATACCTGCATTACGTATTCGATCGATCAGCCTCAAACGCCAGGAAACATTTCTGGTGCCGTTCAAGTTTGCGCAAACAACAGTGCGTGGTATTCGATTCCTTCGAATCCAAATGTCATCAGTTATACATGGTACCTGCCGGCTGGAGGCACCTTCCTCTCTACCCAAGACAGTAATGCTGTCGAGGTGTTGTTCGGTGGAAGCTCCGGCAATGTTTGTGTTTCGGTAACGGACAGCTGTGCTACCAGCGATACGATATGCACTTATGTGAACGTAGCGGCATCGCCTTCTCTTGCTAATGCAGGACCCGATAAAGCGATTTGTACGGGACACTTAGCCCAACTTTCTGCGGTTTCACCGGCGGTTGGAGCGGGTAATTGGACGGTAGTAACCTCTCCAGGGCCAGGGATCATATCGGACACTACAGATAATGCGGCTACTTATTGGACAAACACGCCTGGTCAACACGTATTGATGTGGACTACTTCATCTGCAGGATGCCCAAGCACTTCTGATCAGATGGTAATCAACGTGAATATTACCCCAACAGCAAACTTCTCTACGCAAAATGTTTGCGAAGGAGCACCGGTCGGATTCCAAGATCAAAGTACAGGCAATGGGGCTACGATTACCTCTTGGCTGTGGGACATGAATGGCAACGGCGTGGATAATCACATTACCCAGAACCCAATCCATAACTACACCAACTCTGGCGTGTACAACGTGCGACTGATCGTCAATGCTCAAGGTTGTTCTGACACGCTATACAAGGACGTATTTGTGAATCCTCGTCCAGACTTAGATATTACGGTAGAGGATAAGTGCTACGAGAAGGCTGTCGAATTTGACAATAATTCCACCATTTCTATGGGGGCGATCGATTCGGTCTTTTGGAACTTTGGCGATGGAACCGGTCTGCAAGCGAGTGGACTTCCCTTCTTGAACAATGAACCGGTTTACTTCTATGGAGCACCGGGGGTTTATAACGTGTCCTTCATGGCGCAATCGGACAGTGGGTGCACCAGTTCGGATCAATTGACGGTAGAGGTGTTCCACCTTCCCGTAGCCAGTTTCGAGGCTTTGAACTCATGCCAGTTCCAAACCGCAGAATTCAACGACTTGAGCACCATCGTAGGTGCAGACATCGATCGATGGGCTTGGGACTTTGGCGATGGCACGGATTCGGCCTTCACTCAAGATGTTATGCACGACTACCAAATCAATGGCTTTGTGCCGGTCTCACTCCGCATTTGGACAGACGAAGGCTGTTATGACGACACCATCGTTCAAGTGGAAATCTTCCCGACACCAGTGACGGAATTCAATTTCTCGAACCGTGTTTGTTTGGGAGAAGCGCTCGAATTGGAACAGCAGACGACCATAGCTTATGGTTCAGTAAATGACTTTACTTGGCTGGTGGCTGATTCATTTGAATACATTGGCCCTACCGCGACCCATTTGTTTGATGAGGTCGGTTGGTATACCGTATCGTTGACATCTGAGTCCAACGAGGGATGTAAGAGTACCATTGAAAAAGAAGTTCCAGTCTACGAGGTGCCTGAAGCGGATTTCACTTTCATCAGCCAGTGTAAGGACATCGAGGTATCCTTCAGGGATAGCTCAAGCTTCAGCGATGGTGCCTTGGCAAAGTTCACTTGGGATTTTGATGATGGTAGTGACCTTTCAAACCTTCAGTATCCTAAGCATGCCTTCGATACGCACGGAGTGTACGATGTGCAATTGAAGGTTGAATCCTACAAAGGTTGTGTGGACTCTATTGTTTATCCAGTAAACATCTTCGAGCGGGTAACGCCTCGCTTCCGAGTTTCTCCGGATAGTGGATGTTCTCCGCTGTACGTCGAGTTCATCGATAGCACCCAGTCATTTACGGACGCTGATCTTCGCTATGTGTGGATGTATGACGAGGAAGTGATGCGTGAGGATACGGCTTATTACACCTACGTTAACGTTACGGGTAAGGCGAAGAGCTACGACGTCACGCTGATGATCTATTCGAATGAAGGCTGCGTTAGTCATTACACATTTGACAGTGCGGTGACCGTATTGCCGCAGCCAGTGGCTGATTTCTCGAATGATCCAGACATTGCAAGATTGACCACGGCGGATCCCTTGGTTCAATTCAAGAACCTTTCTCAGCAGGCCAATTGGTACGTGTGGACCTTCGGGGACGGCGCAAGATCCAATGAACACAATCCGGCACACGAGTACCGTGAGCAGGGTGAATATGAAATCATGCTTGCTGCGCGAAACGTGTATCAGTGTACAGATACCCTTCGAAAGATGGCATTCGTGAACCACGCGAACATTCCTTTCATTCCAAGCGCATTCACCCCGAATGGCGATGGACAAAACGAGGTGTTCTTCGTAGAAGGACTGCAGGACATTTCAAAGTTTGAGATGTACATCTATGATCGATGGGGAAATCAGGTTTATTTCGATGAAGGCTTGGATGCCTCATGGGCAGGAAGAAATTCTCAAAATAAACTCGTGCAGCAGGGAACCTATGCCTACAGGATCGTCTATACCTATAACAATGGGGAAGACTTTGAGCTCTTCGGAAACGTAACGGTAATTGGAATTGAATAAGATGATGAAGAAATTGTTTCTACATATAACGGTGTTGGTGTTTCTTCTGATCGGGCTTTCGTCCATGGAGGCTCAAGCACAGTGCGGCCCGTTCAATTCGACGATGACGAACAACAATGCCCAAGACGGCAATATGTTCCACATCATTGCGATCAATCCAATCCGCATCGATTCCTTTTGGTGCAACTTTTATTCGGGCACCGTTGAGGAAGTGGAGATCTGGTACCGCGAAGGCGGTTTCGTTGGCTTTCAGAATGCATCTACGGGTTGGACCAAGATCGATAGCGTTACAAGCCTTACATCTGCTGGCCCTGGAAGCTACACGCACGTTCCGATTTTTGTGGATATAGACATTCAGCCGGGTTGTACGATCTCCTTTTACGTGACGCGCGCCTGGCTGGCGAATTCTGCGCCTTACATGAACTATACGAATGGTCCTTTTGGCTCAACGGCTGGACAGACCTATTCTTCTAACGCAGACCTCTCGCTTTCCTATGCTTACGGCAAGGATTACCCATTTGGCGCTACCTTCAATCCACGTATTTGGAATGGAAGGGTACTCTATTCGTGCATACCTGCTAGCGTTCCAAGTGCGACTTATACGAACATTCCGACGGCATCTTGCTCTGGTGACACCTTGTGTTACTCCTTCATTCCTGGAAGTGGAATGGCGCCTGGTGCTTGGTCATGGAACGGCGGCCAGTCGGGAACCATCGTATCTGCTAACAACGACAGCTCCGAGGTGTGTATGACCTTTGACGGTACTGTAGTCTTTGATACGGTTTGCTTGACGCTTGAGGGAGGATGTGAGAACGTGGATACTTGTTTTCCAATCACGATCAATCCACCGATATCGGATGCAGGAAATGATACTTCAATATGTTCTACTACGTATACCCTGGATGGAAACGCCGCGGCCGGATTCTGGTCGGTGATGGGCGGTGCGGGAACATTTGCCGACCCGACGGTCTATAATACTACTGTAAGTGGTCTCGCGCCGGGTGTGAACACGATGCGATGGTCGGTCGCAAATGCAGGATGTGACACCATCTTCGATGAGGTCAATGTAACGGTCAAGCCGATTCCTGTTGCGCAGTATATAGCATACAACGGCTGCGTGGACGGCCCCATAAACTTTACAGACGATTCCTATGCACTCAATGGGAATATCATTTCATGGGATTGGGATGTAGACGGCGATGGCTCGGTAGATTATACCACCAATAGTTTCAATCATTCCTATGCAACGGCAGGCACCTACTTGGTCCGATTGATCGTAACCGCGAACGGTGGCTGTCAGGACACCCTGATCAAGCCGATCGTTGCTTCACCGAATCCGCAAGTGAATTTTAGTTACGCGCCGGAATGCGAAGGCAATGCAATGTCCTTTACAGACCTTACAACAATCTCCTCCGGAAACTTGGATCAATGGCTCTGGCAATGGGGCGATGGAAGTAATCCGAGTGGAGCGCAGAGTCCAGCCCACGTATATCTCGCAGACGGTTGGTATATCGTCACCTTAACCGTTACCAGCGATTCGGGCTGTTCGATTTCATATACGGATAGTGTGGAGGTTTTCTCCATACCAGATGTGGATTTCCTTTCACCGGAGGTGTGTAGTAACGATACCGTATTCTACAACGATTCTTCGATCTCTACACAAGGAGTAATCAATTATTGGGAGTGGGATTTCGGCGATGGATGGCCGGTAGATTATAATCAGCATACGGCGCATATGTACGCTACACACGGAACCTATAATATTCGATTGACCGTAGCCACGGATAAAGGATGTACGAACACTGTAGTGAAGCCTCAGCGTTCATTCCCAGTTCCAGTTCCGGACTTCATTCAAGAGGGGCAATGCGAGCGTCAGCGCGTGTTGTTCAAGGACGATTCTCAATTAGATCCAATGTTTGGATCCGTGATGACCTCATGGCACTGGGATTTCGGAGACAGTACAGATGCGAGCAACGAGCAAGTCGGTCACTTCTATCAGGATCCTGGTTACTATACGCTATCCTTAACGCCTTACACCAATTATGGCTGTAACCGAACCGAAGGATTTGAGATTTTGATGCGTCCTAAACCGGAAGGAAAGATCTTGATTCTGGACGATAAGGTATGTGCTGGCAATGAGATCCACTACCGAGATGAGACCTACTTTGATTATGAATTTGATTCAGTGGGTGTAGTATCGTGGAACTGGGTCTTTGGCGATGGCAATAGCTCTCTAAAGACGGATCCTTCCAACATCTTCTTGAAAGGGGGTGATTACAACACACTTCTTATAGTAGAGACAGGATACGGCTGCATCGATTCAACCTACAGAACTACCATCGTACATCACAATCCAGTGGCAGATTTCCGCATTGATTCTGCAGAGGGATGTTCTCCGCATTGCGTCACATTCATTGATGAGTCTAGGCTTGCCTCAGGTGAAGACCTGTTGTACAAGTGGGAGTTTGGCGATGAAGAGTACAATTTTGAAGACGTCAATCCAACCTATTGTTATCGCGTCGAAGATGGCATTGGCAAAGAACTGTTCAGGGTACAGTTGGATGTGACCAGTCCGTTTGGTTGTGTGGATTCATTCTCACATCCTGAGCGAGTGGTCATTCACGCAAATCCCATCTCTGATTTTGAGTTGAGTGAGACTTCCATCAGTTTGTTGGAGCCGGTAGTCTTCATCGACAACTATTCGGTTGGCGCTGATTATTGGCTGTGGGATTTTGGCGATTCAACTACCAATTCATTCCCGAATCCGAACAAGCACGAATACAACGAGCCAGGTCTTTACATCATAGGTCTGACCACAAGAACTGAATACGGCTGCATTGATTACTTGGAAAAGCGTCTCGACGTAGAACGTCACCAAACCTTGTACATTCCGACGAGTTTCACACCAAATGGTGATGGTAAGAATGACTTCTTCCAGATTTTCGGTGAGGACTTGGAGTACGTCAAGGTGTTTGTCTATGACCGTTGGGGTAAGGAGATCTTCCACGGAGAAGGCGAGAACGCCCAGTGGGATGGAAAGATCAACGGTACGAACCTGCCGATCGGATCCTACGCATTCCTTGTTGAATACAAGCAAGTGAATCGGATCAAGCAACTGGTGCGCGGTAATGTCATCATATCTAGAAACGATAAGTAAGTAAAGATGAAAGCTCTCTTCACAAAGTACTCGGTCCTCTTCGTAATGGCTACCCTCTTTTCGCTAGGTGCTGCGGCTCAGCAGTCAACGCCGGCAGATTCTGAATTGGGAAATGCCTATGACCTCTATGAAGTGACCCAAGAGTGGAATGCGTGGTTTAAACAACCGACTCCAGCCACTGCTTTCATTGGTGAGTTCATGCAAGAATTTGACGTCCCCCAAAGTGGTCAGGACGGCCTTAATCGAGTGGAAACTTGGTACTGGTGGGCTTCACATCACCCCGTTCAGGTAGGAGAATACATAGAACGGAGAGACAGCCAAACGGAAGTGCCTGAATAGGCGAAACACTTCCGACTAAAGATTCAAATCCTCTTTGATGCGTTCAATCGTAGCAAGGAGGATTTTTTGTTGTTCGCCCATGCTGAGCGATACATCCCAATCTTTTCGTACGCTGAAGTAGAACTTGATTTTCGGCTCTGTGCCCGAAGGCCTCGCAGAAATCTTACTTCCCGATCGGGTCATGAATTGCAAGACATTGCTGGAAGGAAGATCGATCGGGTGCGTGTGACCTGTGGCTAGGTCCTTGCTCTCTCCTGTGAGGATGTCATCTACCCTGACTACTTGATCTCCGCCAAGGGATGCAGGTGGTTGAGCGCGGAGCTGCGACATCATCGCTTTGATTTCCTCGCTGCCTTCTTTTCCCTTCTTGGTAAGGCTAATCAAATCTTCTTGATAGATGCCGTGCTTCTTATAAATGGAGACCAAGGCTTCTTCGGCATTCGATCCATTGGCCAATGTTTCGCCGATCCAGTCGCAGAAGAGCAGGGCAGAGGTGAGGGCATCCTTGTCGCGCACGAAGTCACCGACCATGTATCCGTAGCTTTCCTCACCACCGCCGATGAAGCGCTTCTGTCCCTCGTTTTCTCGGATCAAACTGGCGATGTGCTTGAATCCTGTCAGACAGACCTCAGATTCCACACCGTAGCCACGGGCGACGTCGCCAAACAGTTCGCTGCTCACGATGGTGTAGGCGATGAAGTCGTTGTCGCTTAGGTCTGTATTTCTGAGGAGGTAGTCGGTTAGGAGCACGCCCGTTTGATTTCCGTTGAGCAGCACCATTTCACCTTTGGCATTGCGCACGGCCACGCCGATGCGGTCGCTGTCTGGATCCGTCCCAATGACCAGGTCTGCGCCTTCCTTTTCAGCCAGTTTTAAGGCCATATCTAGCGCTTCACGCTCCTCGGGGTTAGGACTCTTCACCGTGGGGAAATTGCCGTCAGGAAGGGCCTGTTCTTCCACGATGGACACGTGTTCATATCCAGCGCGATGGAGCAACTCAGGCAGCAAGGTGATGGCAGTTCCGTGGAGGGAGGTGAAGACCACCTTTAGGGCAGTGTTGGTCGTGGTTGTTTTTCGTTGTGCTAGTGAAGCAGTTAGAAAAGCCTCATCCATTTCTACTCCGAGGGTTTTGATCAAGGCTTCATTCGGTGTGAAAGGAATGCTTGAAGGATCGTCTACTTTTTGGACTTCTTCAATGATTCCCTTGTCGTGTGGGGATACAATCTGGGCGCCGTCGTTCCAATAGACCTTATAGCCATTGTATTCAGGCGGGTTGTGGGATGCTGTGATAACGATACCGCTCTGGCAACCGAGTGCGCGCACGGCGAAAGAAAGCTGCGGTGTAGGCCTCAGGTCTTCGAAGAGGTAGGCTGTAATGCCGTTGGCCGACAATATTTCGGCGACCATGCGGGCAAAGGACTTAGAGTTGTTGCGGCAGTCGTGGGCGATGGCCACTTTGAGGGGGGCGTTGGGGAAAGAAAGTTTCAAGTAGTTGGCAAGTCCCTGCGTGGCAGTGCCGAAGGTGTATTTATTGACGCGGTTTGAGCCGATGCCCATTACACCCCGCATTCCTCCTGTGCCGAACTCAAGGTCTTTGTAGAAAGCATCCTCAAGCGTTTCTTCGTCGCCATCGATCAAAGCACGGATACCTGATTTGAACGTTTCGTCCAAATCCAATGCTAGCCACTTGTCTGCTTTTTCCCTCGCTGTCATCCTCTTGTCATTTGGCGGCAAAAATAAGGGCTTCTCCGTTTATGATATCTGGGCAAAGCAGATTCCATGCTACAATGAAAAACAAAGCAAGGCCTTCGCTCAAGCAATGGCTGTCGATTGACTAAATTTGTTTGAAACGAAAAGACCATGCGCAGTACCTACTTTTTTATCCTACCCATCTTGATCTTCATCGCGGCTTGCGGCAACCCAGAAGCCGAAAAGGCCAAGCAAAAGGCCAAGGAAGATTCCTTACTTCAAGCGCAGCAAGACTCACTGTTGGACGTATTTCGCGGAGAGTTGGAGACCATTTCATCTATGGTCAACGAAGTCTCCGTTAGAAATGGCGTGCTGAAGTTTGATTCTTCTGAAGGAGTAGTCCTGAGTAAGGAGGTCATCATGAAGCAGGTACAATCGCTCGATCAATTGCTCGCCAACAACCAGGATCAGCTGAACGACTTGTACAAGCGCATGAAACAAAGCAAGGTCAAGAATGACGAGCTGGAAGGCCTGGTTAAGAACATGCAGTCGCGTTTGGCTGAGCGAGAAGAACAAATCGACCAATTGATGGCGATGCTGGCTGACAAGGACATCCTGATCGAGAACATCAAGATGGCGGTGGACAGTTTCCGAAGAACCAATATTTCGCTCACCGAAGACCTCATCCAGATGGACGAGGAGATGCACTTGGTGCACTATGTAGTGGGGGAGAATAAAGAGTTGAAGGAAAAGGGCATCATCACCAAAGAAGGTGGGATCCTGGGCATTGGCGGTACCAAGAAATTGGACGCGTCACAACTCGATACGGCACTTTTCACCGTTGTAGACCAACGTGAATTACAGGAGATTCCAATCTACTCGAAAAAAGCCAAGGTGATCACCAATCACCCAGAGTCTTCCTACGAATGGGCAATGGATAGCGATGGCCAAGTGGAGAGCCTCAGCATCAAGGATCGCAAGCGCTTTTGGAGCGTTTCGGATTATTTGGTGATTGAGGTTTCTAATTAGGGAGTAGTTGATTAGGGAGTAGGGAATAGGGAGTGGTGAAGAGTGAAAAACTAAAAGTGAAAAGTGAATGGGGAGTGGGGAGTTCCTCCCAGGATGTCAGTTCGAGTGATTACGATGCTGGCTTTCCCTACCGGATGTCAGTTCGAGTGATTTCGCCGTAGGCGTGATTGTATCGAGAACCCTCCCTCTAAGTCGAGTGTAAGGCTTCTCGATACGATCGCGCAAGTTATGTTTTGGCTAGTTTATTTCGTGTGCGATCACTCGAAGTGACAGCTTTTGGGAACCTCAACCTCAACCTCAACTGCAAATTCATTGAGCTAATGCACTAATGAGCTGATTCTCTAATTGACTAATCCTCTAATCAACTACTCCCTACTCCCCAGCCCCCACTAATTCCATCGTCCAAATCAACATTTTTATCGAAAACATCCTTCGAACCAAATCTTTTTGGTCTGTTATACGTCTTTTATATCAGACACTTAGCAACCATGGGCATTTTCAGATTTTTCCGTTACAAATACATCCTCAGCAGCCGTCGGCGCAAGTATGCTTCGCTGGCCGTTTCTATTGCGCTTGCCCACGCATCGTTTGGTTCGGTCAAGTACCGATCATTGGGAAATGGCATGGCCGATATTCAGCTTTCATTGGATCAGGATCAGCAGTTTCGCTTGCACTTCAACCGACTAGACGAGGCCAAGGAATACGTCATGAAAGGCAAGTGGACGGTATCCGACGATAACTACGTCCTAAAATTCGGAAGATCCAAGCTGGACGTTCCCACGCTGTTCTCGAGCAACACCGGTTTGAAGAAGGCCAGTTTCATTCAAGATAAACGAACGGTGAAGATTCCTTCCACGCGGAATGGGGTGGTGATTTGGGGGATCTTCTGTCCGAAGGCCTGACTTTGGCAGGGTATGGTGACTGGTGACTGGTGACTGGAGATTGGTTGGGCTATCACTGGCCGTTATTTAGTTCACTCACCTCTTTTTGATTTTCTTAGGTAACGGATGTAGCCGTTGAGCATTTTCATGATGAGCGCCTTTTCAGCTATCAACTGACTATACTCAGTCTCGTCGATATATCCCTCTTCGAGTGCGACGGTGAGATGGTCGTGGGTTTCATCCAGAGATCCTCGCGATATTCTGCAGAATCTTATATTTTCTTGGTAGTGGTACCTACCGTGCCCTTCCGCTATCTGAGCAGTAACCGACCTACTGGATCGGATGATTTGATCGCGCAACCTGAACTTCTCCTCCACAGGGAGTCGTTTCGCAATGGCTGAAATCTTTCTCCGGAAAACTGTGGCCCTCTGATAAACTTCCAATTCCTCGAATGTTCCCATGGCAATCTCTTACTCAAATCTAGATTGGAAAATGGGTTAATCAGTTGCAGAATAAGTAAGCTGCAAGGCCAGATTTTGAAATATTCTCAGCTAATCCATACTCTCCAAGTCACCAATCACCAGTCACCAGTCACCAATCACGACCTACCATCCTTCGAAGAAGCGCCCTCTTCATACTTAATAAACATATTAATCCAAATAGCCCGGCCCAGCCGAAAGGTCAAGGGCGCGAGGATAACGATGCCTAAAATGATCCCGATCAGGTATTCATGTAATTCCCAGGGACTTCCGAGTACCCACATGACCATGAACATGGCAATTGCGATGGCTACGGTGAGACCGTAATTGACGTACATGGCACCATAGAAGAAAGAGGGTTCGAGTTGATAGATCTGTCCGCACTCGGTGCAATGGTGGGGCATGTCAAAGATCTTAGAGATCTTATACGGGTTCCTGTCCTCAAACAATTCGCCTTTGTGGCAGTGGGGGCATTTTTGATGGAGGATGGAATAAAACTTGGTTCCTTGGAGCACGGTCATGGGTATTGTGAGTGGCAAAGTTCGGGAAAGAGATGTTGATTTAGGGGATATTGAACACCTAAATCAAGCATTCTTGTCGATCATAAGATTTGTGAAGCGCAACCAGAGCAACGCGGCTACTATGCGTACCTTTGCTTTTCGTTCTTTGGGGCTGACCGGTATTGACAGCAAGATGAAGGATACTGTAAGCAAGTCGGGGATTGAATGGCACCTCGTTACTAAGCCGTTCAAATTGTAACTGGCGAAACTACTTACGCTCTTGCAGCCTAATTTTCCGATAGGAGATTAAGCCTAATCCCGTACTAGGTACGCGGACAAGACGTTTCCGGTACAGGTTGGTCTATCCCCTGTATCAATGGAGGCGTGGTCAATGATAGTCTAGGAATAGCAGCGCTTCGATGGTGTTCCAAAAATTAAGAAGATAAGCTGAAAGTGGCCTGCCTCTGGGCAGCTTCCAGTCGAAAATCAATCAAAGGATAAGCTTGTAGAAGGCACTATGTTTCCTTGTTTGGACGTGGGTTCGACTCCCACCAGCTCCACAATCATAAAGTGTAATACACTGTAAATCAAGTGTGTTACACTTTTTTGTTTTCAATCTAGTCAACCATTAGTCAACATCGGGGGTTTTAGCAATTCCGCTGCCTATAAGGTACTAAAGAGTTTTGAAAGCAATGAAGGGGAATCTAAATCATTCCTCACTCCAGCAATTGACAGCTAATGATTAATAAGAATGAATCATTCTTTAATATCGGGCAGGGGTATAGCACAGTGAAGAGCGCTGCGCAAAGAGAGCTACTTTTCTCGAACGTTTCGAAGCATTAATCATCGAATGGGGGGCGGTTCTCAGAAACGCTTTTCCTCACATTAGTACGGGTGGCGGTAAAGGGTTATAATTCGGTCTTAACCTCTGCACGAAGCAAAGGTCGAAAGATTTATAAAAGCAGACCTTTTAATGCAGTTTAGGTTTTGTTGGTAGCAGTTTTTTCTTTTTCACTTTTTGTCAGCACGTATTTTAAACCAATGCCCAGTCCGCAGTTCAGGAAATTCACTTTGAATGTAGGATTTACAAAACCGTCAAATGCTAATAGCAGCTTGTCGGATAGATTGAATTCATAACCAACAAACAACTGTCCACCAAAGATTATGTCCTCAGATTGGTAAGATTTGTCTGTGCTTATAAGTTCTCCGTCATATATGAATCTGCGGGCTAAGTAATAATTAATGTTTGGTCCAGCCCCGATATAAAGTCCTTTGTAATTGAAGGTAAGGGAAATGGGGACGTTCAGGTAATATTCGATTTCTTGACCAGCCTTTCCACCAAGGTTGCCTAAATCATCTGTATAGTTTGCTTTATTTCTGTATCCCCTGTCAAAAAAGTACACGCCTGTTTCAAGATAAAACATGTCCTTGATAATTCTTTGTCTCAATTCAAATCCGCCACTTGTGGAGAAGCGTGCATAATCTACGTTCTTACCAATGGTGTTGTAAATGGTCGCAACTCCAGGATTCAGTTTAATCCCAATAGTCGTGTTATAGTCCTGTCCAAATAGTAATGTTTGGATGACTATTATCATTAATGTTACGGTCGTTTTTTTCACTTTTTAAATTGCATACAACGTCCTCGGCTATGGCACGTGGAGGTACGTGCGAAGCGAAGCCGTGATTTAGTTTTCTAAAGTACAAAATGAGTTAGAACACTGGAATGTGCCATAGTCGTTTGTTATGTGCCGTGTATTTCTTTTCCGCATGGGTTTAAGGCTGTGCGCTATGTGTTGGGGCTTCCCGCTGTTGCACATCCCCCTACTTTGCTAGTTAGCACCTGCAAAAACCGCCAAGCGGCAACACTTACCCAGATATACCTTAGTACTAGTTTTTATTCTCTTTCCGACTAAGCCCGTGGTGCAATGCTGCGGGCTTTTTGTTATGTCAATGCGCGATAATGTAAATTGACCGTTCACTCAAAGTCAGTTTCTCGAACGCGCTTCTTATCTCTTCTAATATCGACGGCCTTCCGAATTTCTTCCTTCAACTCCTTCCCATTTTCAATGGCAGGAATCCTATAAATCTTATTTGTTCGGTCGGATGTTACTAGAATGATATTCGACAGCCCAACGAGCCTTAAGAAAAATGGTTGCTCAATCCGAATATCCTTAACTCTAAAAAGCTCCAATTCATTTATTGTCTTTGACAAAACACCTTTCTCTTCGATAATTCGCTCATCTGTAACCTGAATGCTCCATGTTCTAATAACGAGGTAGGACCATATGGCAATGAATATTGGTATTACAAGCCAACAAAACAGAACACACATCACATACGTTCCAAAATTGGTCCATTGGGATGGTGTTCCTTTCCAAATTTCATTTTCTTCCATGTAAGTCTACGTTATGTGATGAAGGATAGTGCTATAATATACAGCTTCATGCGGACAAGGCCTATGGCTGCTTTATGCTTTACTCCTTGGGAAATATTATTAGGTCGAGCCAATCGCGATAGCTTTGCAATAGCTTTCGTGTTAAAATGAAATATTTGTCCTCCTCATCCGCTATCCATATCTTTTTGCTTCCCTCTGGAATCCAGAGGTCATAATTCTCACGTGTAAGTCTCAGATTTGATTTTTCGGCAAGAGTTTCAAGTATGAGGTCTATGTCCTTCTTAAAGGCATCAAGGGATTCTTGATTATGAAAGTATATGAAGGCCAAATCTGTAATCTGCTGGTATTTACGATTCTTGTACGTTAAGTACATGTAGTAGCTTCTTTCTCCTGAATCAATATTTTCATCCTTAATCACCTTTGACTCAAAATAGCCAGACGTACCGTACTTCAGGAGTGTCGTAGTCTTATTCTGCCCATTGGAAGGCAAGGCGATAAGAAGCAGCAGAAGAGTGAAAGAGAGTAGGATAACCTTATTAAGGAGGGAACTATGCATGGCTTTTCATTTTATATGTGAAGCGAAGAAACCTTTTATTATGCCGTAAAGAGCTGACGGTCATCATGCAAGCGTGTGAGCCATCCTTAATTAAAGAACGGATTGTGCTAGAGCCGCTAGTTCTGCGTCGGCTTTTTTTTACCCATCTCGGGTAAAGCTCAAGTGACAACAGTTTTTTCGCGGCAGGTTAGTCACAATTAACCGCTCAATAATTGACCTTGATAAAAAGAGA
>JABMOM010000008.1 GCA_013204105.1 Flavobacteriales bacterium
ACTTCCTGGTTGAAATCAGTCACGTAGCCGCTCGACGGCATTGCCTCTGTCCATTTTTGAAGGTCCGCCCTGAAACGCTCGCCCTGCTCTCCGCGCACTTCCAAGGCTGAAAGCCGTTCCGTACAGCGATCACGCAAAGTAGAGAAGTCAATGAATCCGTGCTGTTCCAGCAATATTTCTCTGGCGTATATCAACCAGCGTACGACATTTTCTCGTAGAATTTTCGCTTCCTCCGTGGCAAATGTTTCTTCCAAGTGAAACTTAGCCAGTGATTCAAGAGAATCACGCTCTTCACCTGAAAAGTAAAAGGGATAGTCTGTGTCCCAATTTCCGTGTTGTAGGTAAGGTGCAATCAGTGCTGGCACAAATGCTCCGAGTCGAACTTCGCCGAGCTTTCCAGTTCTAAAAAAGTGACGTAGCCGTTTCCAAAAGGCGCGCACATCGGCTTCTCCTAATGCCTCTTCCGCTTCGATTCGGAAGGGTTTCACCTCGATCTGGGTTGCCTCTTCCTTCGGCTTCTTCTCCTTCTTTAGGGCACCTTCTTTGAGGAATTCGCTGAATGAGATGGGTTTTGACATGTTGCTGTGATTAGATGGCGTAGCGGTCCAGCAAGCCATTTAGCTCCGAAAGTCGCTCCTTGACCGGCATGTGTAGGTTGTGAGCTCCGTACTCGTCGTACCGCTCTGCTTCCGTGTTCTGGTAGAAAAGCCCAAGCGGTAGGGAATCTTCCAACTCTGCATACTCGCGTGCTTTCAGAATATCGCTCGGATCGTGTTGGATGACCTGTTTGAACGACTTGCGAACCTGAGGGTCGAGTTCAATTCCATTTGCATGGTCGAGCAAGGTCACGCTATTGTCTTTGGCTACCGCTTGACTAAAGCCATGGTTCATCCACACAGGACAGCGTTGTAAAATCCGGACAAAACTGAATCCGGGATGCTCATGGGCTTTCTTGATCGTAGCATACAGGTGCGCAGGATGCCAATCTGCCGTTTGGGCGACGAAGGACACATTCGCGAAACCGAGGGTGCTCTGTATCGGATTCAAGGGAGGAAGCACTGAACCTTTAGGGTGCGTGTTGCTGAAGGTCCCTTTTGGGCTTGTTGGCGATGTTTGTTTCTTGGTGAGGCCATAGATCTCATTGTCGAAAAGCAATGCTACCATGTACATGTTATAGCGCACAGCGTGGACCCAGTGACCAGCTCCAATGGAGCAGCAGTCGCCGTCTCCGGTTACGACAAACACATCCAAATCGGGTCGACGGAATTTGACTCCTTCTGCTACCGGAAACGCGCGCCCGTGCAATCCGTGAAAACCGTAGGTCTTCATGTAGTGCGGAAAACGGCTACTGCATCCGATACCAGAAACAAATACGGTCTTTTCGGGAGGCAGTTGTTTCTCTCGACACAGCTTTTGCACAGCGGTGAGGATGGCGTGATCACCACATCCCGGACACCATCGGGCGTTGCTGCTGCTGTAATCTTGAATGCTGTAATAGACCTCCGGTAGGTCTTGTTCGGTCAGGTCTGCTCGAATACCTATCATGACTTGGCGGCTTTTAGTTGTGCGTGGTATTGGTCAAACATGCGCTTGACCATGTTGTATATTCTGATTGGACTCAAGGGCTGTCCAAACACATTGCTGTACGAATCGATGTCGATCAAGGTGTTGCCTCTCAAGTAGAAAGCGAGTTGACTGAAGCGACGGTTGTGGTCTCCAATCAAAGGCCTTCCGACGGTATCGCTGTAGTTGAGTTCTACGCAGACGACCTTCTTGAAACGCTGCATGATCTCCTTGATCCCTGGTTCCAAAGGACTCATAAAGCGCAGGTGCAGACTGCTCACGTCCAAGCCTTCAGATCTGGCGGTAGCAACGGCTTCTTCGATTGCCCCCCGGGTGGATCCCCAGCCGACCAATAAGAGGTCGCCTGAATCAGCGCCAAACACTTTGGGTTCTTTCAAGGACAGTTGAAGTGCTGCGATCTTCCTGCTGCGTGCTTCTGCTGCGCGTTGGTTGATGGCAGGATCATATGCCACATGGCTCTCCTCGTCGTGCGCCAATCCGGTGAGTGTGTACATCCCTCCTTTCATGCCAGGGATGGGTCGTTGGCTCAAGCCTGTTTCTTGCGCCCATTCGTAGGGTCGAACCCCTTCCTCCCAATCGCTTTGATCGATCGGAGATGCGAACCAATCTTCCGAGACCTTGGGCCGTGGAAACGCCGAAACGCCCGTGGCTAGATTAGCGTCCGTAAGGACGAAAACTGGGGTACGGAATGATTCGGCGAGTTTTCGAGCCAGGATCACAAAGTGAAAGCATTCTTCAATGGTACTCGGAGCG
Organism: Flavobacteriales bacterium; assembly: GCA_013204105.1. Taxonomy (GTDB): domain Bacteria; phylum Bacteroidota; class Bacteroidia; order Flavobacteriales_G; family Salibacteraceae; genus SHAN690. The sequence goes on from JABMOM010000008.1 coordinate 2,338, forward strand.
ATGACCACTTTAGGGGCATCACCTGGATCACCGAACAGCACGGAGAGCAAGTCTCCCTGCTCCACCTTGGTCGGTAATCCGGTACTCGGGCCACCGCGCTGCACATCGACGATGACCAGTGGAACTTCTGCCATTACTGCCAAACCGATGAATTCTGTCTTTAGCGCTATGCCTGGTCCCGAGGTGATCGTGACCGCGGTCTTACCCGCATAGCTAGAACCGATCGCAAAGCCAATGGCCGCGATCTCATCCTCAGCTTGGTGCACCAATCCACCGACAGCCTCCATGTGCTCAGCTAAGTGGTGTGATGCAGAAGTAGCAGGCGTGATCGGATACATCGAACAAACATCAATTCCTGCAGCCATGACACCGAAGCTGATCGCTTCGTTTCCATTCATGACCAGCATTTCCTGATCCGTCTCAATGGCGGGGATCTCAAAATGCAAGTCGAGGTTCGCCTCTGCCCAGGCAAAGCCTGACATGAGGAGGTTGATGTTGTCTTGAATGATTTGATCCGATTTTTTTCGGAAGATCCTTCGAATCTGCTGTTGTGCCTTTTCGAGATCTCGCGAGTAGATATAGCTCAGCATACCGAGTACCCACATGTTCTTCCCCTTCTTCGCATTCTTGACCACTTTCAGGCATTCCTCTTCCATCGGAATCTCAATCACATCGGCTCCGAGCACTTTGAATTGCTCGATCGCTTCGGTGTACTCCTGCCTGATTTTTTCAGTGGGATCGTTTCGCCATTTGTCCTCGATCAAGAGGTGGGTCCCGGGTTTATACGCCCGTTGTTCGATCCGCCCGTAGGGAACCTGCTCGTTAAAAGCGACAACCAGTTGAGCGTGATCGCCCATGTTGGTCACCGTTTCACTTCCAATGCGTACCCGAATACCAGAGGCTCCAGCACGCGAACGAGCGGGAGGTTGGATCTCTGCGGGGATGATCTCTACGGTCCAAACACCATTACCCATCTTCGCTGAAATAGCACCGAGGCTTTGTCCACATTTTTGCGCTCCTTCTCCTGAATCACTTACGATCTCAACGATGGCTTCTGAAAGTACGGTAGGTTTTTTTGTTGGCTGTTTGGAACCTCTTGGGGGGCTCACTATTGTATCCATATCTGGAGATTAATGTTCTATTCCAAAGGTGTCGAGATTGAGATGGGCAAAAGCTGACCGATGTCAGACGATGGCCCGTAATCCAACAGATTCATAGGTTGCGGCAAAAGCAACTTCACCCTACTCGGACACGATCATTCTGCGGCATGTCTCAGGTCATAGAACCCAGTAAGAATTGTTTCAAATTTCGTCCCATGTGGCGCCGAACCCTTCTTTGGATTTTGGTGATGCTCGTCGCATTGCCCATGTTGTCTCAAAACGAATCTGCGAAGGCGAAATTTATCCGAGACCTCACCAATCCACGATTCGTGGAATGGCCGTCACACGTAGGAACCATCAACGTCGCCATTGTCCTCAATCAAGCCTTGCATGATGAATTGCTCGCCTTGACCAATCGAAAAATGGGCTTCTTTAACAAGAACATTCAGATTCGATATTATCAACATCCACGAGAGATAGAAAGGGCCAACATCGTATATATCCACCATAAGGATTTTGTCGACCTCGGGTATACCCTCAATAAATTCAAGGACCAACCGGTATTGGTGGTTGGAGAAAACTATCCCTTCAGGAGCTCAATGATCAATTTCATAGACCGTGGAGAAGCGACCATCTTTGAAATCAACGAGCACTTGATTCAAGATAAGTCCATCGATCTCAAAAATGCCCTACTGAAGAAGCGAGCGAGTTCTGAAAGTCAGTGGATCCTTTTATTGGCAGAAGCAGAGTCTGAAATTCAGCAAAAGGAGAAGACCATTGAACGGAAAGACGTCCACATCGCGATAAAGCAAAAGGAGCTCCAGGTGACCGCAGACAGCTTAGAGGAAACCGCCGAGAGTCTGGATAGCACGAATGTGGAACTTGCCTTCAAGTCAGACTCCCTCACAACTTCACAACTCATCGCTCGTAACAATGAAGAACGTTTGGTTCAAGAAAGGCGCTTAAGAATCGTATTCATTGCGATGATTTTGATTGCCTTGGGTTTCTTGTCTGTCGTACTCAACAATTATCGAATCAAGAAGCGACATGCTGAAACCTTGACACGATTGAATGAGGAATTAGAAGAGCGCAACAGAGAGATCCTTGACAGCATCACCTACGCTCGACGCATCCAATCAGCGTTGCTTCCATCAGACAAGATCGTTCGTGAACATTTGGAAGAATCATTCATCATTTACAAACCGAAAGACATCGTATCGGGAGATTTCTATTGGATGGAAACTTTTCAAGGAAAGATTCTTTACGCCGCAGCAGACTGCACAGGACATGGCGTTCCTGGAGCCTTCGTTAGTATTGTTGGCTATGATGGGCTCAACAGGGCATTGAGAGAGTTCAACCTGAGTCAACCATCCTTGATCATGGATAAGCTAAACGAGTTTGTCGATGAAACCTTCGACAAAAGCGAGGAGGAGATCAAGGACGGCATGGATATGGCACTTTGCGCGATTGACCTGCGAAGCGAGTTGCTGGAATATGCAGGTGCAAACAATCCACTCTATATCATCCGTGAAAAGCAACAAGGACACGTTTTGGACAACAACGGAGAAATGACACCAACGCTAGACTCGCCTTCGCACGAGCTCTATGAGATCAAGCCAGACAAACAACCCATCGGACGCTATGGAGAGCGACATCTCTTTACTAATCACCGCATCTCCTTGAAGCCAAAAGACACTTTCTATACCTTCTCAGATGGGTTTGCTGATCAGTTTGGCGGTCCTAAAGGAAAGAAGTTCAAATACAAGCCTTTCAAGGAACTCCTGTTAGGCATCCAGCACAAATCAATGCTAGAGCAAAAGCAGATTATCTCTGGCTCCTTTGAATCTTGGAAAAACCCGGGCGACAATGACCAAGCCTTCGATCAGATAGATGATGTTGTGGTAATCGGAGTGCGCTTCGAAGGGTGAAAAACAGAATCGATATCATATAAATCCTTGCACCTACTTTCGTCCCATGGCTGAAACTCATCCCTATTGCGCCTACGTGGAGACGCTCGACGAAAACAACGTTCACCGACATTACCATGACCATGAATACGGTTTTCCAATCCCTTCTGATGACGAGCTGTTTGGACGATTGCTTCTTGAAATCAATCAGGCAGGATTGTCTTGGTCTACCATCCTCAACAAGAAGGACAATTTCCGGAAGGCCTATGCCGAATTCAAGGTCGATGCAGTAGCTAATTTTTCAGAAAGCGATCGAGAGCGGCTTCTGGCAGACGCAGGCATCATTCGCAACCGTCTAAAGGTCAATGCGGCAATCCATAACGCCCAGGTAATCCGCGTTCTGCAGCAGGAGTATGGATCCTTCTCCGCTTGGCTGGACCATCATCATCCCAAATCACGAGAAGCTTGGGTTAAGCTCTTTAAAAAGACCTTCAAGTTTACGGGTGGAGAAATCACGAATGAGTTCCTGATGAGCTCAGGATATTTAGCCGGTTCTCATTCCGACACTTGTCCTGTGATGCTAAGGATCAAGGAAGAAAACCCGCCATGGATGCGCGGTTGAACCTATTGACCGGCAAATTTACCTTGCTGGTAGTCCATATAGGCTTGGCGGATCTCCTGCTCGGAATTCATCACGAAGGGACCTTGAGCTACAATCGGTTCGTCAAAGGAATTTGCATGTCCAAAAATGATCACGGCATCTTCTGAAGCCTCGATCGTGACCTCCTCTCCTTCGTTGTTGAAATCCACCAATTCACGCAAGTCAACATCCATTCCATTCACCCTTGCCTTGCCACGCACCACATAACACAAGATGGTTTCTGACGCAGGGATCACTTTCTTGAATGTGCTCCCCCCTTTTAAAAAGAGCGTGCTTAGGAAGATCGGATAGGACGATTCGAAGGAAGCTTTGCTTCCCTCCCACGCACCAAAAATGAGCTGTAAACGACTTCCGTTTTCAAGGCCGACCACAAGCATCTCATCACCCTGCTTTCCCACATACCTGGGCTCCGTCATTTTTAGACTAGCCGGCAAGTTGAGCCAAAGCTGAAGGATCTCCAAGTCACCCCCTTTTTGCTTGAACTCAGGACTGCTCACTTCTGAGTGAATGAGGCCTCGTCCAGCTGTCATGTACTGGATACCCCCCGGACCGATTACTTCTTTGTGTCCACCCGAATCTTCGTGCATGATATCACCGTCGAGGATGAAGGTCACGGTCTCCATGCCTCGATGTGGATGCGGACCAAAGGGCAATCCGTTGTTTTGAGCTGGATAGGTCTGAAACCCATGGTGATTTAAAAAGAGAAAAGGATCGATGTGATTCAGCCTGCGCGTGGGCATTGGGCTATAGGTCACCAAATCGTCTATGGGTCTGTATTCTGCAGGGTGAATGGCCATAATGGTTCGCATCATGATACATCTGATTTCATCTAAAACAAGAAAAATGGAAAAGCGTTCAACGCAAGGTGCGCTTTCCTAAGAAATGAATGCAAATTTTCAGGCTTACACGCTGCTGTTGTAACTTGCATCCAAGGGAGTCAGAAATAAATACGGCCGCAAACATCCTAGTGCAGGCAAGAAACGACCATCGTTTGCATTTGCAAAACACCAATTCATCCATAGTTTTGGTCCAAATCAACATTCACTATGAGCTGGCAAGAAGAAGACCTCGGAGAGGGCAAGAAAGGATTGATTCGAACCTTTGAATTCGCTGATTTCAAAGAAGCATGGAGTTTCATGGGCGAGGTTGCGGAACTCGCCGAAAGTCATCAGCACCACCCCAATTGGACAAATGTGTACAACCGCGTGACCATAGTACTGAGTACACACGATGCCGACGGTGCCATTACCGAAAAAGACATAGCACTGGCCGAGGCAATCGATGCCTTGGACGCATAAGATGCACGTCGAGCGAACGAGCACGCTGAAAGCCCACAGCGCACCCTTATATGCACTAGCGCCAGGGAGAAAGCTGGGCACGCTCTTCTCAGGGGGAGGAGACCGAGTAATAGCGGAATGGGACCTCGGCAATGAGCTGACCAATCCCTTCGGCATTCGCACCGACGCCACCATTTACAGCTTACTCAACATTGATCAACAAACACTACTCATTGGAACCAACAAAGGGAGTATTCACGTCATCGACCTTGCTTCAAAAAAGGAAATACGCCATTTAAAGCTGCACGATCAAGGCATCTTCCACATGCGCTATTGCAGCAAACTCAAGCGCGTCTATGTTGGGTGTGCCGATGAAAGCATAAGCGTATGGGAGGCAGAACAATGGAGCTTGCTCTGGCACCTCAAACTCGGTCAAGGCAAGGTGCGGAGAATTGCCTTGGATGCAGATCAATCCCACGTCGCCATTGCCTGTGGAAATGGAAGTATACAGATCCTAGAAACGGCCGACAATAAGACGATCTATTCGATCGAAGCCCATGACGACGGGGCGAATTCGCTTGCTTTTCTTCCCAATGGAAACTTGGTCACTGGGGGCAAAGACGCACACCTTCGGGTCTGGAATGCAAAAGACCATTTTCGGCAACTGATCAAAATCCCCGCACACAACTTCGCGATCTACGACATCATCGTCCACCCGCAGGGCAATTGGCTGGCAACAGCCAGCAGGGATAAAACGGTGAAAATTTGGGACATCGATCTCTTGGAAAAACCACTCAGGCTGGACAGAAAAAGCCATCAAGGGCATACCCATTCGGTCAATGCGCTTTGCTACCTTGAAGAAGAGGATCTGTTAGCTTCTTGTTCAGACGACCGAACCATCTGCCTTTGGAAGGTCGGTATCTAACCCAGGCGTTCACAGCGCGTGGAGCAAGACCAAAGCAATCGCTGCGGGTAGGGCTTGGATCCAAAGGATCTTTTTCGAGACTGAGTATCCGCCATACAGACCAGCTAAGAGCACACAGCCTAGAAAGAAAGTAGCTACGTGTTCTGCCCAAGCGCCTTCACCGATCAACAACGACCACGCCAACCCAGCAGCAAGAAAGCCATTGTACAATCCTTGATTCGCCGCCATGCCTTTGGTCGCTTCAAACATCTCCGGTGGCATCGCACCCTTAAAAGCGCGCTTGCCGAAGCTTGTCCAAGCAAACATCTCCATCCAGAGGAAAAACAGGTGTTCAATTAACACTATGGAAACCAAGATCTTGACTAA
>JABMOM010000009.1 GCA_013204105.1 Flavobacteriales bacterium
GCCGCTGCTGATGATCCTGCCCCGCCACTCCAAGCGTAGCTATAAGGTGATGTTCCACCTGCCCCTGAGGCTGTGGCTGACCCATCGCTACCGCCGTTGCAACTTACGTTGGTCGGGGTGCCGATGCTAGCGACTACCGCTGTGGGTTCGGTAACTGTTGCTGTGGCCGTTGCTGTGCAACCGTTCGCATCTGTAGCGGTCACCGTATAGGTGCCTGCAGACATGCCGGTAACAATAGAACTTGTGGAACCGTTTGACCATAAATAACTGTAGCCAGAGGTGCCTCCCGTTGCTATTGAGCTAATAGCACCATTGGTACCACCATTGCACGAAACGCCCGTAGCACTTGTGATAACAATGAGTTGTGTTGGCTCATTGATGGTCACGGAGCTCGTTCCTTCACAGCCGTTGTTATCTGTAACCGTTACGGTATACGTGCCGGCAGAAAGATTATTCGCGGTTGCCGCAGATCCACCACCACCGCTCCATGCGTAACTATAGGGTGAGGACCCGCCGGAAGCGGTCGCTGTGGCGGAACCATCGGACCCGCCGTTACAACTGACGTCCGTACTCGAAATTGATATTGTAGGGGTTGGGCTTACCGTGAGAGATTCGGTATCCGTATACGTTCCACAACCGTTGGTGTAAGAGTAGGTGATGGTGAATGTTCCGGTGCTGGATGTAGCCGGGTCGAAAACATTAGAACTAACACCTGTTCCACTGAATGTACCACCTGTTGGCGTTCCATAGGACGTAAGTCCTAACGTATCATCGTCTTCGCATAGGGTAGGCAGGGTAGCTATCGTTACGGTTGGAACCGTGTCTACATAAATGTATTCAGTATCAATCGCGGTACAGCCGCTCTGAGTGACGGAGTAGGTCACCATGACATTTCCTATTCCAGCCAAGCTGGGATAAAACAACTGAGAACTGATGCTATTCCACAAGAAGGTTCCTCCGCTAGGACTTCCGGTAAGCACAATGGGTGTGGCGGATGACGCACAAGCCGTGCTGGGAGCAGTCAGGTTCACGCTAGGCGATGCCGTCACCGTCACTGTAATCGAATCTGTTGCAAAGCATCCTGCTGATGAGGAATAGTAAATGTAATGTGTACCAGGTCCAGCAACCGTTGGATAGAATTGATTACCCGAGACTCCAGTTCCAGAGTGAGACCCCCCTGTTGGAAAACCATAGGAAGCGCCTGAAAGACTGATGGGTCCATCGCTCTCACAGGCAGTAATTGTGGTAGTGAAAATAGCAGGCGATTGGCCCACGTTGATGGTCTTCGATACGCTATCGGTACATCCATTTGCGTCGGTATATGAATACCATATTACATTGTTGCCAATGGCTGCAATACCCGGATCAAAGGTGTCTCCGCTGATCACCCCGGATCCGTTGTAGGAACCTCCAGATGGATTTCCTCCTGTCAGCAAGAATGGATCATCCCCATCGCACACAGCGCTGAAGTTTGAATGAGTGACATTGGGAAGAGCCGCCACTGTTATGTTGACGACATCGCTTGTATCTATACATCCTGCACTATCGATTACAACTGAATAGGCTCCATCATTATCAACCGTATAAGAGGTATTGATTTCACCCGAAATAATGGCTCCATTGTATAGCCATTGATAGTCATACAACGAGTTTGTATCTGCATACACTTCAATTTCTTCTCCGTCGCAAATGATGGTATCGTTTCCTATGGTGTAGGCGTTGGCGATCAAATAATCACAGTTGGCAATATGGGTCACAAACCCGTCCCATCCAGAACCGCTAAGTGACACGTTCCCAAATCCCATTGACCCATAGAGCATACCAGCCCCATAGACATAATCTGGATGGTTGGCCGCAATGCTAGAGGTATAGACTGTGTATGGATTCACTGTAGGCCCAGTCGCCCATTCCCAGCTGCCATTGAGGTAATCACGCTTCACAAACATGGGCGTGTAGTAGTTGGTTGTTACCACATTGGTATACGATACTCCACTCGCATACGAGACTGTAGTGTTGGCAGCATATACCAATTGGCTGAGGTAAAAACTTCCTTGATTATCTACATCAATTGTTGGATAATAGGCATTTCCGGTCGGGCGATCACCCCACGTGGCACTTCCTGAACTATTGTAGCGCACGACATAGGTATACCCTGTTGCGGACATTGAAATGGAACCAAATAGCATAGAGCCATAGCCCCAACCTGTCAAGAATACGTTGCCGCTATTATCTACCGCAACATCGCTACCATAATCGCTGCTCGTTCCCCCTCCATGACGCAACCACTGAGGCGTTCCGCTTGAATTGAATTTCACCAAATAGGCATCCAGCCCGCCGTAAGAGGTTGCTGTCAAACTTCCTACCTCAAGCGTATCACCACTGACAAAGCTTCCGGTAGCATAAATATTTCCGGCAGAATCCATATCCAATCCACCCCACCTATAGTACATGTTATAGGCATAGGAGGTTATTCCAACCGTGTAAATTTCTCCTTCGATCTGTTGCTTCCATTGAAAAGCACCACTCGAATCAAATTTTATAATGGCCGAATTATAGTATGTAGATGCAGAGTTAGAAAAGCTTGTAGCTCCTGCGAAAAGAGCATCGTTAAAAAAGATTTGCACTACCACATTTCCCGCGCCATCACTTGCAAGTCCGGCTATCTGCTGTCCACCTGCACCTGGAATGACCTTGACCCACAAAAGATCCCCGTCAGGGTCGAATTTCGCGACGTAGGCATCGTAATCGGTCGAACTCGTTCCGGAAATCGTCGTATCACCAATCGAAGCCGTTCCGAAAAAGAAACCAGCGACGAGGACGTTACCGTCCATATCAGCCTCGACAAGGCTAATTCCATCTTGGCTCGTCCCACCGACCCGCTGTGCCCAAAGAGCATCGCCGTCACTGTTCAACTTTGCCACTACGCCATCATAGGCAATGCATGTCAGATCTATCGTATCAATGGTCGCATTGGAATAGGACCAACCCCCGACAATGATGTTTCCATCAGGATCAACATCAACATCTCTTATCCATTGAGAAGAACTTCCAGCCAATGTGGTACCCCAAACAAACGTTTGAGCAAAGGATGAGGAAAAGCCGACGACGACGAAGAGGGAGAGTAGGAGTAATCTTCTTATCATATACCAATGATTTTGTTTCACAATTGCTGCCCAAAAATGGGGTCAGCAAAGCATACGAAGTTATCAACAAAAACGTTGGGAATGAAATAGGGGGCGATGCCCCCTATTTTCTCTAATCATATCGCCAAAACTGAGCTAGTCCACGTTATCGTGGAGGAAGCCATTGTTCGGCCGCAATTTAGTGCGTTTCTCACCGTCTTCATTTTCGTCTTCACCCAAGGTGAAGCGGCTAGACGAAGATTCAGAAGAATGGGGCACGTCATCCAAATTGATCTGCTTTCGCTTGAAGGCAGGCTCATTTTCCAACTCGTTGATCCCAGATGGTGTTCTGAGTCGCATGCTGAGCTCTCTCAATCGAGAAAGTCGCTGGTTGGCGCGCTCTGCTTGTTCCTCGCGGGAAGGCTTTTCATCTGAACTGTCCGCTGAGGACTCGCTTTCGGGTGTAGTAGTCTTGAAACTAGGTTGATCCTGAGTTATCGGCTTCTTTTCCTCTGGTTGCGCCTCATCAGATGTATCTGTGGATCGAATGAACGGCTCCCAAGAGGGACGCTCATCTTCCTCTTCCTTCTCAGCCTCTTCTCCTTTTAAAAACGGCCCCTCTTCCTCCGTTTCATTCTCTTCGATAGATACCTCTTTCGAGGTTTTATCAGCATTGATGTCAAACTCAAAAATGCGCTGAGAAGGTTTTGGGTCCGTGAACATGGTCGGATCATCCGCCTTGGATTCGGAACTCTCCTCTGCATCTTCAATCTCTTCTGTCAGATCAAAGAAAGTCTTGGAGCCTTCGACATTGGTCTCTGCAGGAGCTGACTTTTCTGAGTCCTCACTCACTTCATTATCAGGCCTTTTCAAGAAAGGTTCGTCTGAAGTTTGCGCCGTTTCTTCCTGTTTCACTTCTGGCGATGGAGCTTCTTCTTCAAGGTTCATCTTTCGCATTTCGGACTTCTTCTCCAAGTTCACTCCTGTATTAGGATTTTGGTTAAAGCCTGTTGCGATGATGGTAACAGAAAGTTGATCTCCCAAAGACTCATCCATTCCGTATCCCCAAATCACATCTGCACTGGAGCCTGCTTCGTCTTGGATGTAATCGGTGATATCACTGATCTCATCCATCAGCACTTCTTGGTTGCCAAATGTGATGTTCAGCAGCACATAACGGGCACCTTTGATGTTGTTATCGTTCAACAAAGGAGACGCCAATGCTTTTTCTACTGCTTTGGTAGCTCTGTCCTCACCTTCGGCAGCCGCAGATCCCATGATCGCAACGCCGGAATCAGTCATGACCGTGCGTACATCCTCAAAATCTACGTTGATGTATCCGGTACGTGTAATGATCTCTGCGATTCCTTTAGCAGCTGTAGTCAGCACGTTATCAGCCATCGCAAATGCCTGGGCAATCGGCAGGTTACCGCACATCTCACGAAGCTTTTCGTTGTTGATGATCAAGAGGGTATCCACTTGCTCCCTGATCTCTTCAATGCCCGCTTCTGCTTGTTGACGACGCTTACGACCTTCAAAGAAGAATGGCATGGTAACGATACCTACGGTGAGCACACCCATTTCACGTGCAGTTTTCGCGATTACGGGTGCTGCTCCAGTTCCTGTTCCACCGCCCATTCCGGCAGTGATGAAGACCATCTTAGTATTTGTATTGATGATGTCCTTGATGTCATCAATGTTCTCGATTGCAGCGTTTTTTCCAACTTCAGGAAGCGATCCCGCTCCACGTCCTTCGGTCAAAGTTGCGCCGAGTTGGACCTTCAATGGAACAGGACTTACGTCTAGTGCTTGCTGATCCGTATTGAAAACTAGGAAGTCAACACCTTTGATGCCTTGCTTGTACATGTGATTAACGGCATTGCTGCCACCACCACCAACGCCGAGGACCTTGATGATGCTTGAATTCTCTTTTGGAAGATCGAATTTCATATCGCGTTGTATTTCTGTGATTCGTCTTATTGATTATAAATTGTCATCCTCTTCAAACCACGCTTTGCCTTGGCTCACGAGTCGATCAAACAGCCCTGTACCTTTCTTGGTCAGTTTGCGCTGCTTGGTGATATTGGATTCCTTTCTATTGTTTCTTTCGGCGTACTCAAATCCTTTGAGCACTAATCCTACGCCCGTCGCGTACATTGGGCTACCCACTTTATCGTTTCCAGAAGCAAGGTGCTCTGTAGGGAAACCGATGCGTGTATCCATTCCAGTGAGGTACTCAAAGAGTTGTGGTAAGTGCTTCAACTGAGCTCCTCCACCTGTAATCACACTGCCCGCAATCAGCTTTCGCTCAAAGCCAGAGTTTCTGATCTCGAAGTACACCTGTTCGATGATTTCTTCCATCCTAGCCTGGATGATATTCGCTAAATTCTTGACGCTGATCTCCTTTGGCTCGCGACCGTTAAGTCCAGGGATGACCACGATGTCATTGGCCTGATTCTCGCTCGCCAAAGCCGAACCAAAGCGCACCTTAAGCAATTCTGCTTGTTTGCGGATAATGGTGCAGCCCTCCTTGATGTCGTCGGTTATGATGTTGCCTCCAAATGGGATAACCGCAGTGTGGCGGATGATGCCATCCTGAAATATGGCGACATCCGTGGTTCCACCTCCTATATCCACTAAGACGACCCCCGCCTCTCTCTCTTCATCGCTCAGCACAGCAGAGGCCGACGCCAAAGGCTCAAGGGTGAGGTCCGCAACTTCGAGGTCAGATTTCTGAACGCACTTGAAAATGTTATTTATCGCCGTGACGAGACCTGTGATGATGTGGAAATTTGCTTCGAGACGGATACCGCTCATTCCGATTGGATCCTTGATCCCTGACTCGTTGTCTACGATAAAGTCTTGGGGTAAGACATGAATGATCGACTCTCCTGGGGGCAATACCAGTTTGTGCATGTCTTCGATCAATGCGTCGACATCTTTCGCCGCTATCTCATCTTCCAAATTATCCAAGGTGATCACACCTCGATGTTGAAGGCTCTTGATGTGCTGTCCTGCGATGCCAACATTGACCACGCTGATCTCGCATCCAGAACTCAATTCCGCTTTTTCAACCGCCTTTCTTATCGCCTCCACTGCTGGAGTAATATGCGAGACTACCCCGCGTCGAACACCGACAGATTCTGCCTTGCCCATGCCGAGAAGTTCTAGTTTCCCATATTCGTTCTTCCTCCCTACGAGACAGGCGATCTTGGTTGTTCCAATGTCCAACCCAACAATGATCTGATCGTTCGATTCCATAAATTAGCTTTTGGTGCAAACCACTTGGTTCGCATACTTCAGGTTGATTGTTTCGTATTCATTCCAGCCCGTCTTACTCAAGCCTTTCTTATAGAAATGCCAGAGTTTATTGAGCTTCTTGTCTAAGTCTTTTGAGTTCCCGATCATCACCCTGTGATCACCCACGCGAGGAATCAACTCCAATTCGCCTTCTGAGGTTACATAAATCTGGTTGAATTGAGCCGACCAGAATTCATCCTGAGCACAAACCGCCGCCACATTGTAGATCTCTTGTATGGTGTAGGCGTCCGAGTGTTCCGTTAGCTTCGGAAGTTCTTTCACGTTATGACCTATGTATTGATAGAGCATAAGCGTCAGGTCACCATTGGCAATGGGCGTGCGTGCTGTATAAGTAGAGGAAAGTGGCATGATCACACCATATTGATCGATGTATACACTCACTCCTAAATCATTGTACACCCGCACAATAGGCTTGCGTACGATCACATCAACGTGCAAATCCCCATTCAATTCTTTGTAGACCTCTGCATCTTGAATGAAAGAGTTATTGGTGATGAGAAACTCAATGTGACCCGGATCTATCTCTTTCATTCGAGTAGAATCCTTGATGTATCCAAGGTCATACACGGCCTCTTTGATGTCATCCTGTGAAACGAAGAGGTGCTCTCCGCCTTCGATCCTCACCATTACCTTCTTGAAAAGGACATTATTGGACGTGGACACTGCCGCTACCAATAGCACGAACATCGAGGCTATGCTCAACGTGATGCCTGATATGCGTAATACTTTAGTCCACATGGTGCTCTTGTTCAAATGCTTTAGCAATCGGATCCACAAATCGGTCAATATCTCCCGCCCCGAGGATCAGTACAACTTCTGCTGATAGCGATAATACGGCTAATACGAGGTCGCTTTTTTCCACCAACTGCTTAGTTTTCAACGTGAGTTTTTTCAAAAGATGCGCACTTGAAACCCCCTCAATTGGACGTTCCCTTGCAGGGTAAATCGGGATCAAAATCACCTCATCGGCAAGCGAAAGACTGCTTGCGAAACCGTCCTCTAAGTCACGTGTCCGAGAGAATAAATGCGGCTGGAAAACGACCGCGAGTTTTTTCGTTGGATAAAGCTGCCTTGCCGCGTCAATAGCGGCTTTGATCTCTTCTGGATGATGCGCATAATCATCGATAACCACCTTGTGATCAGAGGAATACACGCGTTCAAATCGGCGTTTAACACCTGCGAAACTGGATAATGCTTCGGCGACCTCACCTTCCTCCAGTCGCAATGCAGCGGTGACACTCAATGCAGCGGATGCGTTTTCCACATTATGCGCTCCGGGAAGGGCTAGATGCAAATTTTGTTGTTGATCAAAGGAGAAGACAAACGACCCATTCTCAACACGAACGTCAAAAAAGCGGTGGTCCGCGCCTTCTTGCTTTCCGTAGACCACCTTATTCGAATGCTCAAACTCCGTAGCTACTTTTTCATTTACAATCAGCAATTCTGCCCTTGCAGCAAATGCGCGATAGTCTTTTTTCATCTCCTCGAAGGAGCCATATACGTCAAGGTGATCAGGGTCGAGGCTCGTGATCACCGCAATATTTGGATGCAGTCGAAGAAAGGATCGGTCGTATTCATCTGCCTCGACCACGATGTGCATTGGGTCGTCTGCCGCGATGAGGTTGGACCCATATCCCGTCATCACCCCTCCTACAAATGCCGAACAATTTCCAGCTACGGTATGCAAAAGGTGGGCTGTAATGGCCGTGGTTGTGGTTTTACCATGGGTGCCAGCTATGGCGATGGTCTTTGTATTGCGGGTGACCTCTTCCAACACTTCCGAGCGTTTGTACCAGGTTCCTCCTTGGTGCTTCACATATTCGAACGCCCTATGATCACTGGGAATGGCCGGTGTATAGACGTACAACGCTCCCTTCGGAATATCGTAAATGCTTTCTTCAAAATGCACTGGAATACCTTCCTGTATCAACTCATCGGTCAAGACGCTTGGCGTTTTATCGTAGCCGCTCACGTTGACACCCTGGCGATGAAAGAATCGAGCAAGTGCGCTCATGCCGATCCCGCCGATGCCCAGCATGTAGATGGTCTTTATTTCTTTCAGGTTCATCATACGATTAGACCTGTTACGTGTGCCGCAATATCACGCGCCGCATTGGGCAAGGCGTGCTTTACGATATTGGCGGATAAGGTTTGTTGCAATGTTTTGTCTCCGCTCAGGCGGATGACCGCAAGAACTAAGTCTGACATCACCTTGCTATCCGCGATCATAATGGCCGATTCCGTCTCGACCAAGGCTTGGGCGTTTTTGGTCTGGTGATCTTCAGCCGCGAATGGGAATGGCACTAGGATGGTCGGCTTCCCGACGATGCACAATTCACTTACCGCGATGGCTCCTGCTCTTGACACGACCATATCCGCCACGGCATACGCTTCATCCATTTCGAAGATGAATTCTGTGATGTGCAGCGCTCTTCCAGCAAAGGTTTTCTTCAACCTTTCTGTCTGTTCTTTGAATAACTTACCCGTTTGCCAGAGCACCTGAATGTCGGCATCCAGGAGTTTTCCAACCTCGGCCTCCAAGGCCAAATTGATCGATCGTGCCCCGAGGCTTCCACCGACAATGAGCACCACCGGAAAGGCATCACTGAACCCATACTTGGCAAGAGCATCCGCGTGTTTTCCCCTTATATCAACCACATTATCTCGTACAGGATTGCCCGTTTTGATGATCCGGTCCTTGGGAAAGAACTTTTCCATTCCATCGTAAGCGACGCATACCTTGCTCACAGCCGAAGCCACCCAACGATTAGTGATTCCAGCAAAGGAATTCTGCTCCTGTATCAACGTTGGCTTTCCCATCCAAGTAGCCATTCGAAGGACTGGGCCACTGGCAAAGCCTCCTACCCCAACAACCACGTCCGGTTGAAAGCGGTTGATCAGTCCTCGCGCCTTGAGCAAGCTTACGATGAGGCGGAATGGAAAGAGGAGGTTCGACAAGCTCAAACTGCGTTTGATACCTGTAATGTTCAATCCCTCAATCTTATATCCGGCCGCCGGCACCTTCTCCATCTCCATCTTTCCCAGCGCTCCAACAAAAAGGAATTCGGTATCAGGATGCATCAGCTTGATCGTATTCGCGATTGCAATGGCAGGGAATATGTGCCCTCCTGAACCCCCTCCGCTGATCAATATTCTATACGGCATGTGCGAGGGGTCTGTTCATTGGACGTGAGGAAGTGCTTTCGGCTCCTGCGCTTACACTCAGAATGATTCCGACGGCAAAGCAGGTGAACCAAATCGATGTGCCACCCATGGATACCATGGGAAGTGGTTGCCCCGTGACAGGGACTAAGTTGACGGCCACAGCCATATTGACCATGGCTTGAAATACCAAACTAAAGCCGATGCCAACGGCGAGTAGACTTCCAAACGTTCTTGGGCAGTTGAGGCCGATCTTAATCGACCTAAACAAAAGCATCAAGTAGAGCATCAGTGTCACAAAGCCCCCAATCAGACCATATTCTTCCAATACGATGGAATAGATGAAGTCAGAGTAGGGATGTGGCAAGAAGTTTCGCTGCGTGCTTTTTCCCGGCATCTTGCCCATAACGCCGCCAGTAGCGATGGCAATCTTCGATTGATCGCTTTGGTAGCTCTGATTCAGGTCAGCGCCGTCAGGGCTCACAAAAGTTTCTACGCGACTCACCCAGGTATCCAATCGTCCAAAGGTGCCTGGCATGGCCTTACCCGTCATATAAACCAAGCTCAGGGCGAAGGCACCCGTCAACACCAATAAGCCAATGTGCTTCAGTTTCACCCTGCCAATAAACATCAATACGAGACAGTTGACAAAGAGCAAAGCCGCTGTGCTTAGGTCGGCAGGCAGTATCAATCCACACACTATAAATATGGGCACCAGCAGTGGTAGAAAGCCCCTTTTGAAATCGTGGATTTCGTCTTGACGAATGGCGAGAAAACGCGCTACAAACATGATGAGCGCCACCTTCGCAAGGTCAGAAGTTTGGAAGGTCTGATTGATGACAGGAATAGTAAGCCAGCGATTAGCGCTGTTCAAACTCGTCCCCATCAGCAGCGTGATGAGTAGCAATGGAATGCTCACGTATAAGGCGAGCTGAGCGATCTTAGAATAATACGTGTACTTGATCTTGTGTGCTAGGTACATTAACCCCAACCCGCACACCAAGATAAACCCGTGACGAAAAAGATAATAGAACGTATTACCATCATGGTGCCGGTATGCCAGCGTCACGATGCTGCTGTATACCAGCAACAAGCTGAATACCGACAGCAGCAGCATGATGAGCCAAATGGCCCGATCACCCTTGATGTATTTAAGGATAGCTTCCACGTTTTTTACTTCAAATGCAACTCTCTAACGCCCTTTCGAAACCGCTGGCCGCGTTCTTTATAATGTGAGTACTGATCAAAATCTGAGAAGGCCGGCGAATAAAGCACCACATCGCCATTGACCGAAAACGACTTAGCGAGACGCAATGCATTCTCCAAATGCTCAGCGCGTGCCATCGTCTTTACCCTACCCTTGAACGCCTCCTCAACAGCCTTTTGATTAGGACCAAGAACAACCAGTGCTTTCACCTTTGTTGTGTCAATCTCCTTGAAGAGGGAGAAATCCTCTTCGTACGTGCAGGAGCTAACAATCCATATCACTGGCTTTTCCATGCAATCCACAGAATACCATGAAGAATTGATGTCCGCTGCCTTTGCATCGTTGACGTACTCCACCTCTTCGAACGTATCGACATATTCCAGTCGATGTTCGATATCATTCAACCTTCGGATGTTTTCCTTTCGCGCACGGATGAGCTTTTGATCGAGCGCTTTTTCGATATTGCTTGTCTGCGTCTTCATGAGAAAGTCTTAAGGTTATACTTATAGGTTTCTAACGGATTCTTTGAACTGACGTCCTCGATCTTCGTAATCCTCAAAGAGGTCAAAACTTGCGCAAGCAGGGCTGAGCAATACTGCATCACCTTTCAATCCTGACTTGTAAGCAGCCAATACCGCATCGCGCATATTGTCGGTGTCCACAATGTTTTCTACCAGATCTCCGAAGGCTTCGTGCAACTTCTTATTGTCCTTTCCGAGGCAAACGATGGCCTTGACCTTTTTTGTCACCATTTCTTTCAGCTGCTCGTAATCGTTGCCTTTATCCACTCCGCCAACAATCCAAACAACAGGCGCAGACATACTCTCGAGGGCGTACCAAGTAGAGTTGACGTTTGTTGCTTTAGAATCGTTGATGAAGGAGATGCCATAGACCTCGTTTACGAGTTCGAGACGGTGCTCAACGTTTTGAAAATCGGTCAGACACTCACGGATGATGTCCTTCCGTACCTCCATGATTCGGGCTGCAATGCCTGAAGCCATCGAATTGTAGAGATTGTGCTTCCCTTGAAGCGCTAATTCCTGTATGGTCATAGTTATTGGGTTAATGTCCCGATTCGCATCGGGGGGGTTAATGATGATTTGGTTATCGTTAATATGGGCAACTGTGCCCTTGGTCTCGTTGAGTGAAAAAGCCGCCTTACGCGCCTCACTGCTGATGGTTTTCATTACTTCAGCGGTCACAGGATCATCCATATTGTAGATGAACCAGTCGTCTGCCTTTTGATTTTGCGTGATCCTCATTTTGGATCTCGCGTACTTCATCAGATCGTATTCGTAGCGATCGAGATGGTCTTCGGTGATGTTGAGTAAAATGGCGATATCGCACTTAAACTCGAACATGCCGTCGAGTTGAAAGCTGCTGATTTCCAGCACCATCCATTCGTAAGGGTCACCTTCCGCCACAACTTTCGCGAAGCTGTCTCCGACATTTCCTGCCATGCCCACGTTTAGGCCTGCACGCTTGAGGATATGATGGATTAGCATCGTTGTGGTGGTCTTGCCATTGCTTCCGGTAATTCCGATGCACTTGGCCTTGGTATAGCGACCAGCGAATTCCAATTCGCCAATGACTGGAATTCCTTTTTCCACGAGCTTCTTTACAAGCGGCACGTGATCGGGAATTCCCGGACTTTTTACCACCTCATCAGCTTGTAGAACGACCTCTTCTGAGTGTCCTTCTTCTTCCAACGAGATACCATGATGTGAAAGAACATTCTTGTACTCCTCTTTTACCTTTCCTGCGTCGCTCACCCAGACTTCCCAGCCTTTTTGTTGGGCCAAGAGTGCTGCGCCCACTCCACTTTCTCCTGCACCAAGGACAACCAGCTTTTTCACCTACCGCAGTTTTAGCGTGATGATGCTGATGACCGCCAACATGATTCCCACGATCCAAAAGCGCGAAACAATCTTGCTCTCGTGTAATCCTTTCTTTTGATAATGATGATGCAGTGGTGCCATGAGAAATATGCGTTTCCCTTCACCGTACTTGTTCTTGGTGTACTTGAAATAGCCCACTTGGAGCATAACCGAGAGATTCTCGACCAAGAAGACACCGCAGAAGATGGGGATGAGAAGTTCTTTTTTGATGGCAAGCGCGAATACGGCGATGATGCCGCCAATGGCCAAGCTTCCCGTATCGCCCATGAATACTTGTGCTGGGAATGAATTGTACCAGAGGAAGCCAACACAGGCTCCCACGAAGGCTCCCATGAAGATCACGAGCTCTTCCGAATTGGGTATGAACATGATGTTCAGGTAATCCGCGAAAATCAAATTGGACGAGAGGTAGGCAAATATGGCCAGGGTAAGTCCGATGATGCCAGATGTGCCTCCGGCGAGGCCGTCTAAACCGTCGGTCATGTTAGCCCCATTCGACACCGCGGTGACAATGATGATCACGGCCAAGATGTAGATGATCCAGGTGTAATCCGCCACCTTCTCCCCCATCCAATCCAAGACCCAGCGATAATCGAATTCGTTGTTCTTCACAAAAGGGATCGTCGTCTTGGTCATCCCTGTCTCTTCCCATTGGGGTCGATTTACTTTGCTTCCATCTTCGAGCGTTACCTGTTCCGTGATTACACTTCCCTGCTCGTCATATACTTTATGCTTAATCGTAACCTCACCATTGAAGTAAAGAATAGCCCCGGCAATGATTCCGATACCGACCTGCCCAACGATCTTGAACCGGCCCGCGAGTCCCGCTTTATCTTTCTTGAAAACTTTGATGTAGTCATCCGCAAACCCGATTGCCCCAAGCCCTACGGTAGAAATGAGCATCAACCAGATATAGGTATTGTGCAGCTTAGCGAAGAGGAGGGTAGGAATAACGATGGCCGCCAAGATGATTAATCCACCCATTGTCGGGGTGCCTTGCTTTTGGAGTTGTCCTTCCAGTCCTAGGTCGCGCACCGTCTCTCCCACTTGTAGCTTTCTCAGGTAGTCGATGATTCGCTTTCCAAAGAGCAAGCTGATGATCAAGGAAGTGATCACAGCCATCGCCGTTCGGAAGGTGATGTATTGGAACACCCCCGCTCCAGCGACGTCCATTTTATCCAGGTATTCGAATAGGTAGTAAAACATTAGCTGACTAGGTTGAGCATTTCGGTTAGGATCTTCAAATCGTCAAAATCGTGCCGCACACCATTGATTTCTTGGTAGTTCTCGTGGCCTTTTCCAGCGACGAGTATGATGTCACCCGGCTGAGCGGTTGCGGCAGCTGCCTTAATCGCTTCTCTCCTATCGGTGATGGATAGACTTTTCTTCTGATGTGCCAATTCCAGCCCTACCTCCATTTCTTTGATAATGCTTGCAGGATCTTCTGTGCGCGGATTATCACTGGTCAGGAAAACGCGATCGCTCATATCGCCAGCGATTCTCGCCATCTCAGGCCGCTTGGCTTTGTCACGATCTCCGCCACATCCCACTACGGTGATTACCTTCTCGTTTCCACCTCGGATTTCCGCGATGGTAGACAGTACATTCTTGAGTGCATCCGGAGTGTGTGCGTAATCAATGATGCCGATCACACCCGTCTCAGAGCGGGTATATTGGAATCGTCCATCTGGCGGATTCAAATTTGAAAGCATGGTGAGCACTTCCATCTTTTCTTCACCCAACAAGACAGCAACTGCATACGTCGCGAGGAGGTTATAGGCATTGAAACGCCCTATCAGCTTGCTCCACACTTCTCGATCATCGATGATGAGGTTGAGGCCTTGGAAGTGATTCTCTAGGATCTTTGCTTTGAAGTCTGCATCGGTGCGCAAGCCAAAGTCGTGCATCTTAGAACGCGTGTTTTGCACCATGATCTCCCCATGGATATCATCACCATTGAAGAGGGAAAAGGCGTCGGCACCGAGGCCATCGAAGAATTGCTTCTTCGCCTTGATGTAGTTATCGAAGGTCTTGTGGTAATCGAGGTGGTCATGCGTAATGTTCATGAACACTCCCCCCGCGAAGGTCAAACCAGCGATGCGCCGTTGATCCACGGCATGGGAACTCACTTCTATGAAGCAATACTTGCAGCCCTCTTCTACCATTTGAGCTAGAAGTGCATTGAGCTGAACGGGATCAGGAGTAGTGTGGGTCGCCTTGATCTCTTTGATACCAATGAGGTTGACCACTGTACTGAGCAGGCCAACTTTGTGACCCATGGCCCGAAACAATCGATGCAATAGCGTCACAACCGTCGTCTTGCCGTTGGTGCCGGTCACCCCTATAAGCTTCAATTTCGAAGATGGGTCTTCATAAAAATTAGAAGCCATTACCCCGAGTGCCTCTGCAGAATTTTTAACCTTCACGTAGGTCACCCCATCGACCGGCTCTTCGGGCATGTCTTCGCATACGATAATCTTGGAGCCTTGCGCAACGGCTTTATCGATGAATAAGTGACCATCTGTCTGACTGCCACGTACGGCTACGAATGCACTTAGCTTCTCTGCTTTGCGACTATCAAAGCAGATCTGCTCCACTGCTAGATGGGTATTTCCAACCACATCCTGGATGCCTGCTCTGTACAATATGTCTTTCAGTAGTTTCACGATAATTCCAATGTGATCTGTTGTCCTCGCGTTACAGCTTCACCTGGGGCTACCGACTGCTTCTTGATCATCCCCCTGCCACGCAATTGAACCTTGAGTCCAGCATTTTCAAGCAGGTAGACAGCGTCCTGTGCTGACATTCCCAGGACGTTGGGGACTATGTTATTTACTATGCTCCTTCGGCCCATCTGCACTTTGTCTTGACCGGTTTGGGTCACGACCCACAGGTTATCGAGGTTGTCCGATTCTACCTTCACATCAATCCCTGCAAATACTTTCTGGAGGTCGCGCTGATTGCCACTTTTCGAAACAGGAATCTTCGTCGTAGATGTGATCGCTTCGGTGGACTTCAGCTCATCGTGGATCTTAATACTGGTTGCATAGATCTTGTCGGCAATCTCTGAGAAGATTGGACCTGCAACGTGGCTTGCGTAATAAACGCTTCTGTTTGGCGCATTGACCACGACTATGCAGCTGTACTTGGGATCATCCGCTGGGAAGTAACCGGCAAACGAAGCTTGATACGTGATCTTGGTTCCGTAACCTGTATAGCCATCACTGGACTGAGCAACCCTAGCCGTACCGGTCTTTCCGGCGATCGAGTAGTTTTTGTTCTTAAGGTTTTTCGCCGTTCCGTGATCGACCACCGCTTCTAGCAATTGGCGCGCGGCTTTCACCGTCTTATCTGAACACACTTTCTCCTCGATGACGGCAGAGTCAAACTCTTTGATTGTGGAACTCTTATCGGTGATCTTGCGGACGAACTTCGGCTTCACCATGGTGCCGTCATTGGCGATGGCGTTGTAGAAGGTCAGGATCTGCATTGGCGTCATTTTCACTTCGTAGCCGATGCTGGTCCATAAGTATGAGATGAGCGACCAAGATTTGTCGGATGGATCCTTGATCAAGGGGGCGCCTTCTCCTGCGATCTCCAAGCCAACCATATCACCCAAGCCTAACTTCCGCAAACCCTTGATGAATTTGGCGGGTTCATTTGCGTAGTACTTTTCTATCAAGCGCATCACCCCAATGTTTGAGGACAGGGCGAATACGTCTTCTACCGAGATCTTACCGTAGCCGCCTTCTTTGGAATCCCGCATTCTTTCGCCGAAGAACTCAGCCTCTCCATTGCCGGCATCCACGCTGTCATTTAGGTCGATGTAACCATCTTCCAATGCCACTATCAACGATGGTAGTTTGAACGTGGAACCTGGTTCAGCACTTTCACCGATTGCATAGTTGTAGTATTCATAATAGTCGCCATCGTCGTCCTTACTCAGATTTGCGATTGCCTTGATCTCTCCGGTCTCGACTTCCATTAGGATGACACACCCATGATCTGCATCGTGGCGCTTGAGCTGATCCAACAAGGCATTTTCGGCGACGTCTTGAATGTTCAGATTGATGGTGCTATGGACGTCATAGCCGTCCTGTGGCTCCACTTCATTTTCATCGTTGATGGGCATCCACAACCCACCTGAAATTTTTTGCATGAGTCGTTTTCCGCTTACTCCGCCGAGCTCAGCTCGGTAGGCGCCTTCTAAGCCCACCGGTGCGACCCCTTCTCGATCGTAGCCTATGGTCCGAGCTGCGAGCATGCGAAAAGGGCGTTCGCGCTTGTTCTGTTGCAATACGATCAAACCGCCTTTGTACCGTCCTCTTTCGAAGATGGGGAACTCACGCAAGGCCTTCATTTGATGAAACTTCACGTTGCGCTTGATCAAGTGGTAACGCTCACCATTCTGCCTTGCGGAGACCAATTTTCGCTTCCACTCTAGTGGCGATTGGTTCTTAAATAGATCGGCAAGATCAATGGACAGGGAATCGATTTCCCCGTTGAACACCTCATCGGTCAACCCATCTGCGTTAAGATCCATACGCACTTCGTAGATGGGGATGGAGGTGGCCATCATACTACCGTCGTCGGAATAGATGTTTCCCCGAACAGCCTCAATGTCTCGGTAAACTGTAGTGAGGTTCTCTGCCTTCTCTCTCCAATAGGCCCCCTCCACTACCTGGATATAAATCGCCTTTCCGAGTATAGCGCAACCCAAGAGAGCGATGGCTAAATAGACCACATAGGATCTGGTCAACATCTCTTTATTTACTGGATTTGCCATCAGTTGATTTCTTCAAATTCAGATGACTCGAGCACGATTTTCTTGGGTGGATCAAACGACTCGGTCAATCCGAGTTTGCGCTCTTGAATGATTTTATTCAGCTCAGATTCAATGATGGTATTGTTGAGCTCACTTTTGATGCTGATCTGCTCAGAGCGGAGCTCTTTGATCTCCTGCTGGGTGAGGTTGATCTTACGAACGGAGGCTTCTGCCAGATAGCCGTTAGCGATGTAGATAATACCGATGAAGGCCATGAAAAGGAGATAAGGAAGGTGTTTCACCACGGCGTCTTGCGTGAGCAGGCGGCCGGACAGAAGCATTGCAACTGGGTTGCGCTTCGTTTCCTTATTTGCCGCGTTGTCTTCCATTTATCTTTTTACTCCTATTCTCATTTTAGCGCTGCGCGCTCTTGGGTTTTCTTCAATCTCCTCATCGGAGGGCACAATCACTTTTCCTTCTTGATCCATGGGGCGAAGCACATTTCCGTAGATGTCCTTCTCTTGCACATCGTCAAAATTTCCAGAACGCAGGAAGTGCTTTACCAATCGATCTTCTAAGGAGTGGTAGCTCAGCACCACCAATCGACCATTCGTCTTCAGCAGATCCGGCACTTGCAGCAGAAATGCCTGCAATACCTCCAGCTCATCATTGACTTCTATCCTTATCGCCTGGAAGATCTTCGGAAGCTCTCCTTTGACTTTTCGCTCTGGAACAACCGCTTCCACCAACTTTACCAGGTCCTTTGTCGTTTCAATCCTTTTCTCTGCCCGCTCCTTCACGATTTTCCTCACGATTGGTTTAGCAAATCCTGACTCGCCGTACCGTTTGAAAATTCTGATCAGATCACCTTCCTCATAGTCATTGACCACTTGAATCGCATCCTTCGACTGGGAAGCATTCATGCGCATATCCAGCTTCGCATCGAACCGAAAGGAAAATCCCCGCGCTGCTTCATCAAACTGAAATCCCGATACTCCGAGATCCGCGATGATTCCATCCACCTTCTCCACTCCCTTGGCGAGAAGGAATTGCTTGGTAAACCGAAAATTCCCGAAGCACAGATCGAAGCGCTCATCGTCCGGTTGATTTTGGACGGCATCGGCATCTTGATCGAAACCAAAGAGTTTCCCCTTTGAATTGAGTTGTTTCAGAATCTCACGGCTATGCCCTCCAGCACCCAAAGTCACATCCACGTAAACCCCGTCTGGATTCACCTTCAATGCATCTACCCCCTCATGTAAAAGAACTGTCGTGTGATACGTCATATCAATCGATATCAGGACCTTCATCTAAACTGCCCATGACCTCTTCAGCCAAGGAGGCAAACGCTTCAGAATCTTGCTCCATAATCGCATCGTACTTCTCTTTCGCCCACAACTCAATTCGATCTGCGTAAGCAAACAAGACCGCCTCCTTATCGATATCGGCGAACTTCATTAGCGTTTTAGGAACGAGTACTCTTCCATTATTGTCCAACCCAACGGAGGTTGCGCCATTGTGGAATTGGCGATAAAACGTGCGGTTTTTAGCCACAAACAGATTGAGTCCGCGCAGTGTCTTGCTGATCTTTTCCCACTCGTTGACCGGGTAAAGGACCAAACACCCCTCAAAACCTCTATTCATGACGAATTGCTCCTTCGCCGATGGGTCGATCTGCTTACGCAGACCTGCCGGCAAAAGGAACCTTGACTTGCTGTCAAGCTTGCATTCGTATTCTCCTAATAAGCTAGTCATGAAAGAGTTGCGCTAATTGATGGGTAAAAGTAAATCAATTTTACCACATTTTACCACCAATCGCCATATTGTTGATAAATCAAACGCAACATCATCAGAGATATTCTAAAATTTGTTGATTTAATAAGGCCTCAATAAAGTGGGAAGAAGTGGAAGTGAAGACAACTCCCTATCTCCGTCTTAAGAGCGCTGTTAACACTTCGCTGTTCACATGCTAAAAAGCAATTGCGGGCTCATTGGTCAAATTCTCTATTTTTGGCTACCTGCAAAAGCCAGTGACTATCATGGATGTGAGCATCATTGAAGAAGGAGGATTCAGCTATATTGAAGAAGGCGAAGGCGAGCCGATCGTAGTTCTACACGGACTATTCGGCGCACTAAGCAACTTCAAAGGCGTATTCGAACATTTCACGAAGAATTTTAAGGTCATCATCCCTATGATGCCCCTGTACACGATGCCGATCATCGACACCAACGTCAAAAACCTGGCGCGGTTCCTTGCCGACTTCATGGATTTCAAGAAGATTGAGAAGGCACATTTGCTGGGCAATTCTCTTGGCGGACACGTGGCACTTGTATACGCTTCGAAGCATTTGGATCGGGTAAAAAGTCTAATCCTGACAGGCAGCAGTGGACTTTATGAAAACACACTTGGCGGTTCTTTCCCTAAGCGTGGCAACTATGACTACGTCAAGGAAAAAGTAGCGGTCACCTTTTACGATCCAAAGCATGCCACGAAAGTCTTGGTAGATGAATGTTTCGATATTGTGAATGACAAAGGCAAAACAGTTCGCATCATCTCCTTGGCGAAATCAGCCATACGACACAACATGGCAAGTGAACTCCCAAAGATGGACGTCCCCGCGTGCCTGATTTGGGGAAGGAATGACACCATTACCCCGCCCGATGTAGCGGAAGAATTTGCCGAGCTGCTTCCTGACGCAGATCTCTATTGGGTGGATCAATGCGGCCATGCCCCAATGATGGAGCAACCGATTGAATTCAACACTAGGCTCTCCAAGTGGCTGGAAGAAAGGTTTGAAGTCGCCGCCTGATGGTGATCAAACTTTCCGCCTTCGAAAAAAGCTCCTCTAAACCTTCTGAATGCCCGGAGACCAAACTCCCTGAGTTTGCATTTATCGGTAGGTCCAACGTCGGAAAGTCCAGCTTGATCAATATGCTTCTAGCGCGAAAAGACCTAGCAAAGACTTCGGGGGCTCCTGGAAAAACAAGATTGATTAACCACTTTTTGATCAATCAAGCGTGGTACTTGGTTGACCTCCCGGGATACGGTTATGCCAAGGTCTCCAAGACTGACCGGAAGACGTTCATGAAGATGATCTACAACTATTTCGAGAAGCGAGAAAACATGATCAATGCCTTCGTCTTGATAGACTCGAGGCACGAACCTCAGCCTTCAGACCTGGAATTCATGAATTGGTTAGGGCAAAATGGCATTCCATTTTCCATCATCATGACCAAACTGGACAAACTTTCGAGTTCCGAACTCAAGAAGAACAAAGACGTTTACCACAAACGCATGCTCGAAGACTGGGAAACCCTCCCTCCTTTCTTCTACACCTCAGCCAGCTCAAAATCAGGCCGAGAAGAGGTCCTGAATTACATTGACTATTGCATTAAGGTATCCGCAGATGCCAAAGAATCGAAGTAGGCACCCAGGTGCATTTCGCAGCCACATCGGGCGAAATTCCTGAACCCATCCTTAAGCTCGGAGAAACTGCTGCATTCCAAGTTCACCTCCAAATCCTTAATTAAAACAAGCACTTTCGTGCGGATGACAAAACCGTTCATATTCCACATTTCAATCCTTTCATGACACTCAGAGCTACATACAAGCGCCATTCTTTGCGCGTGACCGCTCTTCTTTTCACCTTTGCAATTGTCAGCGTCACTTGCACCAATCGACACACAACAGCAATGCCTGAAGCATATACCAACACACTGATCCACGAAACGAGTCCCTACCTGCTTCAGCATGCGCACAATCCCGTAGATTGGATGCCATGGGGAGAAGAGGCCTTGGCAAAGGCAAAGGCTGAAGACAAACCCCTCCTGATCAGTATCGGCTACAGCGCATGCCACTGGTGCCACGTCATGGAACACGAGAGTTTCGAAGACACGAGCGTTGCACATTACATGAATGAGCATTTCGTATGCATCAAAGTAGACCGCGAAGAACGCCCAGACATCGATCAGGTTTACATGGATGCGGTTCAACTGATGACTGGTCGCGGTGGCTGGCCCTTGAATTGTTTCGCTTTGCCCGACGGGCGCCCGTTCCATGGAGGAACCTACTTCCCGAAAGATCAATGGCTCAAACTCCTGGAACAGGTGCAAAGCATCTACAAAAAAGACCGGGGCAAAGTAGAGGAGTACGCAAATAAGCTGACCGAGGGCATCCACACGATGGACGAAATGCCGCTGCAGTCTATCCCTGACAAGTTCATGGACGATACAGTAAAAGCCGCTGTCGGACGCTGGCAAAAGCATTTCGACCTCAAGGAGGGAGGCCGCCAGGGCGCTCCAAAATTCCCTATGCCCAACAATTTACTCTTCTTACATCATTTCGGAATAGAGAACAGCGATGCGGAAGCACTGGCGTTCGTCCATACCTCCCTTACCAAAATGGCCCATGGCGGCATCTACGATCAAGTAGGCGGCGGATTCGCGCGTTACTCCACCGATGAAATATGGAAGGTGCCGCATTTTGAAAAAATGCTGTACGACAATGGCCAATTGCTTTCTCTCTACGCAGCTGCTTACAAGACCAGCGGAGACCCGCTCTACAGGGATGTGCTTCTGGAGACCGTAGGCTTTTTGGAGCGAGAAATGCTGGACGCCACCGGAGCCTTCTATTCCGCCTTGGATGCGGATAGCGAAGGGGAAGAAGGAAAGTTCTATGTCTGGAATGAGGAGGAGATAAAAACAATGGCGGGCGAAGACTTTGCCCTTATTCAAGCATACTATCATATCGATAGGCGCGGGTTGTGGGAACACGGTCAGTACATCCTAATGCGACAAGGCAGCGACGAAGCCATCGCCAAGCAAGAAGGAATCGAGGTAGAAGACTTGCGTAAGCGCATCTCGGCTTTCAAAAGCAAGGCACTTTCAGCACGCGAACAGCGCATCCGCCCAGGACTGGATGACAAGTCATTAACGAGCTGGAATGCTTTGACTGCTACCGGCCTGTTGGATGCTTATACGGCCACCGATGAAGCTCAATTCCTCCTCCTCGCAAAAGCAAACATCGCATTCCTGTTGAAACAACAGGTCAAAGAGGATGGAAGCCTATGGCACTCCTACAAGAATGAACGTTCTACCATCAATGGCTATCTCGAAGACTACGCCTTTCTGTGCGAAGCATTGATCAAGTTGCATGAGATCACAATGGATCAACGATACCTATCAGAAGCGCACCGCATCGCAGCCTTTGTGGTTGCTCATTTTGAGCGAAACGAAGCGGGGTTCTTCTACTTTAAGTCTTCCGACGATCCCGAACTCGTAGCGAAAAAAGCTGAAATCCACGACAATGTGATCCCGGCTTCAAACGCTGTAATGGCAACATGTCTCTTCAAGCTTGGACTGCTTTATTCCAATCCTGATTGGGCTCGCATCTCAGAACAAATGTTGGCCAATGTAGAACCCAACTTCAACCGACATCCCACTGGTCACAGCCAATGGATGCAGCTGCACCTTATGCATTCCACCCCTTTCTACGAAGTGGCAATTGTTGGCAAGGATTGTGAAGAAAAAAGCATGGCCCTAACAAAACACTACCTACCTGGTGCCGTGCTTTGCGGTGGCAAGGATGAAGGAGCAATACCCATACTCGAACAACGAAAAGTGGAAGGCAAGACGCTCATCTACGTATGCCTCAAAGGAGCCTGTCAGCTGCCTGTTGAATCCTTCACTGAGGCGCTTGAGCAAATGGCTGATCGCGGCAGCCCTGGTCAGCATTAGCACGCTATCCATAGCTCAAACCATCATTCCTGGGGTCTTGCTTGAAGCGCGCTATCCCACTTTTTCTGCAGATGTAGTTAGAACAAAGCAAATAGAATCGGCAACGATCCGTTTGATGCGCAAACCCTCTTCGCGCACCATCTATGACGATGGACGAAGGGTCATCTACCATTTTAATACAGAAGGTGATCTCTCCTCTCTGCAAAAGGTAAATCCTGGACCTTACGGAAGCACAGATACGGTGAGCACTACTTGGATCCGCATGAACGGTGAACTGCAGGCGAAGGCCGAGCGCGTCGGAAATTACCGCAGAAGAATCGGCTATGCCCACGTGAATGATTCTACGGTCATCGAGACCATCAAAGTAAAACGGGGAGCGATGGAGTGGCAGGAGATCGCCCAGGAGCAAGTCAGCACCCTGCGAAAGCTTATCAATGGAGACGTGATCCTAATCGAAATGCGAGGTGGAATCGATGCGAAACCTTACCAACGCATCATCACAACCATCGGCCCTCAAGGCATAGAAGGAAGAGAATCTTGGCTTGGGGCTCGGGTTCAATACATTGAAGAATGGCATTACCGCCAACGCATGGTTTCAGAATACACCTACCGCAACCTCGAGCAAAACACTGTATTCACCCTCACCTATTCCACTGATCAGCCATTGCAGGACGAAGGGCAATGGTGTGAGAACGGATCGTGTCGCAACTGGAGCGTTGTGTATTACGACGACGGACTGCCGAAGGGCTGGATCATCATCGACCCGGAAACACAGGACCTCGAAATTTGGGAATTCAGGTACAGATTTCGTTAAAATCGCTTCTTGGGTGTGGTTCCTTGGAAAGCTTTCAGGTAGAAAGGTTCGAAATAGGCTACGTCTTCGAATTCATCTAGCTGATATGCGGCTTCAGACAAAGTAGCCATGTGCAGTGCGGAAGGACCAACTTCCGATACAAAGTACGCATTGACATGATCTACCAACTCCCTGAATTTATCGCTACCGTTCCCAAAGAAGACAAGCCCTCCCTCTTTTAGTTCTTCCTGAAAAGAGTCTGCCTCCAAGATAACCGGCGCCACTTCGCGTTGAATCTGCAACGAAGGATCGTATACCGCTGCGTAGACTTCCATTCTGCGCGCATCCAACATGGGACACAACATCACCTTTTCGTCATCGGCAATCTGCTTCTGAACCAAAGGGTGCATACACATCAACTGGAGCGTATCTATCGACAATAGTGGGACTCCCGCTCCGTAACACAGTCCTTTTGCCAAGCTAACGCCGATGCGCAGGCCTGTAAAACTGCCTGGACCCCGGCTCACGGATACTGCGTCGAGCTGCGCTGTTGAAACGCCCTTTTCCTTGAGCACTTCATCTACAAAAACCGCGAGGTTTTCCGCATGAGAATAGCCCTCGTCGACCTCTCGAGACAGCAAAACCATTCCGTCTTGCGCCAGAGATACCGAACAAACGGTGGTAGATGATTCTATGTTAAGGATCAGCGCCATAAGCGTCGCGAAGTACCGAAAAAAGGAAGAGGGAACGAAGGATCAGCCTTCAAATCCAAGAGGCTTGCCCATGAAGAAATCCAGGACCTTCGTCTTGAATACGTAATCATACATGGTACGTGCGACCTCGGCCTCGGCTTGTCTAAGGTTATTCTTTGAGTTATTGAACTCGAGCACGTTGCTCGCTCCAGCCTCGAAACGCTTCTCGGCAAATTCGAACGCCTTCTGCGCAGATTTCAATGCTCCACGATTGGCCTTGTAGAGTTCTCGGGCTGCAATTGCATCCGTTCTCGCGGATTCAATCCGCTGTCGCAAACCTTGCTTTTCTTGTTCGAGCTGGAGCTCAGCAATCGTTCGATTCACCTCCGCTTGCTTCACTTGATTCTTCACCGAATAGCGATTGAAAATCGGTACGCTCAAACTCAAGCCTACAAACTGATTGAAGTTATCGTTGAGCTGAGTACCAAAAGGAACCTTTACGAGGTTCGCGTCAAAGATGGGAGTGACCACGCTCTCGCCACTTGTCGTATAGCCTATTTCTTGTGTACCCGTTTGAGTAACACTTTCTACGGTCGTCCTCAAACCTGAGTATCCCGAGCCGATCGAGCCACTCAATGTCAAGGAAGGATAGTATCCACTCTTCGTAGCTTGCAGTTGTTTCTCCCAACTCAACAGTGAAAACTCTGCGCTCTTGATCTCAGGCATCGCGCCTTCTGCATAGCCATATACCGTCGCGGCTTTTTCAAGTCGAATCGTACTATCCGCTTCGATGTTTGGCTTCACCAGCGATAGTGCTTCATCTGCAGGCATCATCATGATCTGCTTCAATTGGAGTTGCGCCAATTGATAATCGTTGCGTCGCTGGGTCAGCGTGGATTGATCCCGGCTCAATTGTGCCTCCAATTCATACTGCACTCCAATGTTTGACGCTCCAGCTTCAACAAGCCTTTTCACCCGGCCCAACTGGTTCTTGGAAATAGTCACCTGCTCTTCTGCTGAGATGATCAGCTCTTCTACCAATAATACTTGGAGAAAGGCTGCCGATACGCTCAAGGCAATGTTGTTTTTCTGGGTTTCGAGATCGTACTTCACAGACTCCAACCCTGCTTCTTGCGACTTAATGTTTTGATAGTTCTGTAGCCCATTGAACAAGGTTACGCTGGACGAGAGACCGAATGAATTGCTCTGAACGCGCGTTGTTGCAAAAAGGTTGGTAAAAGGATCAATGCGCTGTCCCCAGTTATAATTGTGCGTAGCAAACCCATTCACATTGGGAAGCACATTCGCTTTCGAGCTCTGAAGCTGAGATGCATTGGCCTCGATGGAGAGTTCGTTTTGCTTAATCTGTAAATTATTCGCCCAGGCTTGTTCAACGCATTGTTGCAACGTAAGGGTCTGCTGCGCTTGCAGGTTAGATGTGACGCTCAGGATGGCGACCGCTAAAAGGAAATTCCTCATGGTACAAATGTATGCACGGATAAAAGTCGAGCGGTCGAAATGATATGAGCGGTACTAAATGGTGATGAACGCTTCAAAGCAGGCGTTCATGCTTCTGTCTCGGCGTTGTCGCGGTTCAATTTCCTAAAAAGGAGAATGCCCATAAAGACGAGCAAAGCATAGGGAATACCCATCAAGTATAAAATACCGCCGTTCAGACCTTCTGCAAACTCGCTTCCCGTCTTTTGACTGGATTCCACCACCGCACTGCACATGCTGCACTGTGCATCTGCTGCAAATGCCACGACGAAAATCAAAAACAAAAAAATCAGAAGCTGCTTCATAACCAAGTAAAAACAAAGGTACTACGCATCCGGTTCAATAAAAAGGGGAGATCATCAAGTAGACGACTACTCCTGTGATGGAAACATACAGCCACAGTGGAAAGGTGATTCTTGCAATCTTCTTGTGTTTATCGAAGCGTGCAGATAGGGCTCGACTAAAAGAAATCAAAACGAGCGGAACAATGACCACTGCTAGGACGATGTGTGTAAGCAAGATGAAGAAGTACACATACCGGATCACGCCTTCACCCCCATATGAGGTACTCTCGTGGGTAGTATGATAAAGGACATAGCTGACTAAAAACAACCCGCTGAGCACAATGGCTGAGGTCATCGTGATTTGATGCGCACGTCGCTCGCCGCGCTTTATGAAAATTACTCCAAGGATCAGCAGCAGACCCACCACCGCGTTGATGGAAGCATTGAGCGCTGGTAAAAAATCAAGCGCCCCATCCTCCACCACAAATTTTGGTGTCACATAGATCATTCCAACAGCTCCAGCCAATACCGCTGCGAGGATGTAGATGAATCGATTGGACGTCACTATTTTTTGTCCTTCTCCCTCCATGTCAGAAATGGTTCTTGTAAAAGCAATTTAACGGCATCCTCCAGTTTACGATTCTCCTTATGGATCCTAGAATCAAAGTAAGCGCGGATTACTCCTTGCTGGTCGATCAAAGCGAAGTCCTTTCCTGGTAAATCATCCACCTTCCCTATCCTTCCCGTTTCCACAAAGACATAATCAAGGAAACGCGAAAGCTCCTCTTCGTCTTCAGCTGCCGCGAAATACCAATTGGTCATCTCCGGCAAGTGCGCTTGCTGAAGCTCATGTAGATCAGCAGGATCAACCTCGGTTTTCATGGAAAGACTTAACACAATCCATTTTTCACGCTCTGGCAATTCATTCAAGTAATTGACAAGTGTCACACCCTTTTTCCTGCAAGGATCATCGCAAGGAAAAGGGAACAGATCAAGCACTATTGGCTTCCCTCGCAGGTCATCCAAATGCACTACCGAACCGCTGTGGTCCATAAAGATCAAATCTGGTACAGGGGCATAAGTGGTATCCCCTTCCTGGTTCACGGTATATGAACCAAAGGATCGGATTTTCTCCACGTGATGCTTCCCCAACGAGAACAGCAAATAGATGATCGAGGGGAACAATAGAATCAGAAGAAGAAAGAATCCCTTGCGCATATTCGGTCATAAAAAAGGCCCTTGAATAACACTCAAAGGCCTGTTTTGTTAAATCGTTCTTGGAATTACACCCACCCTAAGAGATCCTTTACCGTATAGATAAAGGTGGACTCCGTCAAAAGGATGAAGAGCAAGTACAGGATAAAAATCGCATAAGGCATTAGGATGGCATTGCGCAATGATTTGCGTTCATCACCCAAGTGCATGAAGATCATCACGATGTATCCACCCTTGACGATGGTAAGGATGATGTACGCGTACTTAATAAATTCCCAAGCAGTTGCATTGCTATTGAACCAATCTTTCCAGTAAACACCTACCAATACTTCAACGGTAGTGATCACACTGAGGATCAGCGTAACCATCATGATGTTCTTTCTGATCTTTTTGCCTTCCTCCTCGCTGTGGTGCGTGTGGAGTGAATATTCTATGATGTCGTCTCTTTCCATGTCGTGAATAGATTGATAAGGATTAGATCAGGTAAAAGAAGGTGAAAACGAAGACCCAAACGAGGTCAACGAAGTGCCAGTAAAGGCCAACCTTCTCGACCATTTCATAGTGACCACGCTTGTCATACCACCCCTGAATGGAGCGGACCAAAACAATCAAGTTTAAAATCACTCCCGAGAGTACGTGTGAACCGTGGAATCCAGTGATAAAGAAGAAGAAATCAGCATAGAGCTGAGGACCATATGGGTTCGAACTCAGGGATGCATTGTCTGCAGCCGTTGAGAACAATCCATCAGGACCAGAAATGAATGTATACCATTCCCAAGCTTGAGAACCCAAGAAAAT
This sequence comes from Flavobacteriales bacterium, assembly GCA_013204105.1. Taxonomy (GTDB): domain Bacteria; phylum Bacteroidota; class Bacteroidia; order Flavobacteriales_G; family Salibacteraceae; genus SHAN690. The sequence goes on from JABMOM010000009.1 coordinate 28,491, forward strand.
GGCTCCACCTACCACAGTAAATGCCAGCCACTTCACCACGCCACGCTTGTCCATGCGGTGTCCCGCTTCTACTGCGAGGACCATGGTCACGGAACTAATGATGAGAATAAACGTCATCAAAGCCACATATAACAATGGCAAGTGAGCGTGTGTTAAAGGAAAGTGAAAGAAAATGTCTTCCGTGACGGGCCATGCGTCAGCCAAGTGGTGACGCTGAAATGCCAATGCGGAGAGGAATCCTCCGAATGTGAGCGCATCTGAGATGAGGAAGAACCACATCATCATTTTACCATAACTCACGCTGAATGGCGAGCGACCTCCTCCCCAGAGTTCCGCCTTGTCAATAGCTTGTGTTGCTTCTCCTGCCATGATTGGGTTTAAAAAATGTTAGTAGGATTTCGGATGCAATGTTAACGAATAAAGACTAAAAATAGCAGTAAGTAAATCCAAAGGATATCAAGAAAATGCCAGTAGGTGGCAGCTACCCCGATGCCTGTATGATCCTCTGCTGAATATTTTTTCAAAATCGACTTCACCGACGTGAAGACCAATGCGATCAAACCGCCCCCTAAGTGCGCCAAGTGTAAGCCAGACAGTGCATACAGAAAAGACCCCGATGGATTGCTTTCTCTTCCTGCGAAGTAAACGCCAGCTTCTACCAATTCGCCCCACGCTTTAAATTGAAGCCAGGCAAATGCCAAGCCCAAGACAAGAGTGGCAAATAACATGATCGTCGATAGGCTCAATTGATCCCTCTTGATCGCAAATTGCGCCGCTGCCATGGTCAAACTGCTGGCTACGATTACGGCCGTGCTGATGTAAAAAGTGTCTGGCAGGTCAAAATAGAGCCAGTTTCCCTCGGCTTGGCGCACGATGTACGCACTGGTCAATCCTGCAAAGAGCATCACGATCCCTACGATCCCAACCCACAGCATTGGTTTTGCTGTTTTTGCCTTGACGGCTCTTGCTTCTTCTGGTGTCATGTATGTTTCCATCTTCGTTTAAATCAAGTATAACAACTGTACAATGGGTAAGTAAACAAAGGATGCAAACATGAGTTTAAGCGCTGCAGAATCCGATTTGCTGTAAAACAAGAGGATGGCATACCATGTGAAGCCAAGTCCTGCCAATGCAACCAAGGTCATAACCAACGCAGATCCCGTGGTAAAGATGATCGGGAAGAGGCTGATCGGTATCAGGAAGATGGTGTAGATTAAAATGTAAAATGCAGAGGTCGTGCTTTTTCCAGATGCAGACGGCATCAATCGGAAACCCGCCTTGGTATAGTCATCATCCGCCTTCCAAGCAATGGCCCAGAAATGCGGAAATTGCCAAATGAATTGTGTAGCGAACAACACCCCTGGGATCAAACCAAAGTCATTGGTTGCCGCTACATATCCTAACATAGGGGGAATCGCTCCCGGGAAAGCGCCTACAAAAACAGCAATCGGCCCTTTCCGCTTAAGTGGGGTGTACACCGCTACATATAATATCAGCGCAAGCGTACCGAGCAATCCCGAAAGTGGATTGAGTCCAAACCAGAGAATGATCACGCCCGTTATCCCTAGCAGACCAGCCAGCATGAATGCTTCCGTTGCTTCCATGCGCCCATCGGGAATGGGTCGGTCAGCCGTGCGCTTCATAAGCTTGTCAAAATCCCGTTCAATGATCTGATTGAAGGCATTCGAAGAACCGGTAACCATGAATCCACCGACGACGAGGAACAGAATTTCTAGCCATACCGCATCGACAATGTCAACGGCAAAGAAGTAGCCCGTAAGGGCGCTGAACACCACCAATGACGCCAGTCTCATCTTGGTGAGCTGAGCATAGTCCGTGATCTTCGACTTCAGGCTTATGGCTATGGAGGCGGAACGCGCTTTCATTCGAGAGTTGCAAATGTATTCAGCAGGCCCAAAATGCCGCATAGATTGTTTCTAAATTTCGGGCATCTTCGTGCTGAACCTAAAATACCAAAGCGCATGGACAAAGCCACAAGGATCATTGGATACATTGGCTTGATTCCCCTCTTAATCGGGAGCCTCTTCAAAATTCAACATTGGCCGGGCGCTGGATTGCTGATTGTATTATCCGTGAGTCTATTGGTCGTGGCTTTCATGCCGATGTACATCGTTCATCGCATTATCAAGCGTACATCCACCCTTGGGATGATTGAGGGGATAATGCTCGGAGTCACGGGCATGTTTGTGCTGCTCGGAATGCTATTCAAGATCCAACATTGGCCTGGGGGTGGTGTGATGATGATCGTTGGAAACACGATGCTCGCATTCACCCTAGGTATCATGATCGTACGCGCGATTGAAGCGAAGGAGTACAAACAGAGTTGGAGCATGCTCGGATTCATGTTTGCCGTGGCCTTGGTTTTTTTCGGTTGGTCGCTGAATTGGAGCAGGGATTTTCTTGTCTCTATCCAGCACAACGATGCACTGATCCAGCGAAATGAGGATGCGATGATGCAATCCAATGCAGCACTTCGATCACTGCTTGATCGCAATGATTCACTCCAGGCGGAATGGAAGGAAGTCTCACAGCACTCTGAAGCGATGCAGGATTACATACAAGACATTCAAAACCTGATCATAACGGGTTGTCTTGGACAATCACCGAGCATAGAATCTTATGCTTCAGCAAGCGATGTTTGGGCACAAGACAATTACGACATCCCTACCCAAATTCTGATTGGATACGACCCCGCTAGTCCCATCGAAGATGAATATTCGGCCTACTCACTGCGAGTAAAACTGACTGAGTATGCTTCGACGATGAAAGGCTTGACAACAGATCTTGAGACACAAACCATGATCGATTCCTTATACAGCTTCCAGGATCACACTTCGAATGGAATGGTGTACTCGTGGGAAGTCATGCATTTCTATCACGCTTCATTCGCCAGCGTGATGCAGACGCTTAACACGCTTCAGCTCGGCGTTGCAATGACCGAAAATCGCTTGCTCCATCAAACCTTGGAAACCCACTTGAAGACAACTGTGGATTGATGTCCAGCATTTACGTCCATATTCCTTTCTGCAAACAGGCCTGCACCTATTGCGACTTTCACTTTTCTACGAATCAAACGCTTCGTGGTAAGCTCGTGGATGCCTTGTGCAGGGAGATCCACATGCGGAGCGCTGAAGTAGATGGGCCCATTCAGACCTTGTATTTTGGTGGGGGCTCTCCTTCGATATTGAACGCGGAGGAACTCTCGAAGATTTTTGATGCATTGACTCAAGCTTTCAACCTCACGCAGCTTCAGGAAACCACCTTAGAATCCAACCCAGACGACCATTCAGGAGAAAACTTGAAACTGTGGCGTTCGCTCGGTATCGACCGCCTGAGCATTGGCATTCAAAGTTTCATCGAGCGAGATCTGCGTTTGATGAATCGAGCGCACGACGTCTCTCAAGCGGAGACCTGTGTCCGTTCCGCAAGAGAAGCAGGATTCAATAGCCTGACCATCGACCTGATCTATGGTATTCCAGGTCAGTCCATGTTGGAATGGCAAGGCAACGTGCAAAAAGCGTTGGCACTCCAACCTGATCACATCAGCGCGTATTGTTTGACCGTGGAAGAGCGCACGGCGTTGCATCACCTCGTGGAAAACGGCAAGGTCATAGAGAAGGAGGATACCGTCATTGAAGACGAGTACCTCTATCTCCACCAAGCGCTAGAAACTGCGGGATGGCGGCATTACGAAATTTCCAATTTTGGTGTAGCGGGAAAGGAAGCTGTACACAACAGCAATTACTGGTCAGGGCAATCTTACCTCGGCTTTGGACCGGCTGCCCATTCTTTTGATGGTCAAAGTAAGCGCCGGTGGAATGTCTCGAACAACGCCGTCTACATCCGATCGATCGAGCAGGGCGTAGCATACTGGGAAAGCGAAGTGCTCTCTGAACGCGATCGGAGCAACGAATTACTAATGACAGGATTGAGGCGTGCAGACGGTGTAGATTTGAATCTCCTTCCTCCTGCACATCGCAAAGCCATCCTAAGCTCCGTCGAATCTCTGACAGGTGGACTGCTAGAATCCTTACAGGTAGAAGGCGCTGTGATTACAATGGATGCCACGAAGTGGCTTATGGCCGATGCTGTTATTCGAGCATTGATGATCGCATGAGGAATCTTACTTTTCGCCAAACTTGACAGTATGGACTGGAGCAAAGGCATCGATATTTCTATTCCGTTCCGGACGGATCCAACGGCAACCTCGGCATGGTACGTCGGACCCATTGAGATCGATCCGGTGCGCATAGGAGACTGGGTTGGATCCATAAAAGAAGGCGGATCGGTGAACTTCCGCAACGTCAAATTGAATCCACACGGCAACGGAACACATACAGAATGTGTGGGCCATATTGCCCCGGAATGCTATAGCGTGAATCAATACTTAAAGCGCTGGATGTTCAAGGCCTTGCTGATCACCATCACACCTGAACAGCGAGGTGATGACCTGGTCGTTACCAAAGAGCAAATGGTCTCTGCCATAGGAAATGAAAGGCCGGAAGCTGTAATCTTGCGCACCCTTCCAAACAGCGACTGTAAACTTGCCCTACATTACTCCAATACAAATCCTGCCTACATCGAAGCTAGCGGGGCGGCATATTTAGCAGAGATTGGTGTTGAACACTTCTTATTGGATCTTCCATCCGTGGATCGGGAAGAGGATGGAGGCGCGTTGGCAGCCCACAAGGCATTTTGGAATTATCCCACCAACCCGAGAATGGAAGCTACCATCACCGAATTGATCTACGTGCCGGATCATGTGAAAGACGGAAGCTATTTACTGAACCTGCAGGTAGCGCCGATTGAGAACGACGCTTCCCCGAGCAGGCCGGTGCTTTTTTAGTCGCCTCCGGCGACTAGCTGTTGGCTTTTGGCTACAGGCTGCTTCGCAGCGGGGAGTAGTTGAGTAGGGAATAGGGAGTGGGAAGTAGTTTATTAGAGGATCAGATCATTAGCACATTAGTACATGAGCTCATTGAAGTTGCGGTTGCAGTTGTTGTTGCAGTTGTTGTTGCAGTTGAGATTGAAAAATGGTTTCTGGCAGTGAAAAGCCCGAACTTATCTTTGCTCTTCAATCTTTCTGTACTCAAGATGTTCCGCCTACTCCCCATCCACCTTTCACTTTTAGTTTTTCACTCTTCACTACTCCCTACTCCCCAACTAACAACGAATCAAATTCCGTGTTCGTAAGTTTTTGTTTGGTATTACGCCTCTGAGTCTTAATTTTATTCGCCATAAGACAAACCCGCAAAAGAAAATACCATGCCCCGCCCATTAGACGACATCGACCGAAAAATCCTAAAGATCCTCCAGGAAAGAGGCCGCATTTCCAACATCGACCTCAGTAAAGAGATCAATCTCTCGCCTGCACCGACGCTTGAGCGCGTGCGCAAACTCGAAAATCAACGCATCATTGAAGGTTACCATGCCCAGGTGAACCTGGCGATGATGGGAATTACCATCAAAGCCTTTATTCAGGTCACTTTGATCCACCAACAAGAAAACAACATCCACCGCTTTATTGAGGCTGTGATGCACATACCAGAGGTAGTCGAGTGCAACCAGGTAACAGGAGATTATGATTACCAGCTCAAGGTGTACACCACGGACATTGGCGCTTTAGACCGATTGATCACGGAGCGGGTCAGTAAATTACCCGAGGTCGGGCAGATCAAATCACACATTATCCTCAGCGAGGTGAAGCATTCACGGGTAGTTCCTATGTTGCATTCGGACTTTGCTGAGGCGTGAACATCGAGGCGTACAGATCTTACTGCATGGCCAAGCCCGGGGTAAGCGAGGGTTTGCCTTTTGGACCTGACACCCTTGTATTTAAGGTCATGAACAAGATGTTCGCCCTGACCGACATCGAGACATTCGACTTCGTTAACCTCAAATGCGATCCTGAGCGCGCCATTCTCCTTCGGGAGGAGTACGAGGGCATTCAACCCGGATACCACATGAACAAGCAACAATGGAACTCGGTGTACACCCAGTCGGATGTTTCCGATGAACTGATCTTCGAGCTGATCGACGACAGTTATAACCTCATCGCAGAAGGACTCCCTAAGAAAGATCGTGAAGCGTTAAAAAATATGACCTAAGCTTCACCGTCAAGCGATAGATTGACCCTTTCTTTGCTCCCAAATCTCGAAGCATGAAAGCCTTCTTCAACCAACTGGTCCGCTACTTCATTCGTGGACTAATCTTCCTAGTCCCCACCGCAGCTACTGTCTACGTCCTCGTGCAGATCTTCGTCATCATCGACGGCATCATTCCGTATGAAATTCCAGGGCGCATTCCAGGTTTGGGAATCCTTACCCTGCTCATTACCGTTACCGTTTTCGGCTTATTAACCAGTACGATTTTAGCGACGCCATTCATCGCGTGGGGAGACCAGCTTTTAAATCGCGCTCCTCTTGTAAAAACGATCTACTCATCGATCAAAGACTTGGTTACCGCATTTGTGGGCCAACAAAAGAAATTTGAACACCCTGTTTTGGTGAAGATGTATGAGAATGCCGAGGTGCAAAAACTCGGCTTCCTCACCAGCGATGATCTGCATGATCTGGGCTTGGGCAAAGACAAGGTTGCGGTCTACCTCCCCCACAGTTATGCCTTCTCAGGTAACCTCTTCGTCGTGCCTGCCGCGAATGTCACGCCCATAGACGCCAAGTCTTCTGCCGTGATGAAATTCATCGTTTCAGGGGGCGTTACGAGCCTTAGCGACCTGAAGGAAGAATGAATTTTCTGACCAAGTACAAGTACTACCTATCGCTCCACGCAGTCATCTTTCTGTGGGGATTTACGGGTATTCTTGGTCGACTCATCACCATCCCTTCTTCCAATATTGTTTGGCTTCGCATGCTGATTGCATTGCTCGGCTTGGTCGTTTTCATGGTGCTCACGCGTCGTAGTTTTTATACTGGGAACCTCAACAAGGTAAAGTACCTGATCACAGGCGTTATCACGGCTGGCCATTGGATCCTATTCTTTGAGGCGCTTAAAGTCTCTAATGTCTCCATCACCCTTACCACACTTGCTTCCACCTCTTTGTTTGTCGCTTTCCTTGAACCTTTTTTCTTCAAGCGAAAGATCATCCCTTATGAGATTCTATTAGGCGCTGGAACGCTGGTAGGACTCGCCGTCATTTTTCAAGCAGAGACAGACTATTCTTGGGGAATCTTCTTGGCGCTGGGCTCGGCCGTCTTGGCTGCAGTTTTCGGAACGGTCAATGGGATTTTTGTGAAAAACGATCGCCCGACGCTCATCACAGCCTATGAAATGCTAGGTGGGGTGCTCGGAATTTCCGTCTACTATTTGGTGACCGGCGGCTTTCAAGGTTTTGAAATGCCTACCAATATGGATTGGATCTGGCTGCTGATCCTTGGATTGGTCTGCACGAGCTTGGCCTTTGTAGTGAGCATCGAGGTCATGAAAGAACTCAGTCCTTTCACGGTGAGCATGTCGATCAACATGGAGCCGATCTACGCCATCCTTTTCGCCCTGCTTATCTTCAAGCAGGATGAATTCATGAGCCCGCTCTTCTATGTAGGAGCCGTCATCGTAATGGGTATGATTTTTTTGAACGGTTATTTCAAACGAAAAGCCCGTTTAAAGGGCGAAAAGGTTCCGCTTCATTGAGGACTTACTGAACGACCACTCTCTTCACCACCTCTATTCCCGCTTCATCCGTCAGTTGAAGTAAATATGTACCCGCAGGCACATCGTACTGCAGCGAAATGAAGCGCTTGTTGCTCAGCTGACGTGCCAACTCCCTGCCTTTAAGATCCCGCAGGATGATTTGAATGGTTCCAAGAGCATTCCCTCGCTCCAACAAAAAGTTTCCATCCGAAGGGTTTGGGAAGAGTTTGATGTCCATGTCGGCAGTCTCATGAACAACCAAGGGATACACATTGATCTCACGGCAAGCAATGCCACACAGGTTCCCCTCTTCATAGGTGTTTAGACAAACCTCATAGTTGCCCGGCACATTATAAGTGTAACTCGGATTGGCAAAAGTGCTGCTGTTGCCATCTCCGAACTCCCAAAGGATGCTCGTCACATTCGAACTGGTGGTTGTGTTCTGGAATGAAAAAACATTTGTGTTCGGATCGAAGCTGAAATTGAAACTTGGCTCACAATTGAAATCGTAAACCGTGACACTTTCACACTTCTGATCCAGGCAGAAAGGAAAGATGTTCCCCACGGTGAGGCAGACGTCGTACGTTCCAGGACCATCGAAGGTGTGGGATTCATCTACCGTTGGCGTGCTTCCATCACCATAGTCCCAGATGCTGGTAAGGATATTTCCCGTGGATGTGTTCGTGCATTCGATCGTCAACTCGCTGGTCTCATAATAATAACTGGCTTCACAACCTCCGCCTCCACCGCCTGTGACGGTTATGTCTATACACACTTCATCATAGCATGTCCAGGTAAGTGTATCAAATATGGTTAGACACACTTGATAAGAGCCAGCGACGAAATAGGTATAAGAAGGATTTGCTTGATCGCTCGTTCCAAATCCATCGCCGAAATCCCAGAATATGCTGTTATAACTTCCTGAAGACTGATCTGTAAAGCTTACCGCTAGACCATTCGCTGAATAAGAGAAGTCAGCTTCGCATGAACTTGAATCTACGTACACCTGAAAGCAGGCGCTATCGCACATCGAGCCTGCTGAATCAAAAAGAGAAAGACATGTGGTGTACGTGCCAGGACTGCTGAATGAATGAATGGGCATGGTGTCGTTCGAATAATTTCCGTCGCCAAAATCCCAGCTCAGGGAATCATAAGTACCCAAAGAGGCATTGTAGTATTCTACATCCAATCCATCGGGAAACCACCAAAAATTGGCCATGCACGTGGCATTCCCAAAAATGAAAGTGTCACATTGAAAATCGAAACATATAAAGGAGGTGGTATCATAGACGATCTGGCATACTTCATAAAATCCTTCTTGTGTGTAGGTGTGCACCGGATTCGGAACACCCGACACATAACTCCCATCTCCAAAATCATATTCGATGACGTCATAGGCACCGGTGGCTTGATTGGTGATGTAGATCGTCAAGCTATCTATGCTATCTGTATATCCTCCGCTGCATTGGCCGAAAGAAAGTGTGGGCAGCGCAAAACTAATTGCGATCAAAAGGGTTATGGAGGTAAGGAGCGGTCGCATGGTGGCGTTCATTTTTTCTTTAAAACGATTCTCCTCGACTACTGGTTGGTATTCAGAAGAAATCATTTCAAAGATGCTGAACAACTCAATGCACCGCACACGCTAACTATCGCAATCACATACTTTTGCGCCATGCACCACGACGCACCATCTTCAGCTGATAAACGATACTGCATCAGCCTGACATCTTACCAACGTTTTGAGACACGGGAAGTCTCCATCGGCGCTCTGAAATTGGGCGGCGAAAATCCACTTCGCATCCAATCGATGACCACCACCGACACGATGAATACGGAAGGAACAGTGTCCCAAAGCATTCGCATGATCGATGCGGGTTGTGAGCTGGTACGCATTACTGCCCCGAGTAAAAAAGACGCGGAAAACTTAAAGCCAATCAAGGAGGCTTTGGCCAAACTCGGTTACGCTACACCCTTGGTGGCTGACATTCACTTCACCCCAAATGCAGCGGAGATTGCAGCCAGAATCGTAGAGAAGGTGCGCGTAAATCCGGGCAATTATGCCGACAAGAAAAAATTCGAGCACATCGAATACAACGACGAAACCTACCAAGCTGAGCTCGACCGCATCCGTGCGCGTTTTATTCCGCTGGTAGAGATTTGCAAGGAGCATGGAACGGCGATGCGCATCGGAACCAACCACGGCTCCTTGAGTGACCGCATCCTCAGCCGATATGGAGATACGCCCCTCGGCATGGTTGAAAGCGCCATGGAATTCGTGCTCATCTGTCGCGACATGGACTTTCACGAGATTGTTCTTTCCATGAAAGCGAGCAACACGCAAGTCATGGTTCAGGCCTATCGGCTGCTGGTCAATCGCATGATGCAAGAAGGGATGAACTATCCTCTCCACCTTGGTGTGACAGAGGCAGGTGAGGGTGAAGATGGTCGCATCAAATCAGCTGTGGGCATCGGAACTTTACTCGAAGATGGACTGGGCGACACGATCCGCGTTTCGCTCACGGAAGAACCAGAATATGAAATCCCGGTAGCCCAAGCCTTGGCCAATCGATACACAGGACGTTCTGGACACGCGCCGATCCCAGCGCTTAGCAACTATCCGATCGACCCCTTTTCCTACACCAGGAGAGCGAGTGCAGCCGTGGTGAACATTGGAGATCACGAAGTACCGCGCATCATCCATGACTACTCGCATCAAGATGAAATCAAGCCTGCGAATTTGCACGCTGTCGGGTACAATTATTCCGTCCCGCTCGACAAGTGGAACCTGAGCGATCAAGCATGCGACTATATTTTCATCGGTGATAAAACATTGAATTTTGAGATTCCCGGTACGTTGGGCGTCATTCAAAATGCTTCCGCTTGGAAAAATGAAGACCGCCATTACCCGCTCTTCGAAAGCATCAGCTACGTTGTGGCCGAGCAAAAAAGTGAGGCACTGAATTTTGTCAAGACAGATCTCGCTGGTTTGGACATTCCATTGATGGCGGCGTTGAAAGCAGATCCGACCGCAGTGCTTGTATTAACCACCAATAACGCCCATGGCGTTGCCGAGCAGCGTTCCGCATTCTTTCGATTGATCGAAGAGGACTGCCAGACTCCAGTGATTATCCAACGGACTTATACGGCCTTAGACGAGAACACCTTACAGCTACACGCAAGCACAGACCTCGGCGCTTTGCTGATCGATGGACTTGGCGATGGGATCTGGATCGACGCCGTCTCTTCGGGCAGCAAGCAAATGATCAACTCCCTGTCCTTTGGGATTCTTCAAGCTACGCGCACCCGCATCTCCAAGACGGAATACATTTCTTGCCCTTCTTGCGGAAGAACCCTTTTCGATCTGCAGGAGACTACCGCAAAAATCCGCTCGCGCACCAGTCATCTCAAGGGCGTGAAAATCGGCATCATGGGATGCATCGTAAACGGTCCTGGAGAAATGGCGGATGCCGATTATGGCTACGTAGGAACAGGCGTCGGAAAAATCACCTTGTACAAGGAAAAAGAAGTCGTCAAGCGCAATGTACCTGAGGCAGAGGCCGTGGATGAATTGATAGCCCTGATCAATACGCATGGCGATTGGATCGAGCCGGAGGGGTAAGTTAGGGAAAAGGGGAAATTACTTTTTTTTGACCTCTTGCACGTTTTAAATTAATTCGCCATTTGAGCTGGAGGCTTCCAGCTATTGGCTGATACTTACCTTTACCCCGTGATTGGAAATAAGAAACACTACCTCATTGCCGGCGCCACTGGATTGGTGGGAAAGCAATTGCTCCAGCTTTTATTGAACGACCCGGATACGGGCAAGGTGACTTCGCTGGTTCGACGAAAAAGCGATGTTGAGCACCCCAAACTTTCTGAGAAAATCATCGATTGGGAGGGTCTCACCGAACGAGACATTCCTATCAGCGTGGATGCTACCTTCTGCTGCCTCGGAACTACGATGCGCAAAGCACGAAGCAAGGTAGCCTTCAAGCTCGTTGACTTCGACTATGTGCTAAAACTTGCCGTCTTTACGCAGCGTGCCAAGATTCCACAATTTCATGTGGTCAGCGCTGCGGGTGCCAATTCAAAGGCAATGGTTTTCTACAGCCGAGTAAAGGGCAACATGGAGTCGGAATTACACAAGCTTACGAAGATCCGCAGCATCTATATCTATCGTCCGAGCATGCTTCTCGGCGATCGGGAGGAATTTCGTTTTGGAGAAACCGTGGGTAAAATTGCGATGCGCGCACTTAGCTTTCTGACTCCCAAAAGCAGCAAAGCAATCTACGACGTGCAGGTAGCTATGAGCATGCTTCATTTCTCGAAGCAGCCTGAAAAAGGGGTGCACACGATCAGTAACGAACAGATGCACGAGCTCACCTGACTACACATCCATTTTCCGGCTCCGTTGGATTGGCTCTTAGCCAAGACCTGTACCCCTTTTTCGACTTAAGAGTGATCTTCTTATTACTTTATAAAATGAGAGAACCTGGCGCAGAACAGAGCAATCGTTTATAATAAAAGTGCGTTATTCCTTCGGCAATGTGGCCGGCCTTATGCGCGAATGGATTCATCCTTACAATTTTATAACTCTCGTCGCATGAACATCACCCAAATCATCCTTGATGAAAAACAGATAAGTACCGGGTGAAAATTGACCCAAATCGACCGCCAAGTGCTTCTGCGAAAAGATTGGTCTACGTTCTACAAGCCGCCCAAATAGATCATAAATTTCAAGCTCTAGAGGTCCAGGTAGCAGTGATAAGTTTAGATCGAGCGTTATAATATTGGAAGTCGGATTCGGATAAGCACTATTGATTCCTTTTGTTCGAATAGCAGACTTCTCGAATATTTCGAGTGTGCCATTGACATCAAGTTTCATTAAAAATATTCTTGCCGAATCTGTCGTACTGTCGTATTCAGATCCTGAAATAATGATATACTTCTGATCTTTGGAAGACGTCAATGCTTCTGCACGTTGATACAGTTGATCTTTTTTCAGATATTGACGAGACCAAACTGTATCTAAATCTGAATTTAGAGCACTTATTACGACATAAGAATCGCTCTCTTCGGTTAGGCCTGCTTGGAAGCTAGTGGCTCTGGTCTCCACAATTATTAGCAACCCTTCGAATAACATCGCATTCGACCCAAGTACATGAGCATTTATGGATGTGTTGGCTTGAATGGTATAGTCGAGCATTGTGTCAATTCCCAACTGCCCAATGCCTACGAAGATATCTGCATCGAAAAATGAGCCTCCATTACTCAGTTCATACAGATTTCTCGCTGTACAGACAAAATAAAATGAGGTCAAATCTATTGGCACAATATCCCCAGACTCCCAAAGTCCTTGCGAACTTGAGATAATAGTAGTGTCGACAGAATAGTCTAGGGAGTGATAAGCAAATTGATTGAGAACCATCAACTCAGAAGAAAGATGAAACATCTCGCATTTGGCATTTCCAAATTGACCGGTATCAGATATTTCGGCCCATAGAAGGTAGTCTTCGCCAATTTTAGAGAATCCGTACAAGTAGGTGGAACCTGGATAATTAAAAATTGACAATGTGTCAGCAAGAGCACCATTCACTCCTCTTCTTGTAAATGCAACCTTATTGCTAAATGCAGAATCGGCCATCACAACAGACATCGATACCCAATCAAATTGTGCATCATATCTTGTGACAGTCTTCAGTCCTTGAAATATTGTCGTATCCGTTCTTAGTAGGTTGAAATCTAAGTCCAATACGCTTTGAACTAAGATGGCATTGTCTGGAATTTGAGACTCTACGTTTGCAACAATAAAAATGGAATCACCTTGGTGTCCGACCCAAAGAATTTGATCTCCAAAAGGAATGTCTTTTATAACATTTCCCTTATTAGAAATATGTGTCAAATAATAATTTCCATTGGAGGGATATTGCAGTGTTCCGAGGTAAATGTTTCCAACACAATCTGATACAGGCTTTGTTACTGGCCCCAGTCTGCTGGACAGTTCGGGGAATTTATGAATGTAAAAGTTCTGTCCAAACACAGGAGTTAGGACCAATAATAGAAGGGCTACTGCGAAGGTTGACCTTAGAGAATTAAGTCTCATTTCTAAGAGTGCATTTTCCATAGATAACGGTAAATCGCATCACGTTGGTCTGATTTGAGTACTGCATTGCAAGTCTCCAAACCTTAGTAAATAGGGTGAGGTAGAAACAAAATTTTTGGCAGAAATTCCAGTTTGATTAAGCATTCATAATTACAGACCTTCTTCAAAGTCTGAGCTAAAATATAACGCATTGGATATGAGTACTTTGCGGAATATCATAGAAGCACTGCAAAGACTAGCATTTCTTCATTTCTCGAAGCGAGCTGAAAAAGGGGTGCACACGATCAGTAACGAACGGATGCACGAGCTGACCTGATCCGTTTTCAGTATCTAAAACGCTTTTTGAATTGCTTTTAACAGAGCGCAAAACACTCTAAGCCCTACCTCCCTCCTTTCACTCCTCCTTGCTGTGGCTTTCAAAAAACTCCCACATCAAGGCATTGGCATCCAGTGCCTGAGACGGATCATCGGCTTTTTTTCTAGGCTTCGTTCCCATCGGCCAACTGTGTCCTCCGTCGTGCGACAGGTATAAAATGATTTCCGTTGCTGCGTCACAGCCGAGCCATTCGATCATATCGTATTCATCTGTTTGTTCCGATGAAAGCTCAATGCAATTATTGAATCCCACCCAAGCGTTCAGCATCGAATCAAGGGGCGGATTGTAATGATCACTGATCCCATCCCCTACGCCTCCATCCCAAGGTACGTTGCTGTCTTCATACGAATGAAAGTGAATGATGCTCACCGGTTCTGTCGGAGCACAATCAAAGACCATGGTGCCAGCAACTGGGGCAATGGCCGCAATGCGGTCGCCCAATTCACACGCGAGACGATAGGACATCATGGCACCATTGGACATTCCCGTGACGTAGATGCGTCTTGGGTCAATTGCATAGTTTGCCTCAAGCTCTTCGATCAGTGCGTTGATGAAGCCAACATCGTCAACATTCTGCTCTTCTGCCTTGCCACAGCAGTTTCCAGCATTCCAAGTATTCTTCACTCCGTTGGGGGAACATAATATGAAGCCCTTTTCATCGCTCAGTGCTGGCAGCCCACTTTGTTCTTCTATGTTCTTTGCGCTTCCTGTCCCGCCGTGCAGGGCAATGACCAAGGCAACGGATTCAGCTCCATCATAGCTCGATGGAACGTGCAAGAGATAGGTCCGTCGCTCGCCATCGTGGCGGAGTCGCTCAAAGTCAGATTCAAATTTGCTGCGCTTGCAGGCAGCAAGGCTGGTCAGCATCAGGAGAGAGAACATGAGCTTATGCATGGCATAAAGGTAGTCAGGGATTCGCTTATGCATCTTGCAAACGCATTGGTCGGATTCAAGATAATACTCCTACAACACCAATTGTTCCGTGTTCCGTCATGGGTTTCTCGTGCAAAAATGAATTTGCATTATCAGATACATGTACAGGATCATGTACTTTTTTACCTTTGTGGAAATTGCTTTGAAATGGTAGTCACAACCTTTACCGACTTTAGACAGAACATGAAGGCATACTTCGAGAAAGTATTCAACCTGGGAGTTCCATTGTTTATTTCTCGTCCAAACGGCCACGACGTGGTCATTCTCAGTAAAAGTGAATACAACAGCATGCAGGAAACCTTTCATTTGCTGAAAAGCCCGAAGAATGCGGAACGGATCTTAAAGGCGATGGAGCAAGACAATGCCGGAGGAGGAACGGTACAGGAACTTCTTGACTAAATGAAGGTAAAGTTCATGGACCAAGCGTGGGAAGACTACCTCTACTGGCAAACCCATGATAAGAAGACACTTATAAAAATCAACCATTTACTGAAAGACATCCATCGAGACCCATTCAAAGGAATGGGCTCACCTGAGCCCTTAAAACACGGCCTGTCAGGATACTGGTCAAGAAGAATCACCTTAGAACATCGACTTGTTTATCGGGTTGAGCAAGGTGAGATCAAAGTCCTTCAATGTCGTTACCACTATTAGCCAACCCTTCCGGGGATCCGTTCAAGATGGTGCCGCCTCGTTACGTCAAGAAAGGGAACGGATAAGAGGCCGCGCGCCATACCGCTGTCACTTCACCACCGTGACAGAACCAGTCGTTATTCGCGGCTTGGGATAGTTTTGGCTGGTGTACTCCATCTTCCACACGTAGAGTCCGTGCTCAACGCGACTTTCTGTCTGCATCAGCTCCAGATGCAGCCCACGCTTACTAATGGTCAAGTAAGGCAAGCGCTGAATAATACCCATGCCATCCATCTGCAATGGCCCTTTCTCATCTTCTTATCTTCTAATGGACTTATGCTCCTTCCCGGCATTTTTCGAAATTCACCACCTTGCTTCAAGTTCTATTTTCGTCCCACAGGATGAACCAAAACACCCGCGATACCCCCATAGAATTCCTCAAAGGCGTCGGTCCTCAGCGGGCTGAATTGCTGCGCTCAGAGCTGGGAGTCCGAACAGTAGGTGATCTTGTCCGGCACTACCCTTTTCGCCACATCGATCGGAGCAAGTTTTACCCCATCTCAGAGGTAGATCCCAATGCGGCCATGGTGCAAATCAAAGGCAAGTTCATCCGTTTGGACAGCATCGGCGCGAAACGTGCCACGCGCATGGTGGGGGCGTTTCAGGACGGACAAGGAAACATCATGGAAGTGGTCTGGTTCCGCAGCATCACGTGGATCAAGCAGACGATCAAGCCCGATGTGGAATATGTGTTATTTGGGAAGCCCAGTCTCTTCAATGGGAAGCTGCAAATGACCCACCCTGAGATCGAACCCGCTTCTGAATTTGACAAGCCTTTGAAAGGTGGGCTAGAGGGGGTTTATCCCACCACCGAAAAACTCAAAGCGCGCAAACTAGACAGTCGCGCCATTCGAAAGCTGATGCAAGCGGCCTTACCCATGGTGATGTCCAGCGTGCAAGAAACGCTACCTGCGTACATTGTCAAGCGCCAAAGCCTACTCTCCAACGCAGAAGCCTTGCAGGGCATTCACTTTCCAGAAAACACGGAACAATTGAAAAGCGCCGAGCGCACGTTGAAATTTGAGGAGCTCTTCTATGTGCAGATGCGCCTGCTTCGGGTCCGTTCCTTGCGTGAGCAAAACATCAAGGGATTGGTCTTTGAGGCCGTGGGCGAACACTTCAACACCTTTTATAAGGAGCACCTTCCCTTTCCGCTGACCGGTGCCCAAAAAAGGGTCATCAAAGAAATTCGAAAAGACATCGGAAGCGGGCATCAAATGAATCGTCTGCTGCAAGGAGATGTGGGCAGCGGAAAGACGATTGTGGCATTGTTATGCGCATTGATTGCCATCGACAATGGGTATCAGGCGACCATCATGGCGCCTACGGAGATCCTGGCACAGCAGCATTACGAATCGCTCTTCGAGCTGTTGATCAACATGAACATCAACGTAGCCTTGCTCACAGGAAGTTCCAAAGCGGCCTACCGAAAGAAATTGCATGCCAGTCTGGAGAGCGGCGAGATCAACCTACTGATCGGCACACACGCATTGCTGGAAGATAAAGTCAAGTTTCACAACCTCGGATTGGTCGTCATTGATGAGCAGCATCGTTTCGGAGTGGCGCAGCGTTCCAAGCTTTGGAAAAAGAACACCCGCCCGCCCCATATCCTGGTCATGACCGCCACTCCTATCCCACGCACGTTGGCGATGACGGTGTATGGTGACCTGGACGTCAGCGTAATCGATGAAATGCCTCCAGGACGAAAACCCATTAAAACGGTTCATCGTTTTGACAGTGCACGTCTTCAGGTCTTTGGCTTCATGAAGGAGGAGATCAAGAAAGGTCGACAGATCTATGTGGTCTATCCGCTTATCGAGGAATCCGAAAAAATGGATTACAAGGACTTGATGGATGGTTATGAAAGCATTTGTCGAGCTTTTCCTCAGCCCGGTTACCAAGTGGCCATTGTCCATGGAAAGATGAAATCCGAAGACAAGGAGTTTGAAATGAAGCGTTTCGCCGACGGGCAATGCCAGCTCATGGTGGCTACGACCGTTATCGAAGTCGGAGTGAACGTGCCAAACGCGTCGATCATGGTCATCGAAAGCGCCGAGCGTTTTGGCCTTTCGCAATTGCACCAGTTACGGGGACGTGTGGGCCGCGGGGCCGAACAGAGCTTCTGTATTTTGATGACAGGAAACAAGTTGAGCAACGAAGCCCGAACGCGGATGAGCACCATGGTAGAGACCAACGACGGGTTTCGCATCTCTGAGGTAGACCTCAAGTTGCGCGGTCCGGGGGATATCATGGGCACCCAACAAAGCGGAGCGCTCGATTTCCACATCGCGGACCTGATCAAAGACGGCGAGTTATTGGAGGTCGCTAGGAATGAAGCGGAGTACATCTATGACAATGACCCAAAGCTCGAGCATCCGACTTTGGATATCATCCGACAACATCTGATTTTGATCATGAAGCGCATGCCGAATTGGGCACGGATTTCCTAGGATGTGTACCTTTCAGGTGTGAAGAAATTCTACGCGCTTCTGAATACCGTCATGATCCTGCTTGTGGTAATCGTGAATTACGTTGTCGGCGTAAGAGGCTTGAATGGAAATACCGTTGGGTCACTCAGCGACAAGTACGACACGCTCTTCACTCCTGCGGGTTATGCCTTCTCCATTTGGGGAGTAATCTTTCTCCTTCTGTTGGTGCACGCTTACTATCAGATCAAGGTTGTCTTTTTCAAAAAACAACACGATGCATTTGTGCTGACACTTGGTCCTTGGTTAGTCTTCGCTAATGCAGCGAATATCGCATGGCTCTATGCCTGGTTGATGGAGTACACGGGTTTGAGCGTACTCTTCATGCTCATCCTATTGCTTTCACTTATCGTCGCGGTCGTGCGCCTGAATCTCCAGCGTTGGGACGCGCCGTTTACGCTCATCAGAAATGTTTGGTGGCCCATCACCATCTATTTTGGGTGGATTACCGTCGCTACAATAGCCAATGTTTCAGCCTATCTGGTAAAAATAGGATGGAATGAAAACGTAGATGAAGTACGTTGGACCGTCATCATGTTGATCGTGGCTACTGGGGTCAACTTGGCCATCTTATACCTGCGTAGTATGCGAGAATATGCAGCCGTAGGCCTCTGGGCGATCTTGGCGATTGGAATAAGACATTGGGGTGAGATTCCGACGATCCAATGGACGGCGATGGCTATGGTCATCATACTTGGCTTGGCAATCGGTGGACACTTGATATTTCATTGGGGTACACACCCAATACACAAGTGGCTACACAGAAATAAATAATCTCCTTACAAAACATCCTCCTCCCTTTTCTCGCCTCAACCATTCACAACACTCTGATAACCACTCATCACAAAGCTTAGTACTTTGTATTGCATAGTAATGTCTTTAACCTATATATTTGTAATGCAATAAAAATGAAACGCACTTGTAACTTTTTAGAAACATGGGCGTCATAAGACCAAAGAAAACGTAGAAAGCATGAAAAACTTAGCCATTATTCTAACACTCGTCTCCGGACTCTACCTGAATGGCAAAGCCAAAGCAGAAGGTGTCGGAACAGACAGTACGAAGCCAGACTCCAACGGCATGATCTCATGTCCATTGACCCTTCTTGAAAACGTTTCACTTGAAGCTGGAGCAGCGGCAGAAGCGCTCCTTTCGAATCCGAGCTATTCGGCTCCGGAGAAACGACAAGAGGATGACACCAGTAAAGAATTCTTGATGAAGCTCACTTCTATGAATGCTGCAAAGGCAGCAGAGGATATTAGAGTTAATCTGGAAGATTAAGACTTCTCCTTTATTATAAGGACGCTCGCAGCGCAATTCACCTTCGCATAGGTTCTATATATAATGAGTCCCACATTTTGTGGGACTTTTTTTTGTCCCAAAGGAGGGGTCGCTAAGATGGATAAGGACTGTTTCATTGCACTGCACTGCTCTTTTCATTTAATGTATATACCAGGGTGAACAGGCACACATGCAATTCATACAATGCATCGAGAGCGTCGTTTGAGAAGAGCACGAGACGGATCATTCTTTACCTGCACGCGGATGGTGGATCAGCCTGCCCAAAAGCGAATAAGTATATCGGAATCGATATGTCCTAGAGATGAGATCTGAGTCCTACATTGGAGCTCATTGACCGTGATCGCAACCTGGAGCCAAGCAAGCAACTGGAACCTACTTTTTACTAGGGAATAATCTTCCTTTTCAATAGGGTGAGCCGAACATTTGAACTCATTCAAACACCTCCCCCCTCCCATTACCAGAATATCCCACTCATAACACACTGATAACCAGTCATCACAAAATATAGTACTTTGTATTGCATAGTATTGTCTTTAACCTATATATTTGTAATGCAATAAAACTAAAGCGCACTTGTAACTTTTTAAAACCAAGGGCGTCATAAGACCAAAGAAAACGTAGAAATTATGAAAACCTTAGCCATTATTCTGACACTCGTTTCTGGACTCTACTTCAATGGCCAAGCCAACGCAGAAGGAGTCAAAACAGACACCACCCATCCTGACTCTAGCGGCATGACCGCGGGTCAACTTAACATTCTCGAGAACGTTTCAATAGAAGCGGGGGAAGCAGCAGACGCGCTCCTATCCAATCCAAGCTATTCGGCTCCGGAGAAACTACAAGAGGAAAAGACCAGCACAGAATTCTTGATGAAGCTCACCTCCATGAACGCCGCAAAGGCAGCCGAGGAAATCCGGGTGGACATTGAAGAATAAACTTCCTACGCCATTGAAAGGCAAAGGTTCTAGATACAATTCACCTTAGCTAAGGTTCTATATATATGAGTCCCACATTTTGTGGGACTTTTTTTTTAGCAGCTTGTACATTCGCGGATATGAAAAAGGCATTACTCATAGGACTGATTTTACTCCCCTTCATCGCGTGCGCCCAGGTGGATGAACACGAGCATGAAATACACGACGAGCACGAACACAATCACCACTATCATGTGGGAATTGCAATGGGACCTGTGTACGTGATAGGAGAGAACGAATTCGCTCCTGGGTTACACCTGCACATGGTTCGCTTGATCGATCTATCCAAGGGAGAGCTGGGTTTGGGTGTAGGCCTAGAAGGCATATTTGATGAGCATCGTCATTATGCCGCATCCTTTAATATATCCTATTTGCCCATCCATAACCTGACGTTTACGGTTGCGCCCGGTGTTCAATACGGTGAAAACAACTACGCATTCACTACTCATTTCGAATGCTCGTATGAGTTCATCTTCGATCGTATCCACATCGGCCCCGTGATAGAATACGCATGGGCCACCACAGACGCCCACTTCATGGCGGGTGTTCATATTGGATTCGGCTTCTAATCATTGCATAAAAAAAGTCCCGTTGACCGAATGAACGGAACGGGACTTCAGGAACAAGGCTGCGCCTTGTTTGCCTCAGCTTCCGCTTGGCGGGCCAGAAGCCGTGGGCTGACTTAAGAGGTAAAGCAATACTTGGGTCTCTGCATTGCGAATGTCTAATTGCATCTTTGAGAGCTGAGAAATCACCGAACTCAACGGAATGTGGTAAAAATGGTAAGTAACCCAATCCATTTCATTCCCTCTGAATTCATACATCATGTTGAAATCAAAAGGTAAAATAGCCTCCATCTCATCTCTGATCACTGGGTCATAAGCTTGAAGCATTTCTCCTTGAAATTCCTCGAGCACGCCTAACAATGCATTCGCACTCCGTTCTTCTTGGTCTCCGAATAGGATGTGCGTGGGTATGTCGTAGTTATCTTGCTTCGTCAAGGAATAGGTTTCGACTGCTCTGGCTTCGTCCAGAGAGATACCTTCTGTTTCAGCAATAAGGTGTAGTCTAAGACCCTCAACCCTATTGATAGCCGTGCTAACGGCACTTTTAACTGCTTCACTTTCTGGTGATTTTTGAAGTTTTGCATAAAGCGCTGCATTGTTCGCAGCTCGAGTAGCGGAAGCATCCAATTCAGCGCCAACTAAGGAAAGTCCTCTGTTAAAATTTTCACTTCTATTGAAGCTCATCATTCCAAACACTAGGATCAGACAGGTCATTGCTACCAGTCCGCTTGAAAGCGTAATTGATTTGTTTGCAGAAGTCTTGTACTTTTTAAAGAAGTAAACGGGGACATAGGCTACGGCAAGGGCAGAGATTCCACCGAGAAGCATGACTGCCGCGCCAGGCCAATGCATAATCTTAAAAAGCACCCCAACGGTGGTAAGGGTCAGTCCGACAAAGCCAGAGATGTGCAACAAGTACTCATCGCTTGGTGATTCTTTCAGCTTATGCCAAAGCAACAACGGTAGATAGATGAGCGCCAGCACGCCGGCGCCAAGCACGAGCATCACCGCTGCACCGGGTAAATGAAGAAGTTTAAAAATCGTCCCCGCCAAGAGAAGAAAAGTAGAAGTCAGCCCGAAAGAAAATGCTGTTTTTTTCATGGTTACATTCATTTCGGTTAATAATTCAAAGGTTTGTTGTTGGACCTGCTTTAAGCCCCCAGGTCCGAAGAGCTTGATTGTTTTGGCGAAGGCCTCTTCAAAAGAGCTGCCTCCGTCTATTAAATTTTCTATCGAGGTACACACGTGATCCAAGAGGTCGTCGTGCAAATCGTCAGATGCGACTCCGTGTTGCCTTATATAGGCGCTGACGAGTTCGATCTGGGGTTCGTTCAATTCAGCCATGGTAACTTGGATTTAGTGTGAATTTGTCTAGTAATCGGTTCATCGTGCTCGAGAACTCCCGAAACTCTTGCACCAAATTGCCCGACGTCTCCGACCCGTTCTTGGTCAGCCTATAGTACTTGCGCACGCGCTTGCCGATGTTCACCTTCTCGGTGGTGAGTAAACCATCCGCCTCTAAGCGGTGCAAGAGTGGATACAATGCTCCTTCGGTCAACTGGATTTTTCCATCCGTCGCCTCCTTCACGTGTTGTGTGATCTCGTAACCGTACATCCTCTCCTCTTTTGAGAGAAGGTTCAGCACGATCGTTTTGAGCGTTCCTTTGATGAGTTCATTCGAATACATAAGGCAAATATACATCGGATCCTTATGTATCAAAGAAATATTACCTAAGAATGTTAGGTATGCAAACTAACCACTTGATTATCAATGATAAAAAATTACATCCCATTCATGGCCGCCCCATCACAGATACGTTGAACGCGTATATTTGAGCCTCTTATTTAAACGCCTGATGAAAAGATCCATCCAACGCATGCTCATCCTAAGCCTCGTCACGGCTATGGCATTCACGACCGCTTGTACCAAGTACAACATCAACAACCGTTGCTGCGAAAACGATGTAGATACGATCAACACCAAGTTCGTACTGCCTGACTCTTTTTCCTTTTGGGTACCCCAGGCATTTACACCCAATGGCGATGGATTGAATGACATCTTCCTTCCCCTAGGCCGGAAGTACACCGTTGAGCACTTCGAGATTACCAAGGCCAACAAGATTCTCTATCGCTCAGATAAGCACCTCGAAGCTTTTTGGGATGGCGTAGACACAAGGGACGGCACCGAAGCCAAAGACGGTCGGTATAAGTATTACATGAAACTGAGGTTATCCAACCGTGACCTGCTTGAAGTGGAAGGGGATGTGTGCATCTTCCGATTCGGAGCCGCCGGCGATAACCTGAATGAAGATGAACGTTCCAAGGTCTGTGATTGCGTCATGGGTGACATGCTCGACGTGCGAGATGGGATCGTCTCCGAAACGCCCGAGTGCCCCGAAAACGGTTACACCGATTGATCGCAGAACTGCATACGATATTCTTACGCGACCTCGGCCGACTTAAAGACGAATTGCTGGCCTTTGAGACGGAGGAAGATCTTTGGCTGGCCAGGCCGGGCACGAACAATACAGCCGGCCACCTGTGCCTTCACCTCTGTGGTAATTTACGCCACTTCGTCGGGGCTGTCATCGGCAATACTAATTACCAACGCCAGCGGGACAACGAATTCAGCGGTAATCAGCTCTCTCGGGAACACCTTCTCTTGGAAATAGCACACACCGAAGTCGATGTCACACAGGGATTTGAAAAAATGGATCCAAACCTTTTGCAAAGGTCCTACCCTTTGGAAGTATTCGGCCGACCCATGACCTATGGATACTTTCTTATGCACTTATCCGGTCACCTCAATTATCATCTCGGGCAAATCAACTACTTCCGGCGAATAGAACGCGGATAGATTTGAACCTTTTCCCGCGTTGAGCATTCTATATTTGGCCCTTCAAAAGCACAGGTATAGATGATCGAACGAAAGCAATCCAACGCACTCTACGAAAAAGCAAAGCAGTACCTCCCCGGAGGTGTGAACTCTCCCGTACGCGCATTCCGCTCTGTGAACGGATCTCCCATATTCATGGAAAAAGGGGCCGGAAGCCATATCTGGGATGCAGATGGCAACGAATACATCGACTTCTGCTGCTCGTGGGGACCATTGATCTTGGGCCATGCTGAACCTAGCGTGCTCAACAAAGTGAGTGGGGTGATGGCCAACGGAACCTCATTCGGTGCTCCTAGCAAATATGAAAGTCAGCTGGCCCAGATGATCGTTGACAACCACCGCTACCTCGAGAAAATACGTTTTGTGAATTCTGGAACGGAAGCTACGATGAGCGCCATTCGCTTGGCCAGAGGCTATACGGGGAAGAACAAAGTGATCAAATTCGAAGGCTGCTATCACGGCCACGTAGACAGCTTGATGGTGAAAGCCGGATCAGGATTGGCTACCCTTGGAACAAGCACCTCAGCGGGTATACCGGAGTCCTACATCAAGGAAACGATTGTGCTGCCGCTCAATGACATGGGGGCAATTGATCAGGCCATCGAAAAATACGGTGATGACATCGCCTGCATCATTATAGAGCCGGTCCCAGCAAATAATGGCCTACTCCTGCAAGACAAAGCATTCCTCCAATTTTTGCGTAAACGCTGTTCAGATTCTGGCATTCTTCTCTTCTTCGACGAGGTCATTTCGGGCTTCCGTGTCTCCTTCGAAGGAGCTAGCGGGTACTATGGCATCAAACCAGACCTGCTCGCCTTTGGTAAAATCATTGGCGGCGGCTTCCCCGTTGGAGCCTACGGCGCGTCGGTTGAAATCATGGATCACGTGGCACCCGATGGGCCTGTATATCAAGCAGGTACGCTCAGCGGAAACCCTGTAGCCATGGCGGCAGGAATTGCGCAGCTCGAACAATGTTTGAAGCCCGGATTCTACGAAGCCTTGGAAGCAAAGACCAGCGCGCTCGTCAAACAAGTGCAAGCGCACACGGATGCAAAAGGCTATCCTTTTCACATGTTCCACATAGGATCGATCTTTTGGATGTCGTTCAGCAATAAGAACAGGGTTCAAACGGCGGACGCGATCGATCCAAACAGCGGCGAACGATTCAAGGTCTTTTTTGACCACTTGTTGGAAAATGGCGTATACGTTGGCCCTTCAAGCTATGAAGTCGGTTTTGTCTCCGCTGCGCATACCCAGGATGATCTCAATAAAGCCGCCAAGGTCATGATGGCAGCGCTCGACCGTGCCTATGCCTGAGACAATAGGAGCATCGAAAACAGGTAGAGGATTCAACCGAATCGCTCCCATCTACGATGCTTCTGTTCGATTCGTATTTGGTTCCGCCATCGATCAACTGCAAAACGATGTGATTGGCTCTTTGAAGCCCTCTCTAAACACCCTGATTGTTGGCGGGGGAACGGGTAAAATCCTTCGAACTTGCATGGACCGCGCACTGGCCAAGCATTATACCTACGCAGAGCTTTCCTCCGCTATGATCGTTCGTGCAAAAAGAAGGTTGAGTGCTACGGAGCTTGAACAAGTCACGTTCACAGACAATGGATTCAAGAAAGAAGCAGCATTCTATGACCTCATCATCCTGCCCTTTGTGCTCGACTGCTTTGGCACGGCGCAACTCAAGCAATTCTTAGCAGAAATGAAGCCGTATCTATCCAAAGGTGGGAAAGTCCTGCTGATCGATTTCAACCAAGAAGAAGGAACGCCTTACTTACGCTCTATTTGGAAGGAGTTGTTCATCCGATTTCTCTATCAATTCTTCCGCCGATTCACGCACATCAAAGCATCGCGGCTCGCGCCTTTTCACGCAATGATGAGCAATGCCGGATTTGAGAAGGTACAAGAAACCTATCGTTATAACGGCTGGATCCAAGCGATTATCTGGTCGGAAGCACCCATCGAGTAGAGCACTGCGTACACCAGAACAGCTCCCTCAAAGACCAAGATGAACTTTATTTCATCCCATGCAGGTTTCATGCTTGCATAGGCAGCGGTCACGAATCCCAGTATCAATCCAGACGCCAGCTGTGAGCCAATTCCGGATGCTGTGAAGAAATACAACATCAGCATCGATATCAACCAAGCTGCGATGATGACATAGCCGACTAACCTCGAACGTTTAAAGCCAAACTCAGTGCCCAGGGTATGGATGCCAGCATCTCTGTCATTAAGAATATCTCGCAAATCAAAGGGAATCGTGACCACGATCAAGAAGAGAAAGCGCTCCGTAAATCGTTGAATAAACCCAGGTTCAAAAAGTGCTTGAATCCCCATTTGCTCGAAAACCGGAAACCCAAGCGTAATATAGGATACGACCAAGGCAATGATCAATGGCTTTGTAAGGGGTATGTCTCGAAATCTCCTCCAGCCATTTTGAGAAGGGAGGATAGGAATAGTATAGCCGACAGAGATAAGTCCAGCTGGAACCAGCCAAACCACGGTATCTGCATTGAAATTGGGTAAAAGCAGCATGAGTCCGAATACTGCAAAACTCATGGCGTATTTCATGGGCTGGGCATGCTTCAGCACCCATTGATGCCGCTCCGCCAATTGCTGAGCCGGGATGAAGTCAATTTTGTACAATCGATGAAAAGTGTACAAGACAAAGCTTCCGAGGAAGACGCTGACCGGGACGTACCACCGGAAGTACAAATAATCGATTAAAAAGAAGGAGGATAATGTCAGCGAGGCAAGGACCGTCGCAACCAAGAGGTTAGCATAAACGAAGCTTTTCAGCATCGGCCGCACTATTTATCAGCTTCTAGATAAACCTTGAGCGCAAAGCCTGCGGCCGTGCCTACCAATCCAGCCGCGAGTGATTTGAATAATCGCTTATTCCGAGCGACTCGTTCAAAACCCAAAACGTAGGCTGGCTCTGTAATAAGATCAGAAGATTCAATGCGTTCTTTTGGGATCTTGTACTTAGGAATGCCTGTCGCTACCAAGTAGGCAAAAGGAACCGCAAAGGGCAAGGGCGTTGGCACCAATACATAGCTGAGTCCAGCCGTTAAAGGCAAACCCACCAATAGACTCCAATTGCCCCGGTAATGGCTCATTGCATCCTGCTCTCCCTTGATATAGAAGCGCATTTCATCCACGCTGAAGTAATTCCCCACGGCCGTATCCATGTAGTAGATCACTTTCTCCTCGCCACTTGGACCATTGATTGAAAAGATGCGTTCCAGGTCCAATTTCTTCGCCTTGGTTTGGCCGCTTCGTTTGAAATGATCGTAATAAAGGTAAAGGCTGTCTTGCCCCGTAACCTTCCCCTCGATGACACTTCCAGACATCATCATAATCTCTTGATCTGCTTGGGCTTTCACGCCAAAGGAGATAAAGATCAATAGGATTAGGGTTATTCCATACCGGATCATAATGCAAACATGACAAAATTAAACCTATACCCGTCGAAACTTAGCGATCGATATCGTGTTTATGCATGCTAGAATGAGCAGCCCACAAAGTATATTTGCAGCCCTTTTACAGCATTGATATGACCAGACACGATTCTTTCCAATTGCGCCACATCGGCCCACGTCGCGAGGAGATCCAGAGCATGCTCGAAGCGATCGGTGTATCTTCCATCGATCAACTCATCGACGAGACCGTCCCAAAATCCATCCGACTCAAAGGACCACTTCAATTGGAAGAAGGCATCTCTGAGTATGAATTTTTGGAGCACGCCAAGCAACTCGGCAACTTGAATACCTTGAACCGCAACTTCATCGGCCAAGGATACTATGGCACGATTACGCCATCGGTGATCAAGCGCAATATTTTGGAGAATCCCGGATGGTACACCGCTTACACCCCTTATCAAGCCGAAATTTCGCAAGGGCGTCTTGAAGGCTTGCTGAATTTTCAAACCGTGGTGTCCGACCTCACGGGATTGGAGATCGCCAATGCAAGTTTGTTAGACGAGGGCACTGCGGCAGCTGAAGCCGTTATGATGCTCTACCATTCACGAACCCGTGAACAGCAGAAAGGCAACATCCACAAGTTTTTCGTTGACGACATGTGTTTTGGTCAGACCATCGAAGTGGTGAAGGCCAAAGCCAAAGCAATCGGAGTGGACGTCGTCATCGGCAGCGTAGACGACCTTCAGTTGGATAATTCTTTCTTCGGTATTTTACTCCAATCACCGAACAAGGAAGGAGTCATCAGCGATTACTCACCGGTAATGAGCCAAGTCGAAGAATTGAACATTAAAACCGTTGTTGCTTCTGACCTATTGGCGCTTTGCCTGATGAAACCTCCCGGAGAATGGGGTGCAGACGTGGTGGTAGGAAACACACAACGCTTCGGCGTTCCTATGGGATTTGGTGGTCCTCACGCAGGATTCTTCGCTACAAAAGATGAATACAAGCGCAACATCCCAGGACGAATCATCGGCGTTTCGATCGACCGTGACAACAAGCCTGCGCTTCGGATGGCATTGCAAACGCGTGAACAACACATCCGTCGTGACAAGGCGACCAGCAACATCTGCACAGCCCAAGCCCTATTGGCAATCATGGCCTCTATGTATGCCGTCTATCATGGACCGGCACGATTGAAATCCATTGCTGAGGAAACCGCACAGAAAGCGAAACAATTGGCTACTTCGCTGCAAAAATTAGGAGTAAAACTCACACACGACGCGTACTTCGACACGATCTGCCTGAGCGGTTGCGATGTGAATGCTGTGGAGAAGGCTGCACTGGCAAACGACACAAATTTCTTCTACCACGACAACGGAAACATCAGCATTACAGTAGACGAGACCACCCACGCCGATGACCTCCAAGCCGTGGTTGACATCTTCGCAGAAGCGAACTCTAAGGAAGGGGCAGCAATCATCGCCGGCCGCGGCGAAGTCGCGATTCCAGTTCACTTGCAACGCACGACGCCTTTTCTAGAGCATCCAATCTTCAGCGCTTTCCAAAGCGAGACGGACATGATGCGCTACATCAAGCAACTCGAAAACAAAGACATCTCGCTCACCCGAAGCATGATCTCACTGGGAAGCTGCACCATGAAACTCAACGCAGCCTCAGAACTCTATCCTATCTCTGACCCGCATTTTGCCAACCTGCATCCTTTCGTTCCTGCTGATCAGGCCAAAGGTTACGTCCAAGTGGTGGACGAATTAAACCGAGACCTGAGTGCCATCACTGGATTCGACGCCGTGTCTTTTCAACCCAATTCAGGAGCGCAAGGAGAATACGCAGGCTTGATGGTGATCCGGGCCTACCACGAAGCGAATGGCGAGCCCAACAGAAACAAAGTATTGATTCCTTCATCGGCACACGGAACCAACCCTGCTTCTGCCGTGGTAGCGGGTCTTGAAGTGGTTGTGGTAAAGTGTGATGAAGATGGCAACATCGACATTGAAGATCTGAAAGCCAAAGCGGAAAAGTTCTCGAAGGACCTCTGCGCTTTGATGGTTACTTACCCATCCACCCACGGCGTCTTTGAAGAAGGCATTATGGAGATCACACAGATTGTGCACGACCACGGTGGTCAAGTCTACATGGATGGAGCGAATATGAATGCTCAGGTAGGGCTCACAAACCCCGGCATCATCGGTGCAGATGTGTGTCATTTGAATTTACACAAGACCTTTGCGATCCCACATGGTGGTGGTGGTCCCGGAGTTGGTCCTATTGGAGTTGCGAAGCATCTCACCCCCTTCTTGCCAAGCCACCCTTACCATAAAACGGGCGGAGAGCGCGGTATTGGACCCGTGTCAAGCGCACCCTTTGGAAGTGCCTTGATCTTGCTCATTTCTTATGGTTATATCAAAATGCTCGGAGCAGAGGGGTTGACCAACGCAACCAAATTTGCGATACTTAACGCCAACTATTTGAAGGCACGATTAGAAGGCGACTACCCCGTCCTTTATAAAGGGTCAAACGATAGGGTCGCTCACGAAATGATTTTAGACTGCCGTCCATTCAAGCGTTCAGCACAAATAGAGGTTACAGATATAGCGAAACGCTTGATCGACTATGGCTATCACGCTCCTACGGTTTCCTTTCCGGTAGCAGGAACGATCATGGTAGAGCCTACAGAAAGTGAATCCAAGAAGGAACTGGATCGATTTGCAGATGCGCTGATCGAGATCCGACGTGAGATAGCTTCGATCGAACAAGGCGATTCACTTGCTGAGACTAGTGTGCTGAGGAATGCACCACACACGGCTGAAGTTCTGACTGCAGATGAATGGCCTTATACCTATACCAGGAAAATGGCCGCTTGGCCCTTGCCTTGGATCGTGGAGAACAAATACTGGGCTCCTGTTTCGAGAATCTATGATGCCCACGGCGATCGCAACTTGATTTGTACTTGTCCGCCGATGGAAGATTACGACCAGCACCCCGCGAGGGCCGTCGAGGAAGAAGAGTAGATAATTTTAACTGCTCATCTTCGTTACATTTGGTCACTGACCGCGTATGAAGCACTTCCTATTTTTCATCTTTAGCGTCCTCGCCTCGGCATCCGTTGCCCAGCGCATCGAGCTCAACAACGATGCCCGCGCAGCTGGGGCGCGTTACGATGAAAATCTCCCTGACGGCGTTTTGTTCTACGAAGGGTTTGAAAATTCATCACTCCCCGCCCTGCCTTCTGGATGGAGTGCTTTTGGAGTAAGCGCTGAACCTTTCATAACGGGCACAGCAGGCAACGCTCCTGGGCAGGCCAATGCCAATGGCTTTTGGAATGTTCCCTTGCATGGAATATTCGCTGTGACCAACGATGATGTTTGCAATTGCGACAAATCCCAAGAAAGGCTTCGATCGCGCGCGTTCGACCTCGTGGGACTGCAAAACATTCAATTGCAGTTCAGTGCGTACCAAGATGGCAGCGCGGGTCAGTCTGCAACGTTAGATATCAGCACGTCCGATCTTCCTTGGACGAGTTTGTATTCCATTCCTTCTTCATCCAATTGGAAAACACACCGCATTGAAATTCCAAATGCATTTCTGAAGGAAGGCTTCAAGTTTCGGTTTCGCTATGACGACAACGGCAACTATGCATCTGGATTAGCCGTGGATGATATCTATATGTACCGCGATGATGCAGCCCGTTTTGCTTTAGAGTCCTTCTTTTCTATTGAGGGCGATGTCTTGGGCTCAGGACAGTTCTACGATCAGATTCCCGTGAGCCAAGCGCGCGAAGCACAACTGATATTTGGAGGAAGCATCGCAAACGATGCAGATCAGCGTAAGAATGCTCAACTCGCTGTTGATGTGCAAGGTCCCGTTGTCTTTGGCGACACTTCCGCGAGTTGGCATCTGGTTGCGAACGAAACGCGTTTGATCGGCTTCGATGAAAACGAGCGTTTCACGCCACACCTCTCTGGAACGTATAACCTCGTTGCTGCCGTCTTGACCGATTCAGGAGACAGCGACTTGAGTGACAACGACTACGCGGCTTCTTTCACTGTTGGAGATACCTTGTATCAAAGGACAGCCATCCCGCTCGGCAATACTGCTGGAGTATGGTTGGAACAACAAGGCGATCGATATGGAAGTGTCTACCATATGTTCAAGGGCGACACCGTCGATGCTGTCTATGTTCGCATTCATCCTTCTACGCAGGCAGGAGCGCGCTTCAGGCTAAAGATTTTCAGCTTTGACACATTGACCTCATCCAGCTTTAGCTCTTCCCCTATCACGGTAGCATCCAACGATATCGGTACTTCTATGAGGATTCCTTTAAACACGCACATAAGCAGAGGAAAAAAGGTGCTAACCATTGAAAAAGAATCGGGCAGCGAGCGTTTAGTGATCGGAGCTGACCCAAGTAAGGAGGCATTAGAAGGAAACGCACTTACACGCAAAGCGGGCCAAGACTGGAAAGCATTTTCATTCTTTCCACTGACGGCATTAGTACTTCCGGCGATCGACACTGCTTGTCCCGGATACATCACATCTTCTGTCACTGACGAAACCTGTCAGGACGAAGACGACGGAATAATCAGTACAGAGGTATTCGGCGCCAACATTCCATTTACGTACAATTGGTCAAACGGAGCAGGCAATGTAAGCTCCGTCGAGGACCTGGCGCCCGGGTTTTACGACCTGTTCGTCATCGACGCACAAAACTGCATCTACGAAAAGAACTTTGAAATCCACGCCGCAGAAGCAGTCGTTTTCAATCCGATCCTTACCATTGACTCTTGTGCGCGTTCTACTGGAGTCATCGACTTGAATATTTCTGGCGGAGATGAACCATTCTCTCTGACCTGGAATGGAAAAGAGCGATCCGCTTTCGAGTCTGGATTATCGATGGGCAACTACGCCGTTCAGCTCACCGATGAGAACGGGTGTCAGGCTTCGACCTCGGTTTCACTTGGGGGTACAGAAGATATCGGATTCGTTTTTCTCGTCGACAACTCAGATTGTTTGGATTCGAATGGCTCGATTGAAGTCACCCCGTTCGGAACTCCTCCCTTCAGTTATGCATGGTCAAACGGTGATTCTACCGCTCTCGTTTCAAGCCTCTTTGCTGGCATCTATCATGTCACCCTCACAGACTCCGTAGGCTGCACCACCAGCTCAACCACTTGGGTGAACGATGTCAACGGTCCTTCTACTTCCGTTTCAAGCATTAGCGATGTAAGGTGTTTCGGTCAAGCAGATGGATCTGTATCGCTTACCACAGGCGGAGGACTTCCACCCTACCTCTATAGTTGGAGCAATGGCACGACGACAGAAGACCTCACGGGCCTCGAACCAGGAATGTACGCACTGACTGTGTCCGACACGGCAGGCTGCCGTTCCTTTCGCGCTGTCGAAATTCAAAACGACGCCCTTCCTTTCATTGTTGATCTAAATGCAAAAGGCAATTATTGCTTTTCTGACAGTTCCGGCATCTTAGAGGCCATCATCAATGGTGGCGCTGCCCCTTATACTATGAATTGGTCAACAGGTGCTTCCTCAACCGAGATCACAGATTTAGCCGCAGGAACCTATCATTATATTATCACAGATAACAATGGCTGCGACTATGCAGACAGCATTGAGGTAAGTGACGGTATGTTCTTCGCAGCACAGATCGATTCAATTTATTGGGATACGGTCGCTAATTTCTTAGATGAAAACAAAATCTACGTACACTCCTTAGGTGGAGTAGAACCCATTTCTTATGTATGGAATGACAGCATTCAGGGAAAGGACCTCATCAATGTTCCTACAGGCTCTTATACATTGATAGCCACCGACCAATTGGGCTGTAGCATCCTATTGAATTACCTTTTGCAAAATGGACCCAGTGGCCTTCAAACCTCTCTGCAAACGCCATTCATCAAACTCTATCCAAATCCTGTCCAACTAGGACAAAGTGTTCAATTTCAATCTTCGACCCCTGTGCAACGAATAGTGATTAGAGACCTTGCTGGGCAAGTCTTTAGTGCTCTACCTCGAGTAATGGCAACATCCGGCGTTCTTAGTTTAGGCGGCCTTCCTTCCGGTATTTATCTTGTTGAATTTTCGACACAGAATGCACTGTTGACGGAAAGAATCTGCGTTTTCAGGTAAAAGTCCCAAACGCTTGTATTAATTTTGGAGTCTTATGGGTGTCTCAAATCCTTAGACTTGGGGTTTGATCAATCAATTTCGAACATTAAATCATTAACAATGAAGTACAGATTTTTACTCTTTAGCTCTCTGTTGGCTTCAGCGACCGTCTTCGCGCAGGTACCTGCAAAGCAATTGACGATTACGCCGGAGACTGACATGCAACTCAAGCCTGCGTCAACGCCGGTTCTTGAAAACGAAGGACTGGATCTTCGTCTCACAGAAGACGAAGGACCGATTCTATTCTCAGAAGATTTTTCAAATGGTGCGGGTCAATGGACCAATGCATCGCAAAACTCGAGTGCTGCTATTTGGGAGTACAGAGGCACGAGCACGTCTCCAACCAACGCAACAGGCTCTCAAGGAGCGTATGCAGGAACGTCAACTCCGATTGCTTCTCCAACGACCGCTAATGGTTTCATGATTTTTGATTCGGATTATTACGACAACGGAGGAACAGCTGGAAACTTTGGTGGCGGCCCAATGCCAGCACCACACGACGCAGCGCTTACTTCTCCTGAGATCGATTGTTCAGGTGAATCAGGTGTGTTGGTTACTTTCTACTCTTATTTCCGTCACTACGACGCAAATGGATTTGTCATTGTTACCAACGACAACTTCACAACGTCTGATACTGTCTGGAACGGATCAGACTTGTATGATGTAAACAGCGCAAGTGCAGCAGACGATTTTGTAAAGTTGAACATCTCAGATGTTGCTGCTGGTTCTTCTACTGTTAAGATTCGATTCGTATTTAACGGTCAAGGAAATCAAACACCAACTGGCTACTACTTCTGGCAAATCGACGACATCTCTGTTGTGGGTGCCGCTGACTTTGACCTGAGTTTGGATGAGACATTCTTCCGTGGTGCTGGTAGCTCAAACAAGAGCTTCATGTATTCCAATTATTACAGTCAGCTTCCTATGAAGCAAGCAGCCGCTACTTCCTTCAAGTACGGTGCCGCAATCACAAACTCTTCTGATGCAACTATGACGAATGTTGCAGTGGAGGCGAATGTTTCAGGAAGTGGCACATTTTCGGGAACTACAACTGGCGCTACTTATTCCACATTTGGTGAGGTAGATACAGTAACCGTAACTTCAACTTACACTCCTTCTGCAGAAGGAAATTATGTGGTTGATTTCAGCGTTGCAGCTGATTCAGCAGATGATTATCCAGCAGACAACAACATTGAAAAAGACTTCAATGTGACGGAGCGTGTCTTCGCTTGGGACAATGGCGCAGCAGACAATGCTTGGTCTTGGTCTAACGGAACACAATCTATTTTCCAAATTTTCGATTTTGAAACGGCTGATACGATCTCTGCGATTGAATTTGGCATCTGGTCTACAGCGACTTTTGATTCTGAAGATGGATCGGTAGTTGAAGTTGGAATTTGGGCAGTTGCTTGGGAAGATGATTCTGCTAATGTTCAACTTGGAACACCTCTAGTTTCTCCTATCTTCCGAATTATGACGGCTGATGAGTACATCACGGCGAGCACGGCAACTCCAAACTTGATCCGCGCTGCTTTTGATTCACCAGTAGCAGTCCCAGCTGGACAGTACATAGTTGGATACAAGTACGCAAGTGGTAAGATCAGAACTGCATCTAGTGATATCCCATCGGTTATTGCAACATGGGTTGATGCTGACAGTGATGGTGTAATTGATGGCTGGACCGACATTTGTCCACTTATCGAGATTGAGACTTGGTCTCAAGACATTTGTGCCAGCTCAAACCTTATCGTTGATGCAGACATCATTTGCAACAACGCCGAGTGGACCGCTGACATCGATGCTTCTGTATTCAACGGAACCGAGCCTTACTCTTACGAGTGGAGCACAGGTTCAACAGATGAAGACATCACTGTAGACGAAGAAGGTACTTTCACACTTACTGTGAAGGATGCTAACTTCTGTGAGGCTAGCACTACTTTCCCTGTTGCGAATGGCGACATCCTCTGTAACCTTTCTACAGGTGCGTTGAACGGAGCTTCATTCAGCTTCACAGTACTTCCTAACCCAAACAACGGTGTGTTCAGCATCGCGTTTGAAGCAGCGAAGTCTGAGTCAGTAAATGTTGAGATCCAATCACTCAAAGGTGATGTGGTTTACACAGCAGCTATGAACATTGCAAACGGAACTACTAAGAGCATCAACCTTAACGGTCTTGCTTCAGGTGTCTACGTAATGCAAGTTTCTAACGCGACTGGCACTTCATTCGAAAAGATCATCATCGAGTAAGCTCGATCGATCAATCATAGAAAAGCCCCGCAGAAGCGGGGCTTTTTTTATGCCTTATGTTTTTCCAGAATCAGAATAGCGCTGAACCCGTCATCTCCGATGGCTGCTCCACTCCCATGAGCTTGAGCAAGCTTGGAGCGACGTCTGCGAGAATACCTGGCTTGACTTCCTTCGCTTGATCCGATATCACCACACAAGGGACGGGGTTCGTGGTATGCGCAGTGTGTGGAGTGCCATTCGCTAAAAATGCGATGTCCGCATTGCCGTGATCTGCAATGATGATGAAGTCATAGCCATTCGCTTTTCCGGCCTCTACGACTTGTCGTAGACAATCGTCGGTCGTCTCCACTGCCTTGATGATGGCGTCATACACTCCCGTATGCCCAACCATATCCGCGTTGGCAAAGTTCAGGCATATAAAATCAGGCGCAGCGTTCTCTATAGATTGAATTACCCGCTTGGTCACCTCTGGCGCGCTCATCTCTGGTTGCAAGTCATAGGTCGCGACCTTGGGAGAACTCACCATTGCTCTGGATTCGCCTTCAAACACTTCTTCTCGTCCTCCTGAAAAGAAGAACGTAACGTGCGGATATTTTTCCGTTTCTGCGATCCTCAATTGGGTCTTTCCATGATCGGAGAGTACCTCACCGATCGTATTTTTCAAATTGTCCTTTTCGAAAACGACATGTACGTTCTGAAATTTTTCGTCGTAGCGGGTCATGGTTACGTAATGCAAGGGCAAGGTGCGCATGTTCCACTCAGGGAAATTCTCTTGCGTTAGCGCGGTGGTAATCTGCCTGCATCGGTCCGTTCTGAAATTGAAGCATATGACCACATCTCCTGTCTTCATCCTTCCGCTTCGATCTGCGATGATTTGCGATGTGAAGAATTCATCGGTAATGTTCTCATCGTACAGGTTCATGCAGCTCTGATAAAAATCATCCGTCGCATCGCCCACTCCATGTACCAAGAGATCGTACGCCAGCTTGATGCGTTCCCATCGCTTATCTCTATCCATAGCATAGTAGCGTCCGATCATTGAAACAAGTCTGGCGGACTTCCCTTCGAGGTGCGTCTCTAACCGTTTGATGCAGTCGCCGGCGTTCTTAGGAGCGGTATCGCGTCCATCTGTAAATGCATGTATGAAGACGTTCTCAAGCCCCGCATGATCCATGATGTCTACAAGGGCGTGCAAGTGTTCTTGATGGCTGTGCACTCCACCTTCGCTTACCAATCCCATCAAATGGACAGAGACACCCTCGCTCTTCGCGTGTTGGATTGCCTCTTGAAGCACAAGATTCGAAGCCAAATCCCCCGTCTTGACCGCTAGGTTTACTTTCACCAAGTCTTGGTAGACAATACGTCCTGCACCGATGTTCAGGTGGCCCACTTCGCTGTTTCCCATTTGTCCTTCTGGCAAGCCCACATTTTCGCCATACGTTTTCAAGGTGCTATGTGGAGCACTTTGCATCAACCCGTCAAAGAAAGGTGTGTGCGCAGATGCCACGGCGTCTGCTTTTGTTCCGTCTCCGAATCCCCAGCCATCCAATATGACCAATGCCGCTTTCTTGCTCATGTGTTCTTTCCCTTGAATTCAATAGTAAAAATGGCCCCTTGAGGCGTGTTGCCCGTGACGGTGATGCGACCGTTATGCAATCCCACCAATTCTTTGACCAGGTAGAGGCCAAGGCCACTTCCCTTTTGGCTGCGTGTCTCTTCATTCTCGGTCCGGTAGAATTTCTTGAAGATGTTGCTCCGCTCGTTTTTGGTAATCCCATTGCCTTCATCCGCGACATATAACTGCACGCCACCCATTTGTGTTTCATAGCCCACCGTGATCTTACCTCCCGGAGCATACTTAATGGCATTTTCGATCAAGTTTCCCAATGCCGATTCTATCGCGTGGCGGTCGACATTCATTTGCACACTTTCTTCGGCAGCCCATTCCATGGAGCAGTTCGACATCTCGGCAAGTAGCGCGTACCGCTTCTTCATGGTCTTCAGCATGTCCTGCAGATCGACGGATTCTTTTAACAACTCCAGCTTTCCTGCATCGAGTCTAGAAGCCATCAATATATTGGAGACAAGTCCTTCTAGTC
Source organism: Flavobacteriales bacterium (assembly GCA_013204105.1). GTDB lineage: Bacteria > Bacteroidota > Bacteroidia > Flavobacteriales_G > Salibacteraceae > SHAN690. Next base: position 66,469 of record JABMOM010000009.1, read on the forward strand.
GTTGGGTGGAAGACAATGCCCCATCCAAGATGATTTGCTTTTGATCCCCGCTTACTTCTCTCTTGGCAAGGGTCTGCAGGTTGAGCTTAACTGCCGCGATGGGGGAATTGAATTCGTGGGTAGTGGCGAGTAGAAAGTTTCGCTCTTGTTTGGCAAGGCGATGTTCTCTTAAGATGAATTTTCGAATGTAAAAGGCACCGATGAGCAAAAGGGCTAGGAACACGCTGCCCTCACCCATGATCATCCAGATCTTTCCGCGCAATGCATTAGCCGAGGCAGATGCTCCCCCTTCCAATGCAGAAAGTGCATCGTTGGCAGATATGAGTTCAGCGTTTAAATCATAGATCGAATACCCCCACCAAACAAATTGGGCGACAACGTACCCTAAAAGCAGGTAAAGCAAGACGATCACTTTCGGCCTTCGATCCATGCTTCAAAGGTATCCTTACCGTTCGAAATCGAGGCATCAACCGCGCTCCAAGTTAGAACACAAGCCCTACGTTCTAGATCACATTTTAAACAATGAAGCATGCTAGGAGACGGCAATGCTCCAGTGGAGCATTGAGCGCGACAGTGCAGATGGCCTTGGCGCGTGGGCGGTTCGACTCCCTCTAGCGTGCCGCACGAAAAAAGGCGACCCGATAGGGCCGCCTTTTAATGTGTGGTGCGGGAGGGAGTCGAACCCCCGACACATGGATTTTCAGTCCATTGCTCTACCA
>JABMOM010000010.1 GCA_013204105.1 Flavobacteriales bacterium
TATTCGGCGAGACTCAATACGCTGTTATTCGCAAGCCCCTCCGCTGTAGTTTATGTCGTAAAATTCTGACCATCCTACTTACTTATTCCACCATGCGTGCCGAACCAAAGATTGCCTGCATCATCCTCAAGAATGCTCAAAACGATATCAGCTCCAAGACCTTGTGAAGTAGTATAAGTGGTGAAACTTTGACCGTCGTACTTGCTGACCCCTCCGCCATCCGTGCCGAACCAAAAATTGCCATCTTTATCTTCGGCAATGCTGAAAACGTAGTTATTTCCAAGGCCTTGATTGGTCGTATACGTAGTGAAATGCTGACCGTCATACTTACTTACCCCTCCGCCAATGGTGCCGAACCAGAGATTGCCCTGGTGGTCGCAAATGGAGCTTTTGTCCCCATAAGTAATTCCGTCCAAAGCAAGACCATCATCGGAATCAAAATTGGTAAATAAGCCCACGCCAGCGCTATGCTGGTCGGTCAGCATCTCACCCGTTAGTAAGCGAGACACGATGGGTGATTTTGTAACCACAGGTGATTTGGCCGCTACCTCTCTAGGAGCAGGGCGAGTGCTACACAGGACTACCGTTGGTTGCAGAATGCCGTGCGTCACCGTATCGGCCGCATGCTGCTGGGCAGTGGCTGCAGCGCCAATAATGAAAAATAAAAAAGCGATTACCTTATTTTTCATCTTGAGTGGGTGTAGTGTGCAAACCACATCTCCATCTTGCCCTTGCCTTTCGCTTCAATCTTTCCTCTGCTTTCAAAAGAGAAGTCAGCATCATCTTTGAGCAACTCATAAGTAGCATGACTCACATTCACCTTACCCACTTCCCCAGCACTTTCCATGCGACTGGCGGTGTTCACCGTATCGCCCCAGATGTCGTATTGGAATTTCTTCACCCCAACAATGCCAGCTACAACCGGACCGGTATGAATACCAACCCGCATCTCAAAGAACGGAAGCCCCCTAGCCCCTAGCTCCTCGCTCCTAGCTCCTATGAAGGCCTGCATCTCAATGGCCGCCAGCACGGTGTTCTTTACCGAATCGTCTGTTGGCACCGGAAGCCCTCCCGCCGCCATGTAGGCATCACCGATGGTCTTGATCTTCTCGATGCCGTACTTGGCCATGATGCCGTCGAAGGCTTCGAAGCAGGTGTTGATTTCCCTGACCAAATCCTGCGCGCTCAATTTAGCGGAGGCTTCCGTAAATCCCTTGAAATCAGAAAAGAGGATGCTGACCATGTCAAAATCACGGGCTTCCGCTTTTCCGAATAATTTCAGTTCTTCCGCTATGTCGGCTGGTAGAATATTGAGCAATAAATTATTGGAGCGTTCCTTTTCCTTCTCAACGATGGCGTTTGACTTTCTAACATATCTCCATCGGCTATAGAAGCCACCGGAAAGTAACAGAAAGAACAAACCAGAAGCGATGGCTATGTTTCTGGTTTGCTTACCCTTTTGCACTTCTTCTTTGTGTGCTTCTTCCACCAAACGAGCTTCCTCAGCTTTGGCAGTGCTGTCGGCAAACACTCGCTTGGCGAACTCCATTTGCTGGAGTTTTTTTGTGGTTTCTTCGGTGTTTAGGCTGTCGTCGATCACTTGAATTCGCTCTATATACACCAAGGCTTCATTACCCTTACCCATGGCTTTGTAAGTATCATAAAGGCATTGGCATGCTTCCTTTTCCCCTTGCAAGGCTTTGATCTCTCCGGCAAGATCAAGTCCCCTTTTGCAGAAGTCAATGGCGCTGGGATAATTGCGCTGAACCTTGTGGAGGAATCCAATACTGATCAGGCTACCGGCGATGCCTTGTTTTTCACCGATTTCCTCCCTCATGTTTAGCGCCCTTAGGTTGTATTCCATGGCTTTGGAGTAATCGCCTTGCAGGTTGTATATCTCTCCAATATTAGCCAAGCAGGTTGCAACGCCTCTTTTAATCCCGAACTCTTCCATGGTCTTCAGCGTCTTTTCGAGGTACTCCAATGCAAGGGAATACTTGCCCTGATCAATATAAATGCCCGCAATGTTACCCAAGCAGCTTGCGACCTCTATTCTTTCATCTATCTCTTCATTGAGCTTTAGCGCCTTTTCATAGTATTCCAACGCGCGCATGTCGTTGCCTAGCTCTGCATAGATGAGTCCAATGTTATTCAAGCTGATTGCCATGCCTTTTTTATAACCGATCTCTTCCTGAATCTTGAGGGCTTTTTCATTGTAATCCAAGGCAAGCGGATAGTTGCCTTTTATGTGGTTGGAAGCGCCCTGAATGATAAAGCCCGACGCAGCTGCCTTTGGGTAGTTGTGCGCCTTAGCATAGCTGTGTAAATCCTCCGCCAATCGCATGGCGCTATCTGGTTTGGAGTACAGAAAACCATTCCAAGTATATTTTTGAAAAGCGCTGACACGCACAGAGTCGCTTTGGGTCTCATCTTGCCAAACGGTGTAGACGGAGTCTAAGTTGGCTTGGGTTTGGGCTTGAATTGCCAAGGCAAACAGTAGCGCTGACATGAAAAACAATACTCGCTTCATTGAACGGTTTCAAATGGTGCATAAGCAATATGAACAAGCATATCCCAAACACAAAGAGGATAGAGCAACCTGCACAGGATCTTAGCTACAATCAAGAAAGGCCATCAATCTACCAAGTCAGAAGCCACGATTGTTCATCCAATAATATAACAGCATGATAAAACGAGCACTAGTGGATTGTGCTAATTATTCTTGAGGGGCTGAGGTAGGGATTAGGGAGTAGTAGATTAGTGGATTAGCTCATTGAGGTTGCAGTTGAAATTGAAGTTCCTCAAATTGTTCTCGATACATCACGCCGTTGGCGTGACACTCGAACTGACAGCCGGAGGGGAAGCCTACAGCGCAATCACTCGAACTAACATCCAGAGAGGTATCTTCCAACTGCGCACTGCGCACTGCTAACTGCCTACTGCTAACTGCCTACTGCCCCCTAATCTTCAATCTTTCCGCACTACCCCCCTAGCCCCTCAATCACCCCAGCAGCATTCCCATTCCCCGGATTCAACTCCAACGACCTCCGGTAGGCCGCCACTCCTTCCCCTGTTCTACCGAGCTTCAGGAGGCACTCTCCGTAACTGTCGTAGGTGTTAAAACCTTCTGGAAAAAGCTCGGTGTTGAGTTTGAAAATGTGGAGGGCGTCTTCGTCTTTTTCTTGGAGCATCAGGGTATACCCGAGCATGTTGATGCCCTCTTCTGACACGTCGTATTCTGAGTCGGTACCTACTTGGGATTGGATCAGGGCGATGATGTCTTCGGTGGACACCTCTTCAAACAAGAGTAGCGAAAGGTCTTTGCGGTTGAGTTGCTTCACCTTCTCCTTTTGCTCTGCTAGGGTTTCTACGCCGTATTCTTTGCGTTGGGCATCCGTGATTTGGGTAGTATCCATTTCCGAGAGTTGCCATGGCTCATCTTTGATGCGGTGGTATTGCGTGCCGTAGATCTGTAGCTTGCCGATGCTGAGTAAGTAACGGTCTGTGGCGGCGGCCAAGAGCCATTTGTTGGCCTCTGGATCCAATTCAATGGATTCCTCCATCAGCTTCACGGCCATGCCGTAGGAAGTAGAATCTCCTCCGTGCTGAAAGACCATGGCGGCGTTTTGGTAATCCTTCGACGTGCGGACCAAGCCTTCCTCCAGCATGTCCAGCACCCTGGCCCTGCGCGCACTGTCTCGCGATGAAACCACGCTCCAATCGATCTCGGCCGGTTGCCGGTCTCCTTGGTCGTTTTTGTAGATCTCTACCAGTTCTTGGTTGTCTTCTATGGGGGCGGGCTCACTTTCTGCTGGGGGTGATTTGGGTTGGGTGCAGGCGGCGATCAGAAAAGTGAGGATGAGGAAGGCTAGTTGTTTCATTTTGGTGGATCTTGCTGATGGAAGAATGCCGTGTTCATGGAATGTCTTATATGTTCTTCAGCGGTAGGTAGAATATAGGTTTTAATGTAGTTTATACATTGTTGTGTGTAGATTTTAATTCTGTCAAAATTTCTTCTAAATGATTTCTAATTAAGGAGAAGTGTCCTTCATTCTCAAATACTTTGAGTTTTGATTTTGGCAGCTCCTTTTTATAGTAATGTCCTCTGTAGGTTGGGGCCATTTTGTCCGATGAGCCATACCAAAGGTTTAGTGGGGAGTGAATTGTATTTAATTCCATCTGCCAATCCGAAACATAAAGTTTCCATTCTTGAACGACTGCATCTATCCCTTGCCTATAGCTTTCTTTGCTGCCTTCAATAAACTCCCAACCGTATTCAGGATGCTCGGTCATCAACTTTTTGTCAGGCGCAGGTAGATAGTTTTGAAATTGTTTAATGCGCTTTTCTGGCTTATTCACAAGTCCATCAAAATCATTTTGCATAAACTTTCTCAGTTGTTTATCATTTTTCCAGCTAGCAAACCAATGAATGAGTTTAACAGGAAACCACATCCCTTTAAGAGTGCCCTTGTAATTGTATGGCGTTGCACCCGCTACAATGGAAGCATTCACTATTCTTGATGAATCAGAAATTAGGCAAGCCAAAACGTGTGGTGCACCTCCCGACAAGCCAAATACTGAGTATTTATTTAGTCCAAGGAAATCTGCTAACTCAGTAATGTCATTTCCCCAATCCAAAAACTGTCTATTTTCTTGATATGTAGAAATCCCGACTCCGGGTCTATCAGGAGAAATTATCCTAATATTCAATTTCTTAGCAGTGCTATCCATAAATTTTGAGGACAGTCTACTTTCTTGTCCACCATGAAAATAGAATATGGGATAGCCCAATGAATCACCATATTCAGCATATCCCAAAATTCTTCCGTCCGATAATTTTATCGTATTCTCCGTTTGCATTGCATGGCAATTATAGTTCATCAAGCCAAATACAAGTACTCCTAAAACTTTCCATCTTACGTTCATCGTTTTAGTTCTTTACACACGTATGGAGATAAAAGTTACGTGCCTAAGCACCTAGCCCATGACCCCTATTCAGGAACCGGAAATCCACGATCCCGCATCAACGCATCGATCTTAGCATCACGTCCCCGAAACAAACGGTACGCCTCGGCTGGATCGATCGCGTTACGTGGGGCGAAGAGGTACTTGACGGCCTTGTCTGCCAATGCCTTGTCGTAGAAGCCGTCTGGAGCTTCTGCGAAGGCTTCGGAGGCGTCTGAGGTTAGGACGTCTGCCCACATGTAGCCGTAGTAGGCCGTGGCGTAGCCTTCTCCTGAGAAGACGTGGCTGAAGTGTGGCGTTCTGTGGCGCATGGGTAGCTCCTTGGGCATGTTCATCTCCATCAAGGTCTTGCGCTCGAAGGCGTCTACGTCGATGTCGGTGGGGTCTGCCAGGTGGAGCTTCATGTCCATGATGGCGGAGCCTAAGTATTCAGTAGTCGAGAAGCCTTGGTTGAAGGTGGAGGCCTTCTTGATCTTGGCGATCAGCTCTGCTGGCATCGGCTCGCCGGTTTCGCTGTGTACCAAGAAGTTTTCGATCACGGCATCGGTAGATAACCAGCGCTCCAGCAATTGGGATTGGAATTCGGTGTAATCGCGCACGCCGCTGTTGAGCGTTGGGTATTTCACGTTGGAAGCAAAAAAGTGCAGCGCGTGGCCAAACTCGTGGAAGAAGGTGGTGGCGTCGTCCCAAGAGACGAGCAGTGCTTCGCCCGGTGCTGGCTCGATGAAATTTGAATTGTTGGATGCCAGTACGTTCTTCTTGCCGTCAAACGTAGTGTAGCTGCGGTAGGTGTTGGCCCAAGCTCCGGAGCGCTTTCCAGGACGTGCATACGGATCGAGGTACCACAAGCCGACGTTCTCGCCGGTGTTTTTGTTGGTCACTTCCCACACGCGTACATCTTCTTGATATACGGGAACGGTTCCTTCCGGCAGCGGCGTAAACTCAAAGTCAAACAGGCGACCTGCGACGTAGTGCATCGCTTCGGTCAATTTATCCATTTGCAAGTATTGCTTCACCTCATCCGAGTTGAGGTCGTACTTGTCTACCCTTACTTTCTCTGCGTAGAAACGGTAATCCCATGTCTCAATGGTAATACCTGCTCCCTCTTCATCTGCCAAGGCTTGCATGTCGGCTACCTCTTCGGCAACGCGTGCGGTGGATGCCTTCCAAACGGCTTCCATCAGGTTCATGGCGTTTTCTGGCGTCTTGGCCATGCGGTTTTGGAGCCTCCATGCGGCGTAGTTACTATAGCCCATCAAAGCGACCCGCTCCTTTCTCAGGCGAAGGATCTCTGCGATGATGGCATTGTTGTCGTACTCGTCGCCATTGTCTCCTCTAGAGTAGAAGTTAGACCATACCTGCTGGCGCAATGCACGCTCAGTAGAGTACGTCAAGAAAGGATCCATGGAAGAACGCGTGTTGGTGATGGCGTACGTGCCTTCTTTACCATTGTCGACGGCCATCTTAGCGGCGGATTTGATGAAACCTTCTGACAGGCCTCCTAATTGATCTTCGGTGAGGAAGGTGATGTAGTTCTCCTCGTCGTGCAATACGTTGTTGGAAAAATCGGTGTAGAGGCTTGAAAGCTCTTTGTTGATCGCTGCGTAGCGCTCCATTTTTGCTGCGTCCAATTCGGCACCGCTCATTTCAAAACTTTTGTAGGTCAGGTCAAGCACGCGCTGTTGGTCAGCCGGCAAAGGCTTTTCTTGGGAAGCGCCGTACACTGCCTTGATGCGCTGGAAGAGGGCTGTGTTCTGTGTGATTTTCGATCGGTACTCCGACAATAATGGGGCTAGTTCGCTTTCCACTTCTCTGAACTCCGGGCTCGACATGTTGCCGCTGAAGATGCCGTAGTACGTATAGGCTAGGTCCAATGCAGATCCGGCGCGTTCCATTTCTTCGATGGTATTCTCAAAGGTGGCGGGCTCCTCGCTGTTGGCGATGCTGTCGATCTCATGGAGGTGCAATTCCATTCCTGTAACCATGGCATCCTTTACGTCGGCCACGTTCATTTTATCAAAGGCGGGAACACCACCATAAGGTCCTGTCCATTCCTGGAGCAGTGGATTGTCATTCATGGGAGGAGTTTCAGTCATTTCTTGGGATTCTTGATTGCAAGAAGTCACCGTGATGGCCAGCATAAGAGATGCTGCAGCGCAGAGGAGGTTTCTTTTCATAGGCCGTGAAAGTAATGCTTGCGGAGTATTTGCCCAACAGTTAGAGGGACGGATAGCTCAAATTGCCATTGAATGCTCAAGCATCCAAGCCGTCCAACTTCTCTTTAATCTGATCCATCAGCGTCATCCGCTCAAAGGAAACCGCACCGGCCAACGCATCAGCCGTTTCAAGCAAGCGAAGCGCCAATTGCAATCGCGGCTGAGACATCTCCCCCGCAGCTTCCATCTCCGCCGATTCGCGCAGATAGCTCGCCAGCAGTTCAGAGTGCTCGCTCGTGAAGTTCTTGTCGAGTAAAAAGGCATGCAAGGATTCTGTATCCATCCCAAAAAGGTCGTTCACGTTGAGGTCCAACTGCGCCTGCAGCTCACGGTCAGCCACCTCCATATCCGGCGGCCCGCCCCCATGCGCTTTGCGATTCAAGAAGTTAGCCACCACCTGGGCGATGGCCTTTCCTACTCGTTCGATCTCGTCTTTTAGAATGTCGCGGTGCTGCATAGTGTTGGGGTCAAAGATGGGGGTTTTGGGGGGAGGCGCTAGGGCTGTCGGCTTTCAGCCGACGGGAACTTCAATTTCAACCGCAACTGCAACTTCAATTTGCTAATGAGCTATTCACTCTTCACTTTTAGTTTTTCACTTTTCACTAATCAACTACTCCCTACTCACCCTGCAAAGCAGCCAACGGTCCCCTTAACTGTCAGTAGCATTCCTGGGCCAGTTCAGCGCGCTCCATACAACCAAGGCCGTTAGGATGGATTCGATGATGGCTAGGAAGACATAGAAGATGAACCACGGTGTGAGGCTTCCAAAGGCTATCAAGATCATCATCAGGGTGAATAAGGAACCAAAGACGATGTTCAACCATTTATTGAGCACGGGTTTTACTAGCAAAGACACAACGATCATCAGCGGTGGGATGACCATGATCAAAGAAGCAGCAAACAGGGCCATTGGGGAATGCAGCACATTCTCTCCCCTGATCAAACTATCCACCTTGCCGGGCGTGTACAATTCAAAATAATCTCCATACAAATAGCAAAAGGTAGCAGCCGTCCACAATCCGGCGAGCTTGATTTTTACGTTGATCTCGAAGTCTTTCATAAGGTGGTTTTTTTGCGTCTCATTTTTGGTGTTATGACGTCTAAGACTCCAGACTAACACATTAGTTACAATCCAAATTCCCGATCTCCTATCTAGCCTCCGTTTGCAATTGAAGTTGAAGTTGAGATTGCAGTTAAACTCCCTAGCGCCTAGCCCCTCCTACCAAAGCTCAATCTCATCCACAAATACAAACCCCTCCCCACCATGCCCTTGATGCCACTCGGGGAGTGTTCCGAAATTGTAGGCTTTGACTTTGAGGAAGGAGGCTTCGGTTGGAGCGGAGAGCGTTGCGGTGAAATCCTTCACTTGTACCTCGTAGTCCTCGGCTCGGACGGTGTTGTCTATCGTTGCCACTAGCTTGAAATCTACGCCATTGTTGGAGGTATAGAACTCCACCCTGGTCGGCATGAGGATCCAGCTGCGGGTGTCTTGGAGGAAGCCGGCGGAAAGGGTTTTAAAACGGTGGGGGCCGTCTAAGGCGATCACGCACTCAAAATCTTGGTCTTGGTAGCCTTGCCAATATCCCTTGCGCCAATTCTCGTCGCCTCGGATGCCGTCTATGAGTCCTTCTACTCCGCCTGCTGAATACTGGGGATTGTACTCACAGTTCAGTTGTACCTCCCAGTCGGGGTGCGGGTTCTTGTAGTACCGCGCCTTTACCGGGCTGCTGGTCCATTGCTCATCTCCGACCACTTTGCTCGACTGAGCTACGATCGTGCGGCTTTCATGGATCCAAAAGGCGGTGTCGGCCATGCTTTCGGATAACGTACTGTCTTCGTCCATGAAAGCGTAGGATGCCACTTGCCCCTCAGTGGTAGTGATGGAGATGCGCATGCTGTCGTCAAACGACAACGACTGGGCAGAAATGACGGGAGCTTGGAGATACGTATTAGCGGTTGCGTCTGCCACGGTAAGCGGCTTCGCATTGTGCTCCTGCAACAAGGTAGCGTGATCGATGAACAGGCCGTCTTTCAGTGCGGTAGTGACGCTTTCCCGGTTGAAAGTATTGCCATTTTCCAAGTGCACGGTATAGTCGTCGAGGTAGGGCTCTACCAAGGCGTACTCGGCACGACCCGGTGTTACCGCGTAGATGCCCATGGCCGACATCACGTACCAAGCGCTCATCTGTCCGCAGTCCTCATTCCCGATCAACCCGTCGGGCTGGGTGGAATAGAAGTCCTTTAAGATCTGGTGCACCCGTTGCTTGGTTTTTTCGGGTCGTTGGATGAAATTGTAGAGGTAGGCCATGTGGTGGCTGGGCTCATTGCCGTGGGCGTACTGACCGATAAGACCGGTGATGTCCGCTTGGGTGCGTCCCGTGGTTTGCTCAGAAACACTGAACAATTTGTCCAGCTTGGATTCGAAGTCGTCCTCCCCTCCCATCGATGCGATCATACCGGGCACGTCCTGCGGCACGAAGAAGGAGTATTGCCATGCATTGCCTTCGGTAAAGTGGTTGTTCACCTCCCGCGGTTCGAAGGGGGTCAACCAACCGCCGTTGCTTCGCGGGCGCATCAACTTGGTGGCAGGGTCTAAGAGGTTTCTCCATGCATTCGATCGCCCTAGGTAGCGTGTCGCCACTTCTTCATTCCCCAGGTGATTCGCCACTTGGGCGATGCACCAATCGTCGTACGCGTACTCCAAGGTTTTCGAAACGCTTTCATGCTCATCGTCAATGGAGAGGAAGCCTTGTTTTCTGTAAGCCGGAAGTCCGAGGTGATTCCACGTTGCGCTCTTCTGCATGGCTTCCAAGGCCAAGGCTTGATCAAAGTCGTCGATCCCTTTGGCGAGTGCGTCTGCCATGACGGATACGGAGTGATAGCCAATCATGCAGTCCGTCTCGTTGCTGCACAGTTCCCATACCGGAAGTCGACCACCTTGCTGGTACATGGCCAAGAAGGTTTGGATGAAGTCGCGCGTGCGGTCTTGTTCGATGATGGTGAAGAGCGGGTGCAAAGCACGGAAGGTATCCCAAAGCGAAAAGACCGTGTAGTAGACAAAGCCCTCAGCTTGGTGGATGGCGTTGTCCATGCCCCGGTAGCGCCCATCTACGTCCATGGCCACGTTGGGGTGGATCATGGTGTGGTAAAGCGCCGTATAAAAGGTGCCTACCTTCTCAGGGTCATCGTCCTGCACTTCGATCTTTCCGAGCTGATCGTTCCAAGCCTGCTTGGCAGCGGATCGGGTGCCTTCAAAATCCCACTCGGGCAGTTCTGCTTTTAAATTCCGCTCCGCTCCGTCTTCGTCGGCAAAGGAGATGCCCACTTTGGCCATCACCGAGACCACCGCGCCGAAGCGGAAAATGACTTTGGTTGAATCGTTGTTAAACACAGGATCAAAGGCTTGATCGAAGACGATGTAAGCATAGGTATGCTGATCCCGCGCCCATGCATTGCTCCTCCGTCCGACCGCCACGGTATGCTCATCGACGATGCGGATGTGACCCTCGGTCAGCGGATCGCGGTGGCTCAAGTCGAGGACGATGCTGCTCGTGCTTTTCGGGAAGGTGTAGTGATGAAATCCGACGCGCGTGGTGGCGGTGAGTTCGGCTTTAATGCCATTGTTCAAAGCGACTTCGTAATAACCTGGTTCCGCTTTTTCATCAGCGTGGGAAAACCCAGCTGCGTATTCAGTCTGTTCAAAGGAAGGCTCCCCCACCTGCGGCATGAGCAGGATGTCTCCGTAATCGCTCACGCCCGTTCCGCTCAAGTGCGTGTGAGAAAAACCGTAGAGGATGCTATCGCTGTAATGGTATCCACTGCATCCCTGCCAGCTGCCGTCCACACGCGTATCCGGCGAAAGCTGAACCATTCCGAAGGGCAACGTAGCCCCCGGAAAAGTATGCCCGTTGAAGTCGGTCCCTACGAAAGGGTTGACGTGATCAGCGGGTGAGGAAGCGGGCGTGCAGGCTTGCACGAGGAGGCTTAATGCAAGGAGGAGAGGAAAGGATGTTCGTTTCATAGTGTCGGGTCGAAAAATAAGGATTCATTTTTCTCTACGTAGTCACGCCAAAGGAGGAAGCCACCCAAAAGCTGTCACTTCGAGTGATCGCACATGAAACGAACTCGTTAAAACGGACCTTGCGCGATCGTATCGAGAAGCTTGACCCCAGTGTTCGGGAGTGTTCTCGATACATCCCGCCTACGGCGTGACACTCGAACTAACATCCTGGGAGGTATCTTCCAACTGCGCACTGCGAACTGCGTACTGCCTACTGCCCCACTCCCTACTAATCTTTGCTCTTCAATCTTTCCGCCCTAACCCCCTAGCTCCTAGTACCTAGCCCTCCAACCGCCGCGCCAAAACCACCAAATGCATTTCCGTCACTCCGTTCGCTTTTTTGTAGATGATTTCAAAGGTCTTGAATACTTCCAAATAAGCCTTTGACAGGTCTTCCATCACACGATCCTTCGCATGGTAGTGGAAGTACGAACGATCACCCGTAGACCCCGTTACAAAACCAGATTCCTTCGGATTACCGGGGACGAAGCTTAGGTAGCATACTCCTCCCTTTTGGATGAGGCGGCCACAGGCTGAAATCATTTGCGTGCAATCCTCAGCGGATAGGTACGGAATGATGAATCCACAGACAATTGCGTTGAAGGATTCTTGCAAGGCTCCAACGTCCCGGGCATCCATTACGCGCGCCTCTGCGCTTGGAACATTGATGTTGACCCGCTCAATCATACTCGGGGAAACATCTGTTGCGGTTATCTGAAGGGTTGGAACTTTCTTCTGGAGGTATTGGGTGATGTTCCCTGGCCCGCAGCCTATTTCGAGCAATCTACCCTCTTCCGCGCCCAGTGCATCGCAAAATGCAGCGTAGCTCTCGTGATAGATATCCATGTCCATGAACATTTGCTCATAGCGCTCGGCGAGCTTATCCCAAGTTTGAATGGTCTCTTTGTAAGGGTCCATGGTTCTGAGTGCACTTAATACCCCACCACCGTCTGGATCCAGTACAAACCAGAATCCACCTCGAATTGGGTTTCAATGTGATAATAGCGCTTCTCGACCAAGCCCACGTGCTTGGCATAGCGTTCCTCTGAAAAACGCTTGGTGATGAAATTATCGGTATCGTTGAGTTGGATGACCCGCAGGGCGCTGTCGAAGCTTAAGCTCCCCAATTGCAATGCTTGATGCACTGCTTCAAATTCATAATCGACTTGGTCTGCTGCGCTGAAGGCGTTGGCATCCCAGTCCTCACCGTTCTTGGGTGGGTACACCATCACTACCTCGCGTTGGTTGTTCTCTACCTTTTCGGTGCGCACACCATCGGTTACCACATAAAAGGATGTCCTGAAAGCGAAGTCGCTGGTGTCGTCCTTTTGCACGTAACGTTCAAATCGATAGGCCGTGCGCCCCTCCAAATCGGTAAAGGTCTCTACACATTCCTCTCGCATGAGAAAGGAGAAGGAATCCACCGTTGCGGTGAATTCATTGTACACCACGGAGTCTACTTTGTACTCAACAGAATTGCCAATCACAAGGGGATAATAAGCATATCCGAAATCGATCTTCGCTTGGTCTTTGTCCTTGCCACAGGCCAACATGCCTAGCGACATGGCGACAAGCCCGAGGTATCGAACGACCTTAGCCACCGGCTTCCATCTTTTTATGGAAGGAAATGGGCATCTCAGTGGAGCGGGCGATGAAGCCTCCTCCGATAACATCATTGCCATCGTAGAACACAGAACTTTGCCCAGGAGCGATCGCACTTACCGAATGCACGAAGTCTACGCGCAACCTACCATCTGCTTCATTGAAGACATGGCTCAAGGCGCCTTGGTCTTTGTATCGGATCTTGGTAATGGCTTCCATGCCATCCTCAATGGCTGAAAGCTTTTGAATGTTCTGGTTCCTGACGTACATCGAATGGCCCATCAGGTTCTCTTCTCTGCCCAAATGCACGGTATTGGTATCTGGATCAATCTTCGTCACAAACATCGGCTCGCCAAATGCCTTTCCGAGGCCTTTGCGCTGACCGATGGTGTAGTACGGAAAGCCACGATGCACACCCAAATCCTCACCGGCAGGCCCCACAAACCTTCCTCCTTTGAGTCGTTCTTCTAGCCCTTCTACCCTTCGGTTGAGGAATCCTCGGTAATCATTGTCGGGAACAAAGCAGATCTCGTAGCTCTCGCTTTTCTTGGCCAAGGACTCGTAGCCTTGATCCAAGGCCATCTGGCGGATCTCCGGTTTGGTGAATCCACCCAAGGGAAAACGCGTGCGGGCCAAGGCCTCTTGAGACAAGCCCCAAAGCACGTAGCTCTGATCCTTGTTCTCGTCCAAGCCTTTGGAAATGATGTATCGTCCGTTCTCTTCGCGCCGATTTGCGTAATGTCCGGTTGCGATGAATTCGCAGTCGAGCTGGTCCGCCCGGCGCAGCAGCGCATTCCACTTGATGTGCGTATTGCATTGAATGCATGGATTCGGGGTGCGTCCTGCCAGGTACTCTTCCACGAAATTGTCGATGATGTGATCACCAAACTCCTCTCGTATATCGAGGATCATGTGATGGAAGCCCTTCTCCACCGCCAGCGCGCGTGCATCGTTGATGTCGTCTAAGCTGCAACAGCCCGTTGTCTTGCGATTGCCGCCGGACGTGGCGTAATCCCATGTCTTCATGGTCACTCCAATGACCTCATACCCCTCATCGTGCAGCATCAACGCCGCGACCGAACTGTCGATCCCACCACTCATCGCCACTAATATTCTTCCTTTCTTGCTCATATCTCTTTCTCTCTCAACGAAGTTGAGTCTGCAAAGTTCGAATTAATATGCGAACGCCATCGGCTTTAAGCAGATTCTAGACTTCACCCACTCAAAGTCGCCGACCTGCGCACTTTCCTTACATTTATGTTTCAAATCACCCCTTATGGCACTCAAGTACACCTGCGAAATCACGATCAACAAACCGCGCGAAGAGGTCGTTCGATTGATGGACGACCCTGCCAACATGAAACATTGGCAACCCGGATTCATCAGCTTGGAACCTCTAACAGGTACCCCTGGAGAAAAGGGCGCCAAATCCCTTCTGAAATACAAAATGGGCAGGCGCGACATGGAGATGACAGAAACGATTTCTGAGCGCAACCTGCCCGAAATATTCAGCGCGATTTACGAAGCCGAGAACGTGTGGAACGAACAGATCAATCGCTTCATTGAAGTGGATGCGTACACGACCAAATGGGTATCTGAAAGTGTGTTCAAAATGGGTGGCCCCATGAAGCTCATGGCATGGCTCATGCCGGGGATGTTCAAAAAGCAATCACAGCAGTACCTCGGGCATTTCAAGGCTTTTGTAGAAGAAGGGAAATCGTTGGCTAAGTAAAGGGTTACCTCGGTGCGCCGCGCTCGTAGAATTGACGCTGCAGTTCTTCTTCTGGCATGACATCTTCTTCCTTGAGTTCCACGTCTAGCTTCTCTTTCTTGTAGCCTTCTTCGATCTGTTCTTTGGTCATTTCGCCATCCTCAAAGAGCTGTTGGATCATGATGCGTCCGTCGTCATCGTACTCAATCCACAATCCGTCCTTGACGGCTGCTACATACTTTCCTTCGCGGTAAATGGAACCGTCATCGTAGTACTGCTTGAAATCGCCGTCGTAGGTGTTGTCTCTATAGGTTCCTTCTCTCAAAATCTTGCCCGAAGTGGTGTACTCCTTGAAAGGGCCGTTCTTCAATCCGTCTACATAGGGCGTTTCTGCCGCTAGTTGACCGTTGAGGTGATAGACTTTCACCAAACCCTCCAGCTTTCCGTGGCTGTACGGCTCAATCGAGCTCAAGATGGCCTGGTTGTCATAGAAACGCCACTCGCCGTGTTTCTGCTCCGCTTGGTACATTCCTTCGCCCATGATCGTTCCGTTCTTGTGGAAGAACTTGGCTTCTGAATGCCCTTTTTCCCGGGTTTCTACCTGCGAACTTTTCTCTCCGGTTTCATAGTAATAGAAAAACGTGCCGACTGGTTTTCCATGTTCAAATTGACCGCGGTATCGGACAAAATCAGACTCGGGATAATTTACTTCCCATTCGCCGTGTTTCTTTCCATCGGCGTCTAATGCGTTTGGAGCATCCCCTTGGGCATGGACTTGAAACGCCAGCAATACGACACAAAACAACAGTAGTATTCTTCTCATCACGGACAAATGTATGCGCAGTAACGAACGATTTGGCAAGATTATTTGGAACTTATCCTCTCCACAAAGTGAAATAAACTGGGCGTGCTGAAATGTTCTGGATCAGAGTGACCGATTCGAACGCACTGCATACCTAGACGCTTACCAAATTCCATGTCTGAAACGGAGTCCCCAACCATGACCGAACGACTGAAGTCGATTTCAGGAAATTTTTCGCGTGCATTGAAGGCCATTCCGGTGTTCGGTTTTCTGCACGGGGGATTGTCCTTTGCCAGACCGGTGCAGTATTGAACCGCATCTATTCTTCCGCCGTGATTGAATACCTCGGCGAGCATGAATTGGTGAATGCCCAGCAATTCATTCTCACTCATCAAGCCTTTGCCTACGCCTTGTTGGTTGGTCACGACCACGATCGGACCAAAGGTGTTGGCGCAGATCTCTAAGGATTTGAGGACTTCAGGTAAGAATTCAAATTCATCGATGTGCTTCACGTAGTCGTTCTGGAGCTTGCGGTTGATCACGCCGTCGCGGTCCAAGAACAGCGTCCACGAATCATCGATTTTTTGTATCCAATCCTCTGCCATCAAGCGAACAATTGGGCTTCAATCTCCTCACAGATCACATGGCCGATGGTGATGTGCAATTCTTGAATGCGGGCGGTATCGGTTGAAGGAACGCGAATCGCCACATCTGCCAGCGAGGCCATGGCTCCGTCGGACGCACCGAGAAAAGCTACGGTGATCATGCCCAGTTCTTTTGCCTTTTGCATGGCCTTGACCACGTTCTTCGAGTTGCCGCTGGTCGATAGTCCTACCAACACATCACCCTTCCGCCCCATGGCTTCGGTCATGCGTGCGTAGATCTCATCGTATCCGTAATCGTTGGCTACCGCCGTCACGAAGCTGGAATTGACGTGCAGTGCCTCAGCGAAGAGGGGCTTTCGGTCTTTCTTGAAACGCCCGCTCAATTCTGCCGCGATGTGCTGTGCGTCGGCGGCGCTTCCACCGTTGCCACAAAAAAGCACCTTGCCCTCTGCTTGGAATGTGTTGACCATTGCATCAGCAGCCTGCGCAATTAGGGCTTGCAAATCAGTGTCGGCGAGCATCTGCTCGCGGAGTCGTATGGACTCTTCCAGGGCGGACTTCATTCGGTTCATGGCGTAAAAGATTCTTGGTAAAACGTATTGAAATGGCCGACAAATGCGTCCCAGGAGAAGCGTTTCTTCTCCACTTTTATTGCTTCGATGTAGTCATTTTGATCTTGCGTGAGGAAGAAATCAATTTGCTTGGCGATGTCCGATGGATCCGTGGTCGAGAACAAACCCGTCCTTCCTTCCACGATGAACTCATCCAATCCACCTACACGGGTGATCAAAGCCGGTCGATCAAAGTGGAGGGCCATCTGTGTAATGCCGCTTTGCGTAGCTGTGCGATAGGTTTGGGTAACCAAGTCGGCAGCCGAAAAGTACAATCCAATATCCTCACTGGGAATGAACTCCGTTTTCAGTACAACGCGGTCCTCCATCTTATGTCGTTCGATGATGGCGAAGTACTCGTCCATGCTGTCGTAGCTCTCTCCTGCCACAATGAGTTGAACACCTTTTGCCGCCAAACGCTCATCGCCTAATGCTTCGAGCAAAAGATCCAGGCCTTTGTACTTCCGAATGAAGCCGAAGAACAAGAGGTAAATACCCTTCGCATCCAGCTGCAATCGTTCCCTGGCTTCTTGCTTGTCGATTTGTGCCGGCAATTGGTCGTTGATGGGATGCGGAAAGTAGGTTGATGGCAATTTGCTCAGGGCTTTCAAGTCTTTGAGGACGGAGCTGGACAGGGCCATGAAACCATTGCATCCACCCATAAAATACCATGTAAAGAGGGCGTCCATGAAGCGTTTTTCGTGGGGGATGACATTGTCGGTCAAGCCGATGATGTTGATGCGTTTCGGCAACAAGCGAGCGATGCTTCCAAAACACGGCGCTAAGAAGGGCAGCCAATAGCGAATGATAACCACATCCGGGTTGAGCCGCCGAATCTTGTGTGCTGACGCAATCCAGTTGAACGGATTGAAGCTGTGAACCCATCTTCGGATGTCCAGTCCCGCAGGAGCAGGGTCCGAGCTGTATTGTGTTTTTCCAGGAAAGAGAAGGTCGGGATATTGAACCGTGAAGGTAACGAGGGTAACTTCATTGCCATCGCGCTGAAAAGCACGCGCCATCGCTTCGTTGGTATCTGCGATGCCACCTCTAAACGGGTGGGCGGGTCCTATGATGACGATCCTTTGTTTTGACACGGGGGGCTCTACTTCCAAAGCGACAGGTCAATATTCGTGAATTCACGCGCCAATTCCTCGTTGAACGCTGTAAATCTTGGTTTGAGGTCTTCGATCATTTGCTTGTCGTGTTCGGAAACCTTGGGCATGGCAGTAGAATTGAACTTCAAGTAGAGCGGAATGATGGCGCTTTCTTGCAACCACTGGGGAACCAAAGGCTGCAATTGCAAGCCGAGTCGGTGCAGTTTGGTACTCCGCATTTTTCGGGTTTCGTTGCGCTTCATAAAGTCAAAGGAATCGTAGAAGCCCTCGTCGAGTGCTAAGAAACGCGCCAATTGCTTCATTTGCCCTGCCTTGTCATTGAAGAGCTGCTCGAGTTGCATTACGTACACGCGCTCTTTCCCAAAGCCTTCCACCCAACGCTGCACGTATCGGATGTATTCCCCCCGCATCAATGGGTCTCCATCGGTGCCCTCGGTTTCTTTGAGGTAGCTCGAATAGTCCTTATCGAGCACGATATTCCCCAAGCGGTACTTGTTGAATCGAAACTGCGAATGCGCGCGTTGAGAAGGTTCCCTGAGGATCAGCACCACTTTAGGTTTGGGGTCAAAGTCGGCGAGATGTTTCAGGGCGTTTTCTTGATAGAGATAGATCGGCGTTGCCTCCATGATGACCTTGGCATCAGCAGGGCAATGGTCGAAATAGCGCCCATAATTGGATAGGCCGTGTTCGATCACATTGGCGGCTGCATTGAAACGCGGATATACCTTATCGTCGAAGTAATGGGTCTCTTTGGTCTTGGATGCGCACACATCTGGATGCGAAGACAGCCACCAATAAATGGAGCTCGATCCGCTCTTAGGAGCGCCTGCAATGATGGTATTCGGGAGAATCATAGGCGAGCGCAAAGGTAGAACCATGAGTTAAGCCGCCGCCAAAATGTATCATATTTGAGCCTAGAACATCAACACCGCTATCACAGCATGGAAGGACAAGAACTAGCCAAAGTGGAACCCATTGGGCAATGTGATCATTGCTACAAGCGCTTAGAAACGGAAAGACTTTCCATCCCCTATTTGTGGAAGGATGCGCTCAACAACCTGTTCAACCTCGAACGCGGGCTGTTTTTTACCTTCTATTGGTTGCTTCGATCCCCTGCAAAAGTGATCCACACATTCGTAGATGGAAATCGGCATCGCTACATGAATCCGTTTCGGTTTCTGCTGTTTGCCGCCACGTTCATCGTAATCAGCGAAGCGATTCTGGTAAATACCACGAGTTACACGTTATTCGACGTGGAAGGATCGAACGCCGCCTCTTCAGAGGTTATCGGAGATTTCATGAAGAACTACATGAACGTCATCATTCTCTTTTCTGTTCCTTTCTACACCCTCGGATCCTGGCTCATTTTTCGCAAACCCAAGTGGAATCTAGCGGAGCACTTGGTCGTCAACGCCTACGCCATCTCCATGATCGTACTCCTTTCCAGTGTAATTTCACTTATAGCTTATCCTTTCGGCGATACTGTGGCGAGTGGCGTAGAAAGAATCAGTCAATTATTGAACTTCTTTTTGGCCTATGTATACATCGTTACCTGGTCTTATAAGTGGTGGAAGGGATTGCTAAAAATGATGTTGTCCTTCTTCATATCCAGCATTTTAGCAGGTACATTCCTATTTGGCTTGGGTTACTTATTCAACGTCTTAAATCCTTGACATGTTCTTTCTTTTCTCCAAAATAGTCAGCTTCCTTTTCATGCCTCTCTCTTGGGTCATGCTGCTGCTGGTGATCAGTTTCATCTGGAAAAAACGAGCGCGAAAACTCAGGATCGCAGCCGCTGTAGTGCTCTTTGTTTTCGGCAATGGTTTCATACTGCACGAGGTAAACCTCCTTTGGGAAGTGCCCGTGACCTCGGATGAAGATGTGGGCCAACATCAAGTAGGCGTGGTCTTAGGGGGTTACGCGTATTATTCTCCTGAAAACGAACGTGTCACCTTCAGAAACAGCACAGACAGGCTGATGCAAGGTTTGCGCTTACTAGCCGATGGCAAGGTCAACCACCTCATCCTCTCTGGGGGTTCTGGATATGTGACGCAACCGGAAATGAGGGAAAGCCTGTACGTCGGTCAGTTCTTGCAGGACATGAACATCCCAAAGCTGGACGTGACCCTAGAAAGTGAATCGAGAAATACGAGAGAGAATGCCATGTACACAGCATCTTTCCTGCAAGAGAAAGGCTGGGACAAGCAACGCATCGTGCTGATTACCTCCGCGTACCACATGCGAAGGGCCAAGGCATGTTTTGAGAAACAGGGTATTGAGGTCGTCGTTTTTCCTGCCGACCCCACTACGGGTGAACGCATGTTTTACCTCGACCATTTGTTGCTTCCCAGCTCGGAGACCTTTTCTCAATGGAACGTCTTGATCCATGAATGGATTGGCTTCATTAGCTACAAGGCAATGGGCTACGCTTGATGAAAAAACAGACAACGCAATTATATCTTTATACGTCTATCAACCACCCTTAACACGCTAACTTCTGCATGCTACGCAAACTGTGCTTTCTAGTCCTATTGATCGTTGCGTCCACCGCTGTGGTACGTGCGCAATATTGGATGCAGCGCGGCGGTAGCTTGAATGTGGATGAAGGACTCGACGTGGTGGTGGATGACGACGGTAATTCGTACGCCACTGGATATTTCAGTGGGACGGCTGACTTCGGCAACACCAATCTAAGCGCTACTGGATCCACCGACATCTTCGTAGCGAAATTGGATGAAGACGGCGAATACGTTTGGGCCGTCAAAGCAGGCGGAAGCGCAACAGACCGCGGGCTTTCGATCGCGCTGGATGATTCCAACAACGTGGTAATCACCGGATTTTTCAATGGCACGGCGAGCTTTGGGAGCACCTCCCTAACAGCTGCTGGCCAGCAAGATATATTCATTGCAAAGTATTCTACCGGCGGCTCCTTGCAGTGGGCCACGCGCGCCGGTGGAACCGATTCAGACATCGGAAGTGGCATTGCGGTCGATAATGCCAACAACATTGTGGTCTCCGGAGAATTCAAAGGCTCTTCCACCTTTGGCACCACCACCTTGACCAGTCAGAACGCTTCAACCGACGTATTCATCACCAAGTTGACTCCAGGTGGATCCTTCGCATGGACACAACAAGGTTCGGGTGATCAGGCGGACCGCGGAGTTGATGTAGGCTGCGACGGATCCGGCAACATTTACGCCGTTGGATCCTTCAGCGACACCTTCAGCTTTGACGTGGTACACAACAACCAAATGTTCAACGCGGTGTACGTGGCCAAGTTCAACAGTTCCGGTGTAGAGCAATGGTTCAAGATCATCGGCGGGGGCGTCTCGGTGTTTGCTTACGCGATGGATGTGCGCAGCAATGGCGATGTATTCGTCGGCGGAGACTTTTCGGGCAATCTGATCTTCTACAATTCCAGCAATACTACCCTCACCAACACCTACGATAACGGCATTTTCGTCGCAAAGTACAACAGCAGCGGATCCACCATTTGGGCCAAACGCAGCGGATCAAACAGCGCCATCTCCTGTCGAGGGGTAGCCGCAGATGGCAGTGGAAACGTGTATGCGGTTGGGCATTTCGAATGCAGCTTTGATGAGTACTCGGACGAATACGGCGAGGGCATTTTTAGAAACATAGGATTCGGTGACATCTTCCTGACCAAGTTCAACAGCAATGGAAACTTCGGCTGGAGTCGACACATCGGCGGCGCGAAGGCAGACTACGGACACGGAGTGGACGTTGGCCCCAACGGGAAACCCCACTTTACGGGTAGCTTTCAGAGCAATTTGGTGGTGCCCACGTCTGGCAATTTTCTCAGCAGCAACCTCAGCAATTGGAACGAGTCCGACTGCACGGGAAACAATGGCTACTGCAATGATGCCAACTACGGCAGTTTTTACCGCGTGCCTTCCGACGGAAATTCAGACGTGGTCGTGGCCAACTGCTTCGACCCAAACCGTGAACCGCTCGACTATTTTATTCGGTCTGGATCCGGTTGCGTGAAGGACGTGATCCATGCTTGCATCAACGAAGGGTGTCCGGATACCGTAGCGGCGTGTTCCAACGTCATTCTCAACGCTCAAACCAAGACTTGCCCTGGCATCGGCCCCGCTTACAATTATTCGTGGCAAGGCGGTCAGAATATTGCTCTAGCCTATTACAATAGTCCCGGATACAAATGGCTTCGCGTAAAAACGAAGGATCAATGCTACGTGGATACGGATACGGTTTGGGTGCATATTCTTCCATCACCTGTCCAACCTTATGTGGAAGATGATGTGGTTGTGAATACGCCCACACCGTTTCCCGTCAAAGTGGATGTTTGCATACCCGATACCATTCAGCTCACCGGAAGCAACATCGTCACCGACAGCTTTCGATGGGAAGGTCCCGGACTTCCGAGCAACGGAGTGGCCGACTCCATTATTGATGCAACCGAGACGGGCCTCTACACCTTTTTTGTTGTAGACGAAAATGGTTGCGAAAATTCAACGCAAATTCAACTCGAATTTTTCGACCCCTTGGATTCATTTCTATTGAGGGCTTGGATTGAAGACACCATTTACATCTGCGATAACGAGGACGTCGTCATTCAACTGTACGACAGCATTGGAAACCCCAACCACCAAACCATCTGCTTTACCGACTCCCAGCCTTATGTGGTCACCACGTGGAATTATTCTCCGAGTACTTGGGTCACGACAGAAGACTGCATGACCTTTTTGAACGTGACGCCAGAGGATACAGGTTGGTTCTACTTTGAAGCAACCGTAGTTCGGTACATCCCGTGCGATTCAGATACGTTCACGGTGATGGATTCGGTCTACATCGTCCCGATTCCCGCCCCTGAACCACCGCCCAATACGGTGACGATGGTGGGCAGTGCGTATTTCTGTCCTGGTAGTACCTGTCTACAATATGGAACCGGTGGCGGCGGCCCTGGCACCTTCTCTTGGACGGGTCCGTTTGTGAATGGAATGGACACCGATTCCGTGTGGATTGGTGTGCCCGGAACGTATACGGTCTACTCCACTGTGTATGACACCAATCAATACGGTTGCGTTGACAGTACCGTGGCGGGAGACGCAAAGTACATTTCAGAAAAACCCCAGCCGGTGATTACGGCCTCTTCGCTGCTGATTTGCCCCAACGACACCGTTTGGATTACGGTCAGCAACACAGGAGCGTTTCAGGGTTTTCATTGGGAGGGCCCTAGTGGTCCCATTCCGGGCGACAGCAGTGCGATCATCGCCACCGAAACGGGGACGTACTATTGCAATGTCAATGACTCGGATAGCTGCGACCTCACCAGCAATTCGATCATTCTGAGTCAATACTCTACCCCGTCATTGGAGGCTGGAGGTGACGTAGTTATTTGCGATGGCGACAGCCTCACCTTAACGGTAGTTTCCAACGCGGGCAGTGAGATCGAGTGGTTGCCACCGCTCAGCGGAAATGGTTTGACACAAGTGGTAACGCAGCCCGGTGTGTACACGTGCAAAATCACCTCATGCGGCATCGAAACCTACGCGAGTATAGAAGTCTTTCCGTCTTACGTTGAATCAGAAATCACCTACAACGGCGTGTTGTGCTTAGATAGTATCATGGTGCTCTATGGCACAGACAGCATGTACACCTACGCTTGGAGCAGCAGCAACAGCGGAGCCGACAGCATCGTCATTTCGCAACCCGGAACCTATATCCTGACTACTACTGACACCAACGGATGCCAGAAAGTTTCCGATCCCATTACGATTACCATTGATCAAGAGCCTACGGCCATTTCGATTGATGGCTATCCGGTGCTTTGCGAATTCGATACGATGACCTTGTACGGCAGTAGCAACATGGTGCGCTACCATTGGTCGACGGGCGACACCACCCAAAATATTTTGATCATTGATGACGGCATGTACACGCTGTGGGCGAAGGACTCAAACGGCTGTCGTGGCTTGTCTGAACCCATCGAGATCACCACTCCCGACACCATCGCCAAATACGATGTGGAAGGCGACCTCGCTTTTTGCGAAGGTGATTCCGTGATGTTTCGGGCGCGCAAAAAGGGCATGGCAGAATACGTCTGGTTACCAGATTCGACCTTCGGCAGGACTATATTCTTCGACACTACGGGCATCTATTGGTTGCACACGACCGACACCTTCGGCTGTGATGCATGGAGCGACACCGTGGAGGTATACATGCAACCCAACGAGATCGAAAAACCGATTACCAAAGACACCCTCATCTGCGAAACGCGCCATGCTGCCTTGTATGTCCAGCACAACATCGGCACGTTGAAATGGTCAGAGAGGCCTTATGGTCGTATTTTCCACGAAGGTCCGTTCTACCTCACGGATGCATTGATGGAGCCCGTGACCTATTACGTTTGGTCAGACTTTGAATTGTGCCACGGCGATACGGCGCATGTGCATGTCGACACCAAGGACTGTTTCAACGCGCTGGTTCCCAACGTCTTCACACCCAACGGAGATGGAGACAACGACCGGTTCATCATTTTACTCGAAGAGATTACTTGTTTCCACATCTATATCTACAACCGATGGGGTGTATTGCTGCACGAAGGTCACTCGGTGGACGAAGGTTGGGATGGGAACATTCAAAACAGCGGGAAACCTGCTCCAGAAGGGACCTATTATTACCTTGTTGAATATTGTCGGCACGATGCCTCGCGAGCAACAGCCAAGGGCTTTGTTACCTTGCTCCGTGAATAACATCGTGTAACGCGAGAAATGCCTCCAACTATGAAGATTCTCATCGTCCACGCGCATCCAGAACCGCGTTCGTTTTGCGCTGCGTTGAAAGACACCGCCGTAAGGTTCTTTGAAAAGAATGGACACGAAGTGGTTGTATCAGACCTCTACCAAATGGGTTTTGACCCTGTAGGTGGCGCCAATGACTTTACCGAGCGGAAAGACATCGAATACTTCAAATACCAAGCTGAGCAGATGAACGCATACCAAGAGGATCTCTTCTCACCTGAACTGAAAGTGGAAATGGAAAAGGTCCATACGAGTGACGTCATCATTTTCAATTTCCCCCTCTGGTGGTTCGGCCTACCGGCGATGTTAAAAGGCTGGGTAGACCGCGTTTTTGCGATGGGTTTCATTTATGGTGCAGGAAAAGGTGTCTACGACAATGGAGCCTACCCAGACAAAAAAGCCTTTGTTACGATGACCACAGGTGGACCACAACCCGCCTATAGCGATCAAGGCAAGAATGGCGAATTCGACACCATCCTCTTCCCCATTCAGCACGGCATGCTTTACTTTACTGGGATGACCGTGCTTCCACCTTTCATTTCTTTTGGTCCTGCTCGGAAGAGCGACGAAGAAAGGCTTGCCGATCTTGCGCGATACGAAGCGTATTTGAGCCAACTAAACCAGCATGAAGCGATTTACAAAGCATCAAAATCAACATGAAAACACGCGCTATCCCAACAGCACTTCCGAAGCTATTCTTACTGCTAGCAATGAGTCTGGCGCTAACTGCTTGTGAGAAATTCGATATAGAATCAGGGACAATCTACGACTTCGGAGACCCCGCAGTAGATGGATGCGGTTGGGTGATCGAGATTAACCAGATCATCTATAAGCCGACGGATCTTCCGATGGCCTATCAAGTGGATGAACTGGAGGTGGAGATAAAATATGCCGTACTAAAGGAATGGGCCAGCTGCGGCAGGGTTGCAGATGCGTTTAGTCAGGTAGAGCTTCGCAAGATCGACCTACCCTAGTACTCCAAATCTATCGCGTTTGGAATTTTTTAGGGTCGTTTCGCATCACGGGTGAGATTCAAATGCATACCGACAATCTATGAAGTCTGCGAGGTCCAGTCGAGAGGATTTGATCACCTGTAATTCCACCTTCAGCTGGTCAAGCTCAAAACTCAGCCTCCCATGGACGACAACTTATCCTTGATGCTCGCGATGCGCGATGCGGCGTCGTCTCGTTTCTTTTGTTCGGATGCAACCACGGCTTCAGGCGCATTGTTCACGAAGCGTTCGTTGGACAGTTTCTTCATGACGCTGTTCAGGAATCCTTCTTGGTAGCTCAGTTCCTCTTTCAACTTATCGATCTCTGCTGACGCGTCGATCAAGCCTTCCAGTGGAACTGAAAATTCTAAGGTGCCCACAATAAAGGATGCTCCTGGGCCTTCTGCATCATCGCCAAAGGCGAGTTCCACATTGGCCAGCTTAATAACTACATCTGAATAGGCAGCATACCCTCCTTTCTCTCCTTTCTGGATCAGCTTGAGTCCTTCGCGTGGTGACAGATTCTTTTGGGCTCGAATAGATCGCACTTCTGTGATGACCTGTTTCGCTTCTTCGAATGCTTGAAGCGACTTCGGGTCAAAGGCATCGGCCTTCGGCCAAGAAGCTACGATCACGCAATCGCCGTCGGGTCGTTCACGTAGGCTTTGGTAGACTTCCTCCGTAATGAACGGCATCATCGGGTGGAGCAATACCATCAATTCCTCGAAGATGGCAACCGTAGCCTCCATCGTAGTTCGATCAATCGGCTCACCATAGGCGGGCTTAATAGACTCGAGGTACCACGAGCAGAATTCGTCCCACACCAGCTTGTAGAGGCTCATCGCGGCATCATTCAAGCGGTACTTTCCGAAATTATCATCGATGGATTCGATCTCCGCTGCGATGCGTTGCTTCATCCATGCAATGGCCTTAGCGTTCACCGGGTCTTGCTCTTTGTCGCTCACTTCCCATCCTTTGATGAGGCGAAGCGCATTCCAAATCTTATTCGTGAAATTCCTTCCCTGTTCGCAGATGGCATCGTCAAACGGAATGTCATTTCCAGCAGGAGCCGTCATCAACAATCCCAAGCGAACCCCGTCGGCGCTGTACTTCTCAATCAACTCAATAGGATCAGGAGAATTGCCGAGGGATTTCGACATTTTCCTGCCCAATTTATCGCGGATGATACCGGTGAAATAGACATTCTCAAATGGGCGCTTTCCTTCAAACTCATAGCCCGCCATGATCATCCGTGCTACCCAGAAGAAGATGATGTCTGGACCGGTAACCAAGTCATTCGTAGGGTAGTAATAATCCAATTCATCGCGCTTATAGAATCCGTCGAAAACGCTGATTGGCCACAACCAAGAGCTGAACCACGTATCCATCACATCCTCGTCTTGCTTGAGTTGTTCCGCCGTGATGCTAGGGTTCACTGCTTTTGCCTTTTCCAAGGCCTCTTCTGCCGTCTTGGCGACGACAAATTCATGTTCACCCTCACCGTAATACCACGCCGGAATCCGGTGCCCCCACCACAATTGGCGACTGATGCACCAATCCTTGATGTTGTTCATCCAGTGGCGATAGGTGTTGTTGAACTTGGCAGGGTGAAACTTAACCTCACCTTCATCCACTGCTTTCAATGCCGGTTCGGCCAAGGGCTTCATCTTCACAAACCACTGCAAGGAAAGGCGTGGTTCGATGATGGAGTTGGTCCGCTCGCTGCGACCAATCTTGTTCTCGTAGCTTTCAACCTTCATCAAGGCACCTGCCTCTTTTAGCATTGGCTCAATCTTCTTCCGCGCGGCAAAGCGATCTTCACCCACCAGGATCTGGGCAGCATCGCTGAGCGTTCCATTGGCATTCAGAATATCTACTGTCTCTAAGCCGTGCTTTTGGCCGAGTTCGTAGTCGTTTACGTCGTGGGCAGGCGTCACCTTCAAGCAACCCGTTCCGAATTCGCGGTCCACATAGTCGTCCAAGATGATCGGAATGGCCCGACCGATCAGCGGAACCAAGGCCTTCTTTCCATGGAGGTGGGCATAGCGCTCATCTTCGGGATGGATGCAGATGGCGGTATCGCCCAAAATCGTCTCTGGACGTGTTGTGGCGATGGTTACGAAGTCATCGCTTCCTTCGATTTGATAGCGAACGTGGAAGAGCTTGGATTGCTCTTCGGTGTAGATCACTTCCTCGTCAGAAACGGCCGTCAATGCCTCAGGGTCCCAGTTCACCATGCGGTATCCGCGGTAGATGAGGTCCTTCTCATAGAGGTGCATAAAGGTGTCGATGACGCTTTCGTAGTACTTCTCGTCCATCGTAAAGCGCGTACGGTTCCAGTCGCAACTGGCGCCGAGCTTCTTCAACTGCTCCAAAATGACACCGCCGTATTCTTCCTTCCAATCCCAGGCGTGGCCAAGAAATTCGTCACGGGTGAGGTCAGACTTCTTGATGCCCTTTTCGCGCAGGCGCTTTACTACCTTGGCTTCTGTGGCGATGGAGGCGTGGTCCATTCCTGGCACCCAGCAAGCGTTCTTCCCTTGGAGCCGGGCTCTTCGGATGAGGATGTCTTGGATCGTATTGTTGAGCATGTGACCCATGTGCAGCACTCCCGTCACGTTGGGAGGCGGGATGACGATTGTGAACGGCTCCTTATCAGGATCCGGTGTTGACCCAAAGAATCCCTTGTCCATCCAGTGGCTGTACCACTTCCCTTCTACCTCTAAGGGGTTGTATTTGCTCGAAAGTTCGCTCATGATTCTGCTCAAAAATTACGAATTGGCAAAGGTAGGATTTCAGCCTGAGGGCGTTCTATGAAATCGAAGATTAGCTCGGTGGGATTTGCCGGGGAGCGAAGCCTCACCCTTTATCCTTCAGGATTCAGTATCCCGATAATCAACAGGTTTTCGTTATGATTGTGGAATGAAGACTGCCAACATCATCGGGATCGTTTCGCTGTGCATGCTCATTATCGGTGAAATTCTCAAGTCTTTCCGATTGCCCGGCGCTGGCATATTGATCATTCTGTCCATGTTTTTAATGGTGGCCTTTTACGCGCCTCTTCATCTCGTTGCAGCCTTAAAAACGGATCGACTAAAGTGGTTTTCCATCGTTGAATTCGTTTCAATCATACTCCTCTCATTGTCAGCGGCATTTAAGATTCAACATTGGCCTGGCGGCGGTGTCTTGATCTACTCGTTTTTCGCAATATTCCTGTTGGTATACATTCCCTCTTATCTCGTTTATCAGATCAAGAAAAAATCGCATCGAGACAGGCTCGTGTTCAATATCGTCATCGGTGGCATGGTGATTATTTTTTTTAGAATTTACATGGTGGGAAACGTCAGTAAACGGATACTGGATAGCTACGATTTGGCCATCGTGAAACAATCCGAACTCATTGAAAAAAACTCTACTCGTTCTATAAAACATCTGGAATCTATTCGGATGCTGGGCGAAGGTGAGCGCTCACAGCAAGCAGTAGAACTTCACAGGCAATCTGATCTTTTACTAAGCTCCATTGATTCGTTACGCAATATTTTAATATCCGAGACGGATGGAATTCCTATGGAACAAGCGGACTCCATGTGGATAGGTGAAATCAGAGGTCGAGACAACCACAATATTCCCACCCAAATCATGATGGATTTTGGTAAAGGAAACGTGCTACGCAACCGATTAAACAAACACTCAGATTTTGTCAAATCGCTTTTTGAAAAACAGACTTTAATGACCCTTGAAGACGATTTAACCATTGATACGAGAGATCGATTTGATGCGTGGGAAAAGAAGAGTATTGCTTGGGATACATATATGTTCAACAATGTCCCCTTATCTGTAATTATTGGCTCACTGTACACCATTCAGCATGAGGTTATACAAGTGGAGAACGCAGCTTTAGAACATATTTTGAATGAAATGGCTTCGGAACAAGGTGAAAACCTCGCCGCGGTTTTGGCTGAGGTAAATGCAAAGTATGAAGCTCAAGCTCAGGCAAAAGAAATTGCCTTGCTTGAAAAGGAAAAACAACTCAGTGATCAAGGACGTCAGGAGAGTGCTGCTGAATTGGAAACGGTAAGGTCCACCATGATCTACCTCATATTGGGTCTCTTGGCATTCTTCATTATGATTTTCTATATCGTTCGCAGCAATATTGCCAGAAAGCGACTTAACAAAGAAATAAGCGCTCAAAAAGAAGAAATCGAACAACAGCACGACCAGCTCGAAGAAAAGAATCGTGAAATCACGGATTCCATTACTTATGCAAAACGCATCCAGAGCGCCATCCTGCCGCCGGCACGATTAATAAAGGAACACCTCGCATCAAGCTTTGTACTGTACAAACCCAAGGATATTGTGGCCGGTGACTTCTATTGGATGGAGTCGATTGAAGAGACGGTGTATTTTGCCGCAGCGGACTGCACAGGACATGGAGTTCCCGGGGCGATGGTTTCTGTAATTTGTGTCAACGGTCTTAATCGCTCGGTGCGAGAGTTTGGATTGCGCGAGCCTGGTCAGATTTTGGACAAGACCAGAGAGTTGGTGATTAAAGAATTCGAGAAGAGCGAAGAAGAGGTGCAAGATGGAATGGATATTTCACTTTGCGCACTTAACACCAAGACCAATGCACTTAGATGGACAGGAGCGCACAACCCCTTGTGGATTGTACGCAAAGGGGCTGCAGAAATTGAAGAAATCAAAGCAGATAAGCAGCCCATCGGAAAGTACAATCTTGAAAAACCTTTTACTACCCATTCCGTCCAGCTGGAAAAAGGAGATACGCTTTACATATTCAGCGATGGCTACCATGATCAGTTCGGCGGAGATCGCGGGAAGAAATATAAAAGCAGTAAGTTCAAATCATTCTTGGTCGAACTCGCTAAAAAACCGATCGGCCAACAACATGAAATACTGGACAAGGAGTTTGAATCTTGGCGAGGATCACTCGAACAAATCGATGACGTTTGCGTAATAGGTGTTGAGTTCAGCTGACATTGAAAATCCTAACGTTCTGTTAAAGGGTTGTCTTCAGAAGGTCACCAGTATAAATTTGTGGCAACATTAAATTCTAAAACAGATGAAGAAGATTCTACTAGCACTTAGCGTCGCCCTCGTAATGGCATTGGGCGTGCATGCTCAAGCCGAGATCGAGTTTGAGAAAAACGTACACGACTTCGGAACCATGAAGCAGCACGGAGATGCTTCTACCGAGTTCAAATTCACCAATACGGGTTCTGAACCATTGATCATTTCGAATGCGAAAGGATCTTGCGGATGTACTGTGCCAGAATGGCCACGCGAACCAATCCAGCCAGGAGAATCGAACGTGATCCGTGTCAAGTATGACAGTAAGCGCATCGGCCCGATCAACAAGTCGGTAACCATTACATCAAATGGCAGCGAGCAGCCAAAGGTTATCCGCATCAAGGGTAAGATAGACGCAGCTCCAAAAGCAGATGAATCTGCGATGCCAGTAAAGGAGCCAGCAGCAGGCGCTCCAAAGGCCAACAACTAGGTCTAGTTTATAGAAAATTTAAAGCCCCGTAGGTAATTCAATACCTGCGGGGCTTTTTTGTGTCCAGACATTTCATCTATGGCTATCTTTGGCCGCCCTCAAATGCATTGACCTAAACCTCCGGAACATGCCATTTATCTCAAAGAAAGGTTTCGCCATGCCCGAGTCTCCGATTCGGAAGCTCGTCCCATTTGCTGAAAAAGCCGCTGCTGCAGGCAAAGAAGTGATTCATCTCAACATTGGACAACCCGATATTGCGACGCCTGAGGTGGCATTAAAAGCGATCCGAAACTTAGATCGTACCGTTATCGAATACAGTCACTCGGCAGGATTTGAAAGCTACCGAAGGGGGCTTGCAGAGTACTACAAGGACAACGGAATCGACGTCACCTATGAAGACATCTTGGTAACGAATGGTGGATCCGAAGCCATTGTGTTCGCTATGATGACCTGCTTCAATCCAGAGGACGAAGTCATCGTTCCTGAGCCTTTCTACGCGAACTACAACAGCTTTGCAATGCAAGCTCAAGTTGTCCTTCGCCCCATCACAACCTACCTTAGCGAAGGTTACAAGCTTCCGCCCATCGAGGCCTTCCGCGAACTGATCACCCCACGTACGCGCGGCATCATCATCTGCAATCCAGGCAATCCGACAGGGTATTTGTACACACAGGAAGAATTGGAAACCCTCAAGCAGATCGTGCTCGAGAACGACCTCTTCCTCTTCGCCGATGAGGTCTACCGCGAATTTTGCTACGACGGCCGGACACACTATTCCATCATGAACTTAGACGGGCTGGACGACCACGCCATCATCCTAGATTCGGTTTCTAAGCGCTACAGTATGTGCGGGTCGCGCGTTGGAGCCCTCGTTTCTCGCAATAAAACCGTGATGAAAACCGCGCTCAAGTTCGCCCAGGCCCGCTTGAGCCCTCCTACCCTTGGACAGATCGCCAGCGAAGCAGCCTTGCAGACACCCCCGTCTTACTTCGATAACGTGAAAGCAGAATACGTGCAACGGAGAGACATTCTGGTGGACGGTTTGAACGCGATTGACGGTGTAACTTGCCCCTTGCCTGGCGGCGCGTTCTATGCCATGGCCGAACTTCCCATCGACAATGCGGAAAAATTCTGTGCGTGGATCTTAGAGCATTTTGAGTACAAAGGCGCAACCGTCATGATGGCGCCAGCTGAAGGGTTTTATGCCTCCCCAGGCCTCGGTACGCAAGAAGTGCGTCTTGCTTACGTATTGGAAATTCCGAAATTGAAACTGGCCGTTGAAATACTTGAAAAAGCATTGGAAGCATACCCGGGAAGGGTCGAGAACGCAACCGCATCCAAGGCAGCGCATGGAGCTTAGGCTAATCGGTCTTGCTTTCGCTGTATTGCTCTCAGCGTGCTCAAATGGAAGTGCTGATCAAAACGCCCAACGCGCCGACGTTGGATCCACGCATGAGCAGCGAACCCCCGCAATCTCGGAGCAGGAGCTAGGCCATCCAGTGCGATACAAGGTCAGAGAAGGTCACATTTCCTACATCTACAAAGGTCTTCAAGAAGGTACCGAAGAGGTTTACTTCACGGACTACGGCATGGTGGAGATCAAGTTTACCAAGACCGTTCGCACCAACCCTTTCCAAGAAGGCGAAAACAAAGACGAACAAATTGACCTGACCACCTTGATGCGAGACAGCGCGATCTATGTGGTGGATAACCTTACCCTAAATGCCCGACGTCTGGACAATGCTCTCTTGTACGAAAGTGCACTGCAAAGCCCAGATCTAGATTTGGATGCGGTGGCCGAAGAGGTGTACCGAAGCCGCGGTGGCATCATTGTAGACACCCAAAACATTGCAGGAATGCCAGCGGTGAAATGGGTGATCAAGCAAGCCAACTCTACCGAATGGCGCTGGAAGGGAATCATGTTGAAGACCATGGTGGAGCTTCCAAGGGCCCTTGTACAAGTGGAGGCAGTCAAGATCGATACTACATCCCCATTGCCAGAAGGGATTTTTGACCTTCCAAAAGAGGTGAACGTGCAAGAAGGCACCAGCATGAAAAAATGGATGGAAGAACTGAGCAAGCCGATCGAGCGCAAGAAGTTTTTCGACCTCACTGACCCGAGCAAGCATTATGACAAGCAGGGCAACGTGATTCCGAAAGACTCGCTAGGGGTAGAGTAAGTACTGCTTACGCTTTGCCCTAAACGCTGATAACTCAGGCTGCCAAGAAGCGCGAATTTCCTCGGCCGACATGCCAGAAATGATTTGCTTACGCAGCAAGTCAGAACCCGCCAATTTATCGAAGAAGCCATTTTCAAGAAAGAACTTATCCTTTTGGGGGAAATCGCGGTAGGCATTGACCAACCAATCGAGGATGATCATTTGCTTCTCCTGCACCCGCTTCCCTCCGATCTCACTCAAATCCCATCCTAAACAGGGTACACCCTCATGCTTTGGTTGTTTCGCCCCTTCATTGGGCTTGGGCACAAACATGTGCGAACCTACGCTCATGTTGGGGTGACCAAATACCTCAAAGGGCGTATCAGTGCCGCGCCCCACTGAAAAAGTGGTTCCTTCGAAAAAGCACAACGAAGGATAGAGCAAGATGCTGTTCATCGTAGGCAAGTTGGGCGAAGGCTTGACCGGAAGGACGTAGATGTCGTTGTGCGTATAGTTCTCACAGCTAACCACGGTAAGGTCGCACTTCACGCCTCCAGAAAGCCAGCCTTCTTCATTGATCATGGTAGCGAGCTCTCCCACCGTCATGCCGTGCACAACCGGAATGGGAAGGAGACCCACGAAGGATTCGAAGCCTGGTTTTAGCATCGGTCCATCTACATAAAATCCATTCGGATTGGGGCGGTCGAGCACGATGAGGGCTACCTTGTTTTCAGCACAAGCCTCCATCACATAAGTCATCGTTGAGATGTAGGTGTAGAACCGCGCCCCCACGTCTTGGATGTCAAAAATCAGGGTCTCGATCCCCGTGAGGTCCTCCGCAGTCGGCTTCTTGTTGGAACCGTATAGGCTAACAATGGGCAAGCCCGTTTGCGCATCTTTTCCACTTTCGACTTTCTCCCCCGCATCCGCCTCGCCCCGGAATCCATGCTCAGGTGCAAAAACCCTGCGCACCACTACATCATGATCGAGGAGGTAATCCACCAAATGTATTTCGCCGACCATCGAAGTGTGGTTGGCTACAATGCCGACCGAGCCTTCTTGCAGCATGCTCTTGTATGCTTCCAGGCGCGCTGCGCCCACGGTAACATCATCTGCCGACTTGAACATTGGCTGCCCAGAGGCGCCGATGGAAAAAAAGAAAAAGGATAAAAGGGTGAGGACTGGTCGCATGTTCGAGATTCTATGGTCAAATTTGCACATCTTCACACCCGGCACTGACCGTGCCACGATGAAGTTTTAAACACGCAGCCCGTGCAATTCGAATGGTTCATAGCGCGCAAAATGATCGGTGGTCGCACCTCCGGTCAAAGCCGTGGTTCCTCTGCGATCGTAAAGATTGCGGTGGCCGGGATTGCCATCGGTATGGCGGTAATGCTGTTATCGGTCTCGATCGTACGTGGTTTCCAAGAAGAGGTCCGTCAAAAGGTCATCGGCTTTGGGTCTCACTTGCAAGTTTCTTACTACAACCCACAAAACACTTTGGGTATACGCCCCATGAGTAGCGACCAGGGCTTTGTAGCGGCGATCCAATCGGAGCCCACCGTGAAGAACATCCAAGCCTACGCCTACAAAAGCGGCATCATCACGGCAAACGGAGAGATCCAAGGGGTGATGTCAAAGGGCATCGGCAGCGATTTCGACTGGGATTTCTTCGACCAGAACATGGTAGAGGGCAGCACCTTCCGCCTACCCAAAGCGGACGAATCAGACAGCATTGTCCTCTCTACGAGCATCGCGAGCAAGCTGAACCTGAAGCTGGGTGAAAAGGTGACGGTGTCCTATTTTCAAGATGAGAACGAGCGCAAAAGACGCTTCATCATAGGGGGCATCTACGAAACGGGCATGGAACAATTCGATGGAAGCATCCTCTTGTGCGACATCCGACATATTCAAAAACTGAATGGCTGGGAGTCCGATCAGGTGGCAGGCTTCGAAGTCATCTTGCACTCCTTTGAAGACCTCGACCTGCTCGATCAGATCATCGCGGATCACATCACCTATGAGTTCAACACCCTGAAGATTACGGACCAGTTCATGGAGATTTTCGGTTGGTTAGAATTGCAAGACATCAACGTGATCATCATTTTATCCCTCATGGTGCTCGTCTCTGGCATCAACATGATCTCTGCACTATTGGTCATCATCTTGGAGCGCACGAATATGATTGGTCTGCTGAAGGCCATGGGTGCACAAAACGGGAGCATTGGGCGGATCTTCTTGCTCAACGCCGCCTACCTCATCGTGATCGGTCTGTTGCTCGGAAACATCTTGGGACTGGGCCTTGGCTGGTTGCAACAGGAGTTTCACTTGATCAAGTTGGATCAAGCCAATTACTACGTTGACCACGTTCCCGTGCTTTTCCAAAGCGGCACCATTCTACTCATCAATGCGGGCAGCATGCTTGCCTGCCTGGTCATGTTGATCATTCCATCCATGATCGTGAGTCGGATCGATCCAGTGAAGACGATCAAGTTCAACTGATCAACCATCGCCTTGAGAAGCGAGCAGCCGAGGACTAATTTTCCTATCTTTCCCTCCTTACAACCCCCACATTATGAAACGTATTCTGCTACCCTTTCTCTTCTGCATTGGAATGATTTCTTCTGCACAGGCACAGACGAAAATCATTTACTACACGTCCATGGGAGATTTCATCGTTGAGATGTCAGACTCCTTGACGCCCATCACTTCCGGCAACTTTATATCCTTGGTCGAGGACGGTTTTTACGATGGTCTCATCTTCCATCGGGTCATCGTAGATTTTGTAGTTCAAGGAGGTGATCCGGATGGCCCGGCTACGGGCCCAGGATATACGATACAGGATGAATTTGATTCTACGGGCACCCTCAGCAATATTCAGAAGACCATTTCGATGGCCAATACGGGACAGCCCAATTCAGGAGGCAGTCAGTTCTTCATCAACTTGGTGGACAATACTCAACTAGACTTTGACAAAGCACCTCTCACGTCAAAGCATCCTGTATTTGGGATGGTCATCGACGGCTTCGATGTTGTGCTCGATATTGGTGATGTTGAAGTATACTCCGGCTCCAAGCGACCGGTGGTAGACGTTTTCATGGACAGCCTGCGGATCTTTGATCCGAACGATACGATTGACACTACTCCTCCGGTTCCCCCACTTGGAATTCACCCTGCACAGCATAACACGCTGAAGACACGCGTTTTCCCTAATCCCGTTTTGAACTGGAGTGTGGTTACCATTGATGCCTCCCGAAGCGGAATGGCCACCGTGAAGATCATCGACCAACTGGGTCGAGAGGTTTCTGCTAAACAAGTGGCCTTGAGAGAAGGAATGAATCGACTGACCGAATTGGGCACGGAAACACGTTCTCTTGCCCCCGGAGTGTATCATTTAATGATCACGCAAGGCGATAGTAGGTGCCTAGAAAAGTTTGTGGTTGGATCTTAATGTTCGGCGCTATTGCCGTGTTGAGCGTTGAAATAAGCAACCATTTCGTGTACATTTTTATAAGTGTACTCCTTCTTTTTCACCTTCTCAACCATGTCTGGATAGTTCGAAAAGAATTCCTTCATAGCCCCTTTGAACCCGAACATGTAAATCTTGGTGTTTTTTCCTTGATCTTCTCCTTCAATACTCAGCACGCGGGACATGACTGTTGATACAATTTGAGTATCAGAATCTCTCGACGTGTAATAATATTCCAAGATCCGCAGCTTATCATCAATCTGTGCATGCATGATCAATCGTTTTCCATCGTAGCTCGACACGATAAATACATACTTCTCACCACGGTATTCAAACTCTATTCGATCCGCATCGCCCACTCCTATGGTTTCCTTTTCTCCGCTCGGTGCAAGGTATTCCACCCCTCGTTGCATTGCCATGTAATCCGGAGTTCCATCATCCGAATCAGCAATTGGTATATAGAGCGTTTCCTTCTTTGCTTCTTCTCCTGACCAAAAGACCTTCGCGGTTGTCGTCCCCCCGTCTTGTCCTTTCATTGATAGTGTCACAAATGCCATGACACAGATTGTAACTAGTTTCTTCATAAAAATAGGTTTGATAAATTGTGTTTTTGTAGGTTTTTCTCCAGGACTATTGAGCTGCCTTTCCGTGCTTCTCATTGAAGTGCTTCACCATTTCCTCCCAATTGTCATAAGTGTAATCGCGGTCTTTGACCTTTTGGATCATATCTGGGTAACCAGTAAAGAGGTCCATCATGGATCGACGAAAACCGAGTTGGAATATCTTGGTGTTGCTGCCCTGATTCCCTCCTTCAACGCTGAGCACACGAAAATTGACGTCGTCGGTTTCAAAGAAGGTTTCTTCGCCGTTGGTCAAGCTGGGATAATATTGTAAAACACGCAATTTATCTTCTACCTCGCATTGCAGCATGTGGTAGTTGCCGTTGTAGAAGGTGCTGATCATTACGTGCGATTTCTCTCCGTAATCGAAGGCAATGCGCTTCACTTCTTGGGGCCGGATGTATTGGCGCCCGCCGTTCTCGCCTTCATAAGCGATCTCATCCTGCATCACGCCGAAGGATACAGAATAACTCCCTGGAGGGTCCAATTCAATGTAGATCTTTTCCTCACTTGCATGTCCGTCTTGCCACATAATGGAGGCCTCTACCATTTGCTTGCTCTGGGCAAACACCCCCGAGTAAAACAATACCAACGCCGCACCAATGAATCCTTTCAGCATGATCTAAGTCTTTTAACAAGGATAGCAAATCTTCGCGATGATTTCATTCGACAAGAAGGAGATCAAGCATTCGTGATTGGATATCGGTAACGCTACCTTTGCGCACCTTAAAACACGACAGGAATTGGACATTAAGAACAACATATTAGAGACCATTGGCAACACGCCTATGGTTCGACTCAATAGAATCGCGGAAGACATTCCCGGTACTATTCTCGCCAAAGTCGAATACTTCAATCCGGGGCATAGCGTGAAAGACCGCATGGCCCTGAAAATGGTTGAGGATGCAGAAGCCCGAGGCGACATCAAGCCGGGCGGTACATTGATCGAGTGCACCAGTGGAAATACCGGAATGGGACTCGCATTGGCATGCATCGTGAAGGGATACAAGTTGATCTGCACGATGAGCGACAAGCAAAGCAAGGAGAAAGTGGATATCCTGCGCGCAGTGGGTGCTGAGGTATATGTTTGTCCTACCAACGTATCTCCCGAACATCCTGAATCTTATTATTCTGTCGCAAAACGAAAGAGCGAGGAAATCGAGAATTCATTCTGGGTAAACCAGTACGACAACCCTTCCAACAGCCTTGCCCATTACGAATCGACTGGACCGGAAATATGGGATCAGACGGATGGGAAAATTACCCACTTTGTGGTTGGTGTTGGCACTGGAGGAACGATCTCTGGGGTTGGCAAGTACCTCAAAGAAAAGAATCCAGCCATCAAGATCTGGGGCGTCGATTCCTATGGTTCCGTTTTTAAGAAATACTTAGAAACCGGAGAATTTGACGAAAAGGAAGTGTACAGCTACATCACCGAGGGCATCGGAGAAGACATCCTTCCGAAGAACGTCGACTTCGACCTGATTGACCACTTTGAGAAGGTGACCGACCGCGACGGTGCATTGGCAGCGCGCGACTTGGCCAAAATGGAAGGTTTATTCCTAGGTTATTCCTGTGGTTCAGCCATCCAGGCGGTCCGTCAGATGAAGGATCAGCTCACGGAAGACGATGTGGTAGTGGTGCTCTTCCACGACCATGGTTCGCGTTATGTAGGCAAGGTATTCAACGATGAATGGATGCGCGAACGCGGCTTTCTCAATGAGGAGAAGCAGTTGGCCAAAGATCTCTTTGCCGATCACAAGGAGCTTCCCTTGCTCTCTGTAAGCGCAAACGAACCCGTGCACAACGCGGTGGCCCTCATGCGCAAGTTTGGGGTGTCTCAACTCCCCGTTACAGAGCAAGGAAAATTTGTAGGCAGTATTGATGATGCGCACCTTATCCCTGCTTTAACGGCAGACGCTTCAGCAAAGGACAAAGAGGTGAAGCATTTTATGGGACCAGCGTTCCCGATTGTGCAGGCTACGGACCCGATCAGCGCGGTTTCCAAGCACTTCAATGCACAGAATGGAGCCGCTTTGGTTGAGCTGGGACAAGGACGCTATCAAATCATCACACGGCACGACTTGGTTGCCGCCATGAGTTGATCCATGCACGGAAGGCGCACATATCTGTGGATGTTGGTGCTTCCCTTTACCCTATTCTCCTGCACCGAAGTAGAGCAAGAATCCTCTTCGCGCTATGCCATCTCATGGTTCTACCCGAACAACGATTACCAGCACTGGGTACGTACTCAGGACAGCTCGGCCCAGTTCATTGAACTCTACGCACAGGCTTACGAGGACCTGGACTCGGTCCTTTCCACGTGCGATGGACTCATCCTCACCGGTGGATCCGACATCGCCCCTGATCGTTTCGGCGCTGCAGATAGTCTTGCCGTTTGTGGAAAACCAAACCTTCGGCGAGACAGTGTCGAATTGAAGGCCTTGGAATACGTCAAGCGCACAGGCATACCGACGCTTGGTGTTTGCAGGGGAATGCAGATGATCAACGTGAGTTTTGGCGGTGATCTTATCCTTGACATTCCGTCTGCTATCGGTAGTCATCAGCACATGCAGGAAGGCAGCGATGCCCATCATGTCGTCTACGCGACCTCTGCCGAGCGCACACCCTTTGCCGTTGATTCTGCCGAGACCAACAGCAATCATCACCAAGCCATTGCCGCAATAGGATCGGGGCTCCAGCCGGTGGCTTGGACCTCCGACAGCATCGTGGAAGCGATACATCACACAGAAACGGTTGCTTTTCCTTTTCTTTGGGGTGTGCAATGGCATCCGGAGCGTATGGCCCCTGATGCGCCGATGTCCAAAGACATCCTTGCTTCCTTCATCAAAGCAACACGAAAATGACCAGCAGCTCTCAAGACCAAATCGGAAAAACCCTTCTGCTCAGCGCTCCTCCTAAGCGGATCGTCAGCGTTGTTCCCTCTCAAACCGAGCTCCTCAGCGAGCTTGGCCTCGATGAAGAAGTAGTAGGTATCACTAAGTTTTGCGTACATCCCGAAGCTTGGTTTAGAAACAAGGCGCGCGTTGGGGGCACC
Organism: Flavobacteriales bacterium; assembly: GCA_013204105.1. Lineage (GTDB taxonomy): Bacteria > Bacteroidota > Bacteroidia > Flavobacteriales_G > Salibacteraceae > SHAN690. The sequence continues at coordinate 40,286 of JABMOM010000010.1, forward strand.
AAGTCGATCAACATCAAAGCGGTGAGGGACTTGGCTCCCGATCTAATCATCGCTAACATGGAAGAGAATACCAAAAAGGATATTGAAGCATTGCAAGCGATTGCTCCCGTATGGACCAGCGATATCCGAAACATAGAAGGCGCCTTGGAGATGATCTTAGCCATCGGAGCCCTTGTCAACCGGAATGAACGTGCTGCTGAGATTGCCAACGAGATCATAACACGCTTCGAAGCGATCGACATGAAGCAGCACCATGAGCGCATCTTGTATCTCATTTGGAAGGATCCATACATGGCCGCTGGTAGGAATACGTTCATCCAGAGCATGCTCGACGCTGCTGGTTATATCAACGCCATCGAGGATCCTGAAAGCCGGTATCCAGAATTAAGCGTCGAGGATATCCAGAAGATCCATCCAGAAAAGCTATTGCTATCGAGCGAGCCCTTCCCATTCAAACGCAAGCATACCGAAGAAGTCCGTGAAACCTTCCCCGGCATCGAGGTACAAGAAGTAGATGGAGAATTGTTCAGTTGGTACGGTTCCCGCATGCTGAAGTCCGCGTCCTATTTCAAGGACCTCCAGTCCTAAGCACTCCATTCGGGCGTTTATCTTTCATAGATTTGATGCATGCGATTCGGTCGTTTGCTCATCCTCACATTTTCCACCTTGTTTTCGCTTTCGGCGATCGGACAGTCCGTTGGGCTTGTCCTCAGCGGCGGTGGCGCATCGGGCTTAGCGCACGTCGGGGTTTTGAAAGCCTTAGAAGAGAGCGGAATTCCGATCGACTACATCACGGGCACTTCGATCGGAGCATTCGTTGGAGGGTTATACGCCGCCGGATATAGTCCGAATGAAATCGAAAAAATGCTGACCAGCGAGCAATTCCACAGCGTATCGATAGGGGAGATTGACGATAAATACGTCTACTATTTCCGTAAACCGATGCCCAACGCGAGTTGGATCAACATAAAATTTACTTCCCTCTCCAGTTTTCTTGAGACTTCAATTCCGACCAGCTTCATCAATCCAGCGGCCTTGGATCTTGAGTTGATGCGCATGTTCGATCCCGCTAGCCAGGCGAGCCATTACGACTTTGACAGTCTCTTTGTTCCTTTTCGCTGCTTAGCCTCTGACATTGAAGACAAGGAAAGCGTGCTCTTTAAGGACGGCAATCTCAACATCGCGATTCGCGCAAGTATGACTTATCCCGCCTACCTCAAGCCAATCAGGGTGGACGGAAAGCTTTTGTTCGATGGTGGTCTCTACAACAATTTCCCCTCTAACATACTTCGTGAGACCTTTCATCCGGACGTAATCATCGGTAGCAACGTCTCATCGAACGAGGATCCCCCTCAGGAAGACGATTTCCTCTCCCAGATTCGCAACATGGTCGTGAGCAAGACGGACTACGGCTTGGAAGGTGATTCCACCATCATGATCGAGCCTAAAGTTAGCTATGGCACTTTCAACTTCAACCACCTCCAAGAGAACATCGACTCAGGCTACGTAGCGTCCATGAGACGCATGGAAGAGATCAAGCAGACCGTTCACCGGCGCATTCACCAAAAGGTCGTTCAGGAGGCGCGTGTGGCCTTTAACGCCAAGAAGAAGCCTTTGGTCTTCACGGAATACGCCTACGAAGGCTTGACAAAGCCGGAAGCAAAGTATGTCAACCGGATTCTGAAACCGAGAAAAACCGAACGTCTTTCGTTTGATCAATTGAAGAATGGGTATTACCGGGTATACGAGAATGAGAAAATCGAGCGCCTCTTCCCCTATTCCCAATACAACGAAGCAGACAGCGCCTTCAAGCTAACCTTGAACGTGAAAAAAGAGAAGGACCTCGTCCTTGAATTCGGTGGAAACGTCTCGAATCGCCCCATCAATACTGGATACATCGGTATTGGATATACGAGCATCAACAATACGGGAACGAGCTTTCACGCCAATGCTTACTTCGGAAAGCTCTATGCATCGATCTTGGCCAAAGCACGCATAGACGTGCCGATTCGATTTCCCATTTATCTCGAGCCCGTGATTACGATCAATCGCTGGAATTACTTCAACAGCCGGGCAACGTTTTTTGAAGACAATAACTCTCTTTTTCTGATTCAGAATGAGCAATTCGCCAATCTGAATGCCGCCTTCGCTCTCAGCAATAAAATCAAGTGCAACCTCTCCGGTGGATTGGTACAGCTGCGCGATGATTACTATCAAACCCCTAGTTGGGGACAGGACGACATCTCCGACAAAACCTTGTTTCAGGGAAGTACAGCTACTGCCTCATTCGAGAAAAACAGCCTCAACGATAAATTGTATCCGAATGAGGGTTCCTTCCTCAACCTGTCATTGCGCTACACCACTGGCGAAGAGACCTATTCCCCAGGCACGACGTCTCCTGAACAGACCATCCTTGAGAATAAGCGGCAATGGATCGACGCAAAGTTCACCTACGATGTTTACTATAAATCAAAGGGCACCCTTCGTTTAGGAGCGTACGCTCAAGTCGTTTACAGTGATCAAGAATTGTTTACCAATTACACGGCCAGTTCACTTCGCTCCCCGGCATTCCAGCCTACGCCAGAAAGTAGAACGCTCTTTCTAGAATCCTTTCGCGCCTATCAATACGCCGCGTTTGGACACAAGTTCATCTTCAACCTTTACAAGAACGTCGACTTCCGTTTGGAGGGCTATGTATTTCAACCCTACCGCTTCGTGGTGAATCGCAACGATGAAGGCTTACCTCCAAACGATAAGCGAAGCTTGGAAAAAAGATATACCATCGCCTCTGCCAATGCCGTCTACCGCAGTCCAATCGGCCCCGTCAGCTTCGCGGTAAACTACTATTTCAATGTACCGGAGATCAGCTCAGACAACTTGGGAGAACAACGAATTCCACTTACCTTCATCTTCCACTTCGGCTATATCCTCTTCAACGATCGAGCGTTAAAATAGGCCAATGCGGCTCCGTGTAATGCCTTTGCCAATTCACGGTGCTTCCAGTCATTTCACGATACGAACCTTCAAAAAACCTTGGGCATAAAAAAGCCCCGTCATTCAGGTAAACCGAATGACGGGGCTTGAAGTATTGCGAAGGTTTAATCTATGCCTCTCCCGTTGGACCGAAGTTCATTGGGAACGGTGCCACACCTCCTTGCTCGACATCCGCGATAGGTCCGTGCTGAGACTCGAACTTTTTGACGTTCTCGTTCAGCGCTTTCATGAGTCGCTTAGCGTGCTGTGGGGTCAAGATGATCCTTGACTTCACACGAGCCTTTGGTGTGCCTGGCATCATACTGACGAAATCTACGATGAACTCAGCAGAGGAATGGGTAATCACGGCCAGGTTGGAATATTCCCCCTGTGCGATCTCCTCGCTCAACTCAATGTTGATCTGTCCTTGCTTTGGTTCTTTCTCGTCAGCCATGTTGCTCTATGCTTAGATTAACCGTTATCTACTTGTTCTTCTACTGGTTGAGGGCTTTCCACACCCACCATCTGATCGTATTCCTCTTGGCTTCCGACGATGGTGTTGCGATAAGCTTGCAGACCTGTACCCGCTGGGATCAAGTGACCTACGATCACGTTCTCCTTCAGACCAGCAAGGTAATCTTCCTTACCGCTCACAGCAGCTTCGTTGAGGACCTTCGTAGTCTCCTGGAACGACGCTGCAGAAATGAAGCTTTCGGTCTGGAGAGACGCACGCGTGATACCTTGAAGGATCGGCTTACCTGTTGCAGGCAACGCCTCACGAGACTCTACGAGTTTCTTGTCCTTGCGGCGAAGGATAGAGTTCTCATCGCGTAGGTTACGCGCAGAGATGATCTGTCCTGGCACCATGGTCTCAGACTCTCCTGCCTCCGTAACGACTCTCATTCCGAAGATGCTGTCGTTTGCTAAGATGAACTCGACCTTATTAGAGATCTGGTTCTCAAGGAAACGTGTATCTCCTGGATCTTCGATGATCACTTTACGCATCATCTGACGAACGATTACCTCGAAGTGCTTGTCGTTGATCTTCACACCCTGCAGACGGTACACTTCCTGGATCTCATTGACCAAGTACTCTTGTACAGCTGTAGGACCTTTGATTGCCAAGATATCTGCTGGAGTGATGGCTCCATCAGAAAGTGGCTGACCTGCTTTTACGAAGTCGTTCTCTTGAACGAGGATGTGTCGTGACAATGGAACGAGGTACTTCGACTTATCACCCAATCGTGATTCGACGATGATCTCTCGGTTACCACGCTTGATCTTACCGAAGGAAACGATACCATCGATTTCAGAAACGATGGCTGGGTTTGAAGGATTACGCGCTTCAAACAATTCAGTCACCCGTGGAAGACCTCCGGTGATGTCACCAGAAGACTTTCCTCCAGAACGTGGAATCTTCACCAGAATATCTCCAGATCCAACCTTGTCGCCTTCGTTCACCATGATGTGCGCTCCTACAGGAATACTGTACGTACGCAACATTTCTCCTTTCGAATCAACAACGTTGATCGCTGGGTTCAATGTTTTATCACGGTTATCAATGATCACCTTCTCACGGAATCCTGTCTGCTCATCAGACTCTTCCTTGTAAGTATAGCCTTCTAGGATACTCTCATAGGCAAGCTTTCCAGCAAATTCGGAGATGATAACAGCGTTGTACGGATCCCAAGAGCAGATCAAGTCACCTTTTGCAACTTCCTTACCTGGCTCCTTGAAGAGCTCAGATCCGTAAGGGATGTTGTTGGTAGCAATGGTCAATCCTGTTTTCCTATCAACGAGTCGCATCTCAGCCGAACGACCGATAACGATCGTCTGCTTGCTTCCATCCTTGGCCTTCTTCTCAACGGTGCGCAGCTCATCGATCTCGAGGATTCCTGTCTGCCTAGCGATGATTTTAGATTCGGATGCAATACTTGATGCGGTACCCCCCACGTGGAAGGTTCGCAGTGTAAGCTGTGTTCCTGGCTCACCGATCGACTGTGCCGCGATGACACCGACGGCTTCACCCATCTTAACGTCCTTACCGTTTGCAAGGTTCTGTCCGTAACACAACGAGCAGATACCACGTGGCATCTCACAAGTAAGTGCTGAACGGATCTCAACCTCATCGATACCACAAGCATCGATTTCAGCTGCGATTTCATCCGAGATGTAACCGCCTGCTTCAACGAGTATTTCGTCTGTTTCAGGGTTGATCACATCGTGCACGGATGTACGTCCTTGGATACGTTCTGTCAATGACTCGACGATCTCTTCGTTCTTCTTTAGTGCAGACATGTTCAATCCACGAAGGGTTCCACAGTCTTCAGAAGTTACGATGACATCCTGAGCAACATCTACCAATCGTCGTGTGAGGTAACCCGCATCCGCCGTTTTAAGTGCAGTATCCGCGAGACCCTTACGAGCACCGTGGGTAGAGATGAAGTACTCAAGGATCGAAAGACCTTCACGGAAGTTAGAAAGGATCGGGTTCTCAATGATCTCCCCTCCTTGTGCTCCTGACTTACGCGGCTTGGCCATCAAACCTCTCATACCTGACAACTGGCGAATCTGTTCTTTCGAACCCCTCGCACCAGAGTCAAACATCATGTATACAGAGTTGAAGCCTTGGTTATCGTTCTTCAACTTGTTCATCAGCACGTGTGTCAACTTCGAGTTGGTATGCGTCCAGATGTCAATGATCTGGTTGTAACGCTCGTTGTTGGTGATGAGTCCCATGTTGTAGTTCATCATCACTTCATCCACTTCCTGCTGTGCCTTTGCGAGAAGATCTGTCTTCTCATCAGGAACAATTACGTCAGAAAGGTTAAACGAAAGACCACCCTTGAATGCCATGTAGAATCCAAGCGACTTGATATCGTCAAGGAATTTAGCTGTAGCAGCCATTCCACATACCTTCAGCACGCGGCCGATGATATCACGAAGCGACTTCTTGGTCAACAATTCATTGATGTATCCTACTTCTTCTGGAACCATCTGGTTAAAGAGGATTCGACCACAAGTAGTTTCCATCAATACACGCTCACCGTAGTGGTTTACGCGCACCGTAATGACAGAGTGCAGTCCAAGCTTGCCTTCGTTGTGTGCAATGATCACTTCATCTGGAGAGTAGAAGGTCATGCCTTCTCCTTTCATCGGAAGCTCCTTTGTACCCTGGCGTCCTTTGGTGATGTAGTACAGACCCAAGACCATGTCTTGAGAAGGTACCGCCACTGGAGCGCCGTTTGCTGGGTTAAGGATGTTGTGAGATGCCAACATCAAAAGCTGTGCTTCCAGAATTGCGGCATGTCCAAGTGGAACGTGCACGGCCATCTGGTCACCATAAAAGTCAGCGTTGAATGCAGTACACACCAATGGGTGCAACTGAATCGCCTTTCCTTCGATAAGCTTTGGCTGGAATGACTGGATACCCATTCGGTGA
>JABMOM010000011.1 GCA_013204105.1 Flavobacteriales bacterium
AGTTATTTTGACCAAGGGCCAAAAAATAAGCCCTGCTATCGCAGCGCTTCTTGTCACCTTCGGTGCCCAAGACTGGACTCCCCGCCATTTGCGGGGTAAACTTCTCGCCTAGTTATTTTGACCAAGGGCCAAAAAATAAGCCCTGCTATCGCAGCGCTTCTTGTTCACCTTCGGTGCCCAAGACTGGACTCGAACCAGCACGTCCTAATGGACACTAGAACCTGAATCTAGCTTGTCTACCAATTTCAACACTTGGGCAAATCGTCTTTGTAAAGAACTATGCCAGATTACTGGACCTAGGCATCGCATTGGCAATAGGTGCTTACGATGCAGCGGCGAAATTAATCAAGCCGTTCGAAATGGATGAATGAATCCATTTGAATCCTTGCTTACCTTGATGCCATGAAAACGATTTTTATAACGGGCGCGAACAAGGGAATTGGCTTGGAAACAGCGCGACAGCTGGGTGTGTTGGGACATCGGGTTGTCATAGGAGGACGATCCAAGGAACGTTTGGAAACGGCTCGAAAGCACTTGCTTCAAGAAAATATAAACGTGGATTACATTGAAATCGACGTGAACGACCACCGGAGTATCATGGAGGCTTCGGAAGTCTTCCTTTCCATCTTTGGAGAGCTCGATGTGCTGATCAATAATGCGGCGGTCTTGCTGGATAAGGACAAGAAGATCTCCACTGATCCTTTCGAGGTAATTGATCAGACATTTCGCACCAATGTGCATGGACCACTTTTGGTTGCGCGCGCTTTCATACCCATCTTAAATCGCCCTGGAAGGATCATCAATATCTCAAGTCAAGGGGGCTCGATGACAGACGCCGTAGGAGGGTGGTCTCCAGCTTATTGCGCCTCGAAAACCGCTTTGAACGGCATTACGCGTCAGCTTGCACATGAATTGTCGTCCAAGGAAATATCTGTGAATGCTGTCCACCCTGGGTGGGTTAGGACCGATATGGGCGGCCCTTCTGCCGCCCGAAATGTAGAGAAAGGGGCGGAGACGCCGGTTTGGTTAGCGGTGGTGGCGGATGAGGCGAAAACGGGCTGCTTCTTTATGGACAAGAAGGAGATCCCATGGTAAAGTGCTATCAGCGCTTGATATAAGGTGCACCAGCGGCATCTAATTTGTTCAATAGGCTCTCTGCAGCTTTTTCCGCAGATGAAACCCGCGTTTGAATGGCCTTGAATTCATCCTTCGCTGCCTCTAGACTCCGCTGTTCACTTTGTGTTGGAGCCTCTGTATGTGCTTTGATGTTGTACGCAATCCCTTCAACGCGGTCGATGGTGCCTGGATAGGCCTCCATCTCTCGTTTGCTTCGGCTTCGGTCACCCCATAGGTCGTACTCAATTCCGATGACTTGCTTGCGCAGTTGATCGATTTCTTGGATCCATGTTGGGTTTGCATCTGGCGTCTTCATGATGGCTTCTTGCATGAATCCCAACTGCTCCTTGATGCCTTTGACTTCTTCAGCTGTGGCACGCATGCCTTTTCTCGTGCTGTTTACGTCGTCAATGAAGGCCAACAATGCATCCCTGTCCGCAGGTTCGATTTGGTCTTGGTGCAGTGCTTTGACCTGGAAAGATTCAGGACCGGCAAGCTTGGTGACAACACCATCATGCATTTGGTAAATGGTTACCGTGTAGGATCCGGGGAGGGCAAGCGGGCCATAGTCTGGTGATCCATATCGTCCACCGTCTTCTTCCTTCAAACGCACAGGGCTGGTAGCTTCCATGCGGAAATCCCAAACGCTTTGGTTGATGCCCTTGCTAAATTTTTCCTCTTTGAACCGCGACACGATATCACCAGCTGCGTCTGCAATCTCAAAGATCAAGTATGGTTTTTCTTCCAAGTCTTCTGCCAGTAGTGCGTCCATGGAAGGATAGCTCACATCAGCACCCTCTTTGCGGGCCTTCTTTTCAGCGGCACGTCGCGCGTCTGTCTTTGTCATGGCCTTGCTTCCAAGATGGTAGCGGATGACCGCTCCCACCGGAGGGTTGGGCGTTGTGAAAAAGGACTCTCCTTGAGATGCCTTCCCTTTCGTTCCCAATGGATTGCTCTCGATGAACGATAAGGCATCCTTGATCGGGAAAATATGTGCTTCTTTTCCTGTTGTATCTTGAATCGAGCGTAGTGCGGAATAGTCGTCCAGGATGTAAAAACCACGGCCGAACGAAGCAAGCACAAGGTCGTTTTCTCGACGCTGAATTTCAATATCACGGATGCCTATCGTTGGAATACCACCTCCGATCTTCACCCATTTCTTGCCGGCGTCCCTTGAAAAGAACACTCCGAATTCGGTTCCAGCAAACAGCAGGTCCTTCACTTCATGGTCTTGTCCCAACGTGTATACGGAACCTCGCTCAGGAAGGTCAGCAACAATAGAAGTCCACGTCTTTCCTCTGTCTGTACTCTTGAGAATGTACGGCTTGAAGTCTCCATTCTTATGATTGTTGAAGGCGACATATACCGTGTTCGCGTCGTGCAGATCACACATGATTTCGTTGACATATGTTCCTGCTGGCACACCTGTAAACGATGTGAGCTTGGTCCAAGTGGCACCGTTGTCTTCTGTGCGATGGATGATCCCATCATCCGAACCGACATAGAGCAATCCTTCTTGAACAGGTGATTCGTCCATCGCAACCAAGTTTCCATAAATGGATGTGCTCTTGTGCAGCGCTACCGCATCTGGTCCCCAGGTGGTTCCCATCACCTTCAACTTATTTCGATCGATTTGCTGTGAAAGATCCTCAGAGATCACCTCCCAGCTGTTCCCACGGTCGTCGCTTCGGAACACCTTGTTGGCAGCGAAATAAAGTCGCTTGTGGTTGTGTGGACTGATGAGGAGCGGCGCGTCCCAATTCCACCGATACGCAGCCTCGCCTTTGCGTTCAACGGGCTTAATGTTGACGCGTTCACCTGTTTTTCGGTTAAAGCGCACGAGCCACCCATATTGCGCTTGGCTATACACAACATCTGCATCTTCAGGATCAACCGCTGGCTCAAACCCGTCGCCACCGCGCGTTACTTGCCAGTCGAAATTGCTGATGCCATGCACATTGGTAGTCCGGGATGGCCCTCCAAGGGTATTGTTGTCTTGGGTTCCCCCGTAAACGTTATAAAACGGAGTGTCATAGTCTACCGCGACGCGATAGAATTGCGTGAGGTTCAGGTTTGCGAAATACTTCCATGTTTTCGCACCGTCCCAGGTTTCGTAGAGGCCACCGTCGCAACCGACGAGCCAATGGTCCGTAGCAGCTGGATCTACCCACATGGCGTGGTTGTCGACGTGCTTGCTGTCTTCTCCGGTTTTCTTAAAGTTCTTTCCGCCGTCTTCCGTATGGTGAAGCCATGTATCCATCGAATAGACTTTATCTGCATCAGAAGGGTCGGGCACCAATTCTACGTAGTAATTGCCGCTGGTGAAATAGTCGCCTTGCTTGTCCCAACTTTCGCCCAAATTCTCTGAACGGTAAAACCCTCCATGTTCTTTGTCGAATCCTTCTACCATCGCATACACCACATCAGGGTTAGCAGGTGAAATGGCCAAGGCAATTCTTCCGAGGTCGTCTTTGGGGAGGCCCTTCATGATCTTTCGCCAATTGGTCCCACCGTCAGTGGTTTTGTAAACCGCAGATTCTGGACCACCGCTTAGGTAGGTAAATACGTGTCGACGCCGTTGATGCGCTGAGGCGTACATCACGTTTGGATCACGTGGATCCATCCACAAGTCGGAGAAGCCAGTGTTGTCGCTGACGTGAAGGATGCGCTCCCACGTCTTTCCGCCATCCGCACTCTTGTATACGCCTCTGTCACCTCCTGAAGACCAAAGCGGACCGTAAGCTGCTGCGTAAATTACTTCTGAGTGTGCAGGATGCACAATGATCTTGGCGATGTGTTCGGAATTTTTTAAGCCCATGTTCTCCCATGACTTCCCGTCGTCCAGCGAGCGGTAGATGCCGTCTCCGTACGCAACGCTGCGCTGGTTGTTGTTTTCACCTGAACCTACCCATACCGTGTGCGAATTATTGGGGTCGATGGTAATACAGCCGATCGAGTAGGAACCCTCTCCATCAAAGATTGGCTGGAAGGTGGTGCCGTGGTTTACGGTTTTCCATACTCCTCCGGAGGCTGCAGCCACGTAGAATTGGTCGTTGTCCTCAGGGTTTACCGCTAGGTCGATGACCCTGCCGGATACAAGGGCTGGCCCTATAGAACGAAAGGACATGCCGCTTAGCGATGCTTGTTTTTTCTTGTCGTCGGTATCTTTTTTGGACTGCGCTGATAGTCCGCTGACCATGCTTGCCGCGAAGAGGAAAATGAGAAATCTTTTCATGCCTTAGGTTTTGTAGGTCTCGCAAATATAAGAGAGGCCGTGTACCTCTGGCGAGGTATGTTGACCAAGCGTTGCGGAAGTGTTCATCAAAGTTGTTCTTGGGTTCGAACAGATTCTTATATCCATTGTTCCATGCCTAACTTTGAACCGATAAAAAAAGAACAAAAATGGCAACCATCAACTTAGGAGATCATCAGATTAAGACAGCTGGAAATCTACCAGCGGTAGGCACAAAAGCCCCTTCATTCGTATTGACTGGGACAGACCTAGCAGACATGCAGCTTTCAGATTTTACAGGAAAGCGATTGGTATTAAATATTTTTCCTAGCATAGACACTGGAACGTGTGCTGCTAGTGCAAGACGGTTTAATCAAGAGGCTTCCAGCCTTGAGAATACCGTTGTGCTGAATGTGAGCAAGGACCTGCCGTTTGCGCAGAAGCGATTTTGTGCTGCAGAAGGACTTGAGAATGTATTGAACGGATCAGAATTTAAAAGCACCTCGTTCTCTGAAAACTATGGAGTAACAATGCAAGAGGGGCGGTTGGCTGGATTGTTCAGTCGAGCTGTAGTAGTGATTGATGGTGCTGGAAATGTGTTGTACACCGAACAGGTACCTAGCATAGGTCAGGAGCCTGATTACGAGGCTGCCATTTCTTCTTTGTAACCTAAGCGTCCGAAATGACGTACTTTTAGCATATTATGCGTAGGATTTTCACCATAGCGATGGTATTGTTGAGTTCTGCTCACTGTTATGCGCAGTTTTCTCAAGGCCCTTTCAGCTCTTCGAATGCTTATGTTTCCATCGTTGGTGGTTCACTAGCGTCTTGGCAAAATTTGGACAGTATTTATGTCTCAGACAACGCGCGTGTTAGTTTGACAGCTAACCTCTCCACGAACGGTAGTTACAGTAATTTTTTGGTCGTCGATGGATTCAATTTCTCCATTCCCTTGGGCGTGAATATTGATGGAATTCAAGTGGATGTTGAGCGGAGTGATGGAAACGGATTATCTAAGGATAATATCGTCCGTATGGTTGGGGCCTCTGGTAATATTCTAACGGCCGATCGGGCTAAAGCTGCCGCATGGACCGCGACGGACACCTATTTATCTTATGGGAGCAGTTCAGATACATGGGGAAGGACGTGGGTTCCATATGAAATAAATGACCCTGATTACGGATTTGCGCTCTCTGTCCAACGTACTGGTGGAGGTGCTCAGGTTACACTTTCGCAGATCGATCATATCCGAATGACAGTTTGGTATTCGGCTTTTGTACTTCCCATTGAACTGCTTTATTTCAATGCCGACCTGATTGATGAACGGGTTCTTTTGAAATGGGCTACGGCTACCGAGACAAATAATTCGCATTTTATTATCGAACGTGCATCTGAGGATGGGGTCTTTTCAGAAATCGAAACGATTGCATCCGGTGTGGATGACAAGAATAGAGAGACAGCATATGGGTATTTGGACAAAATGCCATTAGACGGAGTGTCGTATTACAGACTCAAACAAGTCGATTTGAATGGACAGCAGGAAACCTTTGAATCTGTATATATCGATCGCAGAACAAAGGATGGCGCCAACAATACAGCGCTTAACATCAATGGAATGCTGATTCCTTTCGATGACTTGACATTTAAGCCCTCTGATTTAGAAATTTATGGGATGGATGGGGCTTTAATTCATCGCTATGGCGTGACAGACTTTAATTCCATCAACTTGAACGTACAATCGGGCGTTTATCTGGTCCGGATGTACAACGGCATGGAGCACGCCAGCCAAAAGGTGTTTATCCCCTAAAGCCGCGACGGTTCATCCTGTTTTTTTTCCGGTCATCTTTCTTCTCCCTATTTGATCACAATTGCGTGCTGCGTATTTCTCTTTATTTCAATTTTGGAGCAAAGAGAAAAGATGAGAAACACACACGAAATTGATTTTAAGATTATCGGCGAAGAAATGCAGTGCGTCGAAATCGAATTGGATCCACAAGAAACGGTGATTGCCGAGGCAGGAAGTTTGATGATGATGGACGATGAAGTGCGCATGGCGACCATCTTTGGCGATGGCGCACAGGAAGGACAAGGCTTTGTAGGAAAGCTGTTCTCCGCCGGAAAGCGGGTTTTGACAGGTGAGAGTCTCTTCATGACCGCCTACACCAACGACGGCTCCAGCAAACGATACGTTTCTTTTGCAGCACCCTATCCTGGAAAAGTGATTCCACTGGACGTTTCGGAGCTCGGTGGAAAAGTCATTTGTCAGAAGGATGCTTTTCTCTGTGCAGCAAAAGGCACAACGATCGGAATTGAATTTCAAAAGCGCATCGGCGTAGGTCTTTTTGGGGGCGAGGGTTTCATCATGCAGAAAATTGAAGGCGATGGCTTGGTGTTCGTCCACGCAGGAGGAACAATCATCGAACGAACGCTTGCTCCTGGCGAAGTCCTCAAAGTGGATACCGGGTGCATCGTGGCGTTCACGAAAGACATCGACTACGACATCCAATTCGTAGGGGGTATTCGCAATACCATCTTCGGTGGGGAAGGGCTGTTTTTTGGATTGTTGAGAGGTCCAGGAAAAGTGTGGATTCAATCCCTTCCGTTTTCACGTCTAGCAGACAAGATCATCAGCTCCGCCCCGAAAATGCGGGGTAAGCGGAAAGGAGAAGGAAGTGTGTTGGGTGGTCTAGGAGATTTGCTCGACGGAGATAATTTCTAAGGAGCGCTAGTGCCGGAGGCAATCAAGGTTCCACTTTGGTCAAACTCTTTGTAGCTTATGGCCCGTCCTTGGTCGTAGTGTACTTGGTAGGACCGATCGCTTCTCTCATTGAAGAAATTCCAAAATCCAATTTTCATATTGTCGCGGAAGTAGGCTGTAGCCGTTACATCGCCTTCTGGGTTGTAGTGAAGCCACCGGCCTTGTGACTTGCCATTTTTGGAAAATCCGGTTTCCATTAACGTACCGCATTCGTAATACTGATTGATCTGGTGAATGCCTTTCTTGAGTTTGATCACTTCGATTTTCACGTTTCCGTTCGGAAAGTATTCCACATGTACAATCTTTGCGCTTAAGATTAAACTGAAGCCAAGCATCAAAACTAGCGTTGTAAGTATGCCTTTTTTAACCACAATGCTAATTTAGGTAAAATAGGAGTAACGTCTACTTAACATTCGCGTAACATTGGAAAAATGAAATTCACGCCTCTACTTTTCTCACTTATTCTAATCATTTGCTACCATTCGGCATCCGGACAAAAGGATATGCCAGCCTATAGGATCTATGATGCTAAAGGCAAGCAAATGGATTTTAAAGAAGTACTCAATCGCTCAGTAGATCAGGATGTTGTGCTTTTTGGAGAACTGCACAACAACCCGATCGACCATTGGCTTCAGTTGGAACTGATGCGAGCACTGAGTGAAGAAGGCGATGTGTCGGTAGGTGCGGAAATGTTTGAAATGGATGACCAAATTGTGCTCAATGAGTACCTCGCGGATCGGATCAAACTGGACCACCTGAAGAAGGAGGCAAAGCTGTGGCCGAACTATGATACGGATTACGCTCCTCTGGTCGAACTGGCCAAGGCGCAGGGTATACCTTTTATTGCGACCAACGTCCCTCGACGTTATGCTTCGCTGGTTTCACGAGAAGGCCAATCCGCACTGATAGAGCTGGAGGGGGCATCCGCCATTTTACCGAGCCTTCCTTTTGAGGTTACCGCTGGTGATCGTGGCTACGAAGAGATGAAGGAAATGATGGGCGGGCATTCACACGGAATGAATATGGACCTTTTAGTAGAGGCACAGGCACTCAAAGATCATTGCATGGCGAGCAACATATTGACCAACCTAAATGAAGAAGGTGTTTTTCTTCACTTTAACGGATCCTTTCACTCGCAGTACAAAGCTGGAATTGTAGGCTATTTGCTCGCTGCAAAACCTGCTTTAAAAATACTGGTGATTGCCGCTGTAGAAGCGGATAGTCTTGATTTTCAGGAGGAATGGTCCGAGCTCGGAGACATCATCCTTATCACACCAACCTCACTTACCAAAACACATTGACATGCAATTGATCTCACAGCGACTCTGCATGGAGAAGGACTTGGGAATCCATGGAAATCTCTTCGGTGGAATCATGCTTTCCTGGCTTGATGAAGCGGCGGCTACCATGGCATATGAGGTCTGTCATTCTCCCAATATGGTCACCTTGAAGATCGATGAAGTAATCTTCAAACGACCGGTCAAAACAGGGTTTCATTTGAAGATTTATGGCCAAGTGATACGAATGGGAAGTTCATCCTTGACCCTTGAGGTGGAGGCTAGAAAGCACAATGTTTACAGCGGTGAGGAGACCGTTGTCTGCACCACGAATTTCACCTTTGTGCGCATCGACGAACAGGGTGATGCTGTTCCTATTTCCGAGCGCGTTAAGGAGCGTTATTCGCATCTGGCACATGGGAAGTAAGGCCAAGGAACACACCCTGAAGGTTCAGAAAACAGCCCGCTTTTATACACTAGAACCTATGGGGGAGCATCGAGCAGATCTGCTCGCCATACATGGTTATCGTCAACTGGGAAAGTACTTCATCCATCAATTTAGTGCGCTGACAAAACTTGGAGTCAGAGTGATCGTCCCCGAAGGACTTCATCGGTTTTACATAGATGGCTATTCCGGACGGGTAGGAGCGAGTTGGATGACGAAAGAGGATAGGTTGTCTGACATCGACGACTACATCGCTTATCTCTCCCGGTTGTACGAATCCATGGAACTGGGGAAGGTGCCTTTACATATCCTTGGGTTCAGTCAAGGCGGTCCTACCGCATGCCGATGGTTGGCCTCTACCGAGGTTGCCATTTCCTCTTTGATCTTGCATTCAACCGTATTTCCGAACGACTTCGACTTTGAAGGTCAACGCGATCGGTTGCGAGAAATTCCCTCTTTCGCCATTTTTGGTGACGATGACCCTTTTGCGTCAGAAGCCACCATTCAGGAAAAGATGGCCTGGATGGAAGCGAAAGGGATAGCACCTGTCTTACTCCGTTTTAAGGGCGGACATGTGATCCATATCAATAGTATGATGTTGATATTCAACAGATTGATTGATTGATTCTATTTTTGTTCTAACGTTAGTTTTCACCTCTTTGTCACCTCGATCGATGAGGTGTTCAAACGCCTTTTCACCCCTGAGTAGAAGAACTTCGTCTTTCAGTATTGACGCGGGTTTCAAGGGGTGACCTTTTCAAGGATTCATTGTTGATGAACTGTCAAATGAAGGGCAAAACCCCGCTCTAAAGAAGCGATTTTTATAGTTCCAAAGAATCATCACTTTGAGTCTACGACTTCATGGCCTATATATACCTGGGATCATATCCTGCAGAGCATTAGTGCTCTGTGCGATTCTGATGATTGCCGGGAGCTTTGATGTATTTGCAGAGGATCCCCCCCCTACGAAGGACCCCGTGCCGAGTACACTTCTCGTCGACTTCCTCAAAGCGAGGTCTTACACAGCGCCTGTCATTGAGTGTCGCGATCAAGACTACCCAGTGTTTGGGGTTGATGTTAAGGTTTTCAACCTTGGACCAAAAATCAATTCCGGTTATTCAGATTACAACCCCGTCTTGGATAAGAAGGAATCCTTCTTGCTCTTCACATCGCGCAGAAACATCGAGAATGGTGAGGTCAAAGACGTGGATGGCCAGTACTACGAGAAGATGATGGTCTCGAGGAGGAAGAATGGGGTGTTCCAAGAGGCCGTTCCAATCACCCAGAACGATTCCCTATTTGGAAGACTTCCATCATCCGAGCGCCATGAGTCGCTCATTTTCCTTTCTTATTCCGAAGATCTTCTGATTACCTACACGGATGAAAAGCTTTATTACTCTAACCGTATCGGAGACTTCTATACTGAGCCGGTCGAGTTCCCTAAAATCATCAACAAGGGTAAGTGGAAGCGACACGCATCCATAACGGAAGATGGGAGGAAGCTCTACTTCACGACGGAATCTCAAAGTAGGGTAAGTAAAAACTTGAACCTGGATATTTGGGAGATCGAGCGGAAGGATGATGGAAGTTGGAAGCGACCGCAGCGAATTTCAGACGTTGTCAATTCACCGTATAACGAGGACAGTCCGGAAATTTCTCCAGATGGACGGTTTATATTCTTTTCCAGCAATCGCGTTGGCGGAATGGGTGGATATGACGTTTATATGGCCGAAAAGGTAGACGGCGAATGGCAGGAACCTAAGAATCTCTGTCAACCGATCAATACTGCAGGGGATGATATCTATTTCAAACTTTCCAGGAATGGCAACTATGCCTACTACTCCAGCAATGCCTTGGGCGGGGAGGGCAATATGGATGTGTACAAGGTCGTATTGGATGTTCCGAGCATTGCCACATGCGCGAGCTACGCCTTTGGCCGACGCACCATCAACTATACATCGCCCTTTGAAATCGATTTTTACGGACAGAACAAAGAGTTTTTCTGGGCGTTTGGCGATGGGCAGACCGGGGTAGGCGCCAGTATTAACCATGAGTACGGTGCTGATGGTGACTACCAAGTAGTGCTCTACGTCCGAGATAAAGTATCTCAGCGCATTGTGAACACCGTTTTCTCCAAGACGGTTCGCGTTGACACCGAGCATTCCTCCGTGGACATCCTCGGTCCAGATACGGCTGAATTAGGTCATGAATTCCATTTCGATGGCACCGATTCCTATGTTGAAGGTGCTCCTGCCACGGCTTATTATTGGAAAATTGACGGACAGCTTGTTTCGCGTGAGCCAGAGATCAACTACGAATTTACACGGGTAGGAACGCACAAAATTGAGTTGGAGGTTGGTGTCCTTGATGAACGCGTGATGGAGCTAAGCAGTGCTTGCATTGCCCGCGAGGTTGAAGTCATCACTCCTTTTGAATACTCGCGCACGGTTGGGGCCAGCGAGGGGAGTGAAGGGTTCTCCTATAGCAGCATCATTCCTGATCAGGTGTTGTATGACATGGGCGTGAAGCAAAATGAAAATCCCCTGGACCTCGAAAACGATTACATCAAAACGTGGCAAGGCGAGGCCAAATCTTTTAGTGCCTTTGAAAATGACCGTTCGCCGGGCATATCCCTCGACAAATTGATCGACGTGTCAAAGCCAATGCACGGAACCGTCAAGGTGAAGAACACCAACTACGGACTGCTCGTTTATGAGCCCAGAAGTGATTTTTCAGGTTACGATAAATTCACCTATACTGCTAGATCCAAAGCGGGACAAATAGCGACGGCTACCGTAGTCGTCAGTGTCATGCAGCGTGTGGATGAAATGAGGGGACAGAACGTGACCAATGATGAAGTTGAAATTGACGTAGGCGAAGAATCCGTGAAGATATTCCCGCTACAAAATGACCAGCACGACCTCGGCTCAAATCAGAGAATTGTTGACCTCTCCCAACCTTCTAATGGAACGGTGCAGCAATTAGGGTTACAAGGCTTGCTTGAATACTCTCCAACCGCGAGTTTTCAGGGGACCGATGCCTTTACGTATACTGTACAGGACGAAGAAGGGGCCCAAAGCACGGCGAGCGTTATCATTCGATCGAAGGACATTACAAAGACAAAGTTGTACGCCAATCCTGACTACGTTGAAATTAAGCAAGGGGATAAGGCACGGGTCAAGGTATTGGAAAACGATGTCTTTAAAGGAAAAGTGAACATCATCAGCGTTGGCGCCCCAAAGCACGGGGCTACGCGGGTGATCAATCCATTAAGTGGTGATGTTTTCTACGGACCCGACAATGATTTTGTAGGAACCGATGCATTTACCTATACACTCGAAGACGAAGAGGGGCGCCGCACTGCTACAAGTGTAACGGTGGTCGTGACGGAGAATATCGTGACCAATAAACCGCTTGTATTGGAAACCACTCAAGGAACACCCGTCAATGCCTTCATTTTCGAAGAGTTCAATATCCCTGCCGGCTATGAGTTGTCTGGTAAAGTCAATGCGAAAAATGGCAAGGTTCAAGTCATTGATAGTAAAAATGGCATTGTCAATTATGCTCCCAACCAGGAGTTCGCTGGATTTGAAATGTTTTATGTAGGGGTTGAAAAGGATGGAGAGAGTCTAGAATTGGGTGTGATCGTGAAGGTAAAGGCGGTTCAAAGCCTGATGGAGAAGTACGGCATTTCTCCAACACCCTCTTCATTAATGTAAATGGCCGCACCATTATTGATGTACGGAAGTTCGCCTATAGCAAGTTGACCGAGGATCAAATGATGATTGCGATTCGCGAAGCATTCGATGCAGCAGAACTCTTGGATGAAAGTCAGATTGGGTTCAGCTATAACACACTCGAGAAAGAGCAATACGCAATCACGTATCAGATCCAGGACGATGAGGGAAATCTTTTTGCAGGTTCTATCATCATTAATCCGGTAGATGAATTGGGAATTCCAATTGTTACCAAGATGGTGCTGGTTCAAGATGTCGTGGAGACGCGGACAAATACGCCCCTCACGGTTCTTCCAATGCTCAATGATCGTCACCTCAAAGGACGCAGCATGAAGATTGTCGACGTTACTTCACCTATGAATGGAACGGTGGTGATGAATGGCATTGATGGATCGGTCCTCTATATTCCAAACCTAGACTATCACGGCACGGACGCATTTACCTATACCGTGCAGGATGAAGCAGGAGTCAAGTCAACCTCAGCCGTCAGCATTGTGGTACTGAACCAGGTTGAATTCGCCCTTGAGGCGAGGGGATACAATCCCAATTTAAAAGCCTTCGATTACGTAGCATTGGCCGCGGACGAGCAGTCCTTCAACCCCGAGAAGATCATTGATGCAACCAACGGACTCTTCGGCATGGTGGAAGTTGTCAATGCGTATACCGGCGAAGTGAAGTATAAGCCAAATCAAGGCTTTGCTGGAGAGGATCGCTTCAGTTTCACCATGCAACACACAGACGGTTCGGCATCCTCTCACTCGATTCTTGCAGTAGTGGATGAGAGAAATGAATTTATTGATGGTACAAGACAAATAGAAGGGCGTGTGGTGCTCTATACCGATGAAGTGATGTATCACTACGGATTGTTCAACAAGATTCATCCGGAAGGAAAGGCGATGAAGATTGTAGCTGTACAAAGCGAGCGAGAAGGAACTACAGACATCATCGATCAAGCAGCATTTGCATATCGTCCGATTGACGGATTCAAAGGAATGGACAAGTTGACCTTCACCGTAATGGACGAGGAAGGTAATCTCCAAAAGAACGAAGTCTTCATAGAGGTCAAAGACAAGACGGCTCGTATGGATCTTGCTACGATCAACTTCGAAACCCCGGTAAATATTCCACTGGAATTGTCGCTAAAGGGAGAGGCTGTAAACGTTGTTTATCATGATCATACGCAACCTGAAAGTGGTCAATTGAAAATGATTTCGAGGGAAAACCTATCCTTCCGATACGATGCGAATGCAGAAGGTGACGTGGAGAAATTCCGAGTAGCGCTCAAGTCTTCAGAGAATAGGCTTTTGTATATCGACGTGGTGATCGATGTGAAACCAGCGGTAGATTTGGCCATCGACGCGCCGTCCATCGGTGATTTTGAATATCAAGTCGAGAAAGACCCAAGCGGCAAATTGCTTTCAGCTACGCAAGGGCGTAAAGGAGAGGTGAAGTACGATCCAATGACTGGCACCATTTCATATGACCCGTATGCTGCGGCCGTTGGAAGGGATTTCGTCTCTTATATCACTGAGATGGCGAATGGCTCAATTGCGCAGGAAAAAATTCAGATCCTGCATGTTGAACACAAGAAATTCACGGCGAAGCAAGACAAATACGTTCAAACCGAAGTAGCCAGCAATGCTCCAGTCTTGATCTACGCTTTCTCTAATATGAGTGCGAAAGAACTGATAGGTACTGCCTTGACTAAGATCAAGGGAGCCGATGAGGGTGAGGTTAAGATACTGGACGCAGAAAGAGGGATCATTGAATTTATTCCGAGAGAAGGAACCGTTGCCGACGGGTTTACCTACCGATTGGAAAATGTGAATGGCGGGAAGCAGGACGTTACGGTGAACTTAATCATCAATGAGTCTAAGTCATTGCAACAGCAGGTTTTGACAATCACGGCGGCTAAAGACGTCAAAACATTTGATTATCAAGTTTTGGATTACTTGGAACAGAACAAGCTCGCGTTCATGAGTGTTTCTGACGGAACGTTCGATGAATCATTTATAGAGGTCCTGGACGCGAAAAAGGGCGTATTTACTTACACATCGAGTGCTCCGATTGGAAGCGACGATATCTTGATCGTTGAGGCGATGGATGAAGAAGGCAATGTCGTGCAAATCCCTGTCAGGATTCAGATGGTCGATCAAAAGGCGTATTCTGCAGCAAACTTGACGTATAACAACCTTTCCAGTGTAGAGTCGAACAAGGACTCCTACCATACGGTTTTGGGCAGGAATGAGAAAGAATACACGCTGATAAGTGTTTCAAACGCTAAAGCGGGAGCGGTGCGTATAATGAATGCTGCTCAGGGAATTGTTCGGTATAGTCCATATCCAGGGTTCGTTGGAGAAGACAGCTACGTGTTTGAGTACATAGACTCGGACGGAAATATATTCCAGAAGGAAATGGAAGTGGTAGTTAGGGACGAAAGCGCAGGTGTGATCTCAATGTCTGAAATCGAGCGACAAAGCCAACAAATCGAAGAAAAGGTTAGCAATATCACAGAGGATTTAGCCCTGGCACAACAAGAGTCCATCGCTAATTTGCCAGAGGAGAGCGATGAGGAAATTCAACGTGCCATTGCCGCATCTAGAGAACAAGAACGCCTGGAAGCTGAAGCTCGCAAAGCGAAGAGATTAGAAGATGAGCGATTGGCGAAATTGGAAGATGAGCGAAAAGTACAAGAAGCCGCGGAAGCGCTCTTGGCTTCTCAGCAAACGGAAAACGAAGTGGCTCATGCGGATGCTAATAAAACAGCAGAAGTCGCATTATCTCTGAAGGAAAAAGAGTTCGAAGAAAAGCGTCGTGCAGAAGAGACAGCAAAAAAAGAAACAGCTGAGAAGGCTAGGAAAGAGGCAGATGAGGAACGCATCCGAAAGAAGGAATTGGCAGCGCAGCAATCGAAGGCCAGTGGTGCATCCCAAAAAGAAGACAATGTGGTGTTCCGAAACATTTTGTTCGATTTCGATAAGAGTGATTTGCGTCCGCTGAGCATCAATGAATTAAACAAGATCCACACTTTCATGTTGGACAACCCGAAATATGAATTGCAGCTGGATGGTCATGCAGACTGGATTGGCACGATAGAGTACAACCTAGCGCTGTCCGAGCGCAGAGCGAAGCAGGCGTATGAATACTTGACGCAAAAGGGCATTCCTGACGGACGCATGGTGTATCAGTTTTATGGAGAAGCTATCCCAGTGGCTCCTAATACTAATCCGGACGGAACGGACAATCCGGACGGTCGTCAGCTCAACAGAAGGTGTGAGTTTGAAGTGAAGGAGAGCGGCACAGCTTCAAACATCAAGCTGAAATTCTAGTCGGGATCCCGTTTATTTCACCTTTACTTTCAGCAAGGAACGCCCACCCAAGAAGGCTTCTAGCACATCGTTTTCTGTAACCGGCCCGACTCCCGCGGGTGTCCCGGTAAAAATAAGGTCGCCCATCTTCAAGGTCATGAATTGAGAAACGTGACTGATGATGTGATTCACTGAAAAAATCATTTCGGATGTGTTTACGGACTGCACCGAAGTCCCATTCTTTTCGAGGTGGATATTCAATCCTTGGACATCTCCAAGGTCTTCAATGGGTAAAAATGTGCCAACGGGTGCACTTCCGTCAAAAGCTTTGGCTTTTTCCCATGGCAATCCTTTGGATTTTAAGGCCGTCTGCACGTCCCTTGCGGTGAAGTCTATACCAACACTCACCTCGCTGTAGTATCGAGGTGCGAACCGCTCCTCTATGCTCTTACCCACCCGATCGATGCGCACCACCAATTCTAATTCATGGTGTACGTCATTCGAAAAGGAGGGAATGAAGAATGGATTATGCTTTAGGAGCAATGAGGTCTCCGGCTTTAAAAAGATCACTGGCTCGGTTGGAACTTGATTATTCAGCTCCTTGGCGTGATCTACATAATTGCGTCCTACACAAATGATTTTCATCTATCACGCGTCTTTCGAAGTCTGCTTATTCTGTTTCCACCGATCCATGATATCCCTGAAAACCTTTTTAGTCGATAAAGGGAAGTCACCTTGCATAAGCCAGCCGTAATATCCTGGTTCTTTGGTGTAGACATCTTCTACGAGCTTCCCTTTGAATTTTCCAAAGTTGATGCATTCCCGACCCTGCTCATCGAAGACGATCCTACCCATGATGTCTGCAGCATTGTGATACTTGGAAAATTTCTCCAAAAATTCAGCATCTGGCTGTAATGTTTCGCTGTAACGTTCTAGTTGTGCCTCGAGTATCTCATAGGTAGCCAAGGTATCTGCCATTGCGCTGTGCGCGTCGGTCAAGTCTTTGTCCAAATAAAACCGGTAGGCGGCAACGAGCGTACGTTGCTCCATTTTGTGAAAGATGTTCTGCACATCGATCATGCGTCGGTTTTGAAAATCAAATTCAATGCCCGCCCGGAAGAATTCTTCTACGAGCATGGGGATGTCAAACTTGTTGCTGTTGTATCCTGCAAGGTCACACTCAAAAAGGTATTTGAAGAGTGCAGGTGCTAAATCCTTGAAACTGGGTTCATCTTTAACGTCGTCATTGGAAATGCCGTGAATCTTTGTCGATTCTTCGCTGATGGGCATTTCCGGATTAACACGGTGTAGTCTGTCCGTCTTGCTGCCGTCAGGATTGAGTTTGATGATGGCTATTTCAACGATTCGGTCGGAGCCAACAGATATACCTGTCGTTTCTAAATCGATGAAAGCTAAAGGGCGTTCGAGTTTTAAAGATGTCATGCGTCCAAAGGTACGGGCGCAGGATGGAAGTTAGAACTTCATGACCACATTCTCAGCGGTTCCTTGGCTGTTGAGCTTAAACTCGCAGCGGCGGTTGAGTTGACGTCCATCAGGATTGTCGTTCCCATCCGCTTGTGTGTTCGGCGCGATAGGCACAGATTCGCCAAAGAATTGATACGTGAGTCGAGCATCTCCAATCCCTTGTTCGAGCAAGTAATTGTAAGCCGTTTTTGCGCGTTTCTCAGAAAGTGCCAAGTTGTATTCCTCGCTTCCCATCCAGTCAGCGTGTCCATCGATCCGCAGCTCTACTTCTGTCTTGTTGGACATGTAGGACCCCACCTTATTGAGTTCGCGTACACTTTCATCTCGAAGGAAGGAACGATCAAAATCGAAGAGAATGTTTCTGAAAACGATGGTCTCTTCCTTTTCAGGAGTAGGGGCGACCTTCTCGGGAGTGGTGACAGGGGCTTCGGCCGGGGCAATTTCTTCGGGAGTTTCAATTACCTCTGGAGTTGCGGTTACCTCTGGGGTTACGATTGCTTCAGGAGTGACAGGCTCTTCTTCGGCTTTCTCTTCCACAGCGGCGGCAATTTCCTCTACTACCTCAGGTGTGGCTTGTTTTTCTTCAGGGGTAAGCGGTGTTTCTTCAACAGGTGTTTCGATTGGGATGATCGAGGCAACTTCTTCTGGCGTCGTTGCGATGATAGGTGCAGTTACTTCTTCGGCAATTACTGGTTGTTCTGCTACTTCCTCTGCGGGCTGTTCTACGGCTACTGCTTCTTCTTTCGGTGGCTCCACGGCCACGGCCTCAGCTGCTGGTTGTTCAGCGATTTCACCTACTTCTTCTATGGCAGGCTCATTGACAACAACGGGTTCGGTGACGGTTTCATCTACAGGAATGATCATAGAGCTGTTGTCAGCAATCTCAATGCTTTCCTTAATGATAATATCCGACTGATCCACTTCTTCCACGGTAGCGAGGAAGGCATCCATTTCTTCGTCTGCCATCTTTTCCTTGATGAGTGCGAGTTGTTGTTTTGGGTAATTTTCTCCTTGATCAATTACGTTTGCTACGATGTAATTTGCCCGCGCCTCTGGGATGTTGTCGTTGTAATAGAATTGGTCTGCCTTCACAACAGAATTATTGAACTTGGACTTAATCTCATCTCGAGCTTGAATGGTGGCTACTGATTTCTCGCCCAAAATCTCACCGCCGATGCGCGTACCATTGGGGTCAAGGATGTCGATCAGTTTGATGTAATTGGTGAGTTCTACGGGATTGTAGTTGGTGGCGACAATACTTCTCAAAGAGTCTTTCTGTTCTTCCTCCATGCCATCCATTTCCATGTCGGCGAAGTCCTCTTCCATCTTTTGATCGATGTTGAAGAACGCGTTGTTGATGTAAGCCCGCTGAGCATAAACCCTTCCTAGGCTGTCTTCCATGTTGTCGATCTTGATCTCCTGAAAGAGGGAGAAGTAGTCGCACTGCTTTGGCACAGTGAACTCTCCAGAATGCGCTAAATAACCATCGGCGGCAATCCTGAACTTATACGTGGTCTCTGTCTTGAGGCGCATTTCATATTTACCGTCAGAAGAATCCGCAATATAGTTGTTGATGAATTTACCGGAAGATGCGTCAAAAATGGAGATCGTAGCTCCGATAGGTGAGGCCTTGTCTTCACTGTAAACCACACCGCGAATGATCGTAGCCGATACTGCCTTACAATCCAAAATGATGCGGTAGATGTCGGTTTCTCCATATCCGCCATCGCGGTCAGAGGAATAATAACCGATGGCTCCATCGTCAGTAGTAACAAAATAGCGGTCGTGGCCTGGAGTATTGATCGGAGGTCCAAGGTTCTCAGGAATACCCCAGGTTCCATCTTCTTGTACTACCGTTTTGAAAATGTCGTAATCGCCCATCGAGTTGTGCCCGTTGGACGCGAAATAGAGGGTGTTACCATCGGGGGTCAGAAACGGTGCATCTTCGTCGAACTTGGTATTCACGGTTCTTCCCAATGTTTCGAGCTGACGCCAAGAACCGTCGGCATTCTTTTTCGTCATATAAATATCGCGGCCTCCATAACCCGTTCCGATCTCACTGACCACGAACATGGTGCGCTGGTCGTCGGTAATGAATACCGATGGCTCGAAGCCTTTTGCTGAATTGATACGCCCTTCATCTCGAATAGGCATGGTCCACACACCATCTTCTAGCTTACTTACCCATACATCTTCTTCGCGATAGATGTAGAGCTGCGTTTCGTCTGCTGCGTAGGTGATGGCTGCATCATGATCGTCTGTGTTTATTTCTGAATTCATGATACGGCTGGTAGAATCGTAGTTGGTGGCGGGAGTCCAGCTGCCGTTGACGTTGAGAGAGTAGTAGATGTCTTCGTAATATTTGTCGTCTGAGTCCATATCCTCACCCGTGGTATTATCGCGGCGAGAGGTGAATAGAATGACGGTCTCATCGTTTGATACCACTGGCGAATAGTCAGGGTATTCACTGTTGATCATCTTTCCAAGGTTCTCGATGCGGACATAGTCCATGTTGTTCTCGAATTGCACCTTGCCATTCTCGCACATTTCGATGTATCGAAGCACATCTTCGTCCAACATATCTGGACTGATATCTTCCATTTCCTTCATCATTTTCATGTAGGTCTGAAAGTGCTGTATAGCAATGTCGAAATTCCCTGCAAATTGCTCTGCCTTTCCCGCGAATAGGAAGAGTTCGGATAAACTGTCTGAAGCTGTATTGCTTATTGCTTTATCGAAATAAGGCGCGGCCTTTCCTCGTTGGACGCCTTCTTCAAAAATGGCCAAACCCATCTCGTAATTGTAGTCTGGATTATTCGGATCCAGTTTCAGCAGATCGTAGTAGATGGTTTGCGCCTCTTGGAACTTCCCAGCCTGTATGGCTTTTACGGCTCTAATCCGCATCTTATTCTCTTGGCGTGTCTGTCCGAAGGCAGTGATCGCCAAAAGCAGGGAGAAGAAAATTAGGAGGAAAAATACCTTCCCTGGTGCTGATGAGTGTGTAATTCTTTCTGAATACCGCATGAATATTGAGGGTTTGATCACCTTTACACAAATCTACCCCCTTATCATGCCAGCAATTTCCGTTGGAAGTGTTGTTATAAACAGAAATCTGTTAATTGAAAAACACCTTAAAGTATTGATATTCAACGAATATCGATTTGTTTAGTCCGGAATCGGTGAAGTAGTCAGGGCCGGAAACAATGGATTTCTCTGATTTTGTCGATATCTTGTTCATATCTAGGCCTCTTGCCTTCAACGCCTCGAATAGCGCGGCTTTGCCAGAAATGAGTCTTTGAGCACTCAGCTCATAGTTACCTCCATCAATCGATGTCGGTACGGTAGATGAACTTGCTACTAAGTTGATCGAAGCATTACCGTTTTTATTGATTTCTCCTTGGATACGATCATAAACTTGGTTCACCAAGTTTGCAAAGCCATTCGAGCTGGTAGAGTTGTAATCGAAGGTGATTTTGTATTCCTTCTCTGTACTTTCTGTTATTGGAGTGTCCTCAGAGACCAATTCGCTGTCATCAGAAGCGATGCTCTCACCAGCGTTGATGTCCGAGGTAGTCTTATTCAAAACATCTCGGTGCTCGACAGACGCGAATTCGAGGTCTTTTTGAATGAAGAGTTTCTCATCATTGACCATTTCGATTTTTTCCATTTGATGGCGTTCATCCACGAGGTCAATGCGCAGTTGACTTGCATCCATCCCCTCGACGGCTGGCTTAAGGATGTAATTCATTCCCACAGCAAGTTGCTTAAAAGCGAAAAAACCATCCTTACTCAGGTAGGAGCTGTCGATAACCGAACCTTCTTCATCCATATAATACACCTTGGAGTTCACTGGCATCAGCTTTTCTGAGTCGTTCAGTGCGATTTTCCACTTCACGACCTTACCGAGCACTTCATCATCGATGGCAATGATTCGGTACTTTCCTTGTTTCTTGAAAAGAAAAATCTCCCGATTGAATTCTTGGTACTTGGTGCCGGGCTCGACGACGATGTCTTCACTGAACAGCACTTCATTCCCGAGTGAGTACTCAATTTCATAGGCGGCGTCCGAACGAACGATGAAAACGAAACTGCCGTTCTTGATCACGGGCTTCGCCTCACCGATAAATTTCTTGGTGTCTTTATCGCGCATGACCACCTTGAAGTCTTCTGGTATGTATCCGTCCTCTGTGATGACCCATCCTTTGAGCACTGCAAATGCACTCAAGTCGAGGTCTGGCTGATCTTCCTCGGACATGTACTCCACCAAATAGATGTCGGTCATTCCAATAGACCCATGGCTCTTGCTTGCGTAGTAGCCACGCTCTCCGTCAGGAGATGCAATGTAGCTGTGGTCGTCATCGGTTGAGTTGATGGGATAACCAATGTTTATAGGTTCACCCCAGAGGCTGTCTTCTCCCAACTGCGCATAGAATATGTCGTAGCCGCCCATCGATTTATGACCGTTAGAGGCGAAATACATGGTTCGATCATCTGGGTGGAAGTAGGGTACATCTTCATCGTAAGGAGTATTGATCGGTTCACCGATATTTTTCGCCTCTCCCCAAGTACCGTCGGGTAGTCGCCTGACGAAGTAGATGTCTTTACCTCCGAATCCCCCTTTGCGATCTGAAGTGAAATACAGGACCTTCTCGTGGTAGGCTATGTTGGCGTAAAATTCATTTGCCTCACTATTCACATCCGAACCAATGAGGGTAGGCTCTGTCCATCCGGTTCCAATTTCAAATTCACTTACGTAGATGTTGCCGTTGTCTTCTTCAGATTTGTAGATATAAAGCGTAGCTCCGTTTGTACTCATGCTTACGACCGAACTATGACGGTCTGAGGTATTGATGTTGATCAATTCGGGTTCCATCCATTCTCCTCTCAGGTTTTTAAAGGAGGCTTAGATGTCCTCGTAGTGTAGTCCGGTGGTGACGTCTATGTCTCCTAAGTTAGAATCGTCCTGGCGCCGCCTTCGAGAGGTGAAAAAAATTGAATTCTCGTCGAATCCAATGATTGGAGAATATTCAGAATACTGCGTATTGATGGGTTTTCCTAGGTTGACAATGCGCACGTTAAGTGTGTCCTGCATAAGTTCTCGCGCATTCGCTACCATTTCTTTGGCGCGCAAGGCTTCGGGTTTGAGGTAATGTCGTTTGCTTGCGCGAGAAAGAAACACATCAAAATATTTGTTGGCGCTATCCAATTCGTACAGGAGGTGGTAGTTGTGTGCCAAGTAGTATAGAGCTTCTACAGGAGCTGTCTCTATGGAAGGGTCAAACGGGTCATAGAAATTCTCGATCCCTGCTACTGCATCTATCAAATGTGGCAGTGCCTTCGCTTTATCCACCCCCATGGAAAGATGAGCTCGACCGGCCTTGTAGTGCAAATTCGCGTTGTTGGGGTCGTCCTTCAGCATCCGTTCGTAGATGCGAATAGCAAGTGAATAGAGACCATCATCGTTGAGGATGTTGGCTTCAGTGAATTCTTGTTTGAAGGTCTGTGCTTGAAGCGTGCTGGCAAGGAACAGTCCAGCGCCGAGTAGGCATAGTTTTCTCGTGATTGAGGTCATCCACCAAAATTACAGGGATGACAGGTCGCTATCAGCGGTTCATGAAGACTTAATGAAGAGTCTACGGTTCAAATCTCACGGTCCATATCCCATTGTTCGAGGTAGTCGGCTACCCGACGTACGAACATTCCACCCAATGCGCCATCTACGACCCGATGATCATAGGAGTGGGAAAGGAACATGAACTGACGAATACCAATCGTGTCACCGGACGGAGTCTCAATCACAGCGGGTTTCTTGGTGATGGCACCAACAGCCATGATCGCCACCTGCGGTTGATTGATGATCGGTGTGCCGAAAACGTTTCCGAAGGTTCCAACGTTCGATACCGTGTAGGTGCCGCCGCTGATTTCGTCTGGCATTAATTTATTCTCCCGTGCGCGTTTGGCCAGGTCATTGACCGCTTTGGTGATTCCGAGCAGGTTTAAACGATCTGCATTCTTGATGACCGGTACGATGAGGTTTCCGCTCGGCAGTGCAGCTGCCATCCCCACGTTGATGTTCTTCTTACGTATGATCTTATCACCTTCAATCGATATGTTGATCATCGGGAAGTCCTTGATCGCGCGCACGATGGCGTCGATGAAAATAGGGGTGAAGGTGAGTTTCTCTCCTTCGCGCTGCTCAAAAGCATTCTTGTGTTTATTTCTCCAATTCACTAGGTTGGTTACGTCGGCTTCTACAAAACTGGTAACGTGTGCAGATGTTTGCTTGGATCGGACCATGTGGTCGGCAATGAGCTTTCGCATGCGATCCATTTCTATCACTTCCACGTCGCCAGACATTGAAGTGGCTGGGGCGACAGGTGCTGGGGTTGCAGCTGGATGAGCAGTTGGCGCTTGTGCAGGGGCAGCAGCAGGAGCAGAACCGTTTTGGCGCCCTTCAACGTAGCTTAAAATATCCTTCTTCGTAACACGACCATCTTTTCCTGATCCAGAAAGTTGGTCCAATTCTTCAACAGCGATTCCTTCTGTCTTAGCGATGCTTTTAACAAGTGGGCTGTAGAATCGATCGCTGCTTGCGAAATCCTTTGATACAGGAGCTGCCGTTACGACGGCTTGGGACATGTTCGCTTCTATGGTCTCGACGGCTTCAGGAACAGGAGTTGCCACAGGTGCTGGGGCCTTGCTCTCCACTGCTGCTGGAGCACTCGGGGTAGGAGCATCGCCCGCACCTCCGATGATGGCAATTGCTTGGCCTACTTTGGCCACTTCACCTTCTTGCACCAGGATCTTTAGTATCGTGCCTTCCGCTGGAGAAGGAACTTCGCTGTCTACCTTGTCTGTAGCAATCTCAACGATTGCTTCTTCGGCCTCAACGGTATCGCCTTCGCTCTTCAACCAGGTGGTGATTGTTGCTTCTGCAACACTTTCACCCATCTTGGGTAGGATCACTTCTATCTGCGCCATGTCGTGAATTTTTCGGGCTGCAAACTTACATTAAACTGAGCAAGGCAAAAAGCAGAATCGCGTGAACAAAACGAGCGAATCGTTGTTCCTTTGCCTCGTATGAGAACCACCATCACCACCCTAATACTTGTGCTTTCTATCGCTGTCAGTGCAATTGCCCAAAATGGAGTCATCAAAGGCAAGGTCTTTAATCCGATCAACAACGAGCCCGTTCCCTTTGCCAACGTCGTTATCCAAGGCACTTCATTGGGTGCCTCTACGGATTTGGATGGGAATTATGAAATCAACGGCTTGGAGCCGAAGCTCTACAACCTTGAGGCGTCGTCCTTAGGCTTCAGTAAGGCAACCGTCTACGAAATTCAGACCTTCAATAATCGACCGGTCTTCATAAACATCGAGATGTCTGAAGACGCCCAGCTCTTGGAAGCCGTGGATATAGTGGCATCTCCGTTCAGTAAAAAAGAAGAGGCTCCGGTTTCTATGCGCACCATCGGTGTTTCAGAGATCGAAAGGAATCCAGGCGGTAACCGCGATATAAGTCGAGTTATTCAATCCTTGCCGGGCGTAGCTTCTTCTCCCTCTTTCCGAAACGACATCATCATCCGCGGAGGCGCACCCAATGAGAACCGTTTTTATTTGGATGGGGTAGAAGTGCCGAACATCAATCACTTCGCTACGCAAGGAGCCTCGGGTGGACCTGTAGGCTTGATCAATGTGAACTTCATCAACGAAGTAGAGTTTTACTCTGGAGCCTTTCCGGCCAATCGTGGGAATGCCTTGAGCTCCGTATTTGACTTCTCTCAAAAAGACGGAAACCCTGATGGGGTTAGGGCGAATTTCACAGTAGGCAGCTCAGATTATGGATTGACCCTTGATGGCCCCTTGGGCAAAAAGACGACGTATATACTCTCTGTCCGTCGCTCGTACCTGCAGTTTCTCTTCAGCGTATTAAAGCTGCCCTTCCTGCCTATTTATAACGACAGTCAGTTTAAAATCAAAACGCAGATCGACGCTAAGAATGAGATCTCATTCATTGGCTTGGGTGCATTGGATCAGTTTGAACTCAATGAAGCCGCCAATGACGGAGTAGAGGATGAGGAAACGCTTGAGCGAAACCGGTACATCCTCGGAAACATCGCCTCTAACGAACAGTGGAATTACACGCTAGGTGCGAGCTACAAGCACTTCGAGAACAAGAGCTTTCAGCAGGTGGTTTTAAGTCGTAATCACCTGAATAACAATGCCATTAAGTACCAGGACAACGACGCGTCAATAGCGGCGAACAAGATCCTTGATTACCAGAGTCAAGAGATTGAGAATAAACTACGATTGGAACATACTTGGAGAGACAAGGGATGGAAATGGAATGTAGGCGTGGGGTTTGAGAACGCTTTGTATACGAATGCGACCTACAACAGGATCGTCACTACTTCTGGGCAAGACTTAATCATCGATTTCGACTCAAGGCTCCAGCTCAACAAATACTCGGTCTTTTCTCAGCTGTCCAAAGGATTGATGAATGAGCGACTGAAACTCTCGCTGGGTTTGAGAACAGACTTCAGTGATTTTGATGCAGAAATGATGAACCCGCTCGAGCAGCTTTCTCCTCGACTCGCGGGGTCGTATGCATTGGCACCGCGTTGGAGCATCAACGCTAGCTTGGGGCGTTTCTATCAACTCCCTCCGTACACGGTGCTTGGGTACCGCGATGGTGAAGATAAGCTTGTAAACAAGGGAAGTGGTGTAACTTACATCGGCTGCGATCACGCTGTTTTGGGATTGGAATACCTGCCAGGAACAAACACGAAGATCACGATTGAAGGCTTTTATAAGGTCTATTCGAACTATCCGTTCCTCTTGCGAGACAGCATATCATTGGCGAACCTCGGAAGCGACTTTGGTGTCATCGGAAACGAGCCCGTTACATCTTCATCCGATGGCCGAGCCTACGGGCTTGAATTCCTGGCCCAGCAGAAGTTGTTCAAGGGATTCTACGGCATTGTAGCCTATACATGGGTGGTGAGTGAGTTTCAGGACAAGAATGGTACATTCCTTCCGTCTGCGTGGGACAATGGGAATATCTTGACCTTAACAGGCGGGAAGAAGTTCAAAGGTGATTGGGAGCTGGGCGTTCGCTTTAGGTACCTAGGCGGGGCACCGTACACGCCATTTGATACAGAGCTTTCATCTGTACGGTCCACATGGGATGTTCGCGGAGTTGGCCTGTTTGATTATGACCAACTCAATGCGGAGCGCAACGGGGCAGTGCACCAATTGGATGTTCGCCTGGATAAGCGTTTCTTCTTCAAGAAATGGTCGCTGAATGTATACATGGATGTCCAGAACGCATATAATTATCAAGCACCTCTGGCTCCTTTCATTACGGTTGAACGCGATGATAATGGGAATGCATTGATTGATCCCAATGATCCCTCACGCTATGTCATGAAGGAAGTGTCCAATTTTTCAGGCACACTGTTGCCTTCGATCGGGCTGATCATCGAACTGTAAACACAAGGTTGCTTAAAAGGCTAACTAGAAACGAATTCCGACGACGAGGATGTCGTCAATCTGCTCTTCCTGATCTCCCATCCATTCTTCGATGCGTGTATTCAAAATGTCACGCTGGTTCTCCATCGTTTCATTGTTGATCTGAAGCAACAGACTCTTAAACTGGCTGTACTTGAATTTCTTCCCGCTTGGACCTCCAAACTGATCTGCATACCCATCAGTGAAGATATACACGCTGTCGCCATCCTGAATATCTATCGTGTGGTTAGTGTATGGCGTATCGAGGTTGTCGCCGTAAATACCAACTGGCTGTCGGTCGCCTCGGAAGTCAATGATCTCACCATCGCGGATCATCCATAGCGGATTATTCGCACCAGCGAAATCGATCTTATTCCCCTTCTTAGGAATCGAACAAACACCGATGTCCATGCCGTCTTTTGTTTGATCGGAAGATGGGTGCTTATTCAAAGCCTTGATGACGCCGTGTTTAAGGGCAAGCAGGATTTCGTTTGGCTGAGTAATGCCTTTTTCATTGACAATTTCGTTGAGCAATGATGATCCGATCATCGACATGAGCGCTCCAGGCACGCCGTGACCAGTGCAGTCCGCAGCAATCATGATGACGCGGTCTTCCTTCTCTGTAAACCAGTAGAAATCACCGCTTACGATGTCTTTTGGACGGAAAAGAACCATGCTGTTTTGCAAGGAGGCGTTTATCTCTTCTCGGGAAGGCAATATTGCCTCTTGAATGCGCTTGGCATAGAGGATACTGTCTTTCACTTGCTCGTACAGTTCAGCGATCTGTTCGCTCTGCTTTTCGATCTCTTCTTTCTGGCGCACAACCTCAGCGGTTCTTTGGCGCACTTTTTCTTCCATCTCCTCACTGTACTCCTTGAGGTTCTTGCGCATCACTAGGAGTGACTGCCCTAATTCGTCTTGATCGGAGAGGGGAGTGTACTCGGTGTTGTATCCACCAGAACCAACCGCAATCGCAAAATCTTTCGTGCTTCGAAGTCCGGCAACCACCGTTTCCAGTGCGTTCGCCATTTCACCGATCTCATCACCTCGGGTGTTGATCCAGCTTTTTGGGAAAATACCCTTGGATAGATCCAAAAGGATCAAGCGTAATTTACGAACGGGAGATACAATCGTTCTTGTAGTTAGGAATGCGATTATGATACCCGCAATCGTAAGCCCGATTCCTAAGTTCTTGATCAGCATACGTACCCCTTGAAAGGAGTCGATCATTTCAGCTGTGATGATCTCGGTTGTGTTCTTTTTCTGATCGATGAGTACGTTGAGCATTGTCAAGATCTCATCCGTAAGCAAGTAAATGTCTCCACCGTCCTCAACCATTGAGTTAGCGGTAAACTGATTAAACGGGTCATTGTATGACTCCAGACCGTTCAGCGTTTGCTTCACGATCTCGTGGTTTGACCAAAGCAGCTCAATGTTCTCGAAGAGTGGCTCGAGGCTCGCTTTGGTACTGTCTTGCCACTGTTTTACTAGCGTTTCAATTTCGATCTTAAGCTTTGGATACTCCGAAACGGTGAGTCGGTTGAGCGCAACCTTTTCTTCATTTTCTGGAGGACTGGAGAGATATACCCAGTTGTTGATGAGCATTTTTGATCGTACGATCATCAACTTGAGCTCTTCAAGTTTCGCGATGGAAGGAGTATGGTTATTGGTAATCTCCTCGTTGATTTTCTGGCTATTAACGAACGTTCGGTTCGTTATATAGAATGCCACAATCGTAGAGAAAATCACTACCGCAAAGCCCAAACTAATCTTTCGTCCTATACTGAAATGTGAGAACATATTGATCTGCGCTTATTGGTTGCTGTCCAACTTATTCAACTCCGTCTGATACCTCTCCGAAGTCTCAATATCGTTGAGACCATAATAGATTCCGGAAAGACCTACCAAGGTTTCCTTTCGGTAAGGGTTGAGCTTATAAGCCTTTTTCATGTATGGCAATGCAGCGCCAAATAAGTCCATCACCTGTGCTTGAATCATGAAGAGCGTTTCAAAGTCCTGCTCGTAATCCATGTTCTCAATGATATTCACCCCTTGGTTGTAGAAGTGAATGGCCATGTTATAATTTGCACTGATGTTGTTGCTATCCAGGTTGAGCACTTTCTTATATACAGCTATAACCTGTTGTCCCATCTCCTCCTTGTCGTATCCTTCACGAGGATTGTCAAAGAGTTGTGAGTATTTAGACGATTTGTAGAGGTTAAACTCTATCGTACGTTGCGTCATATCCATATCTGGATTAGTCATGGTGATGATCTCCTTGTAACGGTCAAACAACTCCTGGGCAGTCTTGAAGTTGTTAGAGTCCAGAGCGAACGCTGCATCATTGTACAGCGTTGATGACAAGTATTTCAATGAATTGAAGCAGTCTTCAACTAGCTCTCCTTGGGGCTCGAGCTCGACTGCTTTCATATACGACTCGATTGCATCTTCGCGGTATCCAAAAGATTCCTTTTTAATCTTGGTGTCCTTAGACTCCTTGAAAAGGTCCTTGTAGATATAACCACGGAAATACCAAGTCTTGGTGATTCCATTAAAATTGTCATCGCCTACGGCAATTTCAATGAGCTCCCTTGCTTTGGGTAAGTCTTTATTCTGATACGCACGAAGCGCTAAAGATACCGGATCGAGCTGAGCCCTTAGCCCCACTGGTATCATCATGAATAAGACAACCGCTATGATTACGAGTCGTTTCATTTGGTTAATTAATCACTTTCGTTGCTAAATTTTCTAATGTGTTACTGACAATAAGGTCCTGCGATTTGAACAGGGCCTTATTCATTTCATATTTTAATTGTGCCCCTACCACAACGAAATTGATCGCGGCAATGCCGTTAATCATTCCATTTCCTTCGGTTACAATGAGGCAATTGAATTGTCGTGCTTTCTCGGCGTATGGTTCTACTTCTCCAGCAGATTTACCGGCGATATAGATCAGGTGACACTTGGTCACTTCATCTGCGCTAGTGAAACGCTTTACAACGAGGTTTTGACTGTTGATTTTTTTGGTCTTGGAAATGGCTTCCAAGTTCTTTGCTAGGTCGTCGTCATTGACAACGCCAATCACAAAGTCACCTTGCTTATACGCCGCTGGCCATTCCGTGTACTTCGTAAAGTTCAGGATGTACATCGATTTGAATTTCGCACGCGTGTTCATCGTGTTCATCGACGTCTGTCCATAAGACATCAATGTCAATCCAAATACGATCGATATCAGCAGGAATAGCTTCTTCACAATAGAGTCGGTGCAAAGGTAGGCGTTATAGCAACAGACCTAACACGTTGTCGAGGCGCCAATTTATGAATATTTTAAGTAGACTATGAAAAGTTTCTGCGCGCAGGTGGATCACTTGAGCCTTACTTCGACCCTTCTGTTCTGAGTGCGTGCACTCACGGGGCATGGATAAAAGAGTATACAATCTCCCGTCGGGATGATCTCGCCATGACTTCCCATGTTGATGTTGCTTTCGTCTACACCTTTGGAAATCAGAAGGTTTTGAAGGTTTTTGGCCCGTAATTCTGAAATACGATCGTTACTAGAGAACGAACCCCACGTATCTGTATATCCTTCAATCTGCACTTCTGAACCGGGGTTTTCCTTGAGGGTTTTAAGCAAACGAAAGGCAATATTTTCTGCAGTTTGGTCCAAACGCCATTGATTGAAACCGTACTCGAAGACATAATCTGGTGCTGGTTCAACCAATTCGGGTGCGAGGATTTCGATGTTTGCTCTCCGATTCATGTTGCGTTCTTCTTCGGTGCAAGGTCGTTCTGAACAATCGATAACTGGTTTTTCTGACTCCCAGTTGGAGACTTTCATGTTGGCCACAGGAACTCCTCTGTTGTGCAGGTATTGGGCAATGAGGGCTGAACGAAGAGCACTGTAAGAGCGATTTCCTGTTCTTTCTGCGGGATCGCTGTGCGCCTGTATCGAAATAACTGCCTCGGGGTTGTCCTGGTAGACTTGGATCATGGCATCGAGCTGTGCCTTATCTACTTCCGAGATTTCAGCGCTTCGGAATCCGTATGACATCGTGTTCTCTCCAACCACAGGGAGCGGCTTTCGCGTTGACTCTAGGTAGTCGTCCATCGCATTGTTTCCGGTGCCATCGTCATTCGCAGCTAAGGCCCGCAGTTTGTATTGGTCCAGCTGAAGTTTACTGTACTTCCATTCACCATCCGTGGCGTAGGCCTTATCAAACTCCTTTCCGTCGGCCCCGAGCAAGGAGATATTGAACTCAGTATCTTCCTCAGAAAACTTGAAGAGGTAGTCTTGTTCTTTGGTCAGTTTGGTGAATTCGAAATTACCCTCCTGATCTACTTCAGCGACGTCGATGAGATTGCCATCCGCGTCAAACGCATACACCGTCAACCCTTCGTGATAGTCTCCAGGAAGCTTCTGGTAGATCTGACCTCGCAGTAGGCCTTGGCTTTGATCCATCGCATATGCTCCTTCCAATTCCGAGGCTGCTTCGAGGATGATCTTGGAATACTTGAAAGACATGTTGTCATCCAAAAAGAGCAGTCCTTTAAACGAACCATCGTAGTTAAACAGGGCTACTTTCAAGGCTTTGTCGTCCTCGTCCATTACGCGAATGGAGAAATCTTCGGATTGCGAGAGTCGCTTGAACGTAAAGTTTCCTTTCCCATCGGTGTAGGTAGAATCCACAATATTGCCCTCCTCATCGAATGCATAAACCAGTATGCCCTCTTTGTAGTCTCCAGGAAGGTTGTAATAGATCTGTCCACGCACAAACTCCGTTAATACAGGCATACCCGCATCACCTTCATCTAACTCCTGCAGTCGCGCTACGCGCTCGGCCTCCAAGGCGCTGTAGACGTATGATTGCAAATCATTCAAGCGGAGTACTTCGCTTGACTCACCCAATGCATCGTACATTACAAGGTTGAAGGTACCAGCATCTTTGACGTCTGGTTTGATCAGGTAATTCTGATCGGGGCGAAGCAGTCTGAAATTGAAATTTCCATCAGCATCGGTTTGCACGGACTCAATCAAATCTCCGTCTTCATCATAGGCATAAAGGGTCATGCCATTAGCGTAATCCCCAGGCAAGACCTGGTATATCTGTCCTTTGACAGGCACCGGTTTGGTCACATAAGCAAGTTCTTCATCTGACAATAGGTTATCGACGTCAATGGCTTCAAATAAGTAGTTCAGCTTGTCCAGGGGTTTGGCGTCGATGAATTCGTTGGCTATTCGGTCGATGAGATGCACTTCTGCTGTGTCGGCAAGCGCTTCCATAGATGCTGGAAGTAGCAGGCGATAGGGCGAGCCTGCTACAGTGCCAAATATGGAGATGGCTCCTTGTGCGTTCGTCTTTGCCACGTGAAGTACCTCATCGTTATCATCAAAGAGTGCTACTGCCACATCACCAACCGGCCCAGAGTCGTTATTGATGAACACCGTGTATTGCACTTTCTGGCTTACATCTGGACTTTGGGCGATGACTTCCCCAATGGACACTTCGAAGTAATCTCCAGAGGCATCGCTGATTCGGGTGATGCCATTTTCTCCTTCATAGAAAACACTTGAACGATATATTGCGGAATCTTTTTCGTTCACCTTGATGGTGAGGTACTCAGATTTTGGTAGCCCCAGAAAAGCGTAGTATCCTGAACTATCGGTGGTTGAAGTAGTGTAGATCTTACCATCCTCGGTGTAGGCGATCAGTTCAATATCTATTAGGTCCTTTGGAAGTTCGGAGAACAGCTGACCAAAAAGATCGTAATGGGTCTCGGTATCTTGTTCTTCCAAACTTAGGAGGGCTTCCACTTCGTCTTTCGGAAGGGTGGTAAAGACAAAGGTCGACGCGCCTTCTTTTTGCATGACCTGAACTTTATCACCGGCATCGTTGACGACGTAGACATTGGAATTCAGCAGCAAGTCTTGATCTTCTTCGTTTACGCGTACCCTGAACGTTTCTTCTATTGGAAGGCTCCCGAACGAGAAGTTACCCAAAGAGTCTGTCTGAGTGGTGCGGAGCACATTGTCGAAGGCGTCCAACAACGAGAGCGATACTCCGTCTGATGGAAGGTTGGCGAATTCAAATATTCCTTTTACCTCCGTGCGCTGAGTGTCGCCCACGTTGGCCAATTGTATGAAGCCGTAGATGTCGTCTTTGCCCAATCCACCATCCCTCGAAGACGAGAAGAGGCCTTTTGTCTCGTTGATGAAGCAGATGCCGAAGTCATCCTTCTTACTGTTGATGGGAGCCTTCAGGTTGACGGGTTCTGTCCATCTCCCTTGTCGCTTGTGCGAAACGAATAGGTCGAGTCCACCGTAACCGGGGTGACCGTCAGAAGCAAA
The DNA here is from genome assembly GCA_013204105.1 of Flavobacteriales bacterium. Classification (GTDB taxonomy): domain Bacteria; phylum Bacteroidota; class Bacteroidia; order Flavobacteriales_G; family Salibacteraceae; genus SHAN690. The sequence continues at coordinate 33,215 of JABMOM010000011.1, forward strand.
GTACAAGGTGGTATCGTCGCGCAGATATGGAAAAACCTCGTTTAGCGGTGTATTGATCAAAGCGGATAGGTTGCTCGGGGCAGACCATCCCGAATCGGTCTGCTGCATTACGTACAAGTCCATTTCGCCAGTTGTTCCAGGGCGATTGCTAGAGAAGATCAAGGTTTTTCCATAAGGTGAGAGAGTAGGGTGGGCATTGGAAAAGGTATCCCCCCCGATCAAGCGCTTTGACCCGTTGATCCGCTTTCCTTTTACGATGAAGGCCTCATGAATCTCAATGTGTGAAGTACCTCCTTTACCAAGCTTGGACTCTGCCAGCGAATAATAGAGTCGGTTCCGGTTGCTGTCGATGGCTACAGGTCCGACGTGGTCGTCACGGTTAAGGTTTGAGAGAAAAGGACGGCTTCGTTTGAAAGAGAATCCCTCGGGTTCGTTTGCGTCTAGCTCAGCGTAGTACATCGACAAATAGGGTGCATTGCTATATCCAGATGAGCTTTCTGTGATGTGGTCAACGTTGCGTTCGGTCACAAACACAACACCTCCATCATACGGAAAGGGCGCAAATTCCGACATGCTAGAATTCAAATCGAAGGTCGGTTTGAGCTCGAAAGATGACGTGTTCGCTGCCCATTCGTTGACGCGCGTTAAGGAACGCAACATCAATTGAGCGATGAAACTTTCGGGCTCCTTTTGGACGTAGCGTCTGATTTTAGCTTCGGCCTCCTCTGGTTTTCCGTTTTTGATCAAAGCCTGTGCGTAGTGCACAAGCCCGGGATCGCTGATTCCGCCCAGCATATCGGCACGTTCGAAATAGGTCTCGGATTCTGGGAAGCGATGCAGTTTCATGTAGGCAAAGCCAAGCTGCTCGCATAGTGCCGCATTCTCGGCATTGTGCTTCACCTTTTTCTTCAGGTATTTCGCCGCATCTGCGTACCGATTCACTTCCATGTATTGGGCAGCCTTTTCCGAGGGAGCCTGCGCTTGCCCAAAGGAACAAGTGAAGAAGATGATCAGCAGGGGTATGTATGAAAGTATACTTCTCAAACGAGGGCTAGAAATACCTAGGTGATACGGTCTTGTTTTTTGGTAGGCCGAACTCTAACCCGAGAAAAAGCTCATGGCTGGTTCCTTGGGAAAGTCGGAGGTTGTTGAATGGATAATCAAAGGAATAGCCCAAGCGGACATTCTTATTCATCAGGTATTCTAGGATGATCACGCCGCCATAACCGTGGCGATAGGTGACTCCAGCCCAGAGCTTCTTGTCGATGAGGATGCTCACGTTGGCATCGACCATGCCTTGAAACAGTCCTGCTTGCTTATAGAGTATGCTTGGGCGTAAGGTTAAATTATCGGTCAAGACAAAGGCCCGACCAACGACCAATGAGAGGTGCCGAAATTGGCGGTAGGCATTGGATCCGTTCACAGCTGAATCAGACACCACAATGCGAGGTTCAGTGAGATGAGCCAACTCTAAACCAGCGTAGAATTTATTGGTGTGGTAGAAGATGCCAAAATCCGCATCCGGCACTACTACCTGCTCCAAGCCATAGGTTGGAATCACGTCCCCTTCGTCCTTGTATTCAATCTTGTTCCAGTCGAAGGTCAGGTATTGCACTCCCAGCCCTAGTCCTAGACTCATTTGTCCGTTCAGCAAACGGAAACGATAGGCATAGTCTACTTCAGCAGAGATCGTATTTCTTGGTCCGATCATGTCGTTGGTGACCTGGAACCCGAGTCCCATCTTCTTTTGCTTAAAGGGACCGTGGATAGAGAAGGTCTGTGTTACCGGAGCGCCATCGAATCCGACCCATTGGTTTCGGTACAAGGCAACCACACTCAATGCCTCACGCGATCCTGCATAGGCAGGGTTGATGCCCAATGGATTGAACATGTACTGGTTGAACTTAGGATCTTGCTGGGCAGAGGCATCCTCGTTCGCAAGAAGCAAAAGAAGCAAGATCGCTATGGTAAAGAGTTTCTTCATCATCTGGAAATCTCTATCCAGCCTTTGTAGCTGCTGTTATCAAACTTGGCAACGAAGTAGTAAGTGCCATCGGGCAGGAGATTGCCATTTCTGTGCAAGCCACTAAAACGAGCGGCATCATCAAGGTTGTTGTAGGAACCGATTTCCCAAACCAAAGCGCCATACCGGTTGTAGACCTCGACCGTCTTTTCTGCAAAGAACTGTGCATTGTCTACGTGCCAGTAGTCGTTGAAATTGTCATTGTTAGGTGTGATACCGATGTAAAAATGAGGCGCACAGTCCACATTCGAATCTGCTTCAACCTCGATGGTCCCAATGGCGGCGATGCCATCATTTCCGGTTACGGTGAGAAAGTATTCGCCGACTTCCGCCTGAACGATTTTATCGGCCGTGGAACCCGTACTCCATTGATAAGTAACGGGTTGCGTAAAATTATCCGACAAAAAGGCAATCGTAACGGTTCCGTCGTTCGCTCCAAGGCATGCTGCGTTGGTCGCTTGTAACTCAACGATCAGCGGGTTGATCACTACATAGTTCGGTTGCTGGAAGCCTTGTGTTATGACAAAACCAGCATTGGAGAAGGTTTGAGTTACAGGTTCGCCCACCGATGCAGAGAGGGAGAAGTTGCTATTCTGAAAGTCCTGGGAAGCCACGCCGATCAACACTTGATCGAGGGCGACTTGCCCTTTGCTCAAAAGAACAAACCCCATCATTACTGTTATGATGAAAAGCTTACGCATCAGTCGACCTTGTAGATTTGGTAAGTGATTCGGGCGTTATTGACCCGAAGGTGCCCCTTCCCCAACCAATGTCTGTCCTATCGAATGCATATAAGCCCCCTGGAAGATCGGTTTGGAATATCATCAATTCATCGGATGGATTCACGATTACATCGCGTTGAGCGTCTGCCACGGAAGAGACGAGAATTCCATTTGAGGTGCTCGTCACATCAAGCATTAGGCTGCTGTCGGGATTTGCTCCGGTCTCATTGATGCTCATGTTTTGAGCAAGCATTTCCGTTTGAAGCAACAGTATCACAAATGCTATCACTACTATTCGAAAAGGAGCATGGTATTTTTGATATGTTGATTTGTATGTCATTAGTTGAACGATGGGTGAACCGAGCTGTATGCTTGAGATTCCATGTGCACGAAGAACACGGTCACACCGCTGCTTAGGGCGGAGGCCGGTTTGGTAATCGTTATTTGATCGTTTGTCGCGTTATAGGCAATCGTTGGTACAGTGAGGTAAGTAGCGCTGGTCGTGTAGGATGTGACCAGGTGGAAATAGACATCATCGCCTAGGTTTGGTTTGCTCACTAACCATACGGCTCCACTTTGTTCCGTACCCGATTGCCCAGTTACGCGGATCTCAGCGTTCCAATAGTTGCCCAATGCTCCGGCTACATCAATGACTACTACCGTCGAAGTAGCGTTGGAGACACCTGGTAAAAATGTCCCACTCTCAAAGCGAGTATTCGATAGTATCGAAGGGCCTGTTACCTGCAGCTTCTCAGACGGGCTCACCGTACCGATGCCAACATCTCCAGCACTCGTAATGGTCACCACATCCACGGCATCATCTCTGAAGCGAAGACCTTGGGCTGCGTCTTGAAACATGTACCAATCGTTGCCCACGCTGTCTTTAAGGTTGAGACCGCTGGTAAGGTCCCCGAGGCTGCTTTCAATGCTGAGGGCAGCGTTTGGCACTGTGCCACCAATAGACAAGCGATCGCCAACAAACATTTGATTCGGGGTATAGACTCCCCACGTGCTCAAGGTAGAATCCTTGTAGCCAAGGGCTCCCCAATAAGTGCCGGAGTATTGAGATCCGATGACACCAGCGGAGATTCCATAGTCATTGTAGTTATATCCGGCTATACCAGCAGTATAGCTATTTCCCCAAAAGCTCTCTCCTTTGACCGCCGCATCAATAGAATCCACGTGCCACGAGGATCCTCCATTCGCGGCGCCATTCGTTCCGCCACGGTAACCATAGATGGTAGTGAAACCAGGGCCGAAGTCGTTGGTGACGAGGTTGGCACTTCGTAAGGCATTGATACGGTGGAGTGAGTCTTGGGTTGAATTGACATTTAAGAAACCACCTAGGTAGGCGCTGCTGGGCGAGTAAATGCCCCAATCATAGGTGCCACTATTGTAGGCAAGTGCAGTCCAAGTGGTCCCGAATACATCCGAACCCAATACACCCGCTGAAAGGGAATAATCCAGATAACTGTAACCAGCGACGCCAGCGGTGTAGTTGTTGCCCCAGAAGGTGTATCCCTTTATTGCAGCATCAATGCCCGTGTTGCTCCAAGAACTACCTCCAGCCGCCGCCAAACCATTGCCGCCGCGATAAGCATAGATCGTCGAGTGGTTCGCTCCAAAATCCGTCGAATCCATGGCCGACCTGAATACGCTGAGTCGAGCGGTTGAATTTGTGGCTTGATTGATACCAACGCGCCCTTTCGGTTGCAGGGTGAGGACATTTTGGTTTAGCCAGACTTGACCGTTGTTGGTGAGGCTTCCAAACCGCATCTCTTCCGTGTCGAAATCTAAGCTCATCAAGCGATTCGAGTCCGAATGGCTTTGGTTTTCCATGTAGATCCTCGGATTGAACTTTGAGGTGATGAGTAGGCCTGTTCCAAACGAAGCGTTGACCAATAAGTTCGACGACGTGTCTTGTACATGCAGGACGTAATTTCCAGTTGTATCACCAATCACAAGCGAGTCTAGGTTATAGATCCCATGTCCAGCTGCGTTGTTGCCCAGACTTAGCACGGAGTCAATGCCGTAGTTGCCCAGGCTATCTATCAACATCTTGATTTCTAAGCTGTCGAGGATGTGGTCCCATGCCGCAAAGGCAGTATCGTAGATGTAAAAACCTCGCTCTGCATCACGTTGGAAGACCATCAAGGCTTGTGCTGGATTTAAAATGGCTTGTCTTTGGGCCTTGGTCATGCGCGGCATCAAAAATCCCTTGCTGACGCTTTGAATATCTAGCATAGCGCTGCTGTCTGGTCGGTTGCCTTGTGCATTGACGCTCATACTTTGAGCATTGACATTCGTGTGCAACAGGTTGATTACCACACACAGAAACAGCGCTAGCGCTCCTTGTGTTAGGATCCTCATCCGTTTGGTGATATGCATTGCTGGTTTCATGTCTGGATTAATAGAGTTGGCAGTCATTAATTTTTAATGTGATACACACATCGGTATTGGATGGTGTTGCTCGGGCTAATGGGGTCATCGGCAGAAACGGTCATGCGCTCATCATTGGTGGTAGCTCCTGCGCCGCCTCCTACAATGGAGGCGTTGTTTTGACTTGCTTGGTCTAGCCACTCCCATGTATTCGTTCCTGACCAATCAACACCGACCACCTGTGTTCCGCTGTACCACTCCGCCCAGCTTGGGAGCGTCGCTTGGTTCGCTGTACAGGTATCTGCAGCTTGAAACCAATTATCACCCGTATGGGCAGAAGTTTCAATACAGAAGTTTGAGTTGACCTGTGAATAACCGGATGGACAAGTAGTATTCTCGATGGTCTGCCACTCTAGTCTACCCAATGAGGCGTTGAATTGCAGCACTTGGCCCGGTAGGGGAGCGGTATCAGGAAGGACAATTTTATAGGTTGAAAGCAGTGTGTCTGCAACAGAAAGCCCCACATTGAAATTATTCACGACGTCTTGCATCGCTATGACTCCTGCGGTAGCGGTATGGGGTCGCACGTATATGGCCAAACTGTCATTCACAGGCTGTACATCTAAGGCGTAGTTTGGATTGTCAACATTGATACCAACGCCCCCAAGCTTTACCGCCACACTCGTACTTGGTATTGTATCCAAGTCTAATACCGTTCCTGCCGGCATTGAATCCGCGCTGATGAATTGAATGCCATTGTTGAAGAGCAGCATGAGAGAAGCAAAGTCCGCCTTGGTATAGAGACCGGAGTCGTTGATATTGTACGATGATACCAGTCCTTTGTCACCACCATTGTCCCAATCGAAAAGGTGGATGGCATCACCGATCTGAATATCGGATTGAGTAGATGTGGTGCCAATGCCTAAACTCCAAGTGGTGTCTGCACTGTGAACAGTATTTCCAGTCGTGTCCCACAGGCCATTGGAAGGCACTTCCCAAGTTGCATTTCCTGTAGCGTCAGAAGTTAAGACGTAGCCATTGCTAGAACCATACGGCAATTGAAGAGTGTCCTTAATCTGAACTTTGCCTTGGTCGAATACGCCAGCATAGTGAACGCCATTTGACCCTGTCGCGGTGGCGTAGAGAGCTACCGTAGAATCGGAGTTGACACCTGAGCCTGCCTGGGCATAGACAGCAAAATTGGTGTCTCCACCTGATGCTGACGCTCTGACCCCGTAATTGTTGTCGCTTTGATTTCCTGCCTCTGTTTCTGCGTCAGCAAGAACTCCTGTATTTTCATCTCCATTTCGTCCAATGGCCCAAACTCCGGTTTTGTAACCAGCTACACCTACCGAAGCAGCTGCTAGTCCATAAGCATCTGCTACAGCGCTCTGATCAAGGTTATAAAACAAACCTGACATTGACTGAATGGAAGGAGAGGTCCCTGAGATGACCGAAGAAACACCAAAGGAGTCTGAGGTGATGACGTTTAGTTTACCTCCAATACCCAATCCTGTATTGGTATCACCTATGTATATGGGTTGATCTAAATTGTATAGGTAATTCGTAGTAATCGTTGTATCCCAATCAGAATCCGCAGACGGTAGGGCCCATTCGGCATTGCCATTGTTGTAGGTCAAGACATCGCCATTCACTCCCGGACTTCCACCAATTCTAAGTTCGTTGGCCCCACTTCCAATGATGATGGAATCGGTCCAAATGGAATCGATGTAGGCATCGCCACCGACTTCTAACCTGCGCAATGGCACGGTTACGCCAATGCCTAAATTGTTGTTAACGTACACCGACCCTTGATCGAAGTATCCAGCCCAGTTGGTGCCTGTACCTGAGGCCGTTCCATAGATACCGTATTTAGTGTTTCCATTGCCCGAGGCCTCAGCATATACACCATACTTGTCGCCATTGTTGGCTGAAGAAGAACCGTAAACCGCATACTTGTCACCGGCGCCAGTGCCAGTAATGTTCGAAAAGACACCCTTCGTTTGGGCTGCTGAAATCGTGGAATTATTTACTTCAATGCTTATGTCACGTGTGTTATCATTTGCATTGATAAGCGAGGTGTTGGCGGCCGAAGAGCCGACGCTGATTCCTCCTAGGTAAGCAGTATCATTCAATGCTACATTCCCTTTGGTTAGAACCTCTTCCAATGTATTGGTATCACTAACGGCTGATTGAAACTATAGGTTACCCGAACCGTCCGTTGTTAGAACCTGTCCATTTGAGCCATCTGATGTGGGGTAGGACAATGTATCAACTCCATCGCTCGTGCGGAAGGTTCCGTTGATTTGCGCAATGTCGTTATCGAATTCGCCGTAGATCAATGGACTGGCAGAACTGGAATTTTCGATGAAGAGTCGATTGTCTGCAGAGTCGTTGTTTCCGGCGGAGTATCCTAGCTTGATGCTTCCAGATGTGGTGGCTCCTGTAGATAAGCGACCCGCATTGAATCCAAGGAAAGTGTTGTTGTCGCCTTCTTCCACCAAGATGCCTGCTCCTGACCCCATGATTACGTTGGATTGGCCATTGACCATGTTTTGCGCTGATCGCTCGCCAATGAATACGTTGAAACTGCCGGTATTGTGCAAGTAGCCTGCACTTGCTCCTAAGGCAGTATTCTTTTGGCCAGTGACATGGCTTGGCATTGCTCGATAGCCGATAGCTGTATTCTCATTATCCTCATTCTGGTCCAACGATAAATATCCGAATGCCGCGTTTCGAGATCCTGTGGTACCGGATCCCATGGAGTAAGCCCCAAACGTGGTGTTGAAGGTTGATCCACTATTGTATATGTACGCATTGTCGCCAAAAGCGGTATTGGCAAAGGTCGAGGAGTAATCATCATTGCGTCCGGTATTGCTTCCATAATACAGGTTGCCATTCGTCCCGTACACTTCTACGCGACCACTGTCAAAATTTATTTGTTGCGTTCCGCCCATATAGAAGTGGATTGCATCGTCGTCCACTAGACCGCTGTCTGCTTCAATCCTTGTATCACCATCGGCATCGGTGATCCGCGTACTATCCTGGGGTGAGATGGCTTGAAAGGAAAGATTGCCAGAACCGTCTGTTGTTATTACTTGTCCGCTCGTACCGTCAGCCGTAGGGTAGGTGAGCGTGTCGCCCGCTAAGTTGTTGGTGCGGAAAGTGCCGCCAACTTGCAAAATATCGTTTGTGAAGTCACCCCAGATGAGCGGGCTGGCACTATTAGAGTTTTGGATGTAGAGCTTGTTGTTGGTGGTGTCATTGTACCCAGCTTGATATCCCAAGAATATATTTCCTGATTTGGTATGGTTTGCCGTGCCTCGACCTGCTTCGTATCCGAGCAACGTGTTGTTGCTTCCAGAGGTGTTGTAAAAATCTACATCAGCTCCGAGGAGTGTATTGTTGTTCGAGTTGGTATTCAGGATTCCAGCGCGATTTCCAATGTTCGTGTTTCCTGTGCCGGTTCCATTGCTGTAAAGCGAAGATTCACCGATCGAAACGTTTCCATATCCTCCTGTTGCGTTTCGCTGAGAATGTCTACCGATGGCCACAATGCTATTTCCTGTGCTGCTTGATTCTAATGCTCGATCTCCAATGGCTACGTTTTGCTTACTGCCACTGTTATCTGCATCTCCGGCGTTCAAGCCAATGTAGACGCTATTACCCGTGTTGGTCACATGCAAACGTCTTCCATCCATGATGTAGTTTTCGGTGCCGGCTATATCAAAGCGAATTTGATCCTCGTCTACCAATTCTTCTACTTGAATTTTCGTGTCATTATCCCCATCCGCGACTTGAGTGCTGTCACCAGCATCATTCGCTTCCCAAGTAGCATTTCCATTTGCATCAGAAGTAAGTACATATCCGTTTGATGCACCGTTTGGCAGTTTGAGGGTGTCGTCAATTTGTGTATTTCCTCCAACATGCAGAATCTCTGAAGGACTTGATGTGCCGATGCCCACATGGTTGCTATCAATGATCATGGCTACGCCAGAAGCCAATCCGGCTGCGTTTCCAAATGCAAACATCAGTTTTCCTGTCCCCTCGCCGTTTGCAGATCCCGTGCTGATAAGCTTGTAATATCGTCCACCTGCCGAAGTGTTTGATAAATTCAACCAGGTTCCAATGGTATTCGATCCGCTCAGGGTGGTATGTACGAAACTAGAAGATGACACTTCGAGCTGGGCTCCGGGTGTATTCGAGCCAATGCCAACATTACCTGAGTTATCGATGTATAAGCCTTCATCATCTCCATCTCCAGAAATGAATCGGGTACCTGTTATCAGATTGGTGTCAAGAGTATGATCACCGAGATCGTCTCCAATAGTGGCTGCGAACGAGAGATTCCCGCTACCGTCGGTGGTTATTACCTCCCCATTAGCACCATCCGCGAGCGGATAGGTGAGAAGGTCTCCTCCTGTATTCAAAACTTGGAAGCTGCCTCCAATTCGAACGGTGTCGTTCAAGAAATCACCCCAGATGAGTGGATTCAAGGAAGAAGAGTTTTCGATGTATAACTGGCTGTTAGCGTTCGTATCACTATACCCAGCTTCGAATCCGATGAATACGTTGCTTGAACCTGCATTGTGATCTCCTGCCCAAGCTCCTATCGCAGTATTGTTGTTCCCGTTGTTGTTGGCCAGGGTCCTGAAACCAATGGCCGTGTTTAAATCGCCTGTGGTAGTCGCTTCCCCGGAAGCGCGCCATCCAACGGCTACATTACCACTGCCCGTAGTGTTTGCTGACAAAGCTTGATTACCGACGCTGATGTTCCGCTCTCCGGTAGTTGTCGAAGCCGAAGCATCCGCACCTACAGCCGTGTTCTCTTTACCGGTAGAAATGGTCAATGCTTGTGCTCCAACAGCAGTATTGGCAAAGCCACTATCAACAGTAGCAAGTGCACCCGAACCAAATGCGGTATTGCTAAATCCTGTGCCGTTTGAAGAGAGGGCATTGCCACCCATGCCTAGATTCGATGAGGCCGCGATGACATTGACCCGCCCGTCGTAAAAACGATAGCGCTCTTGTCCGCTGATCTCAATGACAACCGTGCTATCGCTCGGGTCGATGTACACTTTGGAATCGAAAAGTCCGATTCGCGTGGAGTCTTCGCCAATGCTGGAGAGATCGACCATGAAGGTCGAATCGTTTTCAACGATTGTTAGCGCATTGGTCAAGGAGTCGAATGTGACGCTGTTAATGCGTTCATTCAACGAGTCCGTGTCTTCATCCTCAAGCACATGCGCTGCTATCAGCGAGTCAAGAATGAAAATGCTGTCCTGATTGATTTGGATTTGAGCGTCCAATCCAAGAATGTCCAGAGCGTTGGTGGCAATATCCGCTTGCGCAGCAGCAATGGAATCCGAGTTCGTCTGAATGTTGGTTGCGTTAGCAGCAATATCGGCTTGAGCTGCAGCGATGGAGTCTGCGTTCTCTTGAATATTCGCGATGTTGGTGGCGATATCCG
>JABMOM010000012.1 GCA_013204105.1 Flavobacteriales bacterium
GAGTTCGTTTGAATGTTGGTTGTATTGGCAGCAATGTCGGCTTGAGCTGCAGCTATGGAGTCAGCATTCTCCTGAATGATCGCGATGTTGGCGGCAATATCCGCTTGCGCTGCCGCAATGGAATCTGAGTTCGTTTGAATGTTGGTTGTATTGGCAGCAATATCAGCTTGAGCTGCAGCTATGGAGTCAGTATTCTCCTGAATGTTCGCAATGTTGGTGGCAATATCCGCTTGCGCTGCCGCAATGGAATCTGAGTTCGTTTGAATGTTGCTTGCATTGGCAGCAATGTCGGCTTGAGCTGCGGCGATGGAGTCAGTATTCTCCTGAATGTTTGCGATGTTGGTGGCAATATCTGCTTGTGCTGCAGCAATGGAATCTGCGTTCGTTTGAATGTTGGTTGAATTCGCAGCAATGTCGGCTTGGGCAGCAGCGATGGAATCAACGTTTTCTTGAATGTCAGCACTATTCGCAGCGATATCCGCCTGCATAGCAAGCATCGAGTCGTTCAAGAGACTGATGCTGTCCTGATTGATGGCTACCTGAGCAGCGATGGAATCAATGGTGTTTGTCAACAAGTTCACAATCGTCTGAAGCTCTTGGTCTGTCGCTAGCACTGAAATATTGAGGTCATAGGCTTGTCCACCACCCTCGGTGATTCGCAGTGTGGTATCGTCCACGAGCTCAAAGCCTTGCAGTGAATCACTCATGGCTTGCCAAAGCACATTACCACCGCCATCGGTAACCAATACTTGACCTGCAGCACCATCGATCGAAGGAAAACGGTATGCGCCATTGATGGAAAGTGAATCCACTTCAGTGAGTCCGGAAACATCCAGCAAAGCTTGGGGATCATCATTGCCGATGCCTACCTTGCCAAAACGATCGATAAACAGACGCGAGTAATACGTCGTGCCGTCAAAATATTCGAACATCAAGCCGTTTTGAGTGGCTGCATCTTGACGGTGGAGGACATTCCAACGTCGGTTTTGACCAGCTGCACCGAGCAACATTCCTGCGTAATTGTTACCATCTCCTGAACCAGAAAATGCGGCATACGCGCTTTGGCCAGTTAAAAACATATCGAGGTCGGCAATGGGTTGGTCTGTGCCTATACCTACTTTCTTATTGGTAAAGACCGTGGAATCATTGATGCCCCAATCCCCGTCGTCTGAGCTTTCTGCGAAGAGAGCGTAGGGTACGGACATCATCTGGGTCGTTCCCATGTCCAAGGAACCGATTTGCACATTGAGGAAGACCGTTCCAGTTTCCCAAGTCACATCCAAAAAGGTTCCCAGCGTTGGTGTTCCATCTCCAATGATCAACGAAAAGAGGCCGTACGTATTGGTCTGGACCGAATGCACTTCGATGTACTGGGTCGTACTCAAGGACGCGTTCTGCGCCAAGGTGATGGTCACGTCCAACGTGGTGTCCGCAAAGGGTTCACCGTCCGCATTTCTGGCTACCGCTTGGTAGTTGATGCCCTGGGGGCTTTGTGCTAAGACGTTGATTGAGAACGTTATGAATAGGAGAAATAGGAGAGATGCAGTTCTCCATAGAGATGACAACCGAGACATAGGTTAGCTTTTTGGTCAGTTATGAAACCTACCCAAAGGCCTTTCTCACCGGACCAAAAGCTTGAGTGAAGCCATTTTGCCGACGATTAAACAATAGGGTCTGTTGCTTACCAAAAGTAATTTTTCACTTTGGAAAACATAGTCGGTACGCGGATTTAATCGAAAGGGTTTCGGCAACACGAAAAAAAAGGGGCCGGATTTTCCGGCCCCTTGAAGATCAGCGAATGATGACGTGCCTACTGACGCTGTTGCTGCGTAGTGCCAACCAAAGACTGGTAGTACGTTTCAGCCTCTTCAACCAATGGGTCGATGTATTCGTCCATTTCGGTCACCTTGTAGCGCTTGTTCAGATTTTTAAGTTGCTGAATCACGGCAAAAGCTTGATTTACCTCACGGTTGACGGAAGAAGTGTATTTCCGATCCAATGAAGCGTAGTAGCGCAAGTGTTCCATGTAGTTGTCACCTAGCATTTTGGCTAGTCCCATGCCTTTCTCGTTGTTGCCAACTTGGAAGTACGATTCGGTGACCTGGATGAGCGTTACATCTTTAGGAGTATTCACTGTAACGGTCATGGCCATGCACTTATCCAACACAGCTTCTGCGCGCTCGTTATCGCCTTCCTTGATCAATGCGTCTGCAAGACGGGAGAAATTCAAGCGAAGATTGGTCACGAACCTGAGGTTGTTCTCGTCCAAGAATACGTCCGGATCTTCCATGTTTCCAAAGGCAAATTCTTCCATCATGTTGGTGTACATGATGTCGGTCTCCACCTCTCCGAAGTAACCAAATTGATTACGGTCATCCTTCACTTTGTACGGAACCAATCGATAGGTGAAGCCTTCGTGTTGCATGTATTCTTCAAGCCCGAAGTAACTGCTCTTAGGCATGGTGTTGGCGTAGTAGATCGGACGTTCCCAGTTGTTGTTGGCAAGGATGTCGAGCATCACCAACTCACTCTTTAGGACGTACTGACCACCCACTTCCCACTCCAAGGCATCTACCACTCGGTTCGCATATTCAGGGCCTACGGTTCCATTACCCACAACAGTAGCGGAATCGACAGGTACCCTGAAATTACGGGTAGGGAAGTAGTTCATTTTTTGACCTTGGCCAAACATCTCCTGATTCTGTTCGTCGAGCACAAAGGAGACAAGGTCCGCCACATTAATGTGCGCATCGGACTTCTTACGTATCGGCACATAGTCACGCGTTCCTTGGCGGTAATCGTTCTTCTCCATGCTCAGCTGAATGGGCTTACCATCGTAGGCCTGCCGTCTGATCATGTCGATGAACCATTCTGTACTTGCCAAGGTAAGGTTCACAATACGTACGTCAGTTCTGTATCCTTCCACCTCTTGCAAATACCACAGTGGGAAGGTATCGTTGTCACCGTTGGTGAATAAAATGGCATCTTTCTCGCACGAATCCAAGTAATTCTTGGCAATCGCACGCGCCGTATATCGATTAGATCGGTCGTGGTCGTCCCATCCTTCACTCGCCATTAATATGGGACCGGACAAGCACAGCACGGTAGCAAGTCCTGCTTGTAGTTTTTGATCCTTGATCACTTGGCCTATTCCATACATGACCGCCAGTAAGATTGAACTCACGATGGCGATGTAGAACATCAAGTACGCGAAGGAGGTGTTGCCTCCGAAGAGCGTGCCTATAAGGATCAAACCGATGGAACCTCCGGCCGTGTAAGCAATGGTCATTCCTAGGTCTTTGACGGTCAAGTTACGCGCAGCGTCGTAAAGCGCCAACACCCCGAAGCCTATCCATATCGCAAAGGCGTAGAAGGATCCAGCGTAGGCGTAATCACGCTCCCGTGGTTGGAAGGGATATTGATTGAGGTAGAGCACAATCGCCAAACCTGTGAAGAAGAATAAGAGTAAGACCACCCATGCCGTCTGCGAATCGCTTCGGAAGTGGAAGATCATTCCCAGCAATCCAAGTATCAGCGGTATGGCCAAGTATAAATTGCGCGCTTTTTGACCCTCGAGATAGGAGGGAAGTTCTGCTTGGTTACCAACGTGCGCTTCATCAATGAAGCCCACCCCAGTCATCCAGTTACCATCCATAAAATTGCCATGGCCTTGCGTGTCGTTCTGTCTACCAGAGAAATTCCACATGAAATAGCGGAGATACATCCAACCCACTTGATACTTCACGAAGTAGGAGATGTTTTCGCTGAACGTCGGTTTTCGGATGGTGGTCGTCTGACCACGTGCGTCGCGGAACTTGATCGGTTTTCCTTTGAAATCAGACCATTCTTTATACGCCCTTACGTGGTTCTTCTTCGGACTCCACATTCGTGGAAAAATACCTTTGAATTCGCTGGCGTAGTTTGGTTTTGAGTTCTTTCGATCGTCCGAAATTTCATACTTGCCCGTTTCCTGATTTGGATAGTAGACAGGGGTGCCGTCTAGGTACGGTGTTTCCCGATCGAGCGGCGAATTAAAGTACTGTCCGTAAGCCAAGGGGAAATCTCCATATTGCTCACGATTGAGGTAGGAGAGTAGGTTTACTAAGTTTTCAGGATTGTTTTCATCAATAGGAGTATTGGCATTCGAACGGATGAGAATCAACACGAACGAGGAATAGCCGATCATGATTACCAAAAGCGCGAGCAAGGCCGTATTCCAAACCGGGCGATGCGTCTTGATGGTATAGGCGATTCCATATACGATGGCGCCAAGCAATAAGATCATAAAGATTACCGAACCTAAATGGAAGGGAAGTCCGAATGAATTGACCATCACAAATTCAAATCCGGCCGCCCAGTCTACGATGCCAGGAATAATAACGCTTTGGATGCCCCCCAAGGTGACCACACCCAGTGCTCCAGCGATGACCATCCCTTTGAGGTTGGGCTTGAATTTCTTGAAATAGATCACGTAGGCGATCGCTGGGATGGCGAGCAGATTCAAGAGGTGGATACCAATTGAGAGTCCAACCAAGTAAGCAATAAGAATGATCCACCTGTCCGCTTTTGGTTCATGGGCTTTAGATTCCCATTTAAGGATGGCCCAGAAGGATATGGCTGTCATCAAAGAGGAAAGGGCGTACACCTCACCCTCTGTGGCCGAGAACCAAAAGGTGTCAGACCAGGTATATGCAAGGCTGCCGATAATCGCCGCACCAAGTGTGCCGACCATGTCGCCTTGTGAAAGCTCATCCACACCTGTCTTAAGGCTGAAGAGTTTCTTGGCCAATGCGGTGATGGTCCAAAAAAGAAAGAGAATTGTAAATGCACTCGACAATGCCGAAATAAGGTTCACCATGTACGCCACGTTTTCAGGGGCGGCGAACATCGAGAAGAGTCGACCTACAAGAAGGAAGGTAGGTGCGCCCGGTGGGTGACCTACTTCGAGGCGATAAGAGGTTGCGATGTATTCACCACAGTCCCAAAAACTGGCCGTGGGTTCAACGGTGCTGATATAGGTAAATGCAGCAATGGCAAAGACCAGCCAGCCGAGGAGGTTGTTCCACTTCTTGTAATTCATACTCAGGTCGTTCTCAATTGTTCATGTAGGAAAGGCGCGAATTTAGAACTCTGACCAATAAGGATGCGCTAAGAGAGGTTAGTAAATCATAGAAATTCATAAACCTTTGACTCTCTGGCAACCATAGACCACCTCGTTCGTATTCGGCCGTGTTATAATCGATCAATTTGCTCGGAAAAAATCGATGACGCTCAAGTTCACTAAGTGCACCTCTCGGTAATAATAGTGTAGGATGTCGTCATAAGGCTGTCCGCTCTTCGCCATATTCATAGCTCCTTCTTGGCACAAGCCAACGCCGTGGCCATATCCATGCCCTTCAAGGATAACGGAATCTTGAACGGCGTCGATGGAGAAAAAAGCACTTTGAAGTCCCAAATCATATCGGATGCGCTTGAAGTGAACGCGAAACCCATCAGGGTTTAGGTAGTGCTGTCGTTCGTCGGGGCAATAGTCCAAGGCGATGTCACGGGCGGTTGGCTCATATACAGGGTAGCCATGCGAAACGCTTAGGTAGTTCAACCATTTGTCTCTCGTAAAAGCCGTACGCCAATAGGAATGATTCTCCTGCAGGCAATGTTCGTCTTCTCGCGCTCGCAAGTAATTCAGGTAACCACTCCAGACGTCTTCGCTGTTGCACGTGTAGCCTCCGCAATTGCTGTGAAATGCTGCGGTCACCAGGTTGATGTCACTGTCGACAATCACGATTCCAATGGTCTCTTGGGTGCCTTTGACAATATCTGGATTGTTCATGCTCCTACGGTGATACACTTGGCAGTGCACTTTGTCGCAAAGCTGAAATCCTTCGGCTTCGTGCCTTCTTCGATTGTTGAGTGCGTAAGTGCGGCAGATCACAGCCTGAACCTTATAGTACTCCTTGGGCTCTTTGATGCCTGCTTCTCCTTCGATCACTCCTGCTACGTAATGCTCGATGTACACTTCATTCACTATCCGCAGCTTGCCTTGGAAGGGTTTAAAGCTGAAGTTGTCATTGTACTCGTGGAGCTCTCTATCGCCTTTGGGTTGGATTTTTAGGCTGCTGCCCCATACCGTACGTTTGATCTCTACATTATAAAACGTGCCCAGGTCTTGTGTGATGGTGCGCACATGGATCAATCCATCCTGATTGAGGATACGTACGATAGCGCTCTCCTTGAGGTCTAGGATGAGCTTGCCATTGCCATAGATGGAATAGCTGCCAAGGCTTGTTTGAACCGTTACTTCGCTGGGTTCATTGTTCCAAAAAAGCCCAATATTGAGCACTTTATTGGATGCTGAAGCCCCAAGACCACAAGCCACAAGAAGTACAATGAGAAATCCACGCATACAGGGCAAAAATACCTGCTCCCCTTCCGGCAAAGGAGTCAGTCGGCAATGATTTTCAACAATCGGCTTGCGACAAAGCGAGAGGCGCCTTTTTGCCCAAGCTTTTCCTTGAGGATGCCGTAGGATGCAAGTACGGCTTCACGTCGCTCGCCCCCCTTGACTACATTGCCCAATTCGCGCGTAAGGTTGGTGGAGTTAACCTCTGCTTGTATTAGCTCTTTGACGACCTCCTTGTCCATGATGAGATTGACTAAACTGATGAATTTGACTTTCACCAACCAACGTGCAATGAGCACGCTGATGGGATTCGCTTTGTAGACGACCACTTGCGGTGTCCCAATCAATGCAGTTTCTAAGGTTGCTGTTCCCGAAGTAACGATGGCAGCTTCGGACAGCGCGAGTAGGTCGTAGGTGTTGCCCTCTAACAAGACAACATCATCAGGAAGGCTGTGATAGAGCCCTTCAGGTTGCCATGCCACCTTAGAGACGACGAATTGATGCGCAGGAAAGGATGCGATGATCTTGGCGATCGGTTCGAGCAACAAGCTGATTTCTTGTTTGCGACTGCCGGGCAACAGCGCGATGATAGGTCTGTCACTCAAGCCGTGTTGCTTGCGAAACAATGGCCCATCCACTTCGATGTGCTTGATTTCGTCGAGCAGCGGGTGTCCAACGAATTCAGCGGATACACCATGCTTTTCGTAAAAGGCTTTTTCAAATGGGAGGATAACGAAAACGTGATCAACATATCGCTTGATCTTTTCCACCCTGGATTCTTTCCAAGCCCATATCTGAGGGGAGATGTAATAGGCGACAGGTATGCCCATTTTCTTGATCCGCTTCGCCATGCGCAGGTTGAATCCGGGATAGTCCATCAAGACGACCAGGTCTGGCTGAAATGCCTGAATGTGTTCAACGCACAGATCGAAATTTTTGAGGATTGTTCTCAAGTTGGCCGCCACTTCTACAAAGCCCATGAAGGCGAGATCATCGACGTGTTTTAGTACTTCAGCTCCAGCTGAACGCATACGGTCGCCGCCCCAGCAAGCTATAGACAATGCAGGATCTTGACTTAACAGTTCCTTGACGAGATTGCTCCCGTGCAGATCACCGCTGGGTTCACCGGTAATGATGAAGATCCTATGAGACATATTTGAAATAGATGATGAAGGGTGCGTACAGCAAAGTTCCTCCAATCACTCCTTGGGCGAGACGAAGCATGTTAAATCGCGTTCCAGCAAAAAAGAAGACGAGGTTGAAAATCAAGCTAACCGAAATAATGGCGCTGTGCGTGCTCGAAGAATTCTTGATGAAGCGGATGAAATTCTCCAACGGCATGTGGGTTGAAGTGAAAAGGTAGAATGCCAGAAACCCAAACAGAGGTCCGATCAACCCCAACAAGAGTCCAATCCACATGCGATCTAATCTGACGTTCAGGCCTTCCATTCTTTGATTTTGTTTAGGATGTCATGGTGGGTAAGGTCGTAGGATACAGGAACCACAGAGACGTAGCCTTTTTGAAGGGCATAGAGGTCAGTGTCTTCGGCATGCTCTTCATAGGGTTGGAAGTGCCCCGTCAGCCAATAATAATCTTTTCCAGAAGGATCTTGCCGTTGATCGAACTCTTCCACCCATTTAGCGTGCGCTTGCCGGCAAAATCGAATCCCCTTGATCATTTCCAAGGGAAGTCTAGGAATGTTGACGTTCAGGCAGAAGTTCAATTTGTCCTTGGACAGGACCAAAGCAATCATTTCTCTCACGTAATGCTTCGAAGCTTCGAAATTTGCTTCCAAACTGTGATCCAACAAAGAGAAGCCCAAGGAGGGTATGCCTTCGATGTAGCCTTCCAGTGCGGCGCTCATCGTCCCAGAATAGATCACGTTGATGCTTGCGTTTGAGCCGTGATTGATGCCAGAAAGGATTAGATCTGGGGCCCTGTCCAGGATCACATCCAAGGCGATTTTGACGCAATCCACCGGAGTGCCGGTGCACTGGTACCCTTCGTAATCGCCATCGACCGGCATTTTTTCCATGCGAAGCGTAGAGTTAATCGTGATGGCGTGGCCCATGCCGCTTTGGGGTTTGTCTGGAGCAATCTTGATCACGTCGCCGAATTCCAAGGCCACCTCGGTCAAGGCCTTGATGCCAGGCGCATGGTATCCATCATCGTTTGTTACTAAGATCAAGGGTCGTTCAGACATATCCAGCTTTTGTGGTTCGGTTGCGAATCTAGAAAACGCGGTGTTGAAAATGTATTAATTTCACCACCAAATTCTAGAAACGCACTATGAGACATTTCAGCACAATCTTAGCGGCCTTCATTCTTTTGTCTTCAGCGACATTCGCTCAAGCACCTCGCACGGTGCTGCTTGAATTGACCGAGTCTACGTGGGATATCAATACTTCCTCCGTAGTTTGTGAGAAGGAGTCGATCAAGGCGATGTATCCAGATGATGTTGCAGTGATCTCCTACCACACCGACAATGTGATCAATGGCGGTGATCCTTTGTACAATGACGTTTCCAATAATTGGTCCGATGCACTAGGGGTCAACGCCTTTGCGCGCGGTCTTATAGATCGAGTGAGTTACAACGGCACGAATATGATCAGTGTTGTGCATGAGAACTGGGCTGACACGATCGCATCGCGGTTGAACCGGACTTCCATCGGTTTGGTGACGCTTCCTGAAGTGCTTTATGATCCTGCTACAAAAGAGATTTATGTGCGCATTCAGATTGATTTCAAAAAGGACATCATTGAATTGGCCGATTACAGATTTTTCTGTTACGTATTAAGAGATGGATTGCAAGCCGATCAATTGATCGATACGAATACGGCCGGTTGCGCAGTGCTTCCTGACACCAACGACACGGCCTTCAATTTCACGCACATGGACTTGGCTTTTGCCAATCCTGGAGGCGCGAGCGGCATCGAAAATATCATTCCTGTTGAGATCGACAGTGGGGCCCGGTTCGCGCGTGCCTTCACGTTTACTGTTCCAAACGGAGTGAACCTTTCTGAGTTGCGCATTGTCGGATTCGTAGCTAATTGGGGAGGTCAAGCGAACGTTACCGAAAACAATGTCATCAATGCTGCGAAAGCAGACGCATATACCGAGTATGACTCTTCTGACGAAACGGATCCAAACCATCCGGACAATCCCGACAATCCCAACAGCGTGAATAATCCAAACTACTGGCCAACGGCGGTGGAGGAAGTTCAGATCGAATCAGAATTGAAGTTTTATCCAAATCCGATGGATGCGTTAGGAGTATTGGAATTCACCGTTCCGAAATCCCAAATCGTTGCGGTAGACGTATACACGATGGATGGGCGTTTGGCGAAGCATATTTACAGACAAGAATTGTCTACAGGTAGCCAGAAGGCGGCGATTTCAGGAACTGGATTGCTGCCAGGTTTGTACATCGTGCACGTGAAAGGGTCAAGCTTCGAGCGCTTCGGCCGATTGATAAAGCAGTAGGATAGGTATATTGAGAGTTCAATCTTGCATCTGCTTTACGTCACTGATTGTTAATATCTGAAGTCTGCAGTCTGCGCAGAGGGCTTAAGTTTTTCTATATTTGTTAGACTTGGAAAAAAGTATCTCATTACTGAACTAAACAAGTGATATGAAAAAAATCTACGCACTAGCACTTTCCAGCCTGTTTATGGGCAACATCATCGCTCAAAGCGAATGGATGGTTCCTGAGGAAAACATTGGAATGGTCACTAAGATCACCGCTACTTGGTGTAACCCTTGTGGAACATGGGGATGGGAGGCTATGGAAGGTCTGATCGAAACACATAGTGAAGACAACATTGTGATTTCGCTGTACGCTCCTTCCTCAAGTAAACTTTATAACACTGCTGCAGAGGAATTAGCCGATGAGATCGGGTACTCTGGAACACCTAACTTCGCCGGTAATGGCCTGGACCAAGGTACGGCAGTGGCTTCTGCAACGGCAATCGTTGATACATTTGTGTCGGCTCCGGTTGTTGCAGTTCCGGCCTACGCCATCGAATGGGTAAATGCGGACACCATCGTTATCGAGGTGAAGACCAAGTTTTTTGAAAACATGGATGGTTCCTTCGTTCTTGATGTATTCATGGTAGAAGATCATGTCATCGAAGAGCAGAACGGACATGAAGATGATGTGCCGCACCACATGGTTGTGCGCAAACGATTCTCTCCTTTGAAGGATTCGACCGATTATATTTTGGTAGGATCTGCTTCTTCTGGCGACGAGATCACCAAGAAGTATTTCATCGAAGTTGAGGCTGAGTGGAATTGGGAAGATCTCTACATCATGAGTACGCTTTGGATGGAGAATCCAGAAGATCCGGAAGATTTGCTTTACGTCAACGGTCAGAAGACCTGGCAAGAAGGCGAGTTGACCATCGGTTACGGTACAGATGCTCCTGTTTACTTTCCACCTAACACTTGGGCAATTGGAGTGGAAGAAGTAGATAACATCGCATTTGAATTGTACCCAAATCCAGCGAAGGATCGCTTGAACATTAAGCTTTCTGAGTCTGCTGATGTTGAGGTCATCTTCACCGATTTGTTAGGCAAGGAAGTATTGCATACCAACTTTACTTCGCGTGACCTGATCAACATCGATGTTACCGAGATGCCAGCTGGCGTTTATATGGTTCAGCTCAAGACTGACAAAGGCGATCACTTCGACCGAGTAGTGGTCAAGTAAGGCCCTTAAAACATGACATTTTGAAAGCCTCTCCGTTTGGAGGGGCTTTTTTCATGTCAACATTGCGGATGAAGCGAATCGGCATGTACCTTGTTCTCCCTACATTAAATTTGACAACATGTATTGGATCATATTAATAGGTTTCGGAATTCTCAGCTGGGCTGTGAGCCGCCGTTTGAAGAATCGTTTTCGCGCTTACGCTGAGGTGCCAACGTCCAGCGGACTGTCAGGTGCTGAGATTGCGGAAAAGATGCTGCGAGATAATAACATTCACGATGTCAAGGTGTCGTCTGTGGAAGGGGAGTTGACCGATCATTACAATCCAAAGACGAAGACGATCAACCTGAGTAGAGCCGTATTTCATGGAAGGAATGTTGCAGCAGCTGCCGTTGCGGCCCACGAGACAGGACATGCCGTGCAACACGCTACGGCCTATGCGATGCTTTCGTTCCGATCTGCGATGGTGCCAATGGTCAACTTGAGCTCCAAATTGATGAACGTGATCTTCATCGTGGCCATTTTGGGTGGAGCGGTCTTAGGGTTGATGCCTCAAATGTTCATTCTAATTATCGTAGCTCAAGCCATCATCACCCTATTCAGTTTAGTGACCCTGCCCGTTGAATTCGATGCCTCGGCAAGGGCCCTGCAGTGGCTTAACATGAGCAAAGTGACGCAAGGAGAAGAACACGCTAAAGCCAAGAACGCTTTGCAGTGGGCAGCGAGTACGTACGTAGTAGCTACCTTAGCCGCCATCACACAGCTGTTATACTTCATTTTGGCCTTCGGAGGAAGCCGCGACTAACAATTCGAAATGCACAAGTCACTTCTTTTCATTGCGCTGTTATCAAGTGCACTGCTTCAAGCTCAGGTAGGGGTTGAGATTTCTTCAAACGTCACCTCTGTCACCGTTTACCCAAGAGGAGCTCAAATTGAGCGCACGGCTACCAAGTTTCTCTCTGCCGGCAGGCAGATGCTCACGTTTACGGGCTTGGCTTCAGAACTCGATCCTGCGAGCATCGGTGTTTCAGCGGGAGGATCCATTTCAGTATTGAGTGTTTCTTCTCGAGTGAATCACCTCAAGCAAAGCGACAAGCCAAAAGCCGTCAGGCAATTGGAAGACAGCTTAGCAACGTATGAATTCGATCAGCAATTCAATCAGAACATGCTCGGGGTGTATGTGGAGGAGCGAAAAATGATCCTAGCGAACCAAAAAGTGGGGTGGGAGAATTCGGAGTTTGTAATCGAGGACTTGGAAGATCTTTCAGACTTTTATCGCGATCGATTGGCAGATGTCATGCTGAAAGAAATGGAACTGCAAGCCAAGCAAGAACGCCTGAAAAAAAGCATACAACGGATCAAAGCGCAGCTCAGCGAGCACAACTCGAAACTGAATCGTTCGACGGGCGAAATACTGGTGGAAGTACAGGTGCCGGCCAACGCCAACGCGAACTTTACGCTAAGCTATATGGTACGGACCGCAGGGTGGACACCGGCTTACAATGTGAATGTGTCCGAGGTGGATCGCCCATTGCAAGTCTCCTACAACGCTAAAGTCTACCAGAACACAGGAATTGATTGGAAGGATGTGGTGCTCACCCTTACCAATGCGAACCCGAACCTGAGTGGAACCAAACCGGAGATTCATCCTTGGCGTTTGTATTTCATGGAGGATCCTGTTTTGCTCAGAGAAGCCAGGATGTACAGTAACACTATGGAAGTGCAAGCCGACGAAGTTGCCATGCCATCCGCTATGTCCCAAGGAAAGGCCGATGATTCGTACACGGTTGAGTACCCTGCGAATGATGCCGTCACCCAATTTAAGATCAATACAAAGCACAACGTTCCATCCAATGGAAAGCCTCAGGTGATCAACATCGACGTATTCACCGTGCCAGCGAAGTATGAATACTACGCAGCGCCGAAGATGGATCCCACTGCTTTTCTCATAGCGCGCGTTGCCGGCTTCGAACAGTATGACCTACTTCCTGGTCAAGCGAATCTCTTTTTGAGTAATACGTACGTCGGACAGACCTTCATTGATCCATCCGTGGTGCAGGATACCTTGGATCTATCACTCGGCAGAGACCAGAGCATAGTGATCAAGCGTGAGAAAATCAAAGAATTCAGTGCTACCAAGAAGATGGGGAATAGTACGAAGCAATCTTTGGGCATCATGATTACAGTGCGTAATACCAAATCAACCAAGATCCAACTCGTGATTGAGGATCAAGTGCCTATTTCGTCGGATAAAGACATTGAAATTATAGTGCAGGAAACTGCCAATGCTAAGCGCGATGCCGCCACTGGAAAGCTGCGCTGGACGAAGGTTGTGCTAGGGAATTCGACCGAAACGCTGCAGTTCAAATACGATGTGAAGTACCCGTCCGATAAAAAAATCAACCTTTAAGTAAATTTTTTTGAAACCTTTTGAAACCACTCCCGTAAACAGTCCTTGTTAGTGGTAAACTATTCGAAAGAAAGTTTAAGGGGAAAAAGCGGCTTCGGCCGCTTTTTATTTTTCACATCTTCGTAAAAACCCTTGGCCCATGCTATCAGCCCTTGATGCACTCACGCGACCAGCCTATTTCGATACCTACTTGGGGCATCTGGAGTCCGACGACATCCTTGTGGAGCTTGAGCGTTCAGGAAAGGAACTCAATGCACTTATCGCCTCAATGACGGAGGAACAGCTGGATCATAGGTATGCACCCGGTAAGTGGTCGATTCGGCAGGTCGTTCAACACCTGGTCGATACCGAACTAATTTTCAACTACCGCGCGATCCGAATCGGTCGGGAAGAAACTTCACAGAACTTGGAAGGATTCGATGAAAACGCTTATGCGGCCAAGGCTGATGGAAGCAGGCTTTCAGGGTCGGATTTGATGGCGTTCTTCCATGCAGTGAGGACCAGTACGGGTTTACTCTATCAAACCTTTTCTGATACGCAACTGGAGCTTGTAGGCATCGCAAGCGGTAATCGCATTCAAATAAAATCCTTGTTCTACATCAATGCTGGTCACACCCTCCACCATGCTGCTGTGATTCGAGAACGATACCTCCAAAAGTGATCCCATGAAGCGCATTGTTCCGATTGTCCTTCGTGCCTTCTATTTTTTGATCACTTCACTGGTCGTGATTGCACCTGCGCTTTATAATCGATATCCACTGATGTATTTCGACAGTGGCGCCTACATGGAAATGGCTGCGAACTTAGAGCCGAGTTTTCACCGTGCGTTTGGCTATCCTTTATTGATCAAGTGGACGGGCTGGATGGTTTCCAATTGGCCGCTGATCTTCCTGCAGGGCATTGTGCTCTCCTACCTTCTCTATAAGCTGCTTCAAGCCGTGCTTAAAAGAGCTGGAGTCAAGTGGGAGCATTCGCTTGCTGTCTTGCTCCTCAGCTTCGCTTCGGCCATGCCGTGGTATGCTTCTCAGTTGATGCCTGATGTTTGGACCCTGATTTTAGTCTTGACCCTTGCCCTCGTTCTGATCAGCGAGCGCATGAGCCTTGCACGCGGCATCGGATACGGCCTGGTGCTTGTGGCTGCCTTGCTAACCCATTTGAGTCATATCCCCCTTTTGTTGCTCATTCTGATGACCGTGTTCGCAGTGGGGTGGATTGGGAAATGGAATCGGATCCATTTCTCTAAGGCGCAATGGGCAACGGCAGTCCTGCCTCTGGTCACCGCCTTTATGCTCACTTGTTCTTTTAATGCGGTGCACGGATTGGGTTTTCGATTGAGCCTTGCTTCCAATACCTTCATTACCGCGAACCTTGGCGAGATGGGAATCCTCAAATTCTACTTGGATGAACAGTGCGAGCACCTGGAGACAAACCTTTGCCAGATCAAGGACGATCTTCCGCGCGAGACCTATGGTTACCTCTGGGATCCGGAGGGACCGGTACAACAACATCCAGAAGGTTGGGAAGGAGCCAATGAGGAGTACGCCCCAATTGTCCATGATTTTCTCACACAACCTAGGTACGTCAAGTGGTTGATTTTCGCGTCGGTAAAGGCCACGGTTAAGCAGATGTTTCAAGTAGAGATCGGCAGTGGCTTGCAATACGCTTACGGAGTAGGTACGCCCCCTTATTGGCCGATGAAGAGTCACTTCAAGCAAGAATTGAATGAATACCTCACGAGTGTGCAGAACAAGGGAGACGCCCTGCCTTTAGATTTCTTTCGTTGGATCAATTACCTCAGCCTTTTCCTCAGTATCGGCATTATCATATGGGCCGTTTTAAATCGTCAACTCAGTACCGAATTGGCAATCCTGCTCATCGTTTTTCTTTCTGCCTACCTCTTCAACGCAGCCATCACGGGAGTGCTGGCCAATGTGTATGAGCGCCTACAGGTGAGACTTTTGCCTACTGTTCAGTTGTTGGCGTTGCTGATTGCTATTCGATGGAATAGTTTACGCGCTGCCACTTCGAAAACGTAAGGAATCAAAGCTTTGATCTTCACCTAAGTATGAACCTACGATTGCTCATCCTATTTGCTGGAATGCTGTGCTTATTCGGAGCATGCAAAAAGGACGTGGCATCTGATACGCAAGGGGCATTGCACGAGTCCACTTCTACCGAATTGGATTCCTCTTGTGACTCCACCCAATTTGAGGACATCCTGTTCAAGGATTCGAATGGAACATTGCGTCTGAGTGGAGGAGATGCTGATTCCCAGCACTTTGACGTATCGGGATGGGAGTTAGAGGCTTGTAACTTGGGTTTTTGTTTTTGTCGCGAGCACTTCCCTGCTGTGTATAAACCGAGGTATACATCCATAGAGGAGGATGCTTTTCGATACCACCCAGAGGATGCTTTTATCGTTGCATTCGGCGGAGGAAAGTCCAAGGCCTATTCTTTAGAATTAATGGTCAAGCACGAGGCCGTGAATGACACGCTGAATGGCGACCCAATCTTGGTTGCCTATTGCGTATTGGCAGACTTACCAATCGTCTATTCGCGTGCCTATTGTGGTGAAGAGCTGACGTTTGCACTCAGTGGCTACACCTACTACGAAGACCAAGTCATGGACGGGGTGCAGGCCTTTGTGCTTTGGGACCGCGAAACGGAGAGCTTGTGGTGGCCCTTTTCCGATGATGCCTTATCAGGCCCAATGCGAGGAGCACGGCTTCAGGAATATCCGCTTTTCAAATGGAAGGTGTTGACCTGGGCTTCGCTGCAGCAGGAATTCCCAAATGCACAATTACTCGCCACAGACATTTTGGTGGATCCTCCTACCCAGTGGCAGGCTTTGGACATTACTGCAGCCGATTGTAACTAGGCGGTATTCTAAGTACTGAAAACCGCAAGAAGCACACTTAAACTTTGTTGGATTTCCGAGATTTCATTTTTTGACTTCTGTCTTTCATGAAGATGTGACATCGGTTCTGGGACTTTCTTTCCAATCTTCCGCCAAAAATGCACGCCTCGCATGTTTTCGGCTTGAGAAATCAGATCCAATACGTTTGGGAAAAGGTGCCACTCTTTCGATTGTTGTGGCCGACCGCAGTGGGTATAGGTCTCGCCATCTTATTTCCGTCTGAGCACGTCCTTTGGATCAGCATCGGTACCGCCGTCGTGTTATCACTGTCCCTCTTTCTTCGGCTCCAACCCATTACATCTGGAGCCATCCTCATGCTTGCCTTTGTCTCCATCGGCTATGGATTTACTTGTGTTCATACCGAACGACTTTTCGCCGCACACTTTGAAAACGGCTTGAGCGCATCCAAGCATGACTTCCTAAAGGTCGAGGTAGGGGAGTCGCCCCAAGAAAAGGAGAGGACCATAAAGTTCATTGCAGACGTAGATGCGGTGATCAAGGAAGGTGAATGGACAAGTACCCACGGCAAAGTGCTGGTCTACTTGCAAAAGGACAGTTCAGCTGGTGCATTGCAAATCGGAGATGAGCTGATGATCCACTCGCGGTGTGTCGAGATGAAGGGACCCAAGAATCCTGGAGGCTTTGATTATCGCGCCTACATGCGGATGAAGCAAGTGCACCATCAGACGTACGTACGATCGCAGGATTGGAAGCAGCTGAAGATGGGGCAGGGTTGGTTTCGGGTGATACGAGGCTGGCAACAGTGGGCCGTTCACAGACTCAGCACACTTGGAATGGGCGAAAAGGAACACGCGGTGCTCTCGGCCTTGCTCCTAGGATCAAAGCAAGACCTGGATCGTACGCAGGTGGATGCTTTTGCAAAGGCCGGAGCAATGCACGTGCTTGCCGTGAGTGGTTTGCACGTTGGAATCGTTTACCTGCTCCTCTCTTTCACACTCAAACCCTTGCTGCGCTTTAAAGAAGGTGCCGCTTGGGTGGCAGTGCTTTCTGTTCTTGTCTTGTGGGGATATGCCATCCTCACCGGCCTCTCGGCCTCGGTTTCTCGTTCCGCGACCATGTTTACCTTCCTTTCACTGGGGAAGCAATTGAACCGCAAGGGACATGTGCTTAACACGATCTTGGCAAGTGCTTTCTTTCTATTGTGCGTTGATCCGTTCTTGTTGGCTGACGTCGGCTTTCAGCTGTCCTACCTCGCCGTGTCAGGCATCGTGTTACTTCAGCCCAAGATCAACGGCTGGTGGCGTCCGAGGTGTGCGATGCTTCGGTGGACGTGGTCGCTGATGTCTGTATCCATTGCCGCCCAGCTAACGACTGCCCCCATCGCGCTTTACTACTTCCATCAATTCCCGAACTACTTCTTACTGACCAATCTCTTGGTCATTCCGGCAGCATCGGTCATTCTTCCTGCTGGAATTGGATTGCTCGCTGTCAGTTGGTGCAAACCGCTGGCTGAACCCCTTGCATGGGGCGTCGATCTTTTATTGTGGTTGTTGAATGCCTCGACGGAATGGATTGCTTCACTGCCCTATGCCTCAACCGAAGGATTTGACCTCTCCATCCCAGAGGTTGTCATGCTTTACCTCTTCATTTTCTTATCGGTTTCTTTTCTGCTCATCAAATACCACCGTTTGTTGGTTTTTTCTTTGGCGAGCTTGATCGGACTGCAAGCGTTGGAGGTGCGAGAGGAGCTTGAGCAGCGACAAAGAGAGCAGATCGTCTTCTACAGTTCTGCGAAATACAATGCCATGGCTTGGGTGCGCGGACGCCATTTGGTTTGCATCTCGGACTCCGTCTTAGGCCCAAATGATCCAGCAATGCAGTACGACATTGCCCCCCATTTGCGCACTTCAGGTGCGGAGGTCCGTTTTATGGTCGATGACGCTGCGGAGTGCATCCAGGTTGGAGATCGGCAAATCTTATCAATGCATCAGGCCACGCGCCTATTGGATTCAATGGAGGTAGATATTCTGTGGTTGAAAGCGCGTACCGTACAATCCCCAGATGAAGTATTGGCGCTGGCATCTCCGAATCAATTGGTCTTATCGGCAAAATTGGATCGAGATGCGCGTACATTCTGGAAGGATAAGGCAAGTAAGGCGGGTATAGTGACGCACGACTTGAATGAAGGCGCCCTAATCCTAGAGTAGCCTCGAATGCTAGGTTTTTGCTTTATTTGTCATATGAACCGAACTTACCGATTGATCGGAGCCATTGCATTTGTGGCTGCGGTCTGCCTTGTTTCTTGTGGTGAAAAGGAATACGTCTGTAACTGCACCATCGATGGTCCGGATACTGCGGGCATATCACTGGATTATGATACCACCCTTACGATCAACTCAGGAAAAGAGGAGTTGGCGGATACGGAATGCGAGGCCTATGAAGGTGCTTCGTCTATCCTGATACCGGGAGGAGTGGTTGCGGATCAGTTTACCGTGAATTGCTCGTTGACCCTTTCAGGAGACAACTAGCCTGGCTTAAATTTCAGAAAGTTTCATGGTGTCCTTTAAGCGCACTCCTTTCTCGGTGTGTTGCACCGTGCAACATTCGTTGACGGAGTCGTGCTCCAAGAAGAGGATGTATTCATTGTCCGCGGCTTCTTCCAAAAAGCTTTTTTTCTCTGCCATGGTCAACAAAGGACGCGTGTCGTATCCCATGACGTAGGGGAGAGGAATATGCCCTACGCTCGGTAATAAATCAGCCATGAAAGCGACCTTTTTGCCTTTGTAGTCGATGATCGGAATCATTTGCTTGTCTGTATGACCGTCTGCAAAGAAGATTTCAATTCCATCATAAATGCTCGTATTCCGATTGCCTTCTACGTGGATCCAGTTGAGCATTCCGCTTTCTTCGATGGGTAGAATGTTCTCTTTTAAGAACGATGCCTTTTCACGCGGATTGGGCTCCGTAGCCCACTTCCAATGCTCTTTATTGCTCCAGAAGCGAGCGTTCTTGAAGGCAGGGCGAAAGGCATCCTTGCTCGAATCGTACTCGATGGCTCCACCGCAGTGATCAAAATGCAAATGCGTCAAAAAAACATCGGTAATGTCGTCGCGATGGAAACCAAGCTTTTTCAGGTTACCATCCAAGCTGTCGTCTCCGTGCAGTGAGTAATGGCTGAAGAATTTTTCGCTCTGTTTGTTGCCAATACCCGTGTCAACCAGCATCAAACGATCTCCCTCTTGGATGAGCAAAGAGCGCATGGCCCAAGTACACATGTTGTTCGCATCTGGCACGTTGGTTCTGCTCCACAATGATTTAGGCACCACGCCAAACATCGCACCCCCATCGAGCTTGAAATAACCAGTGTTTACAACATGCAGGTTCATTGCCATAAGATTAAGCCTTTAACCAAGTATCGTTGGCATTGATTGAATTGAGGTCTTCATAGGCAACCAATAGACGGTTGACCACGGATTCTTCTCCCTGGCGAAGCCACTTCCGCGGATCGTAGTACTTCTTGTTGGGTTTATCAGCGCCGTCAGGGTTTCCTAATTGTCCTTGAAGGTATGCGCGGTGTTCGGCTTCGTAGGCCCTTACACCGTCCCAAAATGCCCACTGCGTATCCGTGTCGATGTTCATCTTGATGACGCCATAACCTAAGGACTCTCGGATCTCTTCATGTGAAGATCCTGAACCACCGTGAAAAACAAAGTTCACCGGGTTGCGGCGATTGATTTTGAAACGCTCTTTGACGTAGTCTTGGCTGTTCTTTAAAATCACAGGGGTCAATTCTACGTTTCCTGGTTTGTAAACGCCATGCACGTTGCCAAAGGCCGCTGCGATGGTGAAGTTGGGACTGATGTCGTACAGCATTTCGTAGGCAAAGGCTACCTCTTCCGGTTGGGTATAGAGCTTTGAACTGTCGATGCTGGTGTTG
Organism: Flavobacteriales bacterium; assembly: GCA_013204105.1. Classification (GTDB taxonomy): domain Bacteria; phylum Bacteroidota; class Bacteroidia; order Flavobacteriales_G; family Salibacteraceae; genus SHAN690. The sequence continues at coordinate 20,332 of JABMOM010000012.1, forward strand.
TCAACGCCATCTTCTTCGCCGCCCGTAACGCCCAATTCAATTTCTAGGATCATGTCGATGGCGCTCATGCGCTTGTGGTACTCCGTACAAGTTGCCAGGTTCTCTTTGATCGGCTCTTCACTGAGGTCGAGCATGTGGCTGGTGAAAAGCGGCCGGCCGGTCTCCTTGTAATGCTGCTCTCCAGCATCGATCAATGCGTCGATCCAAGGAAGGAGCTTTCTTGCAGCGTGGTCTGTATGTAGAATGACATCTACTCCGTAGAGTTCTGCCATCATGTGCACGTGTTTCGCGCCTGAAATGGCTCCTGCGATGGCTGCCTGCTCGGCTTCGTTACTCACTGCCTTTCCAGCGTAGTACCTGGCACCGCCGTTGCTGAATTGCACGATGATCGGGGCGTTGGCTTTTTTTGCGGATTCCAGCACCGCGTTCACGCTTTGTGTGCTCACGACATTCACTGCCGGAAACGCGTATTTATGCTCCTTTGCTACTTCAAAGAGCCGCAGGGCTTCCTGCGCATTTAATACTCCTGCCATGGCGTCTTAGTGGTTTGTGTTTGTGACCTGGCAAAGGTAAGATTTGGAGTCAGGAAAAAAAGCCGTTGGGCGCGCTAGATATCGCTCCCATTGAGTTGTTGAAAGCTTCATGGCGGATTCCATTGTTCAACATCTTCGCCGCTTAAATTTGACACAAAGCAAACACCATGCGTATACACCTCATCGCCATAGGAGGCGCTGCGATGCACAACCTTGCCATAGCGCTTAAACTCAACGGGCATCATGTAACAGGCTCAGATGATCAGATATTCGAACCGTCTCGATCTCGGCTAGCCGACCATGGACTTCTGCCAGAAACCATGGGCTGGGATCCCGCGCGGATCAGTGGAGATTTGGATGCGATCATCCTAGGAATGCATGCGCGCGAGGATAATCCAGAGCTGTTGAAAGCACAGGAGCTGGAGCTCATGGTGTCTTCATACCCTGAATTCATTCACCAACAGTCTTTGGAGAAGGAGCGAGTGGTCATCGGTGGTAGTCATGGCAAGACGACGATCACTTCCATGATCTTGCACGTGTTGAAGAAGCTGGGCCGAGATTTTGATTATTTGGTCGGGGCGCAAATCGAAGGCTTCGATACCATGGTGCGCCTTTCTGATGCTCCCGTGATCATCTTAGAAGGGGATGAATACCTCAGTTCACCCATCGATCGTCGGCCTAAGTTTCACCTGTACGATCCGCACATAGCGTTGCTTTCGGGCATTGCTTGGGACCACATCAATGTGTTTCCAACGTTCGAAAACTACCTAGAGCAGTTTGAGATCTTTCTAGATCGAATGATGGACAACGGCGTATTGGCCTTTTGCGCGGCCGATGAGCAATTGGATGAAACGGTGCACGAATACGGCCAGCACCTGGATCAGCGGCCTTATGAAACGCCTGAATACGTCGTTGAAAACGGAATGACCTACATCGTGCGGGGCGATGAAAAGATTGCAGTCCATGTATTTGGAGAGCACAACCTGCAAAACCTAATGGGGGCGATGGAAGTGTGTTTGGCACTTGGAGTAGAGGAGGATGAATTCTTCGAGGCAATCGCTGATTTCAAAGGGGCGGCGCGGCGATTGGAGGAAATTGGACGGAACGATCAAACGGTGGTTTACAAAGATTTCGCCCATTCCCCTTCCAAATTGAGCGCCACTACCAAGGCGGTAAAAGACCAGTGGCCAGATCGACACTTAGTGGCTTGCATGGAGTTGCACACCTTTTCCAGCTTGACCAAGGAGTTTTTGTTAGAGTATGCGCACACCATGGATGCCGCTGATACAGCGATCGTCTTTTTCAAGGAGGAAACCATCGTACACAAGCGCTTGGAGCCGATCAGCAAGGATGATGTGCGCGCTGCGTTCCAACGGGAGGACCTTGAGGTATTCACTGTTTCAGAAGAATTGAAAGCACGACTCTTGAAGATAGACTACGCCAACAGCAACTTGCTGATGATGAGCTCTGGAAATTTTGGAGGGATTGACGTAGATCGATTCGCAGATCAAGTCTTGACCTAGATCCCGAAAGCCTTCGGGCGGTAGCGAAAGAGCAGTACCAGTACAATTGTGTAGAACAAACCGATGGTGATGTACCCGAAGAGGGTCAATGTGCTGTGGGTAAAAGCATCGAAAATGAAGGAAGTGGTATTCTGAACGTTATCCAAATTCTTCCCAGAAAGACCCGCTTCTTCGGCAGCTACAACAGCCGCTGCGATCTTCTCTTCAAAATAAGAAGGGTTGATGAAGGCGTAATACACATACGTAAATCCAGAGATGACGATGGCATAGATCGAAGCGATTTTAAGACCGGATTTTACATCATCGGTAAAGGGGGATCCCTGGTGTTGGATTTTCCATGCGCGCAAGCTGATGAAGAGTGCTGCAAGAAAGCACAGGAGATAGAAGAAGCGCGAGTAGGTGTCGAAATCTTCGCTGGCTAGAAAGAAGATGTGGTAGACCATCTTGCCGATGATGGAAACAAAGGCAGCAATGAGCGCGGTATTTTGAATCGGGTGCTTCATATCAATGCAAAGAAAAATGGCTTGCCATCTTCAGCGGTGAAGATACGGCAAGCCATGTTCTATTTTTAGCTAGAAGAGCTTAGGAGTTCATGGAGATCAAGAACTCTTCGTTCGACTTCGTATGTGCCATTTGCTGCTTGAGGAACTCCATGGCCTCTACCGTATTCATATCGGTAAGGTGCTTTCGGAGAATCCATAAGCGCTGCAGGGTCTCTTTGTCGACGAGTAAATCGTCGCGTCGCGTGCTGGAAGATACCAGGTCGATCGCTGGGAATACCCTTCGGTTGCTGAGTTTTCTATCCAACTGGAGTTCCATGTTACCGGTTCCTTTGAATTCTTCGAAGATCACTTCGTCCATCTTCGATCCGGTCTCCGTAAGGGCCGTGGCGATGATGGTCAATGATCCACCGTGCTCGATGTTTCGCGCTGCGCCGAAGAATCGTTTTGGCTTGTGCAATGCGTTCGCATCCACACCTCCCGTCAACACTTTTCCAGAAGCTGGAGAAACCGTGTTATATGCACGAGCAAGTCGCGTAATGGAGTCCAATAGAATCACCACATCGTGGCCACACTCTACCAGGCGCTTCGCCTTTTCAAGTACCAAGTTGGAAACCTTCACGTGACGATCGGCTGGTTCGTCAAACGTAGAGGCAACAACCTCAGCGTTTACGCTTCGCTCCATGTCCGTTACTTCTTCAGGACGTTCGTCGATCAGAAGGATCATGAGGTATACTTCGGGGTGGTTCGAGGCAATTGCATTGGCCACTTCCTTGAGAATTTCTGTTTTACCCGTTTTAGGCTGTGCCACAATCAATCCACGCTGACCTTTTCCGATCGGAGTGAAGAGGTCAATGATACGCGAAGACAAGGTCTGCTTCTGGTGTCCAATCAATGTGAACTTCTCTTCTGGGAAGAGGGGCTTCAAATAATCGAAGGGCACACGGTCACGGACAGCCGCTGGATCCAATCCGTTGATCTTTTCAATGCGGATGAGTGGGTAGTACTTTTCACCTTCTTTCGGCGGACGAATCGTTCCGCGGATGGTATCACCGGTGCGGAGACCGAAGAGTTTGATCTGCGATTGCGAAACGTAGACATCGTCAGGAGAGGGGAGGTAGCTGTAATCTGCTGAGCGAAGGAATCCATATCCTTCCTTCATGATCTCCAAGCAACCTTCTGCGCTTACGATCTCATCGAAATCGTATTCTGGTTCTTTCTTTTCACGGCGGGGTGGACGCTGTGGCTTATCGGCATCGCTGCCTTCAGCGCTGTTGCCGTCGCGTCGATTGTCTCGGCGGCCGTCGTTCCGATCGCCGCGCTCATTGCGATCACCTCGGTCGCTCCGCTCATTGCGGTCGCCTCGGTCACTGCGTTCGTTGCGATCATCGCGACCTTTTGGTCGGTCTTGATCTTTGTTTTGGTCCTTGTTGTCGTCGTTGCCTTCCTTGCGGTTGTCGCGACGTTCGTTCCGGTCTCCACGACCTCGGTCGTTCGGTCGCTCGCCGCGTGGCTTGCGATCGTTGTTATCCGGTTTGTCTGACCCTTTTGCCTCTGAAGCTGCTTCGTCAGCGGGTTTGTCATCCGCTGCTTTGTCATCTTGCCCTTTGGATGCTGGCTTGTCTTTCGCTTTTGCAGCGCTTGGACGGCCTCTTCCGGGTTTCTTTTCTGGGCTCTCTTCCGTAGATGGAGTATCGTTTGATGGCTTGTCGGCCTTCTTGACGTCAGCAACTGCTTTGGGATTGAGTGCTTGAGCGTCGAGGATCTGGTAGATGAGGTCTTGCTTTTTCAGCTTTTCATACTTGCTGATATTGAGACCTTTAGCGATCTCTTTGAGATCTCCGACCAGTTTTTCGTTCAATTCAATGATGTCGTACATGATGTGAGTAACTTGATGCTAAGCGATCAATGGCTATAAATGAATTTTGAATGGTTCCCTTGCCTTGTCAGTTCAATCTAAAAGAAATCGAGAAAGGCTGGGATATGAGAATTGCAAGGAATCGCACTGCAATATTAAAGTTTTTCTGACTTACTGCACGCTAATTCTGATTTTTGCAGTCAAATAGACGTAAGCATGCTTCAAAGAATACAGACGCTATATATCCTCTTCGCGTTGGCTGCGGTTGGAAGTTCCTTGGCTTTTGACTGGGTTACGTATACCGTAAACGGGGAGACCTCTTCCTTCATGACGGACTCCAATGCGATTGTGATGCAAGTGTTGGTAGGGCTTTCGGGGATAACATCCATTACCGTGATAGCACGATTCAAGAATCGCAAGGCGCAAATGAAGTTGGCGAACGTGGCAATGCTCGACATGTTGGTCATCTTCGCCGCTTTTGGATTTTTACACTATCAACAGATTCAGTCATTTGCGGTAACAGAAGGACTGGATTTGTCCTATGACCTTGCTCCAGCACTGCCCATTGTTGCTTTGGTGTTGCTTTGGATGGCCAAAAAGGGCATCAAGAAGGACGATGATTTGGTGCGGTCAGTGGATCGCTTGCGATGATCTCGGTCCGAGTTCAACTGCTTCGAATTGTTCCAGCTTCCCGTCGTTGATCTCGAAGCGGCATAGCGTGCGCACTTTGTGAAAGCCGTGCCTACCGGCGGCTCCTGGATTGATGTACATCAAACCCATTTTATCGTCGCGCTTTACCCGGAGGATGTGCGAATGCCCGCATACAAGCACGTCGGGGTGGTGCTTTCCGATCAAGGCCCGCGTTTGTGGAGAGTACCTGCCCAAAGGGCCGGCGATGTGGATCATCAGAATGATCAGTCCGTCGAAGTCCATGACCTCGGCCTCTGGAAAGCGCTTGCGAATTTCAGTTCCATCGATGTTTCCATACACCCCTTTAAGCGGAGCAATCCGCTCCAATCGATCCAGCACGCTGGCATCACCAACATCTCCTGCATGCCAGATCTCATCGCACATACCTAAATGGTGCTCGATGCGTTCGTCCATGTAGCCGTGGGTGTCGCTGATGAGTCCGATCTTTCGCTTCACTTTTTCACATTTTGACTGTCGGCAACTCTGTTGCACGAGGGATTTTTCCCGTCGATGCAATCTTACATTTGTTTACTGACATTATGGAAGCAATCGTATCGATCCGAAACAGCAACATTTACATCGACAAGCACCTGGTGCTGTCGGATGTGACGTTTGACATCAACAAAGGCGAGTTCATCTACCTCATCGGAAAGACCGGTACGGGGAAGAGTAGTTTGCTCAAAACGCTCTACGGCGAGCTTCCCCTGACGGATGGAGAAGGCGAGGTAGGGGAATTTGATCTCAAGAAATTAAAACGCAAGCAGATTCCTTTCTTGCGACGTAAACTGGGCATTGTCTTCCAAGACTTCCAGTTGCTCACGGACCGATCGGTTGCTGAGAACCTGATTTTTGTAATGAAGGCTACCGGCTGGAAGGACAAAAACAAGATGAAAGCCCGCATCGAAGAGGTCTTGGAGAAGGTCGGCTTGAGCACCAAAAGCTTTAAGATGGCGTACGAATTGAGCGGAGGAGAGCAGCAGCGGGTTGCCATCGCGAGGGCGCTGATCAATGATCCAGTCTTGATTTTGGCCGATGAGCCTACCGGAAATTTGGATCCAGAGACCTCAGAGAACATCCTGCGCTTGCTTTCAGACATCAGCAATTCAGGAAGGGCCATCTTGATGGCGACGCATGATTATACCCTGATGAATACGTATGGCAATCGCACCTTGCGATGCGAAGGGGGAAAGGTCTTGGATAGTAAATCAGAACCAGCGCCTAAGCCACCGCTTGAGGAAAATGACTGAGGATGCTGAGCGTACTCATTCCCATCTACAATTTTGATGTACGCGCCTTTGTGGCGGATTTGGCGGAGCAAGCTGCAGCCTTGGAAGTAGATTGCGAAATCATCTGTTTCGACGATGCCAGCGATGCATCCTTCAAAGACCTCCACAAGCAATTAGCTGACACGCCTTTGGTGCGCTACATTGAATCCGAGCAAAACTTAGGAAGGAGCAAGGTGCGGAACGCAATGGAGCGCGAAGCGCGCTATGACAAACTCTTGTTTCTCGACTGCGACGGCAGGGTAGTGCGCGAGGATTATTTAGCGCAATACGCTCATATTCAGTCCTATGACGTGGTTTATGGTGGCCGCGTTTATCCGAAAGACGCGCCTACGGACAACGCACTGCTCTTCCATTGGTATTGCGGAAAGCAAAAGGAAGAAGTGGATGTGGCACAGCGGCGGCAGTTGCCCTACAAGTCTTTCATGACCAACAATTTCATGGTGCGCAGGGAAGTGTACCGGCAGATCAAAATGGATGAAAGTGTGAAGGGTTATGGGCATGAGGACACGCTCTTCGCGATGGAACTGAAGCGCCATGGCTTTGCGGTTACGCACATTGACAATCCTCTGGAGCACATTGGGATCGAGCCCGTAGACGAGTTCTTGCGGAAGTCGGCAAACGGTGTGACCAACCTGGCCAGGCTGATCGAGCGGGGACAGGTAGACAATTCTATCAAATTGGTGCGCACATATCACCGCTTGAAGTCGATGGGTTTGCTCGGAACCTTCAGTCGCTTGATCATGATGAATGAAGCGCGGATCATGCGCAACCTCAAAGGGCCGAAGCCGAACCTGCTGTGGTTTGATCTGTGGAAACTGGCGAGGCTGTTTTTGGAAGTAGGGGCTAGGAGCTAGGGTTTGCGAATTGCTAGGCCTTATTTGCCAATAGCCATCGCTATTCTTTTACAAACGGAAAACTCCCAACTTGTTCAGCATCTTTTTGCACCTGCATTTGGTAATTGCCAGGTGCTAGGGAGCCAACTTCAATCCATGGTGAATCCGAAGAGGTTGAAGTGCGTGCTACGCTTCGTCCTTGCAGATCGATGACGTTTATCTCTACGCTTGTTCCAGCAGGAATGCCTTGAATATACAAGCGGTCTTTGGTCGGGTTGGGGAAGACTACCAATGGATTTTCACCGAGTTCTTCTGTTCCAACGAATAGGATAGGTACGGTGGCTGAATCTGAATTGGAGCAGCCAAATTCATTCGTCTGTGTGACGATGAGTGTTCCCACAGGTCCCGCATGCCAAAGGACCTTAACGACATTCCCTGCTGACTCTAATACTTCACCACCAGAGGCTGTCCAGTCATATAGCTGATTAGCTTGGTGTTCAACACTATGTATGTAGGGTTGCCATGCCCCCACTTGTGCTGGAACATTGAATTTAGCACTACTGGGGTTGGGGTGGATTGGGTTGTGCTCAATCGTGGTAGTCAGGACAAGGATGGAGTCAGCTCGATCTGTAACCGTAACCGTGTAGGTGCCAGCTGTTAGATCTTTAATGGCTTTTGTGGTCGCTCCTGTATTCCACAAATAGGAGTATTGTCCGTTGCCCAATGTCACCTCGACGCTCGCCGTGCCATTTCCCGTTGTGGCGCAGGTCATATTGCTAGCGCTAATTTCCGCTTCAAGTGGATAAGGGAAAGTATCAATCGTGTTGATTGTATAGTTCGTGATTACAGGAGCATTGTAGTCAAAATAGATGCCTACTCTGTTTTCGATAATGGTTCCTAGAGGAACATCTTTTGGTGAGATCTTAAACACCAACCAGCCATGACTTTCAGGTTCATTCGATGCGCTATCGGGGAGGTTGATATCAGGAAAGTCAAAGCGCAATACGCCCCCATCAAAGTAGGATGCTTCCATGTAGTGTTTGCTTCCCATGATCTGAATCGTGCTCGGATCAAGGAATTCAGGAAGGGTGTCGAGTATTTTAACCTGCCTCGCAGGGGCATTTCCGGTATTTTGAAAATTGATCGTGTACGTAAGTTGTGTCTTCGGAAGGATTCTTCCACCCGGACCCACACCGATGGGGTCGACGACCTTGTTGTTAGGGTCCACGGCGACTCCGACATACCTAATCTTGGTCTTAGAATTGTCAAGGGAGTCCGTTTCATCGTCAGAATATTCAACGTGTAACCACATGGTCGTAGGCTGATTCATGTATGCAGAAGTGTCTGTTCTGAACTGAAGGCGACCAGAAGAAATATTTTTAATCAACGGCAAATAACCAATGTTCCCATAATTGTTATTGAAATCAAAGTTCCAATATGCAGTATTTCCTTGGACGCTGTCTGGTAGAACTGCGCCAGAGCATCCTTCATAGGTTAGTAGGGGTTCCCATGTGAGTGTTAGTTGCTTAGGGACGTAATTACAGGAAGAGCCAAAGACACCGACATCAATACCACCTAAGCCACCAGGAGAACCAATTCTAGGGCCATGCATCCGAAGTGAATAGTTTGATGAATCTACCTTACACAAGTAACCTAAGTTGAAGGTTGAGTCAGCATCCGTATTCACCCAAATGTCATCAATGGTAGGGCAGATGCGCTCTAATGTTGTTAGGTTAGGTTGATTGACCAGTGGGCCGATACCTTGAGGAACGGACATCCTGAAATTTCCCAAGCTGTCTGAAAATCCTACATAAGGGGTTCCGATCGTGTCTTTAAATATAACTGGAAGGTTCGAGCGAAAGTCGTCGGTAGAATCGATGGAACAATTTTCATTTTCGTCGATGAAGGCAGTTCCCTCTAACCAGATACAAGTGGGGCTAACAGTAAAGGCGGTTACGTATGCTGTATCAAGAGGGTTTCCTTGAAAATTCGCAACAAGCATCGGAGAAAAGGAGCCAGGAATGGTATAGGAATGACTGACAGAACCAGAAAATTGACAGAAGGAGTTCATAGACTCTATCGTGAAGGATGTATCTGTCCCGTCACCCCAGAAGACGATTAAATCTATAGTATCTCCAGCAATACAAGGAGCGACATACTGAAAGTGAGAAAAAGAAAGATGAATCTGTGCAGGAAGTGGGCAGAATTGAAAAGGGCCCGTCAAGTTAGCATTGAGGCAATGAGCACGATGAGACAGGAGCATCAGAGCGGCATAGAGCAAAGCCTTGGCTACAAAACGAAAACGCTTAAAATACATAGAGAGGTAAAATCAGATCAATAGGCAGGAGCTTGGTTCAAAACGAATTTAACCAAAAATGGTAGGGTGGCAAAGCAAAGACTTTGAGCGTCGGCATTTGTAAATTAGCCCAAGCTTCGCGACTTCGAACATTTACCCTTATCTATGAATCAACCTATTATCTCCGACCTTACTCCTTCACCATCAACGTAGTCCCCAACACCTCACCATCTTGCGTCAGACGCACCATGTAAGGCCCAGCACTCAACGTGCCGATGTGGATGCTCTGATCGATGGAGCGAATGCTTTGCATGGCTACTTGTCGGCCTGATAGGTCGTAGATGGTAACCGATACATTGCTTCCTTCCGGAATCGCCGTGAGGTAGATTCGCTCAGAAGATGGGTTAGGGTAGATGCTCAAGCTGGATATTTCCAGCTCGTCTTGTCCCACAAAGAGGATCGGAACCTCGGTATCACGCGAGGCTTTGCAGCCGTGTTCGCTGATCTGCGTTACGAGTATGGTGCCGGTCGGGCCGCCATACCATAGGATCTCTGCTTGGTTGTTTGCTGCGTCGAGCACTTCACCTCCCAAAGCATCCCATTCAAAGGTGTTGCCTGTAACGTTGGCCATGGTGTAGATGTAGCTTTCCCAGGCTTGCACGGAGAAGGTTCCGGATACTTCCTCAACAACGGGATCTGGGTATAGGCGGTTCTCCAAAACAATAGCTTCAGCCGTCAGCACTTGCGATTCGTTGTCAGTAACGGTAACTGTGTAAGTTCCTGCTGGTGCCTCATTGATTGACTTTGTGGTAGCTCCATTGCTCCATGCATAAGCGTAAGGTGGGTTGCCAGCTAGAATAATTACACGCGCCTTGCCATTGTCTGATTCCAAACATGTAACGTCGTTTGACTCAACGCTGATGTCCAAGGTCTCCGGCACAAAGGGTTCGTCGTAAAGGGTGTTGATGGCGTAATTGGTCACCACTGGTGCGTTGTAATCAAAGTAGATGCCTACACGGTTCTTAATTTCAGTGCCAATCGAAAGGTCTTCGGTTAAATTAATTTTAAAGATCACACTGCCATGAGAGCCAATCTTATCGCTATTGCTATCGGGCAAGTTAATATTGCGAAAATCAAATCGCACAACACCATCACCTCCTTGCGAAGCATGAACTTTATGGCTAGCTCCTATCAATTCAAAGCTCGAAAGGTTTAATTCAGGTGGAAGCGTATCAAGGATATAAACGTGCTTCGCTGGTGCGGTGCCAGTATTTTGGAAGTTTACCGTGTAGGTCAATTCAACTGTGGATGTATCGATGAGTCCGGTTGGACCTTCACCAGCCGGAGACACTTCTTTATTGTTCGGGTCATACGGTCCATCGACCTTCAGCCGAACTGTCACGGAGTTATCACATTCATCTTCGTCCAGCGAATGAAGGCTAGAAGTGAGGAGGAATTCAGCATCGCTGAAGAGTACTGCATTCGTATTTGTACGAGTCGAAATTCTATAAATGAACCATCCAATCACTGGGTTTCCACCGAATGCGGGGATGTTGCGGTACCAATAGAGGGTGTTGTCAATGATAGCATCGGGTGTCGGACCATCGACCGTGCTGACATAGGATACCTGGTCGCTCAAACTGATACTGACCGTATCCATAAAATCATTCGTTGTATTGAAGTGGACAAGAGAGTACATGGAAATTACGCCTGTGTCCCCTGGAGCCGCAACTCCGCAGAAAGCGGCATGTCTATTTACAACTTTGACGCCCGGGCTTTGAGGCTTAACCCCAAAATCTAAACTCTGTGACGAGGACGAACTGAAAGAATGGTGACCGGAAGCCGGGCAAATCAATTCTTCATCGAAAACGTCGAAAAGGCTACAATGCAGGGTGAGCCCGCTTTGGTTTGGTAAGAGATAAATTCTGAAGTATCCAGTGCTATCTGTTGTGGTAATACCAATGGTAGCTCCAGAAGAGTTTTTCGCGTAAACGGTTCTATTCACTGCGATCAGCTCTCCGCCATCTTTGCTGCAGTTTTCATTCTCGTCGAAGTAAAAATAACCATCGATTTGAGTACACGTTGTGGAAAGTACAAATGATGAAGCCACCACGGTATCAGCTATTCCATTTGGAGCCTTTGCTATGATTCTAGGTGAATACTCTCCAGGTACAGAGTAGTTATGAGTCATTCCTAAGTTCCAACCATAGTACGTAGGACCTGACCCTTGCAGATACGCCATTCCTGAATCCACCTTGCCGTCTCCCCATTGAAAGATCACCTGGATACTGTCGATTGCCGGGTTGTAATTCGTTGCATTACCTGAGACCTGTAGTTGACCTGATATGGGTAACGGGCATCCTGCTGATCCCCAGCTGCTTGTATCGTTCAAGATGGTCACTGTTTGTTGAGCGTACAGTGAGGTAGTGAGCGAAGCAGCCAGAATAAAGAGACCTAAATGTATTGTTCGTAGCATGACATAAAAGTTGGTAATCCTGTGGATTACGAATATAGGGAAGCAAAGGTTTTGTTAGGAAATTCAAACTCAAGCGCAAATTCAAGAGGGCATAGGAAAGCTAACTTGAGTTTGCGCTTGAATTTGCTTACTCCTTCACCATCAACGTAGTCCCCAACACTTCACCATCTTGCGTCAAGCGCACCATATAAGGTCCAGCACTCAACGTGCCGATGTGGATGCTCTGATCGATGGAGCGGATGCTTTGCATGGCTACTTGCCGACCTGAAAGGTCATAAATGACCACCGATACATTGCTTCCTTCGGGAATGGCTGCCAGGTAGATCCGCTAAAATGAGAAAGTAGGACTTGACTAATTCGCGCCTAGTTGGTTTACCACCCACCACTAGCACCACCGCCGCCAAATCCACCGCCACCGAAACCGCCGAAGCCTCCACCACCGCCGCCGCCGAAGCCGCCGCCTCCACCACCAAATCCACCTCCGATCCATGCACCGCCGTAGTGGCGTCTACCGGACTGACTGTAGCCGGTGTACTTCTTCCTCCGTGCGAAAAAGATGAACAGCAAGAGCATGATGATGAGAGGGATGATGCGTAAGGGAGTGCCCTCCTTTGCTTTGGGGTCGGCCTTGTATTCTCCCGCAAGCGCTTTGACCATGGCTTCCGTAGCCGCGTTCAACCCACCGTAGTAGTCGCCCGCTCGGAATTGAGGTTTGATCTCGTTCTCGATGATCCGTTTTGCAATCGCGTCAGGAATGGCGCCTTCGGTGCCCAGGCCCGTGTGAATGCGAATGCCGCGCTCTTCTACTGCAATGAGCAGAAGTACTCCGTTGTCGTTCGCGCCGCCGCCAATGCCCCATGCTTCTGCCAATCGCTGGCTGTAGTCAAACAAGTCGTCGCCTTCCAGCGATGCAATCGTAACGATGGAGATTTGCGTAGAGGTCTGCTCGTCGTAAGCGACGAGTTTCGCTTCCAAGTTCTGTACTTCAGAAGCGGACATGACCCCCGCGTAGTCGTTGACCAGTTGCTTTGGGGCAGGCGGAACCTCCTTTGCGAACGCAGGAAGTGCCAACAAAAGACTCAATAAGCCGGTGAATAGAATTTTACTTGTCCTTCCCATAGCTGATGTCGTCCTTGAGTTCGTTTATATCGTCCTTTTGATAAGGGAAGTACTGCTTGAGCTGTTGGCCGGCATCACTGATGCCTTCGATGATGCCGTCTACGATACGGCCTTCTTTGAAGTGTGCAATCATCAGCTCCTTGGTTTCGTCCCAGAAACCTTTCGGTACTTTTTCATTGATGCCCGCATCGCCGATGATGGCAAATTTGTGATCATCCAACGCTACCAGGATCAAAACCCCGTTGCGCTGTTCGGTCTTGGTCATGCCGAGCTTCTCAAATACCTCAATCGCTTCTGCGTAGGGTTCCTTTTTGCATTTGCGCTCGATGTGGATGCGCACTTCACCGGAGGTGTTGTTTTCCGCATCGGCTATAGCGGCTAGGATCCGTGCTTCTTCGTCCTTTGTGAATGGAGGTTTTTCAAACATTAAAACTCCACTTTAGGCGCGTTCTCTGTTCCAGCATCGGCTTCGAAGTAGCCTTTCTTCTCAAAGTCAAACCAACCCGCGTAAATGACGCGCGGAAAGCTGCGTATGTAGGAGTTGTAATCCTGCACCGCCTCGTTGAATCTTTGGCGCGCTACGGAGATTCTATTTTCCGTGCCTTCCAACTGCGCTTGCAGCTCGAGGAAGTTCTGGTTGGCCTTCAGCTCAGGATAACGCTCTACGGTAACCAAGAGTCGAGAAAGAGCTCCGCTCAATTGTGACTGTGCTGCTTGAAATTTTGCGATGTTCTCAGGCGTGAGGTCATCCGCTTGGATGTTGACTCCCGTAGCCTTGGAACGCGCTTCGATCACACCGGTGAGGGTAGCTTGCTCAAAGTCTGCGTAGCCTTTAACGGTGCTGACCAAGTTTGGGATGAGGTCAGAACGGCGTTGGTACTGGGTTTGAACGTCGGCCCATTTCTGACCGATGGTTTCGTCTTTCTCCACCATGTTGTTGTACCCGCAAGATGACAGGATGACCGCCAGGATAGAGAGATAAAAAGGAATGCGTAATGTTTTCATGTGTTTGTTACTCAATTGATGTGTGCAAGGTAGAGCAACAAAATCGTTCCAAACCAAGGATTAGGACAAAGTGTCAGGGAAGGGGCGAGGAGCTAGGGGCTATTGATAGTAACCTCGCGACCTAGTTCCTAGTAACTAGTCCCTCAAAAAAACAGGGATGTCTCTTCCGAGCGTGGACAATAGAGGTTGAATGAACATTCATCTTTCTACCTCGGATGATTTACTCCTTTGCCTTCTGCATCGGATTCAAATCATCGCCTCGGGAATAGCGTCCTCGGTACTTGTACAGCTCAAACCTACTTTGAGGTGTTTTTGCCGGCCAATAATTGTCCGAACGGTCCACATCCGCCGTTTGGGTGTTGGGGTCTAGAATGACCTCCTTGAGTTCCTTTTTAGAGTAGAAGACCTTGCTCACCTGCATGTCGTCCATCTTCCAAATTTCGGCGGGAATGTAGTGGCGTTCTTTCGATCCATCTTCGAAGATGAACTCTAAAATGATCGGCATCGGAAGGCCTCCTTTGTTCGTGAATTTCATCTGGTAATACTTCCAATCGTATCCCAAAACTTCACGCTCTTCATCCGTCAAACCATCCACCATTTTCTTGTATTGATCGCGGTCATAAGAGGTGGGTTCGTAACGGTCCCATTTGTTGTAAAAGTCTTGTAATTCAGGCTTTTGATTGATTTCAGGTGAAGTAATGGTTTTATTATTTATTTGTTCTCCCAAGAAAGCGGGTTGCGCTTCGTTTTGGGCGCGGTCAAATGCCAATTCTTTGTCGGGATCTTTGCTGTCAATGTGGTACTGCACTACCTCGTCGATCGAGATGTCAACCGGGTCAGTGGTGTAAAACCAACCCCTCCAAAACCAGTCGAGGTCAACACCGGATGCGTCCTCCATGGTGCGGAAGAAATCTGCAGGGGTTGGGTGTTTGTACGCCCATCGCTCCGCATAAGTCTTGAAAGCGAAATCGAAGAGCTCACGGCCCAAGATGGTCTCGCGCAGAATGTTCAAAGCAGCTGCGGGTTTCCCATAGGCGTTGTTGCCGAATTGGAAGATGCTCTCGCTGTTGGTCATGATCGGGGAGATATTTCCAGGATCCCCTTTCATGTAGTCGACGATCTTGGTAGGGTTGCCACGACGAGATGGGTAGTTCGGGTCCCATTCCACCTCAGTGAGGTATTGCACAAAGGTGTTCAAGCCTTCATCCATCCAGGTCCACTGGCGTTCGTCCGAGTTGATGATCATCGGAAAGAAGTTGTGTCCCACTTCGTGGATGATCACGCCTAACATGCCGTACTTGGTGCCTTCAGAGTAGGTTCCGTCTTCTTCGGGCCGTCCACCGTTGAAACAAATCATCGGGTATTCCATGCCGATGCGATTGGTGTGCACTGAAATGGCGACGGGATACTGATAAGGAATGGTGAACTTGCTGTAGGTGCGAATGGTGTGGGCCACCACCTCGGTGCTGTACTGTTCCCAGAGTGGATTGCCTTCTTTTGGGTAGAAGCTCATGCATAGAATGTTCTTCCCTTCGATGTCTACACCCATGGCATCCCATATAAATTTCCGAGATGAAGCGAAGGCGAAGTCACGCACATTTTCAGCGTGAAAGGTCCAAGTCTTTTCCCCTTTTGGCTTTCCTTTTTCTGCTTTCTCGGCTTCTTTAGGATTGACGATCATCACCGGTTTTGAGGCGGTGCGCGCTTGCTTTAATCGCTCTAGTTGAGTCGCGGTAAGGATGTCCTTTTCGTTTTGAAGTGTTCCTGTAGATCCAACTACGTGATCATCTGGTACAGTGATTTTTACCTTGTAGTCTCCAAAGGGTAATGTGAACTCTCCTCGACCGAGAAATTGCTTGTTTTGCCATCCTTCTACTTCATTGTAGACACACATTCTCGGAAAGAACTGAGCGATGGTGTAGAGGTAGTTGTCTTCGGCTTCGAAATACTCATAACCAGAGCGACCACCGATCTGCATACGGTCGTTGATGTTGTACCAATATTCGATCTTCATGGAATAGGATTCACCGCTTTTCAGAGGTGTTGGAATGTCTACCCGCATCATGGTTTTTACGACAGTATAAGGGATGTCTTTTCCCGAAACGTCGGTCACTTTCAGCAGTTTAAATCCACCATCGAAGTCATTGTGTAAGCGCTTAATGTCGTTGTAACTCGCTCCCTCTTCGAGGTTCATTTGACTGATTTTCCGGGTGTCTGAATCTTGAGCCCGCATGTTTTGGTCCAGCTGGATCCATAGATAAGAAAGTGCGTCTGGCGAATGGTTGGTGTAGGTAATGGTCTCCTTGCCATCGATCCGTTGAGTCTTGTCGTCAATGCGCACATCGATCACGTAGTCGGCCTTTTGCTGATAGTACGCATGACCGGGAGCGCCGGAGGCTGTTCTGTATATGTTAGGTGTAGGGAGGTCTGTACCCAGTTGCGCGAATTTGTTCTGACCGTAGGCGACGATAGAACATGCTACAAGGAGGAGGGTTAAGCTACGTTTCATTAAGAAATCCAATTTGTGAACGCTAAAAATAGGGATATCACCAATCCGACAACGGAAAGAGATGTTTGTGCGATTCGGACAGCGGATTTTGACGCGGACCGTGTGATGAATAAAAGCGTGATCAGCAGTGTTGCAAAGATGATTTGACCGGCTTCCACGCCCAGATTGAAGAAGAGTAGGGGCTGCCATAGTTCGCTGTTGGTAGGGAGCAAAGCGCTTAAGTAACCAGCAAATCCCATCCCGTGGATGAGCCCAAAGAAGGTGGTGACGCTTGCTGCGGCGATTACGTGTCGTCGTTTCCAAACAAGATTGCTGAATGCTGCGGAGAAGATGGTGAGGGGAATCAAAATTTCAACCCAGTTGGATTCGATGACAGGACCGTTCAAGACCGTGATGGCAAGGGTGAGTGAATGTCCGAGCGTAAAGGCAGTGATCATCCAAAGAACAGTCTTCCATTCATTCCAATGGAATCCTGCGATCAGCACAGCCAAGAACAGCATGTGGTCATAGCCCTGTAAATCGAGGATGTGAGTGAGGCCTAGCTCAAAGTACGTCGGGAACAAAACTTAAGGTTAGGATGTTCGTATTCTTAGGGAATGAACAATGTCAAATTCCTACTTTCGCAGCAATAATAGGATAAGTGTATTTCAAGCGTGCATTTTTGGTGGTTTTGTTGGGTGCTTTTTCATTTGAAATGGGCGCCCAAACCTGTATTTCTCTAAGTACGGGAAACTGGAACAGCGCTGCGCGGTGGTCGTGTGACGGAACCAATCGGTTACCGGCCTGCGGTGATACGATTCGAGTATCCTCATCCCATGAAATCACAGTGTCCGATCAATACAACTTTAGCGCTTGCGGCACTACCATGGCCATCGACGTGTACGGTACCCTGACGTTTACGAATGGCAATAAGGTGGATTTGCCCTGCGGGTCTTTGCTCAGTGTCCAAAGTGGCGGAACAGTCCGGAAAACAGGATCGGGCGGGGGAAGTTCGACGTTAGTGAGCATCTGCGGTAGCACTGTTTGGTCTGCAGGGGGCATAAACCCTCTGACGGGACCAATTGCCTACGGTGGAGATGTGCTTCCAATAGAACTGTTGTCATTCAGCGTCTATGATGTGGAAGGGGAGACCATGCTGACTTGGAAAACGGCATCGGAGGTGGACAACGACTTCTTTACCATCTTGACCTCAAAGGATGGTACTTCTTGGAATGAGATATATGAGCAACCAGGCGCTGGAAATTCTTCAGTGATCCAAGCCTATGAAGTGCTCTTGCAGGAGGCGTTTACTACCAAAATGTTGTTTCGTCTAGATCAAACCGACTATAATGGAGAAACACGCTCCGTCGGTCTGGCTGAATTGGACTATTTCGATGGCCCAGATCCTTTGCAGATTGCTCAGGTGTATCCTAATCCGACAAGCGGGAACGTACAAGTTGTGATAGCAGCTCAAACAGACCAAGTATCGCTTGGAATCTACACCTTGGATGGTAGGTTGGTTTATCAGTACAATAGAATCTCTGTGCCGCTTTTCAGCTTTGATGTACGCGAAGCGTTGTTGTCACCGGGTGTGTATGTGCTGACGATCAAAGACGGTTCAAAATCCCAACGACTGCGGCTTTCCGTTTCTGAGTAAGCCTACTGAACGATCAGACGTTTCACATCCTTTCCATTTTCCGACACTACTTCTAGAAAATAGATCCCAGGGATATCCATCGTCAAGTTTTCCTTAACGGAAGACAAACCCTGTCGGAAGTCCACCACACGCCCCTGCATGTCACGCAACGTAAGCGCACTGATAGGGCTTGAGGCGTTCAATGTTACCTGTCCAGCGCTCGGGTTGGGAAAGACGATGACGTCTGCTAAAGATGGAGCAGAGGCGGTTATTCCGTTGATGAAGCTTTCATCCAATTCAATGAAAAGGCGTGGGCGGCGCGTGGGATCGTTCTGATCAAAAGAAAAGAATTCCGCCTCGAGGTGCACTGAATCATCAATCGTGTTGGGAGTCAACAGAAAATTGAGTCCTGAACTCGGCCCCCAGTTTTGCAAGGCAATGCCTTCTTGGATCAGCGCGCTGAGGTCCGGAGAATACACCACTGTTCCCGCTGTGTTTGGAGCAAGCGTCCACTCAATGATGGTCGTGAGGTAAGCTCTACCTTCGTCAATGCCGATGGAGTCTGCGTATTTTAACGGAAAGGGCTCCGACTCCAAATGAATACTTACCGTGAGGGAGTCGGACAGCTCGCTCTGCAGCGTAAGGCGGAGGTACGCAGAATCAATGCTCGCTCCGGGATCGATGTTCGCATTGCGAAAGATCAGTCCTACCTTGCTCTCTTCGCCTTGGTTCCAGCCGAGGTCGAGCTCAAGATCGTTCAGCGATACAAAAGCACCTTCTTGTTCTACGTCGTCGTTGGATTGGGCAATGCCCACTTCATGCACTACGCTTTGTCCAAAGGTCATGGATGCCAGGCAAAGGCTGAGGAGGGTCAATGGTAGTTTCATGGTGCGCATTTATAGTGCAAGTCTCCGAATTCTAATTGAATTGACGGTTGTCGAACCCAATGAGTTGGCAAGGACATGCAGACGTCCTACATTTACGCCAAATTGAAGGGCATGAAGTTGTTATCGTGGAATGTGAATGGGGTGCGCGCTGCCGCTGGAAAAGGTTTCTTTGAGAAGGTAGAGGAAATGAATCCGGATGTCCTTTGCTTGCAAGAGACCAAGGCGCAAGATGATCAAGTGCGCGAGACGCTCTTCGGAATGGATTACCACATGTTTAGCAACAGCGCAGAGAAAAAGGGGTATTCGGGAACGGCGATCTTGAGTAAGACAGAACCCAAACAAGTGGTCGCAGACATGGGCATAACACAGCACGACAAAGAAGGCAGGGTGCTGGCCGCTGAATACGATGATTTTTGGTTGGTGACGGTCTATACGCCCAATTCACAAAACGGCCTCGCTCGTCTGGATTACCGCGCCCAATGGGACATTGATTTCAAGGAGTACATCCAGGGCTTGGAATCCTCCAAGCCAGTCGTCATCTGCGGCGACCTCAACGTCGCCCACCGACCCATTGACATCAAGAACGATAAGTCGAATTACAACAAGACGCCAGGTTACACGCAAAAGGAGATCGATGGAATGGATGCGCTGCTCGGCGTTGGATTCATCGACACATTTCGTTATTTCTATCCGGAGGAAGAGAAATTCAGCTGGTGGAGTTTCCGCGCCAATGCGCGCCCCAGAAACATCGGTTGGCGGATCGATTATTTCTTGGCCAGCCAACAGCTAGAAGGGCGACTAAAGGACGCTGTGATCCTGAATGATATGGAAGGGAGTGATCACTGTCCCGTGGGGTTGATCATGGATTAGATCACGTTCACCAACGGCGACTGCCGCTCCGTAATTCGACCGATCGGGTGATGGTACAAACCGGCCTCTTTCAACATTGCGACGATCTGATCTTCTGACGATGAATTCACCGCTATCAATAAGCCACCACTCGTTTGAGGGTCGCACAGTAGCTGCAACTCCCTGGCATTTAGTTTCGAAACCTTTTCGTTGAATGCTTTGAAATTTCGCATCGTGTTATCCGGCATGACAAATTTCGCGAGCAGCTCATTCAGCACTTTCTCCTCAATCAGGGGAACGTTCGCGAAATCCACGTCAGCACTAACGCCAGAGCCTTCGCACATTTCGATTAAATGCCCCAGCAGTCCGAAGCCCGTAACATCCGTCAATGCGTTCACACCTGGGATGCTGCCCAGTTGTTCTCCGATATTGTTCAAGATTGACATGCTGCTCACTGCGGCAGAGATGGTAGTTTCATCCAACAGGCCTCGCTTGAGTGCAGTGGCCAAAATGCCTACACCTAATGGCTTTGTCAGGAACAGCGTATCTCCCGGTTGTGCTCCGATGTTGGTTTTGATGTGTCGCTGATCGATGATGCCGGTGACCGAGAGTCCAAAGAAGGGCTCCTTGCTTTCAATGCTGTGCCCTCCTGAAAGGCTGATTCCTGCCTCTTTGCACACGGCTTTCGCGCCGTTCAGTACTTCTCCAGCCAATGCAGCGCCCAATTGCTCCAAGGGCCATCCCAAAATGGCGATCGCCGTGATAGGGGAGCCGCCCATGGCGTAAACGTCGCTGATAGCATTCGCCGCAGCAATCCGACCAAAATCGAAGGCACTGTCTACGATCGGCATGAAAAAATCCGTGGTGGAAACCAAGGCCCTTCCATCCCCGATGTCGATCACCGCTGCATCGTCGGATGTGTTGTTTCCAATCAACACCCTTGGGTCATCAGTATCCGTGCGTGCGTTTTGCAGGATGCGCTCCAGATCGGCAGGTGCGATCTTACAACCACATCCAGCGCCATGACTGTATTGCGTTAGACGTGGAGGACCTTCGTGCTTTTGTTCCATTCGATCAATGCTGTTGCTCCCTCTGCGGGTGACTTTTCCTTTAAACTTAAAGAGAATATGGGTTTTCGATCATGCTTTGCCATTGAATACATGTAGGCCTTGTCGTAGTACTGCAAGGCAATCCTAGCGGCGGGTGGTAAATTCCCATCTTCCAAGTATTCTATAGCCGCCTGCAAATATTGCCCACCCAATCGTCGTTCGATCTTCTTAAAGGAATCTTTGAGCATTTCGAGGGGGACGCTGCCGTACAATTTACAGAGGTGCACCACGCGTTCTTCCTTCGGTCGATTGACGAGCACAAAGGGTGCCGTGCGCTTGCTGTCATACAGCGCTTGGTTCATCACCACCTTCCCAATATTTCGGCTTTCATCCTCGATCCAAATCGGTCGGGTCGCGTCGAATTTTAGGAGCTGCTCTGCCAATTCGTTCTCGAACTGTTCGGAGGAAGGTTGGGCTTCTTCATAGGAATTGAAAGCCGATCCCGTGTGACGAGCTGCAGCTTCGAGATCAATGATCTGTTCCCCTTGGGCCTGCAATTCGAGCAAAACATCGGTCTTGCCGACACCGGTCAAGCCACCAAGGTTGATGAAGTGATAGGGGTGGGCAAGCACCTCCAAGACCTCTCTGCGCCATGCTTTGTAACCACCTTCAATCAGGTTGACGTTGAATCCGGAGGTTTGCAGGAGCCAGGCCATGGAGCCGCTGCGCATTCCTCCACGCCAGCAGTACATGTTGACCTTTTTTTCGGGTGCAAAAGCGAGGGCCTGCTGCACAAAGCCACTCATCTTAGGTCCTACGATGTCCAATCCGATGACAACCGCTTTATCTCGTCCTTTTTGCTTGTAGGCGATGCCCACGCGCTTCCGTTCTTCATCGGTGAAAAGGGACAGCGATTTCGCGCCTGGAGCACGACCCTGGCTAAATTCACCGGGAGAGCGTACGTCGAGCGTTGGTAGTCCGTTGAATAGTATTTCGGAAGGCTTTGGCTGCACTTCGCAAAGGTAGTAGCAATCCCTCGCCTTACTAGGTTCTTTTGGAGGAAGGGAATCCCCAAAGACGGCGACGTGGGCATAGATCCAAATGCTAGATTTACGTCCCAAACAAAACTGATTATGAAAGACCTTGAGATTGCGCGAAAAGCCACCATTCGACCCATCGCTGACATCGCTTCTAAGCTGGGTTTGGGTGGGGAGGAAATCGATTTTTACGGAAAGTACAAGGCGAAGATTCCTCTGTCCAAATTGGATCAGACTGCGATTGATCGTTCTAAGCTCATCTTGGTTTCTGCCGTGAGTCCAACGCCAGCTGGCGAAGGAAAAACGACCACATCGATCGGATTGGCGGAGGGATTGAACCGCATAGGTAAGCGCACTACTGTGGTGTTGAGGGAGCCTTCCTTGGGGCCCGTGTTCGGAATGAAGGGTGGGGCCACAGGTGGGGGATACAGTCAAGTGCTGCCCATGGAAGACATCAACCTCCACTTCACCGGTGATTTCGCGGCGATAGAGAAGGCACACAACCTGTTGGCTGCTTTGATCGATAATGACATCCAGCGTAAAAAGAACTCCCTCAAGATCGATCCCAGGACCGTTTCTTGGAAGCGGGTCATGGACATGAACGATCGCGCGCTCCGGAAGGTGGTCGTTGGGCTCGGTGGACCCACGATGGGCGTTCCGCGGGAGTCGGGCTTTGACATTACCGCTGCCAGTGAAGTCATGGCCATCCTTTGCTTAGCTGAAAACCTTTCAGACCTCAAGGAACGCATCGGAAACATTTTCGTCGGATACACCTTCGATAAGCAAGCCATCTATGCGCGAGATCTCAAAGCACACGGGGCAATGACCGCATTGCTGAAGGATGCCATTCAACCCAATCTTGTACAGACATTGGAAGGCAATCCCGCCATCATTCACGGAGGACCTTTCGCCAACATTGCCCAAGGCACCAACTCGGTGATCGCAACCAAAATGGGAATGTCGCTCAGCGATTATGTGGTGACCGAGGCAGGATTCGGATTCGATCTAGGGGCAGAGAAATTCTTTGACATCAAGTGCCGATCGGCGGGTATTAGTCCAAGGGCAGTGGTGCTGGTAGCTACGATTCGTGCACTCAAGTACCACGGAGGCAAGGCCTTGAAGGAATTGAATGAAACAGATGTAGACGCGGTCAAGCGCGGCATACCCAACCTGGAGAAGCACCTGGAGAACATCAAGCATTTTGGAGTGCCTGCGGTGGTTGCCATCAACCAATTCACCTTTGATTCGGCGGAGGAGATGGAGGAGGTAATTCAGGCCTGCAAAGCAAAAGGTGTGAAAGCCATTGTGGCTAATGTGTGGGGCGAAGGTGGGAAGGGAGCAGAAGCACTCGCCGAGGCAGTGGCCGAAACGGTGGAAAGCTTTACAGGACGATTTACGCCGATGTATGACTTGAATACAAGCGTGGAATCAAAGATTGAACGCATCGCCAAAAAGATCTACGGGGCTTCTGCGATCGACTTCTTGGGAAAGGCGAAGAAGGACTTGAAAAAAATCGAAGATTTGGGACTATCTGCTTTGCCCGTGTGTATTGCAAAGACCCAAAAGTCACTGAGTGATAACCCCGAACTGTTGGGTCGGCCTAAGGACTTCATCGTGACCGTGCGCGAGATTGAGATTGCGAGCGGTGCAGGATTCCTCATTCCGATCACAGGTGACATCATGCGCATGCCAGGACTCCCCGCGGAGCCCGCTGCTGAGCACATCGACATCGATGCTGACGGAAATATTTCGGGATTGTTCTAGGAACGATTTGGACGGCGATCGCCGCTTCCTCGGTTAGGCTTTCCGCCGCGTCCGCCTTTGCGTCCACCGCCTCCTCCTCCTCCTCGAAATCCACCTCCCTTGTTCGACGCGTTTGGGTCCCATTTGGGACTTTCACCGATTTCGGGTGGAATGGGAAGTTTCAGTACTTCCTTCTCGATCAGTCGTTCGATGCGCAAGAACTTGTACATGTCGTCTGGCTCGATCAAAGTCACCGCAATACCGGTAGTATCGGCGCGCGCTGTTCGGCCAATCCTGTGGACGTAATCCTCTGCGTCGTTCGGAGCGTTATAGTTGATCACCAAGTTGATGTCTTTAACGTCGATACCACGACTGACAACGTCTGTAGCGACGAGCACCCGCGTCTGTTTTGCTCTGAAACTATTCATGACCGACTCTCGTTCTGACTGTTCCAAGTCAGACGAAATACCTTCTACCGTGTATTCCTTGTTCTTCAAAGTCCTGACGATCTCACTTACTTCCCTTTTGGTAGAGCTGAAAATGAGGATACTCTTACATGAAGGCTTCTCATTGATGAGGTGCTTGATGAACTTCGCTTTCATCGGTGCATAGCACAAATAGCCCACCTGTAAAACGCCTTCTGCGGGTTTCGAAATGGCGATGCTGATCTCCTCTGGAGATTTAAGAATTTGAGACGCGAGGTCCCGGATCTTCTTCGGCATGGTCGCGCTGAACATCAAGGTCTGGCGCTCTTTGGGAAAGTAGCTGAAGATGCGCAGGATATCGTCGTAGAATCCGATGTCGAGCATGCGATCTGCTTCGTCGAGGATAACGTGGCTCACATTGCCCAATTCCATGTAGCCCATGTTAAGGTGCGCAATGAACTTCCCAGGAGTTGCTACGATGATGTCGACACCATTTAAGATCGCTTGTTTTTGTTCTTGCCAATCGTCTCCGTCACCACCTCCGTACACAGCTATCGAAGCCACGGGGGTGAAGTAGCTGAAGCCTTGGATCTGCTGATCGATCTGAATGGCGAGCTCGCGCGTAGGAACGATGATGATGGTGGTGATCCCTTTGTGCTCTTTCAACTGGAGCAGCTGCTGCATCACAGGAAGTACAAAGGCCGCCGTCTTGCCCGTACCCGTTTGGGCACATGCAATCAGGTCTTTTCCTTCGAGGATCTTAGGGATGGATTGTTCTTGGATGGGGGTGGCCTTTTCGAAGCCCATGTAGGAGATCGATTCGATCAGTTGATCGTCTAAGCCGAGTTCTTTAAAATTCACGCGCCAAATGTCTGTATAAATTCCATCACTCTGCGCTCATGCCAGAATTCGTCGCGCATGAAATGGCTTTGTGCGAAGCCTACGTGTCCACCGAATGAGGGAACGTCCATGTGAAGAAAGGGGTTTTGCTCCGTTGCTTCATAAGGATAGCATTGTTCAGTTAAAAAGCTGTCATTCAGTGCGTTAATGATCAAAGAAGGCGTTTTAATCGAAGGCAGGAATCGAATGGCGCTGGACCGCTCATAATAGTCGGATGCGCTGTCAAAACCATGTGCCGGAGCGGTATATGCCTCGTCGAATTCTTCGAAAGTCTTGGCGCGTTGCAGCGCTGTGTCATTCAACCCTCCTGAAGGAAACTGCCTTGATTTGATCAGTGCTTTGCGTTTCAACTGGCGCAGAAACCGCGTCATATACACTGCGTTTTGCCAGCGTGCAAGTTTACGCGCTGAGGAAGCGAGGTGTAAAGGAACAGAGATGCCAATCACGGCTTTTACATTCGGGGGCAGTAAAGCTTCGCCGGCTCTTTTCAGGGCGATGTTGCCTCCTAAGCTGAAACCGACAATTACCACCCTTTCTACGGATGAACAGCGCTGCAGGATCAGCTCCAAATCCGTTGTGAATCCGCTGTGATAGGAACCTATCACCATGTTGGGCGTGCCGCCACAGCTTCGGTGGTTTACCGAGGCCACAGACCACCCACGTGCAGCAAAGGCTTTGGCCATGCCCATCATATAGGAAGACTTCGTGCTGCCTTCGAGTCCATGGAGTAGGACGGCAAGTTGATCAGGAGCTCGGTCGATCCAATCTAGGGTAAAGAGATCACCATCTGGCGTTTCGATGCTTTCTGAGCGATGGTAGGGAGACGTGATTGGCCGTAGTTGATTGGGTAAGATCGTGGCACTGTGTGCCCATCGATGCAGAAAAGGTGGAGTGTAGGGTTCAACGGCCGTCATTTCGCGCGATGGATTTCAATTGAA
This sequence comes from Flavobacteriales bacterium, assembly GCA_013204105.1. Lineage (GTDB taxonomy): Bacteria > Bacteroidota > Bacteroidia > Flavobacteriales_G > Salibacteraceae > SHAN690. Next base: position 46,403 of record JABMOM010000012.1, read on the forward strand.
CGAATAAATGATCGAGGCCGTTGGTCTTTACAGTATGTACCAATGACAGACGATCACCCAACTTACCGGGCGGAAAACCTTTGCGCGCGAACCATTCCAAGTAAGTTACCGGAAGGTCACTCAGGAGTCGATCCTTGTACTTTCCGAAGGGCATTTTCATTCGTACGAGTTGAAGCAATTCGGCTTGATCTTCCCGCATAAATCAAAGGTTCAGCGCCGCTACCTGTGGAATGTTCGTAAGATTTTTGCAGATGTCGAGAGAAAAGGGCTTTTCGATGAAATCGATGACGCAGTCATACTTCTCTGCTCGTTTACGGTCGTCATAGTCTACCGATGAAGTCGCCATGATGACCAATATTTCTTTGTCTTTGAGGTCAGATTGCATGCGGTCGAGCATTTCCCAGCCGCTCATTCCTGGCATGTTGATGTCGAGTAGAAGAATGAACAATTTTGAGGAGGTGTTGTCCGAAATGAGGTATTCGAGGCATTTCTTGGCAGAATTGAACGACTGAAAAGGGTGCTGCATTCCACAACGATGCATGATTTTTTCGTGAATGAACAAGGTCATTTCATCATCATCAACCATCAAGAATTCAACTTTATTCTCCATGTCTATCCAGCGCTGTTGTCTTTCATCAGAGGCTCTTCCTGACCGTAAAAGTAAATGTTGTTCCCTTCCCTGACACGCTGGATACGTTGATCTCGCCTTCGTGTTGTTCCACAAGTCTTTTGACAACCGCTAAGCCAATACCATGGCTGTCCATGCGGTTGATAGAGCTTTTATAGTAGAACAGATCGAACACTTTGTTCAGGTCTTCTTCATCGATTCCGATGCCGTTGTCGGCTACCTTGATCTTCCAGTGCTTATTGGTACTCGTCGCTGATACGATGATCTCAGGTTTTCGATTGGATTTGAATTTGAGGCTATTGTTGACGAGGTTTTGGAGTATTCGGGAAAATTGAAGTGGGAACAGTGTCATATTCACGTCTTCTCCGGTCAACACGAGTGATGCTTCATTTTCCTGGATTTGGCTTTGCAGCGCATCCCGCACCTCTTCTACAACGTCCGAGAGTTTTACATCGCCAAGTGGTTCCGTCATGTTGCTGCTCCTGGAATATTCAAGCAATGCTTTCACCATGCTGCTGATGCGCTCGATGCTGCTCATCGCTCGGGTGATGAACTCTTTCTCTTCGTCGTCGAGCTTGTGATTCGCTTGTGAAAGCAGGAGGTTCATGAGGGCTCGTAAGCTATTGACCGGTTCTTTGAGGTCGTGGGATACGGTGTAGGTGAAATTCTTTAGCTCATTGTTGATGCTGGCGAGGATCTCCGTTTTTTCAATGATGGTAGATTCCGCGGTCTTTTCTTTCGAGATATCCTTCTTAGTATAGAAGTAGCCATTGAATGTTCCTTGTTTGGAGATGAAAGGCTGGGCCGTGATGCGCACCCAAAATGGATTTCCGTTGGCGTTGTAGCAGTAAATTTCTGATTCATACGGTTGACGGTCAGATTCTCGCTGTGCCATGAATTTGAGCGTTTCCAAGTTCGTTTCTGGACCTATGAGTAAACTGGAATGTGCTTTTCCTAAGAGGAAATCATATTCAAAACCAGACATCTTGATGAAGGCTTGGTTTGCGTAGACGATCTTGTCTTTCTTGTTGGTGATGCTGTACGCGCGCGTCGCCAAATCGAGCAGGGCAGGGTGGAGGTAGAGCTCATTCAATTCTTCGCCTAACAATCCGTATCGGGTGATGGCGGTGGCGCCCTCTGTTCGCTCAAAGCGCTCGGCATTCTTAACGATGTTCCGGATGACCTGATCCAATTCACTTGCGCTCTCGTGCACCATGTTGCGCAATTGTTGTGCCTCGTTGCCTTCGGATTCATCAAGCAATTCTAGGAGTGCCATCAGGTTTGCCAGCGGTGCGCGTACCATGTGGCTTTGCATCCAGGCGATTTCGGTGAGTTTGGCGTTTTGTGCTTCGATGGATCGCTCGTATTCGATGCGTTCGGTGATGTCACTCATCGCCCCGATCATGCGCACGGCTTCTCCTTTAGCGTTCCTGAGAATGGTCGCATTGTCAGATACCCAGGCGTAATTGCCGTCTGCCTTGATGAATCGGTATTGAGCCTTCCATTGATCCTTGATGGGATTGTTCAATGTTTTTTGAAGAAGGTTTCTGACGTAATCCCGATCTTCTGGATGCACATACGATTCCCAGTCGTTGCGCTTCATTTCGTTCAGGGTGTGACCAAGGACCTTCTCAAAAGTGTCGGTATTGGAGATCTCCCCCGTTTCGAGGTTGAAATCCCAAATAATATCGCTGGTAGCCTTGGTGACCAATTCGTAGCGTTCGTAGCTTTCCTTGAGCTCTCTGGCAGTGCGTTCTTCTTGGTCAATGTCTTTAAAGTTCATCACTATGCCTTCTACTCCTGGCACATCGAGTTGATTGGAGAAGGTGGCGAGTACCCACATGTAGCTTCCGTCTTTCCGTAGCAGCCGTTCTTTGAATTGTACCAACGGCACTTCACCGCGGAGTAATTTCCTCAAATATTCCTTGCGTTTCTCGAGATCGTTGGGGTGTACAAAGCTTTCAGCATTCTTACTGCGAACTTCATCCTCCGAATATCCCAAGACTTGGTGAACAGAAGGGCTGATGTAAATCAAATTGAAATTTCGGTCTTCTACCGCAATGACGTCTGTACTGTGCTCGATCAGGTTTCGGAATCGATCTACACTGGTCTTGAGTTGTTGTTCGCTGTTGATGAGCGCTTGCTGTGCTTGCTTGTGTTCGCTTACGTCAACGATCGCACCAATCAGGTTTTTAAGTTGCCCTTGCTCATCCCGTAAGACCGACACACTCAGGTCGATCCAGATCACCGTCCCATCCTTTTTGATGAGCTTCTGTTCCATGCGGTAGGAGTCGCGCTTGTTGCGCATCGCTTCTTCGATGAATTTTCGCTCAAGTGAGAATGCCTCTGGGGGCTCTACATCGGATATGCTGAGATGGGTCATTTCTGCTAAATCGTAGCCTAAAAGATCTGCCAGGCCTTGATTGGTGTAGAGGAATCGACCTCGGTTGTCGGTCATCGCCAATCCCATGTTGGCATGAGAAAGGATGGATTCCAGTTGCTCCTTCGTATTCAGTTCTGATGTGCTTGTGAGGGTCTGCTTTTTCCGGTTAAGCATGAGCAACTTGCGACGGATAGCGTCCGCAGAAATCTCATCGGCGAGAAATACATCGTCTGCGCCGGCATCCATCAGAAGCAAGAGAAACGCATCGGTCAGCGATTCGACGATGACGAGCAATGGGATATGAGGATGAAGCGTTTTGGATTTCCGAACCGACAGGATCAACTCCGACTCTGGAAGGGAGGAGAGCACGATGCCAGAGCAAGGGCTTCCGTTTACAACCTGGTCGAGCGAGGTATGATCCTCAACGCGGATGTTGTCCTGTGAACGAAGAATGTCCAAGGCAATCACTCCACGATGAGCGTTTCCCAACGTTCCAGATATCAAAATGACTTTATCCAAATTGTGCATAGGTCGAGTCTCAGATAACGTTGTAAGGACACGTGGCGTTCGGAATGTATCCTAGTATTCGTGCTCTGAGCTTAATGAATACTCAATATACGCACAATTCTAAGGAAGAGTTATCGCCACTTTCCCAGCGTGCTGAAAGATATTGGTGCCGTGCTGCGCAGCCGCCGGTCTCTTTTGGATGACGAGTGCCAAGCTTACAGCTTCACAAAGTTGTGATGGACGAGGTCGGGGCCTTCACCTGCAGTCTTTTTAAAAGTAAGGTAGTACGAACCAGCTACGAGGTGGGGTAAGTCCAGCTCCGCAGCCCCTGCAGGAACAGCAAATGCACCCAGCATTGATCCTCGCAGGTCCACGATTTGTACGGTGTACGAGGCAAGTGAATTGCCAGCGATGTGCACTCGATTGGACGATGACGGATTGGGGAAAAGCACAAAGGAGGAGGCATCGGGAACAAGCCCTACGGCCAAGGAAGTATCGTTCGTGTCAGAAGTAACGGTAGATGCAGGCACTTCCGGGCCAAATACATAATCGTGCATGTTTTCTACGCTGGTCTGCGCCTCGTAGATCGGTCCGTGTGAAATCAGTCCATTGGAGATATCCAAGCCGCGAAGGATTTCAGCATAGTTGGCATACACGGGCACATCAATGACGCCATTGTCAGCACCTGCTTTGGTTGGAATGGTGACGGAGAAGTAATTTTCATCTCCGAGGCCGTGCAATTCATAGGCTTGGTTCAGATCATCTCCGCAGTTTCCCTCTATGGCAACGAAACGGTAGCCGTTGGCCCATCCCCAATGCATGGATGGAGTCTTGTGGGCGAGCGGATGGTCGTTGGGCCAAGAGGAAGGGTCGAGGTGATTGTGTGCGGAATCCACGCCGATGTGAAAGGTCACGGAAACAATCGAGTCCATAGACCCCGAGCCGAGGTCGATGTCGGTAGGGTGGGATGCATTTACCAATACCCACAAGCTGTCGAAACCATAAGTATTCCCACCGTTGTCCTCAATGGAGATTTCGCTGATGTAGTATTGCAGACGGGTCACATCAAAGTCGCGCGCTTCATGCGTTTGCGAAGCCTGGTTGAATGCAAGCGGAGCGTCTTGCAGGTAGTGCTCAATGGAGAGGTTGATGGAGTTTTGGGCCTGGAGTGCAATGCTCAAAACAACGGCGGTGAAAAGGGTAAATACGCGTCTTTTTTTCATGTGTTCCGATGCTTGCGAATGGAAGTTAAAAGTATGGTTTTTCTTGAGGGATAAGTTTTCATACCTGAAATGCAGGCCTCCTCAGCAGGTTGCGCTCTTTCGAAAGCCTCGTAGTAAAGAGATCTGCCACGTTCGAACGATGGAGGATGAATTCGCAGATAATGCTGAAGCCTATAACAAGTATTCTTAAATCGTCAGAGCATTTATCTTTGAGTCCTAACGAATGCTATTTTCCTTGTTATCCCCAATCAATCTTATAAAGCTGATTGCATTGCTGCTTTTACAATCAGCTCTTTGCTACTCTTCTTACGCAACCGTTATAGTTGTGCAGAACACACAAGAATCCGGAGCAGGATCATTAAGAGCAGCGGTGAATGCTGCAGAATCCGGAGACATAATTCGGTTTAACCCGAGTCTACTGGGTTCTGGGAATGCCGTTATTCAGCTTGATTCTGAATTAGTTGTAGATCAAAGCATTCGTATTGTTGGTAGCATAATCGGAACGGATTCTATTGTTTTAGATGGACAGAATGTCACCCGAATAATGCGGATCACTCAAGTAAACAAGGTAGAAATTGACAGCCTCGTTTTTTTTGACGGGAGGGCCAGTGACGGAGGTGCAATAAAATCTAATTGTGATACTTTACTGGTTTCCAATTCGCAGTTTGTCAGCAGTTATGGGAATGACGACGGAGGCGCTATCTATACAAATGCTGATTTCGTCCATCTGCTAAATACGAGATTCGATGATAATTATGCTGTTGACGATGGAGGTGCGCTTTTTACTCTGGTAGATTCTCTCCTAGTTGACAACTGTATATTCTGGAGCAATTATGCCA
>JABMOM010000013.1 GCA_013204105.1 Flavobacteriales bacterium
AGTAAGCACAGAACTGCAAACAAAAAGCGATGCGAAGCAGCGCTGATCGTACGCAGTATAAGCCTCCCCCCACCAGGGATCAAGCCGCGCAGCGGCATAATCCAACAGCTACGAAAACGAGTAAGCATAGCACTGCAAACAAAAAAAGCGATGCGAAGCAGCGCTGATCGTGCGCGTATTAGCCTCCCCCCTCAGGGATCAAGCCGCGCAGCGGCATAATCCATTAAAGTGTGAAAAGGAATCACTCATGTCCTTTTGAGGCATTTTCAGAAGACAGAAGGATTCCTTAACTTCGATAACATGCGTCTCTTGCACATCGTAGCGTCGTTATTGCTTATGATGTCCGTGCTGATAAGCTCTACAGGTTTCCGATTGAGTCAGCATTGGTGCGGCGATAGCTTGGTGAGCTTTTCCCTGCTTGGACAAGCGCAACCTTGTGACCATTATGAGACAAGTGTAGAACCGCCTTGTCCATTTCACGCGAAAAAACCGATCGAGAAAAAGTGTTGCGATCAGCGCACTGCGCGTATCGACGCCAACAACTTCGACTACGAGCTACAAGCCATTGAAATGGTGAAATCGCCGATGCTTTTGTTGGCCGTAATCCATGCTAAAGCGCATGTTTTCGAAATGGCATCTGCGTTGATTTCCGTGAAATACCGCAACCACTCACCACCCTTGATCGACTTGGATATTTGCATCCTTGTCCAAACCTTCCTTCTATAAGATTGATCTGAAATTGTACAACCAAGACTACGCGCCTTGGTTGTCATGGAATTCTTGTATTCTGTTTCCACTCATTTCAGATCAATATGCTTCGCAAGCTCATTCAATATTTTCTTGAGAACAAACTAGTCACGGTCATCATTTTAGTGCTGTTTGTCGGTTGGGGTGTCGTGACGGCACCCTTCGATTGGCAGTTGGCAGGACTACCCAATGACCCGGTGCCTGTAGACGCCATTCCTGACATCGGAGAGAATCAGCAGATTGTATTTACTCGATGGCTAGGCCGATCACCTCAGGACATCGAAGATCAGATTACCTATCCGATGACCACCTACCTGCTAGGCATCCCAGGGGTGAAGTCGATTCGTAGCTCTTCCATCTTTGGTATTTCTAGCATCTATGTCATTTTTGACGAGGACACCGAGTTTTACTGGTCGCGTTCACGGATTCTAGAAAAACTCAATTCACTGCCCGCTGGCCTTTTGCCTGATGGGGTAAATCCGAGCATAGGACCAGATGCAACAGCGCTTGGACAAATTTATTGGTACACCTTAGAGGGACGTGATTCCGCAGGGAATGTAACGGGTGGCTGGGACTTGCATGAGCTGCGCTCAGTGCAGGACTTTTACGTAAAGTATGCCTTGAATTCCGTCGAAGGTGTGTCTGAAGTAGCGTCGATTGGTGGATATGTGAAGGAATACCAAATTGACGTGGATCCGGCAGCGATGAAGGCGAAGGGGGTTGACTTGAATGACGTTATGATGGCGGTGAAGAGCTCTAATCGTGATGTAGGCGCGAAGACCATCGAGATCAACAAGGCCGAGTACTTGGTGCGCGGATTGGGCTACATTAAAAGTGCTGAAGACCTTGAATTGGCGGTAGTGAAGCTCGCGGACAATGTCCCTCTCCACATCAAGGATATTGCGCGCGTCTCTCTCGGTCCAGCCACCCGAAGGGGACTCCTAGATAAAGGGGGCGCGGAGGTGGTAGGCGGAGTGGTTGTGGCGCGCTATGGTTCAAATCCACTGGCGGTCATCAACCATGTCAAAGATAAAATTGGAGCAGTCGGGTCCGGCTTGCCCAAGAAGATCCTTCCCGATGGCACCATGAGTCAATTGACCATCGTGCCATTTTACGACCGATCAGAGTTGATATACGAAACCTTAGGTACATTGGAGGAGGCCCTCTCGCTGGAAATCCTAATTACCATTCTTGTGGTGGTCATCATGGTATTCAACTTGCGCGCCTCTCTTCTTATTTCCAGTTTGCTTCCAATTGCTGTGCTCATGGTCTTTATCGCCATGCGCTACTTCGGTGTGGATGCAAACATCGTAGCGCTTTCGGGTATTGCCATCGCTATCGGTACGATGGTCGACCTCGGAATCGTGTTGAGCGAGAACATCATTAAGCATATCGATGAACTGGAAGAGGGGACGAGCGTCAAGACGGCGGTACTTAACGGAGCGTCTGAAGTGGCCAGCGCCATCGTTACGGCTGTGGCCACGACCATTGTGAGCTTCATTCCAGTGTTCACCCTAGAGGCGGCAGAAGGAAAACTTTTTCGACCGCTGGCATTTACAAAGTCGTTCGCGTTGATCGCGGCGCTGATTGTAGCGCTTATCATCCTGCCAACGGTAGCCCACTGGGTCTTTGGATGGAAGGTGAAAAATAAACGTGTCCAGGCGGCATTCAATGTATTATTAACCATCGGCGGGGGTGTTATTTTCATCTGGCTAGACCGTTGGGCGGGCTTGACCTTATTCTCCTTTGGCGCGGCATGGTTTGCAAAGGAATATTGGTTGCCAGAAAATCGTTTCACACGTAACCTTTCCGTTATCATATCTCTCCTTTCAGTGGTGTGGTTGCTCGGAGGATATTGGATGCCACTGGGAGCTTCAAGAAGCTTGTTGACCAACATCTTCTTTGTGGGGTTGATGATTGCTGTTGTACTTGGATTCTTCCTGGGTGTCTTGCATTTCTACGAACGCATCTTGCGTTGGTGCCTTTCAAACAAGGTGAAAGTGCTGTTCATTCCTGCCTTTGTTATGCTCTTTGGCGTTACTGTCTGGGTCGGCTTTAACGCAGTTTTCGGGTTCTTGGCCAACGGCTCGGATATCGTTGGGATCGACATGAGGCAAACGCGGTTATGGTCAGGACTCTCGAATGCCCTGCCAGGGGTCGGCAAAGAATTCATGCCTTCCTTGGATGAGGGCTCTTTCTTGCTCATGCCTACTTCCATGCCCCATGCAGGGGTGGAACAGAATAAGAAAGTCGTGCAGCAACTCGACATGCTCGTAGGCAGTATTCCTGAAGTCGAACAGGTAGTTGGGAAAATGGGACGCGCTGAAACGGCGCTGGATCCAGCGCCGATCTCTATGTATGAAAACATCATCAATTATAAACCGGAGTACATTGTTGATGAAAAGGGACACCGCCTGCGATTCCAAACCGATGGCGATGGATATTTTGTTCTCGCTAATGGGGACACCCTCAGCCATTTAGAAGCGCTTGAGGCAGGCGTGACATATGAAGAGTTGATTCCTGATGAGAGCGGAAACTACTTCCGCAATTGGCGCGACCATATCCATTCGCCCGATGATATTTGGGAAGAGATTGTTGCGGTGAGCCACATTCCCGGTGTGACGTCGGCGCCAAAGTTGCAGCCCATTGAGACGCGGTTGGTGATGCTGCAAACAGGAATGCGTGCGCCGATGGGATTGAAGATCTATGGAAAGGACCTAGAAACAATAGAACGATTTGGTCGTCAATTAGAGCCCATTCTCAAAGCTGTGCCCTCTGTAAAGAGCGAAGCCGTTTTTGCCGACCGCATCGTGGGTAAGCCATACATACATTTAAATATTGACCGCCATGCGATTGCGCGGTACGGTCTCAGTGTGGAGCAGGTACAACGCGTCATTGAAACGGCGATCGGTGGTATGACCATCTCCACCACGGTAGAGGGACGAGAGCGCTATCCGATTCGGATTCGTTACCCACGTGAATTGCGTGACGACCCAGATGCCTTGAGGCAAATCCTTGTGCCTACGCCCACCGGCGTGCAGATTCCATTGGGACAGCTCGTTGAACTCGAGTATGTAAAAGGTCCCCAGGCCATAAAGAGTGAAAACACGTTTTTGGTAGGCTATGTTCTCTTTGACAAGCGCGATGGAAATGCGGAGGTCAACGTCGTGAACGATGCGAGTAAGGCTATAGAGGCGGCAATAGAGGGTGGAGAGTTAGATGTGCCTCCAGGCCTCAGCTATGCTTTTTCTGGGAGCTATCAAAACCAAGTGAGGGCGGAAAAGCGATTGGCGATCATTGTGCCTTTAGTCTTGGTCATTGTGTTCCTCATTCTCTACTTTCAATTTCGATCGGTATCTACTTCTCTCATGGTCTTCGGCGGCATCGCCATGGCCTTCAGTGGTGGATTCTTGATGATTTGGTTGTATGGACAAGGGTGGTTTGCTGATTTCGCTGTGTTCGGCACCAACCTGCGCGATTTATTCCAAATGAAGGCCATCAACCTGAGCGTGGCCGTCTGGGTAGGATTCATCGCTCTTTTCGGTATTGCTTCGGACGATGGGGTGTTGATTGCCACCTACCTCGATCAGAGTTTTAAGCAAAACCCAACTACCGATGTACAAGGAATCCGTGAAGCCGTGGTGAAAGCGGGTTTGCGGAGGATACGACCGGCGGTAATGACTTCAGCTACCACGGTCATCGCATTGCTTCCGATCCTAACCTCCACGGGTCGAGGTGCTGATATAATGGTCCCGATGGCCATTCCGGCTTTTGGAGGCATGTTGATCGCTGCCATCACTTATTTCCTTACTCCCGTGCTCTATGCTATGCGAGAAGAGTGGAAATTAAAATCAAACAAATCATGAGAACGTCAATCACTATTGCGCTTTTCACTATTGTCATTTTAGGGGGGACACACGCCCAGACATTGGACGATTACCTGTCTGAAGCGGCGGCGAATAACCCAGGTCTAAAGGCCCACTATGCCCAATTTGAAGCCGCTGTTCAGCGCGGCGCGCAAGCGGCGCAAATGCCGAATCCTACGTTGAATTTTGGGTACTTCATCCAGCCGATTGAAACGCGTGTTGGGCCGCAACAAGCAAAGATTGGATTGTCACAGATGTTCCCCTGGTTTGGCACCTTAAAGGCGAAAAGTGATAGAGCGGCTTATCTCGCAGAGGCGAAATACTATTTATTCATCGATGCACGGGAACGACTTTTTGAATCGATAAAGGAGGCCTACTACGCGCTATATGAAAATCAAAAACTGGTTGAAATTGAAGAGAGCAACCTTGACATCTTCGGGTCCTTGCATACGATAAGTAAAAGCAAGTATGTGAATGATATGGGAAGCATGGCTGACGTCTACAGGGTGGAGATAGCCATAGATGAAAGTCGTACCGTCATCGAATTGCTCAAGGAACAACGCTCCTCACTTGAATTCCAATTCAACAACCTGTTGAACCGTGGGGATACTGCGACGGTTCATGTAACGGATAGCTTGTCCATGCCAACCCAGCCTTTTGCGGAGTCCGCCGAAGGCTTCACCTTGCATCCACGGCAACTGAGCATAGCAGAAATGAAATCTTCTGCAGACGCTGCGGAGCAGGCAGCAAAACGCTCAGGATACCCAGGGTTTGGACTTGGCGTCGATTATGTGTTGGTGGGTGATCGGACTGATATGAATGTAGCAGGGAGTGGTAAAGACGCTTTGATGCCAATGCTGAGCCTTTCTTTACCGATCTATAGAAAAGGATACACGGCTGCTCGCAAAGAGGCCCAAAAGCTTCAAGAGGCGTATGCGGAGCAATCCTTGCAGTTGGAGAACGAATTGGAAAGTGAACTGGACCGGGCAGTCTACGACCGATTGAAAGCCCGTAGCAATTATGACTTGCTTCATCGCCAAATTGCGAAAACTGAGACCATTGTTGAATTACTTATAAATGAATACAGCAATGATGCTATGAACTTCGAAGTTTTACTGAGAGAGCAACAAAACCTCCTCAATTATCAAAAGGATAAGGTGCGGTTCTTGACGATCGCATTCACAACAGAAGCCCACATTGCTTACCTAAATACAGAGACTAATGAAAACAAATAGAACATTGATTATTGCCGGCGCGTGCCTTCTGGCCACTGGCATATTGATTGGGTGGTGGGTAGGAGGAGCCAACGATGCCTTGGATGAAACGCATCAACATTCGGCAGAATCCGCTCAGGTGGAGGTGTGGACTTGCGCCATGCATCCCCAAATTCGTCAGCCTGAAGCAGGCCAGTGTCCTATATGTGGAATGGACCTTATTCCAATTACTACGGAGAGCTCCAATGCGGATCCAATGGCGGTGAAAATGTCGGATGCGGCTATGCAACTGGCGGACGTACAAACCAGCCTTGTGGGATATAGTGATGATGCCGAAGCCATTCGCTTGGATGGCAAGGTTCAGCCCAACGAACGAATGCTTAGATCACAAGCATCCCACGTTTCGGGGCGTATCGAAAAGCTCTTTGTTGATTTCACCGGAGAGTTCATCGAGGAAGGCACACCGCTTGCGAGAATCTATTCACCGGAATTGGTTACGGCTCAGAAGGAATTGATCATCGCAGCTAGTGTCAAGTTGGAACAACCCGCCTTGTATGAAGCTGCAAAGGCAAAACTTAGGAATTGGAAGCTGACGGATGAGCAGATTGAATCCCTCGCCACAGGCGATGAGGCAAGTGGCACAACGACCATCCTGGCGACCACCACCGGATACGTGTTAGAGCGAAATGTGGGATTGGGCGATTATGTGAAGAAAGGACAGTCCTTGTTCAATGTGGTTGATCTTTCATCGGTTTGGCTGATGTTTGACGTGTACGAATCCCAATTACAATGGGTCAAGAAAGGCGACAAGGCTCAAATTTCTATCGGGGCTTTTTCTGATAAAACTTGGACAGGGACTATTGCGTACGTTGATCCAGTGATTGATGCAAAAACACGTGTTGCGCATGCACGTGTTGAGCTTGCAAACCCAGGCTATCTTCTAAAGCCGGAGATGTTTGGTAAGGGGATCATACAAACGAGAGCGTCGAAGGAGGAAGTGCTCGCCGTTCCTAAGAGCGCAGTGATGTGGACAGGAAAGCGCTCCTTGGTGTACATAAAAACCAAAGATGAAAACGGAGTCTATTTCCGCATGCGAGAAGTAGAACTTGGAGCGGAGCGCGGAGATCAATACGAAGTACATTCAGGCCTTCAATTCGGAGAAGAAATTGCCACAAATGGCACCTTCTCTATCGATGCCGCAGCCCAACTCGCTAGCAAGCCCAGCATGATGAATCCTGAAGGGGGCGTGGCGCCTATGGCCCATGACCACGGGGCAATGAAATCGAATGTCGTCACCGAGCCAGCGGCTAAACCGGAAGAGGACGTGCACGAAAAACCACATTCCCCGAATGAGTTGAACGGGTTCATCATGCACTATTTGGAATTGAAAGCCGCATTGACTGAATCCAATTTTGAAGGTGCAAAATCGGCCTATCAAAAGATGGACAAGACCTTTGTGGGCATTAGCATGAGTGCCTTCCAAGGGACCGGTCACCAAGCCTGGATGCAGCAATACCCTGCACTTAAAGAGTCCATGGCTACCTTGAAGAGCAGTGCCGATCTGGAAGCCATGCGAAAGGAGTTCAAACCGTTTTCTGCTGCATTCATTGAGCTTTTGAAAAGTTTTGATGGCTTTGAACACGCGCTGTATATCCAATACTGTCCCATGGCCGATGCGAACAAAGGAGGGTATTGGATCAGCTCGAGTAAAGAAATTAAGAACCCTTATTTCGGGGAGCGCATGATGTCTTGCGGAGCTACTAAAGCAGAGCTTTGAAGCGCAGTCGATTCGCTCTCTAAATAGATAACATTAAACCCGCTCAAACTTCGCCGTAAAATGGCGAAGAAATTTCGTTTCCTCCACGATCTCGAAGCCCTTCACAGCTTCACGGTCATGCAGCAAGAAGCCAAAGGTCTCGATGACATAGTCGATGTGGCTACTGGTGTAAACACGCCTTGGGATCGCAAGTCTGACCAATTCCATGGGAGCGGGAATCAAGGTGTGGTTCGCATCGTATTTTCCAAACATCACCGACCCGATTTCTACCGACCGAACGCCGCCCTTGGTATAGAGCTCACAAGCGAGCGCCTGCCCAGGGTACTGGTCTACGGGGATGTGAGGATAAAATGCCTTTGCGTCGATATACACCGCGTGACCGCCGATGGGCAACATCAGGGGCACCCCCATTTTATGAAGATGATCTCCTAAGTACGTCGTGCTTTTCACGCGGTAGGTCAGATAGTCTGGGTCGAATACTTCTTCCAAGCCAATGGCGATGGCCTCCATGTCACGACCGCTGAGCCCTCCATAAGTGGTAAATCCTTCGGTGATGATCAGCAGGTTGTTGCATTCGTCGGCCAAGGCCTTATCCTTTAATGCAAGGAATCCGCCCATGTTGACCAAGGCGTCTTTTTTGGCACTCATGACCGCGCCATCTGCCAAGGAGAACATCTCCTGCGCAATCGCGCGATAAGGAGTATTTGCATAATTTGCTTCGCGATGATGAATGAAATATGCGTTTTCTGCAATACGGCAACAGTCCAAAAGGAACAACACGCCATGTTTCGCGCAGATATCGCGAATTTCAATGGCATTCTGCATGCTTACGGGTTGGCCTCCTCCGCTGTTGTTGGTGACGGTCAAAATCACCGCTCCTACGTTTTGCGCTCCTTTCTCCACGATCAATGCCTCCAGGCGTTCGGTATCCATGTTGCCCTTGAATGGATGGATCCATCCAGGTTCAGTAGCATGTGGAATCGGAATATCGATGGCTTCGGAACCTGAATACTCGATATTGGCGCGTGTCGTATCGAAATGGGTGTTGCTGATAAAGGTCTTGCCCTTCCCGCCGATCAGGCCGTATATAATGCGCTCCGCCGCACGTCCTTGGTGGGTCGGTATGATGTAGTCAAAACCCGTTAAGTCCCTCACCTCCTTTTCCATTTTGGTCCAAGATCTGGATCCCGCATAGGCTTCGTCGCCTACGATGATGCCCGCCCATTGCCGAGCGCTCATTGCGCTTGTGCCGCTATCGGTGAGCATGTCGATCATTACCTGATCAGAGGTGAGCAAGAAAGGATTGTAATGCGCTGCCTTGAGGTATTCAAGTCGATCCTTTTCTGAGCTCATCCGAAAGGGTTCGACCGACTTGATGCGGAAGGGTTCTATGATGGTCTTGTGCATACCATTAAAATTTAGGCATAGGTAGACCTGTATTGGGGGCAATAAAATGTCGAAGGTCAATTGACGATGCGCCTTTGGACAGCGAGCAGGTACCTGAGGTTCTAAGGAGAAGAGAAACTTTCGTTGGAAACGTAGGTGGAATCGGTCAGAGAAAGGAGGAATGCGATCAACTGCTGTTTTTGCGTTTCGCTCAATTGAAGACCGTTTTCCTTACCAGGCTTGGTCATGATCGGATCGAGGGAATACGAGCTGTGCACGCCTTCATTGTAATGGTCAATGACTTCTTCCAAGGTTTGAAAGCGACCATCGTGCATGTAGGGTGCGGTCAGGGCAATGTTGCGTAGTGTGGGTGTTTTGAAAGCGCCTTTGTCATAGTCATTTCCGCTTACTAAAAACCTTCCAACGGCGTCACCTTCAAATACCGAATCCAAGCCGATGTTATGGAAGCTGTTATCGGTGAAAAGAGGGGGGACGTGGCAATGGAAGCAATCGCCGGCCTCTGAATTAAAGATCTTTTCGCCCATGACCTCATCAGGAGTAGGGAGTTCATTCCCGTGTTTGTACCGATCGTAATGGGCGTCCGCTGAGATCATGCTTCGTACAAATTGTGCAAGGGCCTTCGAGCAAGCCACACGCGTAATGGTACTGTCACCGAAAGCCTGGAAGAATTTACCCCTGTACACTTCGTTCACAGACAACCGATCCACGTCCGTTTGGAAGAAATCATTGACTTCGAAATACATGATGTTTTCTAGGCCACCCTCAATTTTCCCGTTCCATAAGAAAGCGTCATACCATCCGAGGTTGACGTGTGATACCACTGCCGTACCGCCAGGGTTGGAAGTGAAGCCTTCGCTTTGCACGTGGCAGGATGAGCAAGAGAAGGATCCTTCTGGGTGGAGTGCGGCGTCATAATACAATCGCCTACCTAATGCGATTCCCTCCAACGAAGTTGGATTGAGGTCTGGAGCAGGCATGGCTGGAAACCAGTTCGGTTGGTCAATGGAAACGTAGGTCGGGTTCCAATTAGGATCGGGATTCGGTTGGATGGGATCATCTCCCTTGTTGCAAGCCATGAGAATGACCAAGGCAGCCCAACCGAAGAACAGGCTATGGAAGTACTGTAAACGCATCTCTTCCGTTGTTTGATAATTGTCGCATCAGGACGCTATCGCCCATCGAGTAATTGCCTTCATTCAGGTCGTACAAAGTGGGAGTGTCAAACCACTCAAGGACTTCCATGCGCAACGTGATGACTGGATGGTCCATGCCAATTTTCACTACCTCTTCCGGACGCTGTGGAGACGTAAATCCCTCGGTTCCGAGGTGTACCGTAAACCCGGTCGGCTTGTCTTCTGCATTGAGAAAATGACCTTCGAGTTTTATAAAGTGAAACCCCCCGCCCATCATCGTGGGCCAGATCATCTCATTGTTTCTAAGGTTGTTGGGTAAACTTCCGGGCTGATTGAGTGAAGGAGAAAGCCCGACGAGAAAGCGCAGGTGATATTGTCCAGGGGGGACCCTGCCTACTTCGATCATCCTATCTTCTGGATGTGCGTGATCGACCAAATACGGTTGCGGAAAAGACCAAATCACATCAGCCTCATCGATCAGTTGAAAGTCACTTAGGTAATAGCTAAGGCGAGAAATGGATAGAAGGTTCCCCGCAGCATTTTCATATTTCAAGCTGTCTAAAGCAAGGGAAGCCCCATCAACGAAGTGTTCGATTTGGAAGGTGACCGGAATGGACACCGCGGGTGCTTCGTCCTTTGAGCAGGATGAGAATAGCACTACGGCAAGAATGAGGTACGGAAGTAAGACTAACCTCATAGACTATGATTTGATCGGGAAGGTAGATGGACAGATCCGCAATCCAAATGACCGTGGTCAGGCTTTTACAAGGAATGGTCTATTTTGTTTGCTTCGCTTGGGAGGACGCGTTAAGGCAGCAATTTTCCAGTTTTTCCTTTTCGTTGATCCAAATGTCTTTGTCTTTTAAGGAAATCCATCCATCTGCGCTCAACTCATTAAGCATGCGGATAACCGATTCGTAGGTGGTGCCTCCCATCGCGGCCATATCCTTTCGAGACATGCGATACTTCAGTCGACCGTCAAGGTCGGAGCCAAAGGCAAAGTCGATGTAGAGCAAGGATTCGGCGATGCGCCCTTTTACAGGCATGTGCGCCAAGTTCTTCATGCGGCGCTCGGTGCGTTTGAGTTCATCCGCGTAGAAAAAGGTGAGTTCGTACAGGAAGTCTGGGTTCGTGCGAAGAAGCGTTCTGAAAAGCTCGGTGGGGATGTAGCACACAGTAGTGTCCTCTAAAGCGGTAGCCTTGACTGGATAGACGGAGTCCAATCCAAACCCTCGATGACCAAGAATCCTTCCATCGCCTGCCAGGCGTACGATATAACTTTTATCCCCCCAAGACATATCCACCTTCACCTTTCCAAAAAGGATGAAATAGATGCCTTTGACTTCCTCGCCTTCCCGGAAAATCACATCGCCTTTCTTGTACGAGATTACCGACCGCTTCATACGCACCATCTCCAGCCAATCGGTACTGATGTTCCGACAGAGAAAACAGTCTTCACGGTGGCACTCGACGGGAGAAAAGGATTTGCTCATGGCCTTCAAATTTCAGAATCTAGATCGACATGGAATTTAGCCGCATTCTGAGTGCCCGCAACCCTTGCAATTCAAGCAGCCTTCTTCGTAGACGAGATCATCTTCCCCACACGAAGGGCAGGTTTTGTCCACTACAGTAACGCCATTCGGGATATAGCGTTTGAGGGCTCTGATTACACCGTTCTTCCACGTCATCAGCGAATCGTCGTTCAAATGAAGGTTGTTGATCATGTGAACCACATACTGAAGGGGCATGCCATGGCGCATGACGCCGCTGATGAGCTTGGCGTAATTCCAGAACTCCGGATTGAACGAACGTGAAAGTCCCTCGATGGTGGTGCGATAGCCATCCTTATCAGCAAATTGAAAATCATAGCGACTCTTACCTTCTTCGTCTCTGTTCTTGAAGATGATGCCGTGCTCTGTGTACGCCGGTAAGCGAAAGCTGTCCTCGGCCTTTCCTGTAAAGATCTCGTAGGGCTTTCCATCCAATAAGCCGATCACCGCTATCCACTTCTCATCTTCGTTGTTGAAGCGCACGATATCCGCCTCTAGGGTCTGCGGACGTTTCGGAGGCTCGGAGTAGTCAAACGTAGTAGTGTCGGGTTTCTTTTT
Source organism: Flavobacteriales bacterium (assembly GCA_013204105.1). Lineage (GTDB taxonomy): Bacteria > Bacteroidota > Bacteroidia > Flavobacteriales_G > Salibacteraceae > SHAN690. The sequence continues at coordinate 12,253 of JABMOM010000013.1, forward strand.
TTCATCCGTTTCTGCAACAAGCACCCCAGAGCGAGAACCTTCCCGGTATACCGTCATGCCCTTACATCCCGTTTCCCAACCGGTGCGGTAGATGTCTTCGATCAGCGCTTCCGGAACATCTTCGGGAACATTGACCGTAACGCTGATGCTATGATCTACCCATTGCTGAATGCGACCTTGTAACCTGACTTTGGCAAGCCAATCCACATCTCTTGCCGTCGCATTGTGATAAGGAGATCGCGCGATGATGGCGTTCAATGCCGGCTGGTCGTATAGCATGACCTCTACTGGATCAAGGCCTTCTGACAGCAGCCAGTCTACAAAGCGTTTGTGGAGCACATGGTATTCTTGCCAATGATCGCCTAGCTCATCTGTATAGTCGATGCGCACGTTCTGGTCATTGGGATTCACCTTTTTCCGACGCTTGTAGGCCACCATGAAAACGGGTTCAATGCCAGAAGTGGTCTGAGACATGAGGCTGGTCGTTCCGGTAGGCGCAATGGTTAGCGCGGCGATGTTTCTTCTGCCATGCTTCAGCATGCGATCATACAGCAGCGGATCTGCGTCGCGCAAGCGAGCGATGAAGGGATTGTCCTCCTCCAATGCGGCATCGTAAATAGGAAAAGACCCTCTTTCCTGTGCCAGGTCTACCGATGAACGATAGACTTCAACCGCCATGGTTTTGTGCACTTCTTCTGTGAAGTCGAGGGATGCATCTGATCCGTAACGAAGGCCAAGTGCGGCGAGCATGTCTCCTTCCCCAGTAATACCAGTTCCGGTTCTACGGCCCTTGATGCACTTCTCGCGGATCTTTTTCCAAAGCAGGTGCTCGGTGCGCTTTATTTCTTCGTTCTCGGGATCCAGTTCAATCTTTTTCAGGATGGCATCTATTTTCTCCAATTCGAGCTCTATGATGTCATCCGCAATGCGCTGTGCAATGCGCACATAGCGCTTGAATTTGACCCGATCAAAAGAGGCCTCTTTTGAAAATGGCTGATCAACGAAGCTGAACAGGTTGATGGCGAGCAGTCGGCATGAGTCATATGGGCAGAGTGGAATCTCGCCGCAGGGGTTCGTAGAAACCGTTTCAAATCCCTCATGGGCATAGCGATCCGGGATGGATTCGCGTAATACGGTGTCCCAAAATAATATCCCAGGCTCAGCGGATTTCCAGGCGTTGTGTACAATCTTCTTCCAAAGTTCTTGCGCGTCGATTTGCTTGGAAACCTTTGGGTTCTTTGACCCTACCGGGAAGCGCTGCTCAAATGACTCTCCGTTGATCGCGGCGCGCATGAAAGCATCGTTCAATTTGACCGATACATTCGCTCCAGTAATCTTGGTGCCGTCTAGTTTGGCGTCGATGAATCGCTCAGCATCTGGATGCTCGATGGAAATGCTCAGCATCAAAGCGCCTCGTCGTCCGTCTTGGGCAACTTCACGCGTGGAATTGCTGTAACGCTCCATGAAGGGAACGACTCCGGTTGCGGTCAATGCGCTATTCTGCACCGGAGTTCCTGTTGGACGGATATGACTTAAATCGTGGCCAACGCCTCCACGCCGCTTCATCAACTGCACTTGTTCTTGATCCGATTGCATGATGGCGCCGTAACTGTCACTCGAGCTGCTTTCGCCAATCACAAAACAGTTGGAAAGCGATGCTACTTGAAATCCATTTCCAATTCCCGCCATAGGCCCACCTTGAGGAATGACGTACTTGAAGCGCTCAATGGCTTCAAAGATTTCCTCTTCGCTCAAAGGCTTAGGAAACTTCGCCTCAACACGCGCAATCTCCGACGCTAGGCGCTGGTGCATGTCGTCCGGAGTACGTTCATAGATGCGACCACTTGAGTCTTTCAAGGCGTACTTACTGATCCATACACTCGCCGCCAATTCATCACCTTCAAAATAGGCGGTGGATGCAACCAACGCCTCTTCGTAGTTGAGGTGTGGCATTTTGGATGATTTCTTTTCGGCGGATTGTTGGGTCATAGGGTTGACGGCAGCTTCAGTTGTAGGCATTATGGTCAGGTTAGGCTATTGAATAATATCGAACGAAAGAAGGATAAAGCTAGTGTCCTAAGGTACGGCCATCTATGACCAATCTCAGGACTCTTTTATCAACCATAGCGTATAAAGAGGAAAGCCTTTCATGGCGCACAAATCGGGGATGGACTGTGAATAAATCATCCAATTAAAGGTCTCTTTTTCGCGCGACGCGGAGCATAATCAGCAATGGAAAAAGTACCCAAAGGACCAAGGAGACAGCGGAGATCAACATTCCTTGACCGGCACCGAAAAATTTCTGAAAAACGGCACCGGAATAGCCCAACAGCGCACTGATATCAAGCTGGAGCATGATGAAGATTCGACTCAAATCGATTGGATTCAGCAAGCTCAACACAATGGCGTGTTGCTCAATGGGGTACTCAGAAAAGACGATGAAATAAATGAGGATTAGACCGTCGTAGATCACCGCCATAAAAAGCCAGACAAAGAGGGTCAAGCCAATGCCTCTCAACTTATCCTTGGAAGCAACGGAGACAAGAAGTGCAAGCGCTGAAAAGATCATGGAAAGGAATCCACCACATACCATCAGCGTAATCAGTGGTAGGATGGCGTCGATTTGTTGCAGGGAAAAGAGCAGCCCCAACAACAGGCCCACCAGCACCGAAAGCGTGAGCGTGATCGAGACCCCTAGGTACATCCCCAAAAACACCTGGGAGCGACGAACGGGTTGCGCGAGCATCAAATGCAGGAAGTCGGTTTTATTGAAGTAGTACATGCTCATCATCATGGAGCTAACCAAGGGAGCGACCAAGATGATGATGTTCATGATGCTCACAATGGCACGGGTAAACGACCCCGTAAAGTAGATCAACGCATAGGTGCTCAGCGCCAGGAACAGGGCATAGATCAAGGACCAAATACTCCGGAGATTATCCAGAAACACGAATTTGAATATATGCCAGGTCAGCCTCATGCTTCCTCCTGTTTTAAGATGTGCGCAATGGCATGTTCTAGGTTTTCTTGTCCGGTCTGATGCAACAATGTGGCAGGGGCGCCTTGATAAACGACTCGGCCCTCCAAGAGAAAGATCAATTCCTCCGCAACCTCTTCAACGTCACTCATGATGTGGCTGGTGAAGAAAATGGTCTTACCAGCGGCCTTCTTCTCCATGATCAAGTCTTTGAACTTCAGGCGAGAGACGGGATCAAGACCCACGGTCGGCTCGTCCAATACAATGATGGGGGTGTCAAACAGAAACGCTAATACGGCGCTCACTTTTTGTCGGGTTCCTCCGCTCAAATCACCCAACGGTTTGCGGACGTGTTCGGTAAGTGCGAAATGCTGGATTAACCATGAAGGGTCGGGGTGTTCTCCTCGGAGGTCCGAAATGAAATCAAAGAGGCGAAGAGCAGAAATGTTTTCTGCAAAGCGCGCCACTTGAGGCATGTAGGAGATTTGCTTTCGCGCTTCAACGTTGTTTGCAGGCAGGCCTCCAATTGAGATCTCACCGCTGGATGGATGCACAAGGTCGAGCAAGCATTTCATCAGCGTGCTTTTACCAGATCCGTTTGGGCCGAGCATGCTCACCACCTTTCCTTGACCAATCTCTAGATCGATCCCGTTGAGGACTTGGGTCCTGCCAAAGTGCTTATGTACGGCTCGTAAGGTGATCATTGATCAGGTGCATTACGGGGGTTTGGTCTACCAGCGTTTCGGGAGTCAAGACGGGCGTTACTTTCTCGGCAAGATTGAGCAAGTCGATGAAGGTGCTCCGCATGAGAATGATCGAGGCGGGCGATTGTGCAATGATATAGGTGAAGAGCTTAACCGGACGAAAAGGAACATCGCCGATGCCATTGCGATCTAGATCATATCCGGTGTATTCTTCCCAGTAGTTTCCATCAAAGGCATTGTAGTTGGTGCTTGAATTGGTGGTCACATCAAAGGAGTTGGCAATAAAGTCATTGGCAACGATTACGTTATCGGTGCAATTTCCCATGATGCGAAGCGCGTATCCATTTTTCTCGAATCGGTTGTTGCGCATCGTAATGCGCGATGAATTATCTGCGCTGATGGCAATGGTGTTGTTGCGAAAGGTATTCCCTTCTAAGTGGGAGTCGGTGATGTCCTTCAGCAACAAGCCGTAGGCCGAGGTTCCCCAATTGTCCAAGAACCGATTGCCAGCCATGGTTACATGATCGGAGTACATCACAGCTACTCCGGCACCATTCTTTTCGAAGGTGTTGTTCGTATAGATGTTCTCATGCGAGAACATGAAGTGAAGTCCATAGCGCATGTTTTCAACGCTTCGGTTATCGCGGATATCCGTATTCTCCACGAATTCAAAGTAAATACCATCCCGGTGCTTGCGAACGGTATTGCGTCGTATCGTCATCCGCTTGCAATACCAGAGGTGTATCGCATTTCCATTCGCTGATTCCAAATAGCTTTCTGACGTGGCGTCTCCTAGGATGTCGCAATCTTCGACAATGCCGTCATTGCATTTTTCCAATAGAAGACCGAAAAATGAAGAGCGAACGCGCAATCTTCTCAAAAGGAGGTTGTCCGAATTGTTGCATTTGACCGATGCTCGATCCTCGACGTAGTTGGTGGCTACATGTTGAAAGGTGAGGTCCAATAACTGGACGTTGTCGTGGTGCACGTATAAAATGGTTTTTCCATCTCCGTCTAACACCGCAGTGCCTTCGCCAAGAATGGTGATTGCCTTTTCAATGATGAGTTCTTGAACGATGTAGGTTCCGCTGTGTACCAAGATGGAATCGCCATCAATACTCGCTTCCACTGCCGACGCTAAGGACGGGTGGTCACAGCTGGCGCATACATCGATTGTCCTTCCGAATGCCATGTCGGCCATCAAAAGGTAGAACAGAACTGGAAGTATATTTCGCAATATCACTTTTCGTAGGTATGCTTGACCTGCTCCCAAGTCAAGACCATCCCTTCTCGCTCTCCGAGTGATTGACTTGCCTCGTCCACGCTGATAAAAGCGCTGAGGTTTCCGCCCATTGGACTTGGAATATGCTCGCTGATGACGAAAGTCGCGGCTCGTGCGTCAATCAACTGACGTGGGCGAGCGTAATCGGTGACCAATAGATGCGTGTGCGCTGCCTCCGTGTCGTTCAAATATCGAAAGAGACATTCCGCTGAATCGAAGGTGTAGATGCGGCCTTTATCCGTAATGGCCTCAGACCCAAAACGCGGGTCCATGATGCGCATTTGACAAAAATGACAGTCTTCTTCAGCGTATTGGATCGGTCGGATCGCTTGATCACAGCCAAGGTGCAAGAATGAGAGTGTCAGGATGAGGTTGAGGTGGATCAGTTTCATGTGACGATTAATGCTTTGTTATCAATAAGACGTCTTTGCCCATTTCTGGTGAATCATGGCCCACAATGTCAGAAAAGAAGCCAAGGCGAGGCCCATTCCGCCTATGTGTGGAAAAGAAACGGCTTTGAAATTGAGAAGCCACTTTGATCCAAGAAGAGGAGGTTGATAGGTCATTCCTTCTACTTGTATGGCTGCATGCGGATCTAGGTTGTGACCGTAGTCGTATTCCCACATCCAGAAGTCTAAGATGCCGAGCATCGACAGTCCGATCAGGGTGATGCCAAAGACGTAGAGTAGCTTGGGGTTATTCTTCCACCACACGAACAATCCAAAAAGGATGAGTAACGCGCCGACGAAAGGAAAGATTTTGAGTTCGGGAATCGAGTCTGGCTCGATCTTCTGCATACCGATGTAATGGTTGAGAATATTGATGTTCTGTAAGGTGCTCTCTTGTTGTCCGGTGATCTTATTTACCCAGATGTACATCTCCACTCCTTCCGGATATTGAGGCGCTTCCAACGCGATGTACCACAAAGGCTGGAAGTAGATCAGAATGAGGGCCAAGGAGGCGATGAGGATGTAGATTCTACTGAGGGGTTTCATGCGCGGGTTTTAAAGTTAAAAGGTGGGCTGTGCCGGCCACCAGCCGCGACCGAAGTCACGGCTGGCTAGCACAACATGTAATCCACCTCATGAAAAGTGCATCTTAAATGTCGAAACGATCAGTCTTCGCCGAGAGACCATTTTAACGGAACATCGGAGCCAGCGGCAGAGACCCGAACATAGCCTTGCATCTCCTGGTGGAGCGCAGAGCAGAAGTCGGTACAATAGAACGGGAACACGCCTTCAACTTTAGGTTCCCAAACCAGTGTTTTCGTAAGTCCTGGCATGATCAAGGTCTCGGCGTTTCGCGCACCCATCATAGCAAATCCATGGGGGGTGTCCCAATCCTGCTCGAGGTTGGTAACATGCCAATAGACGCGATCACCTACTTTGACGCCTTCTATGTTGTCCGGGGCAAAGTGGGAGCGAATAGACGACATGTACACGTGCACATTTTTACCGTCGCGCTCCACCCGCACATCCTCTTCGGACATAACAGCATAGGGGTGGGTATTCTCATCTAGCTTGTAGAATTTTTTAGAATTCGGCTTGATAAGCTCCGCAAGACACCCCTGGGCGTAGTGCGGTTCACCATCGGTCGGGAAGTCAAGTAGCAAGCGCATTTTGTCTCCTGTGATGTCATAAAGCTGCGCTGAGTGGGCCAATTCCGGCCCCGTTGGAAGGTATCGGTCTTTGGTGATCTTGTTCATGGAGATCAAGTACTTTCTCGAAGGCTTCATAGAACCGCCACCTGGGATGCTCAAGTGACCGATGGAGTAGTAAGAAGGAACGCGATCGATCACTTCCCATGTGCCTACATTCCACTTCACAACTTCTGAGGAAATGAAGAAAGAAGTATAGGCATTCCCATCTCCGTCAAATTCTGTGTGCAATGGGCCGAGACCTCCTGATTTCACGACGCCGGTGACAACTTCCTCATACTTGAGGACTGGAATACCGTCGATGATGGTTTCGTAGCTTTCGGCCTCGATGGCGGCCATCATTTTGCTGAATGAGTGTACCGTAAGGTCTGCGCTCAGTTTACCGCAACCCACGATGTATTCACCCGTTGGGTTGACATCAACCCCGTGTGGGGATTTTGGCGTTGGCAGGAAGTAAATCATGCCTGGGCAATTGGAAGAATTGAGCACTTTTACTTTGTGCTTTGTCTCGGAAGAGGCAATGTGTGAACCCTCATCTACGATGTTGTTTGTGTATTCAGAATCCCACTCTTCGAAGTTGCCTGCGGCAATGTATTCTTCCGCTTTCTTCCAATTGATGGCGGCGATGAAGTCCTTGTCATTTTGAGAAGCCGTAGCTTCCTTCATGGTGCGACCTTTCTCCGTATTGTACGTGGTGAAGAAAGTCCATCCGTGCGAAGGGCCTTTGCCACTGCTGGCTAGGTCGTAGTCGAAGCCTGGAACGAGGATCTGGAAAGCAATGTCCATGTCTCCGTCTTCCGGCGCAACACTGATGAACGATAGCATACCTTGGAAATTCTCCTTGTAGGTTTCGATCGGCACATCCTTTTGCGGAATTGGAATGGAGAAGCGAGTTCCCGCAACGACGTACTCAGTGTTCATCGTTAAGTAAGGGGAAGAGTGATTTCCCGCACTGTTTGGGATTTCAATGATCTCGGCGGTCTCAAATGTCGTCAGGTCAATCCGGGCGATTCGAGGGGTGTTGTTTCCATTGATGAACAGCCAGCGTCCGTCGATCTCTCCGTTGGTTTGCGAGAGCTTTGGGTGGTGGGCATCATCCCAAGGAATGAATCCGTGCGTAGTGTTGAGCATGGCCTTTGACTCTTCGTCAAAGCCGTATCCTTTCTCTGGATCAACTGAGAATACTGGTATCCGTCGGAAAAGTCGGCCAGAAGGCAGGCCTACCACAGATACTTGTCCGCTGAATCCCCCGGAGAAGAATTCGTAATATTCATCGTACTCTCCTGGAGCAACATAGACAGCGGCTGCGGCGTCGTTTGTATTAAACGCACCTTGTGTCGCTTTATTCGGGTTGCCGTCTCCACCGCAGCTCGTGAGCAAGGCCACGGCCGGCAGTAGCAGGCAAAGTTTAAGTAGTTCTTTCATCGTCGTTCGTTTTGTGAGGTTAATTACAATTTTTCTTCAGGGATGTATTGCCGGATGTATTCTACCACCGCTCGGGCTTGATCTTCGGTTAGATTCTGGTTAGCCATTGGGGAGAGGTATTCGGCAAAGAGCGCTTTGGCAATTGGATCTTCTTTGACCATGACCTCTGGATTCAGGATCATGTTCATTACCCAGGCTGCGTTTCTGCGTTCCAATACCCCAGCAAGGGCAGGACCAACGTGACGCTTGTCGAGTTTGTGACATGCCGTGCACATTTGTGTGAAGACCGCCTCGCCTTCAGCTACAAGGGTAGGGTCTACTTCGCCCAAGGTTACTTCTTCAGTCACTGGACCGATGCCGAGGGGATTGGCCTTGGCCTTTGGAGTATATATCTCCATTGGCTCTGCATTGTTCTGGGGCGTTTCATCTCCGCCGCCGCCGCATGCAGCGAGTAAGGTCAGAAGCAGAAAAAGCATAGGAATCGTTACTGATTTCATGAGGATGGATTTCAATTTATATAGGTTGGTTTAAGGAGTGAAAACTTTGTCTACGACATGAACAATTCCGTTTGCCGCGTTAACAGTTCCGAGGATCTTGGCTCCGTGCACGTAGGTTCCGTCTTCCCGGACCTCTACCTTGACATTATGGCCGGATGCGACGAATAGGCTTTGTCCGTCTTTCAATTGCGCAAGTGAATAGGACCCAGGAGCAGCGTGCATCTGAATGATGGAAATCAAGGTCATCTTGTTTTCAGGCAGAAGCAGGTTGTCTACTGTGCCCTCAGGAAGTGCGGCAAATGCGGCATTCGTAGGAGCGAAAACGGTGAGCGGGCCGTTATTGGCCAATGCGGTGGTCTGCTCAGCGGCTTTTACTGCTGCTACCAGCGTCGTATGATCTTTTGACCCGAGCGCTATTTGTAAGATGTTCGGGTCTGAATCTGGGTCGACAATGGCTTCTTGACCAGGCAAGAGTTCCGTTTCAGGGGCTTCAACTGCGGCGGTTGGATCTTCGGTGGATCCGTTTTCAGAGCAACCGAAGCAAATGCCCACGATCAATAGGAGGAGGATGTTCTTTTTCATAGTGGTTGGTTTACATGTTAGAGAACGCAAAGCAAGGGATAGGCGCCGCTTAAAAACATGATGTGCATCATACTATCCGCAGATATGTGTTCAATTATTAGCGAGAAGTCGCATATTGAAAGCGATATGAATCACAATTTACTCAACACCGTACCGGTTGCTGGGGAGTGCAAAATCAGCCTTGTGTTACTTATGTTACATTCAGTGCAGGCGGAGTGTACTAACCTTGTACTTGCAATTTCACAGCAACATCATTTATAGAAGTCAAACAAGTAAACAGAATAGGTATGAGTTTTTTTGGAATGTTGGGAAACGACAGCAGCGCTGAAGTGAAGGAAATGTTAGACAATGGAGCTTTGGTGATCGACGTTCGTACACCGGATGAGTTTATGGGAGGACACGTAGCGGGGTCCAAAAATTATCCGCTCCAAGAAATCCAGGGAAAGGTCAGCGAATTGAAAAATTTGGGCAAGCCTTTGGTGCTATGCTGTCAAAGCGGTGGACGCAGTGGACAGGCGGCAGGGTTCTTGAAATCTCAAGGCATTGAGTGCGAGAATGGAGGTGGATGGATGCAGGTGAATGCACTTGTAGGCTAAGCATATCCCAACGAAAAGAAAAAGCCCAGGCTCGAGGAGTCTGGGCTTTTTTTATTTCTGGCGCTTTATGCGCCGAAGATAACGGTGTTTATTCGAACGGATCAGCGTAGCGTTGATCGCTCAGCAGCTCTTGATCTGTCAATGTTTTCAGAAAGGCGATAAGGTCTAGCTTGTCTTGATCTGTCAGCATAAGCCCCGAATACGTTGTGTACTCTAAGGCTGGATCCAATGTAGGAGAGATGCGTAAATCGTGATCATAGTGGTCGACTACTTCTTCCAATGTGGTAAACCTTCCATCGTGCATGTAAGGGGCTGTGACTTCCACATTGCGAATAGATGGCACCTTGAATTTTGCCCTGTCAGATGCATTTTGTGTGACCATTTCACGTCCAAGGTCTTCTTGATCCTGTGCTACGTCCAAGCCATTGTTCATGTATTGATTGTTATCAAAGTTGTTGCCGCCATGGCAGTGGGCACAATCTGCCCCTGACGTTTCAGGGAACCCCGGATTGTACTCAGCAAAAAACAGCACTCGGCCCCTTTCTTCGCTCGCGCTTAACGTTTGGCTGCCGGCCAGCGACTGATCGTATTTTGACTGGTTTGAAACGATGGAATTCATGAATTGTTCCATGGCTAGTGACATACGTTCGGGGGTGATTTCTACATCACCAAAAGCGCGGATGAACTGATTGGCATACTCCGCTCGAGCACTTAATTTTTCGATGACGTTCGGGAGCTGTTCCTTCAATTCCAATTCATCTTCAATGGGCTTTAAGGATTGATCTCTCAACAAATGAGCCCTGCCATCCCAGAAGAATTCATTGGTGTGCCAAGCCGTATTGAAGACCGTCATCGCTTGGCGTTTGCCGAGCGTTCCATCTACACCTTCAGATAAAGTGTTTGGATCGGTAAATGCGTGCTCTTGCAGGTGACAGCTAGCACAGGAGATCGAATTGTCCTTCGAAAGTTCTTTCTCGTAAAACAGCATTCGACCCAGTGCCACCCCTTCTACCGTCAACGGGTTATCGCCAAAATCAGGCTCCGGGAAGCTTTCGATGGACAGCGTGTATGGCGTGTCATCAAACGTCGCCGTTAACGTAATGCTCGGCAACCCCTCGGGGTCCTTTTTACAAAGGGAAAAGATCAACGGCGTCATCATCGCCATCAAGATCAAGAGTTTCTTATTCGTCTTCATGAAAGAGTTCGTTTTGGGTAAAGGTGGGATCGGTCAGCGACTCTAGAAAAGAGACCAATGCGCCTACTTCAGTTTGGGTCAGGCCAAGGGGCCTGATCAATGGGCTTTTATTGAGGTGGTTTTCTCCTCCAGTATTATAATGTTCCACTACTTCCTGTATGGATGATAGACCGCCATCGTGCATATAAGGAGCGGTGAGACTAGCATTTCTGAGGCTTGGGACTTTGAAGCGAGCCAAATCGACACTGTCCAGCGTCAA
>JABMOM010000014.1 GCA_013204105.1 Flavobacteriales bacterium
AACGTCGATGGCGCTCTAATCCCGACTTCGTTAGAATCTTCGATTCTTAAGAGGTCGTGGACTCTCGAAGTTCTAAAATCAAAGATTTTGAACCTTCGGAGCCAACTGAGCTACAACCACCGTTTGAACCCAATTTTCATTGGGGGTGCGAAAATAATCGTTCGTTTTAACATACAATACGAGCAATGAAATTTTGAGCCTATATTTTTGGCTATCTTATAATACAACATGGAAGAACGATTGAACCTGAAGGTAGAAGGAATGACGTGCAATCACTGCGCGTCTACTGTAGGTGGAATCATCGAGCAGGAAGGTGGAAAGGATATTCACGTCGACTATTTAATGGGCGAGGCAAACTTCGATCACATCCAAGGCGAGAAGTTGGAGCGCATTTTGAAACGACTCAAGAATGCAGGATACGAGGCGCAATCCGATGGGGAAAATGCGATCGAACGATCAGGAATGAGCAGCATTGAAAAGAAATTCCTTTTCACGCTTCCTTTTTCAATCATCCTGCTCATGCACATGTTTGTGCCCCATGACTGGTGGCTAAACGATCCGTTGGTGCAGTTCTTCCTTTGTTTACCCGTCTTTCTTCTTGGTGCCTATCATTTCGGTAAGAGCACGTTCGAGGCAGTGAAAAGTGGCAACATTAACATGGACCTGCTTATTTTACTGGGTTCAACAAGCGCATTTGCATATAGCCTTTACGGAGCCATCGTCTATCGGGGCACGCCTGACGCCCACGATTTCCTCTTTTTTGAAACCACCTCAACCATCATCACACTCGTCCTTCTGGGATATGTGATTGAGCATCGAGCCGTTCAAAAAACTACTACGATTCTCAAGGATCTGTTCAAGGCCAAGCCTGACAAGGCGAAAAAATTGATTCAAAACGGACTGAACCAAGACTTGGAAGTAGTCACGGCATCCAGTCTCAGACCGGGTGATGTTATCCTCATCAACACAGGTGACAAGGTTCCAGCCGATGGAAGGATTATACACGGCAACATCACCTTGAATGAAGCTATGCTGACCGGGGAAGCTGAAGGCATACAAAAAAGCAAGGGTGCCGATGTGTTTTCTGGAAGTGTCGTCACCAATGGCAACGGCACAGTAGAGGTTACAACTGCTGGAGATGAAAGCACCATTGGAAAGATCATCGAACTGGTGAAATTGAGTCGATCGGACAAACCTTCTGTTCAAAAACTAGCTGATCGGATCAGCGCTTGGTTTGTGCCCAGCATTGTCATCATCGCCTTGTTGACCTTCTTGATCAACCTTTTTCTAATTGAGGTGGCGTTTTCAGATGCGATGCTCCGTGGTATCGCGGTACTCGTGATTGCGTGCCCCTGCGCCATGGGTCTGGCCACGCCAACGGCCGTGAGCGTAGGACTCGGAGTTTCAGCTAGGCTTGGAATCATTGTCAAAAAAGCCTCCGCCTTTGAAGAAGTAGCAGCCCTCGAGAAATTGGTATTCGATAAGACGGGAACCTTGACTACTGGTGACCTTGACATTGTTTTAGACACGATTGGAGAAGGTCGAACAATGGAGGACGTCTGGAGCCTAATCCGCGCGATGGAAAAACGCTCAAACCATCCTATTGCGCGCAAAATCATTTCGATGACCGAAGGGATGAAGGAAGCAGACTTGGTCGAGATAGAGGAAGTCAAGGGAAAGGGGATGCAAGCAAACTGGAATGGCCGCGCCGTTAAATTTGGTACGCCGGATTTCTGTGGATTCCCGAATAATACTTCAGATCTCATTTTGGCAATCGATGCGGAGCTAGCTGCGGAGATTCGCATCAATGATTTAATCAAGGACGATGCGCAATCTACCATCAACTACTTGAAGTCAATTGGAAAAAAACTAATGATCCTTAGTGGAGACAGCGCCGATAAGACAAAGGCTACAGCAGACGCCCTTGGCATTCAAGAATATCACTACCGTCAACTTCCAGAACAAAAACTAAAAATCATCGACCAGCTCAAATCGAGCGCTAAGGTCGGGATGATCGGCGATGGCATCAATGACTCACCCTCTTTGGCGAAGGCCGATGTAGGCATCAGCATGGGTAATGCCAATGCGCTCGCCGCCGAAAGCGCGAAAGTGGTCATCATCGGAGATGGACTTAAAAACGTAGAACGACTTTTTACCGTTAGTAAGCGAGTCGTGTCTACCATCAAACAGAACCTATTCTGGGCCTTTGCCTATAACCTAGTTGCTATTCCTTTGGCCGCGATGGGCTACCTCGATCCGATGGTCGCTGCGCTTTCTATGGCGTTCAGTGATGTGGTGGTCATTGGGAATTCCTTAAGATTGCGCTTCGTTCTAGGAAAAAGCACTTCTTGAGAAATGCCATATTTATATCATCAGGGATCGGAAACGCCCTGCTCTTGGTTCCGTTGATTAAGCGGTTGAAGGAGAAAGGTGAACTCACAGCGATCAGCACTTCCCCTTTTGGAGCACACCGCATCTTTGATGGGTTTGAGGACAAGCTCTTTGATGCTGTCATCCCTTTAGGATCTAACATAGAATGGATGATGAATGCCGCAACGTTCAAGCGCCGCTTTCACACTACCTACCTCGACCACTTCGCCTCTGGGCGTAAGAACATTGCGCTTTCTTACACCAATAGCAAGGTGGTGGTTACGAACACGATTCCACATCGGTTACCCAGCATCTTCCGTTCACGATTAAGGCTCATCGAACCGGAAATCGGCATCCACGAAGGCACCCAATACATGCGTTACATCTCCGAAAATTTTTCGGATTCCGACCTTAATGAGGAAATGTTCCGGCTACAAGCGAAGCCCCACAGTCGCATTTCTGAGAGCACCTATATCACCTTGCAACCTGGTAGTGGTAATAACGTTTCCCCATGGAAGACCTTAAGGATAGAAAAGTGGATCAAATTGATCGATGAATTATCTCAGCTGAGACCGGAACTCAACGTGGTTGTACTAGGTGACGACACAGAGACTGAACTCTCTAATCGATTGCCGAAGCGTTCTAACCTCATCAATGCAATTGGCAAGACAGACCTTTCTGAGCTGCCTGGCGTGATCGCTGACGCCCAGTTGCACGTTGGAAACGATAGTTCATTGATGCATTTAGCCGGTTGCTTAGGCGTTCCGACCCTCAGCATCTGGGGTGGGTCAGACCCCGCTTTGTACGGGTGGCACAAAGTCAATCCAGAAAAGCATGAGATCATCTATAAATCTCCGGAATGTGGCCCCTGTAGTAGGTGGATAGCCCCGAATCGATCCAAGACAGAAGTCCCTTCTCTATGTCCAGACTTCAGCTGTTTATCCAAGATCAGTGTGAACGAGATCCTACAGTCGATCGAAAAAATGATGTGAGTTGATCAAGAACCTCATCCATACGCTGAGTAGTCGATTGGTGATTTCATTGCTCAATTTGGCACTCCTTTTCATCACTACAAAGCTGATGGGTGCCGGAAACAAAGGAGAGATCAGCCTCTTTGTCTTGAACATCTCACTGGCGGCGATCTTCAGTGGACTTTTCGGTGGGCCTTCTCTTGTCTACCTGATACCGCGCTTCCCGCTGCGTACACTGATCATTCTAAACTATTCATGGGCTGTGGTTACGGCGTTCATCTTAATGGTCATCATAAATATGGGCTGGATGCCTTCCACATTGACGGGTTGGGACCTCCTCCTAATGGCACTTATGGAATGCCTGGTTGCCGCGAACACGATGATTTTGCTTGGCCAAGAGCGTGTTGCCAAGCACAATTTTGTGCAACTCATCAAGGTCTCGGTGACGGTGTTGTCCTTGATTGGTATGCAACTTCTAAAGAAATCATTAGGCTTCGACGAGTTCATTGAAGCCTACCGCGTGGGGTTACTCGTTGCTTTGCTTTATTCGGTTTTCAGTATCCGTCAAGGATCTAAAACCTCGTTTGATCATGTTTCCATCCGTGAAACAATGCGCGCGGCTTTAAAATTTGGAAGTCTTGTACAAGTTGGCAACATCGCCCAATTGTTGAACTATCGCTTGAGCTTCTATTTCTTAGAGTTGATGGTCCATCCTCCGGGAAAGGCGCTGATCCGGATTGGCATCTACAGTGCTGCATTGCAAGTAGCGGAAGCAGTTTGGCAATTCGCGCGGAGCGTGAGCACGGTGCAGTATGCCAAAGTGAGTAACCTCCAGAGCAACGCTGAGGGATGGCGCATTTCACTCATGTTGACCAAGCTGAATTTCATTGTGACGGCCATTGGAGTGATCTTCTTGGCATTGCTTCCGACCGAGTTCTACGTTCGCGTTTTCGGTAAGGAATTCGAGGAAATTCGCTGGCTCGTCATCCTTCTTGCTCCGGGCATTATCGCCTTGAGTATGAGCAACGCATTCAGTCATTTTTTTGCAGGCATCGGCCTTCACAGGATCAACACCTATTCATCCATCCTCGGACTTACACTAACCATTATACTCGGTTATCCGTCCATTAAGTACTTCGGGACTTCAGGTGCGGCTGCAACTGCTGCTTGTGTGTACGTAGTTCAGACGATCTATCAATTGGTCGTCCTTATGCGCAATCATAAAGTAGTTCTAGCGGATTTCATGATCTCAAAGACCGACATTAATTTATTGAACAGTGCCATCAAGCGTTTCAGATCATAGTCCGTACTCTCGATATACTGTCACAAACATGCTGTTTTCATTACCTTTGAAAACTTTCAATTTTTCACACTCGTCCAACTAAACAACAAACAATGAAGAAGATTTTACTCTCGGCCATTGCGGCAACCTTCGTCTTCTGTGGTTTTGCTCAATCTGTCCCAAAGGCACAAGTGAGTGTTGAACTACAGATGAAAGCTGTACAAACTACAGCTCGTCTACCCATCAACCAAAATCCAAATTTCGACGCTGCGAGCAGTGTATCTACTCCAGGTCGCCAAATCAGCGCCACCGAAGTCGAAGTTGGGGATACCCGTTACGACCTTCAGACCAACTCAGCGATTCAACGCCGATTGATCAACCATCCAAACGGTGCCGTTTCTGCTGCATGGACTTTCAGTAGCAGCAACTCATGGGCAACCCGTGGTGCCGGGTACAACTATTTTAATGGTTCCTCTTGGGGAACAGCTCCTACTTCAGAGATTGAATCTGAAAGAACAGGATGGCCAAGCCTTTTGAGCCTTTCCAGTGGAAAAGAGGTCGTAATCTCTCACAGCACTGCGAACAACGTTTTGCGTAAAAGTGATCGTAACAGTATTGGTTCAGGAACTTGGACTCAAGCGAACCAAACTGCTCTTGATGCAGAGGTATGGAATCGTGCCACGTCAGATGCCAACAACAACACGATCCACATGATCAGCATGACGCTTCCTACTGCTTTGGCAGGAAGTGTATACAATGGTTGTGATGGCGCGTTGCTTTACTACCGTTCTACCAATGGTGGTGCATCATGGGATATTGCCGATTACCAAATTCAAGGATTGGACAGCGCATACCATCCAGACATGGGCGGTGACGCATACGCTATTGATGTAAAAGGTGATACTGTTGCCATCGTCGTTGGCGAAATCGGTCGTGGTGTTCAACTTTTCAAATCCACCAACAATGGCGTTAGCTGGTCAAAGACAAACGTGCTTGAATCTGATGTATGGTTCATCGAAGACGAAGTGTTCGTCGATACAGCAGATAGACTTTATACCAGTGACGGAAACGTGGCTGTATTGTTAGATAACGATGGTAAGGCACACGTATGGTATGCAAGCATGTTTATCGCTAACGACGACCTCACAGACGGTACCTTCTCCTACTATCCATTTACAAACGGTATGGATTATTGGAACGAAGACTTCACTGAAGGAGAGCCTGTTTACTTGACTGGCGCTTTGGACATTGATGGTAACGGTCAACTCGACCTTATAGGAACAACAATTGACGTTGTGGGCCGATATGGCAACGGAGGCCTCACTGGCCAGCCTCAAGCTGGTATTGATGAGGATGGCTGCATCTACCTTACGTACCAATCTTTCCGCGAAGACCTCGACAATGGCGCACAGCACTATCGTCACTCTTACTCGATGATGTCTTGTGATGGCGGATGTTCATGGTCTTTCCCAATCGACATCACAGGAGCAAGTGCAAACAACTTCTCTGAGTGTGTATATCCAACGATTGCTCGTCGAGTAGATACGGCTATTCACGTATTGTACATGTCAGACAACGAGCCAGGAATTGCCGTTTCTGGTGATCAGGATCCTGCTGGCGTGAACAAGATGATCTACCTCAAGGAGAACGTAGATCGTTTCGACACTGCCATGATCTGCCCTACCGGCATCATCGGCGACACTTTCCTCTGCCTTGGAGGATCGGTTGACATCGAAGTACTCGGTTGTGCTTCTGCCTTCTCTTGGGCAGGACCTGGAGGATTCTCTGCCACTACTGCTTCTATTTCTCCTACAGCTGTTGGAACTTACACCTGTACAATGACTACAGTCTGTGGAACACAAACAGAAACCATCAATGTCGTTGAATTCACTGGTACCAATGGTCCTAGTGTGGTCATGTCGGCTACTGTGAACAGCATGTGTGCTGGTGAAACTTCAGTCATCACAGCAAATACTTCCATCGGAGGTCTTACTTATCAATGGAGTGCCAACGCGGGCAGCGCAACTACCCAATCGGTTACTGTTACTGCTCCCGGTATTTATGATGTAACTGTCACGGCTTGCGGTGGTGGAACTACTGAAGAATCCTTTACGATCAGTGAGCCAAACTTTGCTCCAGTTGCGATCATCATCGGCGATCTTGCGATTTGCCCGACAGAAACTACTACGCTTTCGGTTCTTCCAGTTTCTGGAGGAAGCTACGCTTGGAGCACCGGCGGTACCGGAACAAGCATCACTGTTAGTGCTGCAGGTACCTACACGTGTAATGTTTCTAACTGCGGTGGATCTACTTCTGCATCTGTAACGGTAGCGGAAGAAGCCCTTCCAGTAGCAGCGATAGATGCTCCCGAGTTAGATGTTTGTGAGGGCGGTCAGCTTTCAGCAACGGCAAGCGGAGGAAGCGGTTACACATGGTCTACAGGCTCTACCTCTGCAGTTATCACTATCACGCAGCCTTCTGAGTCTGGAACCTTCACCGTTACCGTGACCAACGATTGCGGCGATGAGGATACCGAGGAGGTCACCTTGACCATC
>JABMOM010000015.1 GCA_013204105.1 Flavobacteriales bacterium
GGCGGCGGCGGCGGCGGCGGAAGAAGAAAGTCGAACGGATAAAAGAGAATTGAGAGATGTTATCACCAAAGAAAACGAAATATCGTAAGCAGCAAAAAGGGCGCATCAAAGGCATCGCAGGTCGCGGTCACCAATTGGCGTTCGGAACCTTCGGCATCAAGACGCTGGAAGAAGGAAGGCTTACATCTCGCCAGATTGAAGCGGCACGTATCGCGGTAACCCGTTATATGAAGCGTGAAGGTCAGGTGTGGATTCGCATCTTTCCGGATGTACCCGTTACTAAGAAGCCAGCAGAGGTTCGAATGGGTAAAGGAAAAGGAGCATTGGATCACTGGGCGGCGAAGATTGAGCCAGGACGTATCCTCTTCGAAATTGAAGGTGTTACATTGGAAGTTGGACGTGAGGCACTTCGCCTTGCAGCTCAAAAGCTTCCGGTGGTAACCAAGTTTGTTGTACGCAGAGCTTACTCTGGTAATTAAGATAGGCCATGAAGTCGAACGTAGTCAGAGAAATGACCACCGAAGAGATCCAAGACGCGTTGCTGAATGCACGCGAAGGTCTCGCAAAGATGAAAATGCAACATGCGATCTCTCCATTAGAGAACCCGATGGTGCTCAAGGAAAAGCGCAAAGAAGTTGCGCGATTGCTTACTGAATTGTCAACCCGAACCGAAGAGGCTCAACAATAAGAGATCATGTCAGAAAGGAATTTAAGAAAAGAGCGAGTTGGCGTAGTAACCAGCAACAAGATGGACAAGTCCATCGTGGTTACCGTATCGCGTAAGATGAAACATGCCAAGTACGGCAAGTTCATCAACGTTTCGAAGAAGTTTGTCGCTCACGATGAAAAGAACGAATGCGGCATTGG
This sequence comes from Flavobacteriales bacterium, assembly GCA_013204105.1. Classification (GTDB taxonomy): domain Bacteria; phylum Bacteroidota; class Bacteroidia; order Flavobacteriales_G; family Salibacteraceae; genus SHAN690. The sequence goes on from JABMOM010000015.1 coordinate 868, forward strand.
TGACTCTGTGAAGATCATGGAGATTCGCCCGCTCAGCAAGCGCAAGCGCTGGAGATTAGTTGAGATTGTAGAAAAAGCTAAATAAGATTTTAAGATGTTACAGCAGGAGTCACGAATGAAAGTTGCCGATAACAGTGGTGCCAAAGAGGTGCTCTGTATTCGGGTACTTGGAGGAACCAAGAGACGATACGCAAGTATCGGTGATACGGTAGTTGTTTCTGTAAAGGAAGCAATGCCGTCTGGCAACATCAAGAAGGGAGCAGTAAGCCGCGCAGTTGTGGTTCGAACCAGGAAAGAGGTTCGTCGCGCTGATGGTTCATACATCCGCTTTGATGAGAATGCCGTGGTTCTATTGAGTCAAACAGGCGAGATGCGCGGAACGCGAATCTTCGGTCCTGTGGCAAGAGAACTGCGTGAAAAGCAGTTCATGAAGATTGTTTCATTGGCCCCTGAGGTGCTTTAAAATTGGAAAGAATGCAAAAGAAATTGCACATAAAGAAAGGTGATCAAGTAGTCGTCATCGCTGGCAACGAGAAAGGTAAGTCAGGGCGAGTACTCGAGGTGAACCGCGATAAAATGCGTGTCATCGTCGAAGGCTTGAACATGCTTTCAGTTCACTCTAAGGCGAGCGCTGCTAACCCTGATGGGGGCATCGTGAAAAAAGAAGGCTCTATCCACATCTCCAACTTGTTGCATGCAGACCCAAAAGATGGTCAGCCGTGCCGCATCGGACGAAAAGTGGACGAGACCGGTAAGAAAGTAAGATATTCAAAAAGATCTGGGGAGGTAATCAAATGAGCGAATACACACCAAGACTGAAAAAGCAATACAACGAAGAGATTGCTCAGGGACTGAAAGAAAAGTTCCAATACACTAGCGTAATGCAGGTTCCTCGCATCAAGAAGATTGTCTTGAGCCAGGGATTAGGAGACGCTACTGCGGACAAGAAACTGGTTGATAACGCCATCCAAGAGATGTCGATGATCACGGGTCAAAAGGCCATTGCAACATTTGCGAAGAAGGACGTTTCGAACTTCAAGCTTCGTAAGGGCATGCCAATTGGTGCTAAGGTGACACTCCGTGGTAATATGATGTACGAATTCCTTGATCGTTTGGTCTCTGTGGCTTTGCCACGTACACGTGACTTCCGAGGAATCAACCCAAAGGGCTTTGATAAGCGAGGTAACTATAACCTTGGTATCAAAGAACAAATCATCTTCCCTGAGATCAACATCGATAAGATCAATCGCGTGAGCGGTATGGACATCACGTTTGTGACTTCTGCCAACACCGATGAGGAAGCATTCGAACTACTAACAGCATTTGGAGTACCATTTAAGAAATAAGTTATGGCAAAGGAATCAATGAAAGCCAGAGAGCGCAAGCGTCAGAAGCTTGTCGATCGATACGCTGAGAAGCGGGCTCAACTGAAGGCAGAAGGACGATGGGATGAGCTTCAACAGCTACCTAAGAATTCGTCTTCCGTACGTCTTCACAACCGGTGCAAGCTCACCGGACGTCCAAGAGGATATATGCGCCAGTTTGGTGTCTCTCGAGTATTGTTCCGTGAGATGGCAAACAAGGGTTTGATTCCTGGTGTTACAAAGGCCAGTTGGTAATTCAAAGCAAGAGATAAAAGAGAATAAGAAATGGTTGTTACTGATCCAATAGCAGATTACTTGACACGACTTCGCAACGCGATTCGTGCCAATCACCGCGTGGTAGACATCCCTGCTTCAAATTTGAAGAAGGAGATGACACGGATCCTTTATGAAAAGGGTTATATCCTGAACTATAAGTTCGAGGATGAAGGTCCACAAGGAAGCATCAAAATCGCATTGAAATACGATAAGGTGACCAAGACCTCTGCAATCAAAGGTCTTAAGAGAATTAGTAAGCCTGGTCTACGTAAGTATAGAGGATCAGATAGCCTGCCGCGCGTTTTGAACGGGTTGGGTATCGCTATCCTATCTACTTCAAAAGGCCTCATGAGCGACAAGGAAGCGCGTTCAGAGAAAGTGGGTGGTGAAGTATTGTGTTACGTCTATTAAAAGATTGAAGAATGTCACGAATTGGAAAAGCACCAGTAACGATCCCGCAAGGCGTTGAAGTGAAGATGGATGGAAACACCATCTTCGTGAAAGGTACTAAGGGTGAGTTGAAGCAGGACATCGACAGCTGCATTACCGTGAGCATCGAAGGTGATACGATCACGTTCGCTCGCGAAAATGATCACAAAGACCAACGCTCTATGCACGGTCTATATCGCTCGTTGGTTAACAATATGATAGAAGGTGTATCAAAAGGATACATCATCAAGCAAGAGCTCGTCGGTGTTGGTTACCGCGCCACGGTGCAAGGCCAAAAACTGGAGCTCGCATTGGGATACTCTCACAACGTTTTGTTTGAGATTCCGGCAGAAGTTTCAGTCTCAGCGGAGCAAGAAAGAGGTAAGAACCCTATCGTGACATTTGAGTCACACGACAAGCAATTGATCGGACAGGTGGCCGCAAAACTGCGTTCACTCAGAAAGCCTGAGCCTTACAAAGGAAAAGGTATCCGATTCGTAGGAGAACAGATCAGAAGAAAGGCCGGAAAATCGGCATCTAAATAATTAGGAAGAAATGGCACTTAGCAAATTCGACAAGAGAACACGCATCAAGCGTCGTATTCGTAAGAAGATCTCTGGAACAACAGAGACCCCAAGGTTGTCTGTGTTCAGAAGCAACAAGGAAATCTACGCTCAAATCGTAAATGATTTGAATGGAGAGACACTTGCGGCTGCTACTTCCCTTGGTGATAAGGCGGCTCAAAAAGTGAACAAAGTTGAGCAGGCAACACTTGTTGGAAAGAAAATCGCAGAGGTTGCTAAGGCAGCCGGCGTAGAGAAAGTGGTTTTTGACCGTAATGGTTACCAGTACCACGGTCGCGTTCAAGCATTGGCTGAAGCGGCGAGAGAGAACGGTTTAAAATTCTAAGCAGAAAACAATGGCAAGCGAGAACATAAAAAGGGTAAAATCAAGCGAGATCGAATTGAAAGATCGTCTCGTTGAGGTGCGCAGGGTAACGAAGGTTACAAAAGGTGGTCGTGCTTTTGGATTTTCAGCTGTAGTAGTCGTAGGCAACGAAAACGGTGTAGTGGGACACGGACTTGGTAAGGCCAAGGAAGCGACCAGTGCTATCGAGAAAGCAATCGACGATGCAAAAAAGAATTTGATCAAAGTGCCCCTTCAAAGTGGAACCGTTCCTCATGAGCAGGAAGGTCGCTTCGGTGGAGCACATGTCTTCCTTAAGCCTGCATCACATGGTACCGGAGTAATTGCTGGTGGTGCGATGCGCGCTGTATTGGAGAGTGTCGGAATTATCGACGTCCTCGCCAAGTCAAAAGGAAGTTCTAATCCGGCCAACGTGGTTAAGGCAACCATTGAAGCCCTGACACAAATGAGAGATGCTAACACTATCGCACGTCAGCGCGGTGTAAGCTTGGATACGGTTTATAACGGATAAGAAAGCATGGCAAAGTATAAGATCACACTCGTACGTTCAACCATTAAGCGCTCTAAGGATCAAAAAGCGACCGTTCAGGCGCTTGGTCTTAAGAGGATGCACCATACGGTTGAGGTGAACGGAACTCCTCAGATCCTTGGAATGGTCAAGAAGGTCAATCACTTACTTAACGTAGAAGAAGTTAAATAATCCGCAATTATGGACTTGAGTAATTTACAACCTGCAAAAGGTTCGGTCAAGAAGAACAACAAGCGATTAGGTCGCGGTGAGGGATCAGGTAGTGGCGGAACAGCCTCTCGTGGTCACAAAGGCGCAAAGTCTAGAAGCGGTTATTCGAAGAAGCTTGGTTTTGAAGGAGGCCAGATGCCACTTCAACGTCGTGTACCTAAGTTCGGATTCAAGAATCCAAACCGAAAGGAATTCCACGGTATTAACCTTGACACGCTTGAGACGCTTGCAACACAGCACAAAGTGACAGAGATCACTGCCGATTTTTTAGTCGAGCGCTCAATCGTAGGAAAAAAAGATTTAATCAAAATCCTCGGAAGGGGTGAATTGAAATCCAAGCTGACTGTTGAGGCCCACGCCTTTTCAAAAACAGCTAAAGAGGCGATCGAAACAAAAGGTGGATCGACTAAGATCATTGAATAAGGATGAAAAGACTGATAGATACACTTCAGAATATTTGGAAGATCGATGACCTCAGGGTGAGGATACTCAATACCTTGGGATTCCTTCTGATCTACCGTTTGGGATCGTTCATCGTTCTCCCAGGCGTGGATCCAGAAATTCTGGGTGACGTAAACGGACAGGCCTCTGGTCTCGCAAACCTGATCAACATTTTCGCGGGTGGTGCCTTTTCACGTGCATCCATCTTCGCTTTGGGAATCATGCCGTACATCTCCGCTTCCATTGTGATGCAGTTGATGGGCATTGCAGTTCCTGCGATACAGAAGATGCAACGCGAAGGAGAGAGCGGAAGAAGAAGATTGAACCAATGGACACGTATGTTGACCATTGCCATCACTGCTGTACAAGCCCCTTCTTACATCACTTCTCAGATTCCAGCACAAGCAGTAGTTGGCGGCGATACTTCCTTCTGGTGGATCACTACCACGCTCTTGTTGATTACTGGTACTGTATTCGTCATGTGGTTGGGTGAAAAGATCACCGACAAGGGTATCGGCAACGGTATTTCCATGATCATTATGATCGGCATTATCGCGCAGTTGCCAAGCTCGTTCATCTTCGAGATTGAGCAACGTACCAACGCTGGTGGTTTCGTGATGCTTTTGATAGAATTAGTATTCCTCCTCCTGGTTACCATCGCAACAGTGGCACTGGTGCAAGGAACGAGACGAATACCGGTGAACTTCGCGAAGAAGGTCGTCGGCAACAAGCAATATGGTGGTGTTCGTCAGTACATTCCTTTGAAAGTGAATGCCGCTGGTGTAATGCCGATCATCTTTGCGCAAGCATTAATGTTCCTTCCAATGACCTTTGTGGGTCTTTCAGGATCGGATGCTGCTACAGGATTTGCATCTGCGTTTGCTGACATTACTGGATTCTGGTACAACTTCACCTTCTTCCTTTTGATCATTGCCTTTACGTATTTCTATACGGCGATTACGGTGAACCCGAATCAAATGGCGGAAGATTTGAAGCGCAATGGTGGATTCATCCCTGGGGTGAAGCCAGGTAAGAAGACTTCAGAGTTTCTGGACAATGTCCTTTCGAGGATAACCCTTCCGGGTTCTGTGTTCCTGGGATTGGTTGCTATACTTCCAGCTTTCGCGATGATTGCTGGTGTGTCAACAGGATTTGCGTATTTCTTTGGAGGTACGTCACTGTTGATTATGGTAGGTGTGATCCTTGATACGCTTCAGCAAATCGAGAGTCACTTGTTGATGAGACATTATGATGGACTGATGAAGTCCGGAAAAATAAAAGGACGTTCTTCTTCTGCCTTTGGAATGGCAGGATAAGAATGCGTGAGTGCGTATGTTGAGAGGGAAGAGCGAAGAGGAAATCGCACTGGTTAGAGAGAGTTCTTTACTTGTTGGAAAAACTTTAGCAGAAGTAGCTGCGCTGGTAAGACCAGGAGTTACGCCGCTTGAGCTGGATAAGAGAGCCTATGAGTTCATACATGACCACGGTGCAGTGCCTGGTTTCTTGAACTACAATGGCTTCCCTAACAGCTTATGCATCTCTAAGAACGAAGCTGTGGTACACGGCATTCCAAATAAGAAGGCGGTCGCCGATGGCGATATTCTTTCTGTGGATTGTGGTGTTCTCATGAATGGCTACTACGGAGACAGCGCTTATACCTTTAAGGTAGGTGAGGTTTCTAAAGAGGTCGATGACTTGTTGGAAACAACAAAACGCAGCTTGGCACTGGGGATTGAACAAGCAATAGCTGGTAATCGCGTAGGCGACATCGGTTTTGCAGTTCAGCAGGAAGCGGAAACGCACGGCTATGGTGTGGTTAGAGAATTGGTAGGACACGGCTTGGGTAAGAAATTACACGAAGCACCTGAGGTTCCGAATTTCGGACGAAGGGGACGCGGTCCTATGTTGATTGAAGGTCTTGTGATCGCAATCGAGCCGATGATCAACCTGGGCACGAAGGGGGTACATCAGTTGAGAGATGGTTGGACCATTGTAACAGCTGATAGAAAGCCTTCCGCTCATTACGAGCACACCATTGTTGTGAGAAAAGGAAAAGCTGAAGTGCTTTCAACGTTCGAATACATTGAAGAGAAACTTAAAAAAGAAGCATAAACAGAAGTATGGCGAAACAAGCGTCCATAGAGCAAGACGGAACGATCACTGAGGCATTGTCAAACGCAATGTTTCGTGTTGAACTTGAGAATGGCCACGTCATTACGGCTCATATTTCTGGAAAGATGCGCATGCATTATATAAAGATATTGCCTGGCGATAAGGTCAAAGTGGAGATGTCTCCGTACGATCTATCAAAAGGAAGAATAACCTATAGGTATAAATAGACTGGATCATGAAAATTAGAGCATCCGTAAAGAAAAGAACGGCTGATGACAAGATCGTAAAGCGCAAAGGGCGTTTATACGTCATCAACAAGAAGAATCCAAAACACAAACAACGTCAAGGATAAAACATTAAGATATGGCTCGTATAGCAGGTATTGATCTACCAAGAAATAAAAGAGGCGTTATTGGATTGACTTACATCTTCGGGATCGGTCGTTCGACCGCTCAAGAGATTTTGACGAAAGCTGAGATCGACTGGAATAAGAAGGTAGGTGAGTGGAATGATGAAGAGTTGGCGCTTGTGCGTGAATTCATCAATGAGAATCTCAAGGTAGAGGGTGCTCTTCGTTCAGAGGTCCAGCTGAACATTAAGCGCCTTATGGACATCGGTTGTTACCGAGGCGTTCGTCACAGAGTAGGACTTCCTCTCCGTGGACAGCGTACGAAGAATAACAGCCGTACCCGTAAAGGAAAAAGAAAGACCGTTGCAAACAAGAAGAAGGCAACTAAGTAATAATAACTAGAATCCGTTTTCCATGGCGAAGACTCAGACAAAAAAGAAAAAAGTAAAGGTAGACGCAGTTGGTGAAGCGCACATACACGCTTCATTCAATAACATCATTATCTCACTGACCAATGCTGGCGGTGATGTAATATCGTGGTCGTCTGCAGGCAAACTGGGATTCCGTGGTTCCAAAAAGAACACGCCCTATGCCGCACAAATGGCAGCACAAGATTGTGCCAAGGTAGCCCACGAATCAGGACTTCGTAAAGTGAAGGTGTTCGTAAAGGGACCAGGATCTGGCCGCGAGAGTGCGATTCGTTCGCTCTCTAACAGCGGTATCGAGATCGCGGAGATCATGGACGTGACTCCGCTACCGCACAACGGATGTCGTCCATCTAAACGAAGAAGAGTTTAATTCAGCAAGCAATGGCAAGATATACAGGACCAAAATCCAAAATCGCACGTAAGTTCAAGGACCCGATCTTCGGCCCAGATAAAGCACTGGAACGTAAGAACTATGGACCGGGAATGCACGGACCAAATAAGCGACGTAACAAGCAGTCGGAATACGCTGTTCAGCTTCAAGAGAAGCAGAAAGCAAAGTATACTTACGGTATCCTTGAGCGTCAATTCTCAAACCTGTTCTCAGAAGCCTCCAGAAGGAAGGGAATTACAGGTGAGAACTTGTTGATGCTTTGTGAATCGCGTCTTGACAACACCGTTTTCCGCTTGGGCATTGCTCCAACGCGCCGTGGTGCACGTCAGCTCGTTTCCCACCGTCATATCACTGTGAACGGGCACATCGTCAACATACCATCTTACGAATTGAAGGCCGGTGATAAGGTCGCAGTACGTGAGAAATCAAAGTCGCTTGAAGCGATCTCGAATTCAGTTTCTGGAAGTTCTACTAAGGGCTACCCTTGGCTTGAATTTGACAAGAACGATCTTACGGGAACGTTTATCGTTCCTCCAACGAGAGATCAGATTCCGGAGAATATCCGCGAGCAGCTCATCGTTGAATTGTACTCTAAATAAGTAGAAATAACCATCATTGGAAATAAGCAAAAATGTTTGAGCACTCTTCTTCAAGTAGCTTAAACGAAGACACTTAGATCTAATTAAAACTGAAGAAATTAACATGGCAATACTTGATTTTCAACGGCCCGACAAAGTAATTATGATTCAGGCGGATGACTTCAAAGGTCAATTCGAATTCCGCCCACTTGAACCAGGCTATGGAATTACCATTGGGAATGCCCTAAGGAGAATTTTGTTGTCTTCTCTCGAAGGATTTGCGATCACCTCGATCAAGGTCGAAGGAGTAGATCACGAATTCAGCACCCTTAAAGGGGTGATCGAGGATGTTACTGAGATCGTACTCAACATGAAGGAAGTGCGGTTCAAGCAACAGATCAAGGAAGAAGATACTGAGAAAGTTCGCATCAAAGTGAGCGGTCAGGACAAATTCACCGCTGGCGATATAGGACAGTTTACTACTTCATTCCAGGTGTTGAACCCAGATCATGTGATCTGCCACATGGATGAGAAAGTGACCCTTGAAATGGAAATTACCATCGGTAAAGGCCGTGGATATGTTCCTTCTGAGGAGAACAAGTCCTCCAATGCAGCGATTGGCACCATCTTCCTAGACTCCGTCTTTACTCCAATCCGTAACGTACGTTACACAATTGAGAATTATCGTGTCGAACAAAAGACCGACTATGAAAAGTTGATCTTTGACATTGATACCGACGGATCGATTCATCCTAAGGAGGCGCTGAAGGAAGCAGCGAAAATTCTAATTCACCACTTCATGTTGTTCAGTGATGAGCGCATTACCCTTGATCAGGTAGAGAAGAAGGCGGAAGAAGAGTTGGATGAGAACACCCTTCACATGCGCCAGTTGCTCAAGACTAAGTTGGTAGACATGGACCTTTCGGTTCGTGCGCTTAACTGCTTGAAAGCAGCTGATGTAGAGACACTGGGTGACCTCGTGACTTACGAAAAAAATGACCTTCTCAAGTTCCGCAACTTCGGTAAGAAGTCGTTGACTGAGTTGGAAGACCTCGTTCAGATGAAAGGCTTGCACTTTGGAATGAACGTGTCGAAGTATTTGTTAGAAAAGGAATAAAGAACGCTTGATACTTAAGCAATGAGAAACCGTAATAAGATCAACCAATTAGGTCGCACCGCATCGCATAGAAGTGCGTTGATGATGAACTTGGCGAATGCCCTCATCACCCACAAACGCATTTCAACGACGGTCGCGAAAGCTAAGGCGCTCCGTGGATACGTCGAGCCGTTGATCACCAAATCAAAGGATGACACCACCCACTCACGTAGATTGGTGTTCCGTCACTTACAGAATAAAGAGGCGGTAGCTGAGCTGTTCCGAGAAGTTGGACCTAAGGTCGCTGATCGTCCGGGTGGATACACTCGCATCATCAAGACCGGTTTCCGCTCTGGTGACTCTGCTGAAATGTGTTTGATCGAGCTGGTAGACTTCAACGAAGTGTATACCACAGACAGCAAAGCATCTGCTGCTAAGAAAACCCGTCGCTCTCGACGTGGAAGTGGAGCGAGTGGGGATACCCCAGCAGCCGAGCAGAAAGTGGCAACAGAGAAAACAGTTGCTGCGGAGGTAGTGGAAGACGCTGTGGTCGAGACTGTTGAAGAGGTGAAGGAGGAAGCTCCAGCTGAAACCGCGGAAGTGGCTTCGGAGGAAGTTGCTGAGACCAAAGCCCCAGCGGAAGAAGCGCCTGCAGAAACTGAGTCTTCAGAAGATGCCAGCGAAGAGACCAACGAAAGTGATGATGATAAAAAGGAAGCTTCGAACTAGAAAGTGTCTTTCAATCATTTAGAAATATCAAAGGAGGATGGGTCATACCTATCCTCTTTTTTTTGCTCAAAATTTGACAATATTGTTGCATGAAATACTTGGAAGGAAAACAAGCCATCTTACTACTAGAAGATGGGACTTATTACGAAGGAAAAGCTGCCGGTAAAATTGGCACTACCACTGGCGAGATCGCATTCAATACGGGAATGACCGGTTATCAGGAGATCTTTACGGATCCGTCTTACTTTGGACAGATCTTATTGATGACACCATCGCACATTGGGAATTATGGCATTCACCCGGATGAAGTTGAATCCGATTCGGTGAAGATTTCCGGATTGGTTTGTAAGAAATTTTCCCAGATTTTCTCTCGGGCAGCTTCTGAAGAGTCTATCCAGGCATATTTTGAACGACAGAACTTAGTAGGCATCTCTGATATTGATACCCGTGCACTAGTGCGACACATTCGCGATAAGGGTGCCATGAATGCCATAATCTCCAGCGACAATTTGGACGTAGAAGCGCTGAAGGAGCAGCTTTCGAAAGTCCCTAGTATGGCAGGGCTTGAATTGTCAAGTAAGGTTTGTACAAAGGAAGTCTATGAATTTGGCGATCCATCTGCTGAGCACAAGGTTTCCGTCATTGACTTTGGTGTAAAGAAGAACATACTTCGCTGTCTGAGTGATCGAGGATGCTACCTCAAGGTATTTCCTATGGATGCGTCAGTAGCAGAGATCACTGCATGGCAACCAGATGGTATCATGCTCAGCAACGGGCCTGGTGATCCTTCAGCAATGGGGGATTCGGTCAAATTGATTCAAGGACTGCTCGAAACCAACATACCTATGTTTGGGATATGCTTGGGACACCAGTTACTCTCCTTAGCAGCAGGTTTGAGCACCTATAAAATGCACAATGGTCATAGAGGCATCAACCACCCCATCAAGAATATGATCACGGGCAAATGCGAAATCACCTCACAGAACCATGGTTTTGTTGTGAATCGTGAAGAGGCCGAAAGCCGCGACGATATCCAAGTCACGCACATTCACCTGAACGATGATACCTTGGCAGGCATTCGATTGAAGAACGCCAAGGCGTTTTCTGTTCAATTCCATCCCGAGTCTTCGGCAGGTCCAAATGACTCGCGCTACCTCTTCGATGATTTCATCGAATTGATTAAAGAGAACAAGACACAAACCATAGAAGCCTGATTTGCCATGAGCTACATTTCACAGATCCTAGCAAGAGAAATTCTGGATTCACGAGGAAACCCTACGGTTGAAGTAGATGTAATCCTAGAATCGGGAATCATTGGAACCGCTGCCGTGCCTTCCGGCGCGTCAACAGGCATCCATGAAGCCGTTGAATTGCGCGATGGCGATCTTGGACGCTACATGGGTAAAGGTGTGCTCAAGGCAGTTCAAAACGTCCGGGACGTGATCGCCAAAGAGCTAAACGGAGCCTTTGCATCTAGTCAAGAGGCCATCGATAGAGCGATGATTGAAATGGACGGGAGTCCCAACAAATCGAATTTGGGTGCCAATGCGATCTTAGGCGTCTCCCTAGCCGTTGCAAAGGCCGCCGCCCAAGATCACGGTATGCCGCTTTATCGTTACGTCGGGGGTGTGCAAGCAAACACGCTCCCCATCCCAATGATGAATATCTTGAACGGTGGGGCGCACGCAGATAATAAGATTGATTTCCAAGAATTCATGATCATGCCGATTGGTGCCGATACGTTCAGCGAGGCATTGCGCATGGGGACGGAGGTCTTCCATAACCTGAAAAAGGTGCTTAAGGCGGATGGATATTCCACCAATGTAGGGGATGAAGGTGGATTTGCGCCGAACCTTGAAAGCAACGAAAAAGCCTTGGAATATGTATTGCGCGCCATCGAAAGTGCTGGTTATAAACCAGGAGACGATATGTACATCGCAATGGATGCAGCGAGCAGCGAGTACTTTGATGAAAAAAAGAACCGTTATGTTTTCAAGAAATCATCTGGGCAAGAATTCGAGCCAGAGGCAATGGCTGCCTACTGGAGCGATTGGGTAAGTAAATACCCGATCATCTCGATCGAGGACGGCATGGCGGAGGACGATTGGGATGGTTGGAAAGCGCATACGGCTAGTATCGGAGATAAGATTCAACTCGTGGGGGACGATTTGTTCGTGACGAATACAAAAAGACTCCAGAAAGGAATTGATCAGGATGTCGCCAATTCGATATTGATCAAGGTCAATCAAATCGGTTCGTTGACCGAGACCATCGAAGCAGTGAACATGGCAAAAGTGAATTCCTATACATCGGTGATGAGTCACCGAAGTGGAGAAACAGAAGATACGACGATTGCAGATTTGGCTGTGGCCTTAGGGACTGGACAAATCAAAACCGGGTCTGCGTCGAGGAGTGACAGGATCGCCAAATACAACCGTCTGCTTCGTATTGAAGAAGAACTGGCTTCGACGGCTGTCTATCCGGGCCGATCCTTCAAATTCGCATAGGGACGGTGCTTGTTTAAAAGCGCTTTCGGTTGTAATTTCGTGACCCTAATACCGATGGATTCGGAAGGGTTTTGTTCTTAGAATTATACGCTCAAAAAATACAGAGATGTCAGATTTCGCAGAATTACATTACAATGGAGAAGTGATCAAACTTCCCGTTATCGAAGGAACAGAGAATGAGAAGGCTCTGGATATTAGCAAGTTAAGAGGGCAGTCGGGCCTGATTACGATTGATCCAGGTTATAAGAATACCGGTTCAACGAAGAGTGCCATCACTTTTCTTGATGGAGAAAAAGGTATCCTGCGCTACCGTGGTTATCCCATCGAGCAATTGGCTGAAAAGTCGTCCTTCCTTGAGGTGGCCTACCTTATCATTTATGGTGAACTTCCTTCAAAGGAGGATTTGGCCAGATGGGAAAAGGACATTACCTATCACACGCTGATCCATGAGGATTTTAGAACCCTGCTCGAAGGATTTCCATCCAATGCTCACCCAATGGGCGTATTGTCTTCATTGGTCACCTCCTTGACCGCCTTTTATCCGGAATCTTTGGATCCTGTTCGATCAGCGGACGAGGTTCGCATGAACATCGTTCGTCTCTTAGCGAAACTTCCAACCCTAGCAGCATGGGCCTATAAGAATGAGATTGGCCAACCGCTTGTTTATCCACTCAACTCCTTGGACTACGGTGGAAATTTCTTGCGCATGATGTTTGCGACCCCTGCTGAAGATTTCAGAGCTGATCCGGTGGTTACGACTTCCTTGAATAAACTCCTGATTCTTCACGCAGAGCATGAGCAGAATTGTTCCACCTCAACCGTACGGATCGTAGGTTCTTCCCACGCCAGTCTTTATGCTTCGGTTTCAGCAGGCATCAACGCACTGTGGGGGCCACTTCACGGCGGTGCGAACCAAGCTGTTATCGAAATGCTAGAAGCCATTCGAGAGGATGGAGGTGACACCGCTAAGTACTTGGCAAAAGCCAAGGATAAAGATGATCCTTTCCGTTTGATGGGCTTTGGTCACCGCGTTTATAAGAATTTTGATCCACGCGCAAGGATCATCAAGAAAGCTGCAGATGACGTCCTCAGTAAGCTTGGAGTGAATGATCCAATATTGGAAATCGCTAAGCATCTCGAGGAGGCGGCATTGAATGACCCATACTTCGTTGAAAGAAAGCTCTATCCAAACGTCGATTTCTATTCAGGCATTATCTACAGAGCATTGGGCATTCCTACCAATATGTTCACGGTGATGTTTGCACTGGGTCGACTTCCAGGCTGGATTGGTCAATGGAAGGAAATGAGAGAAAACAACGAGCCGATCGGTCGGCCTCGTCAGGTCTATACGGGTGAAAATGAGCGCGATTACGTCGATATGGCGAAGCGCTAGTCATAACCCTTTGACAGCTTTTCACGTATCTTAGTGCTCCGACCACTGCTCGGAGCATTATTTATTGCAATGAACCGCATTCTAACACTGCTGATATTATTGTTTTCGTCCTTGGGGCTGCAGGCGCAGATCCTTTGGTACGAAGACTTTGACCTGCCTAACTTTACTACATCTGACAACGGGAGTACAGCCTGGACCATAGACCTTTCGTATGATTGTTCGGGTTCCGTAACGGGGTACTACTACGTCTTAGGAGGTCAATTCCAAAGCTATGACACCGACTGCGATGCCCGCTGGATAAGCGAATGGATCGATGTGAGTGCCTACCCATCTGTCGACATATACGGCGTGTTGGATGGAGTAGGAGGAATGGAAACGAGTGGTACGTATGCCGATTCGCTTAAAATTGGCATTCGAGTAGATGGTGGTAGTACCATCAACTGGTTAGATGTATATGCAGGTACCACTGTGCAGAACTCTGTGTCCTGTGGTGGAGCAGCCGCCGGAGCCGATAGTATTCAGATTGTCATTCAAGAAAGAAGTACAGGTGGGGATGAGATTCATTACTTTGATGATGTTACGGTTTCTGTTTCGAATGACTTGCCAACGGGTGGAGGCGATACGCTTTTCTCAAGGCAGGATGGTGATTGGGATCAAACCGCTACTTGGTCTACAACAGTGGGTGGTTCTTCCTGCAGTTGCACACCAGACTCCAACAGTATCGTTTACATTTTATGTGGAGACGTGGTACTGATTGACAACGACGAATGGGCAAGGGAGGTGCATGTGGAGTTTGGAGGAAGGGTTCAATGGGACAGTGATGATGATGAGTTGCATATCTCGAGCAATGGCACCGTGGAACTCTCCGTTGGAAGCTATATGTGGGAAAATGGTCGGACTTCGGCATTCTTAGAATTTGAAGGAGCAGGAACTAACTACCTGAGGGTCTACAGTGAAGACACTGGACTAGAAGTCGATCAAGTGCGCGTAAACCATGCATGCACCTTAATCATCGAGGGCAATGGTAGAATCGATGTAGAAGATGATTTTGAGCTTACTGCGGATAACGTTACTGTGATCAACAATTTTACAAGTCAACTCTATGTTGGCGATGATTTGGATGTGCTGGCAGCGAATTGCACTTGGGTCAATGATTCTGGTGAATTGTACTTGGACGGAACGTTCGAAGTCTTAGATCAGAACTTTACCATGATTAACCGGGACACGATTTTTGTAGACTTGAATATGCACGGTGATAATGCAGATAATGGACAGATTACCAACTACGGTCAAATATGGGTGGATGGTGATGACATCGAATCGAGCTATAATTCGGATAATTTCAGGATTGACAACTACGGGACATTCATTGTCGATGACGATTTGCGGGAATCTGGAACAGGAGCCGCAGCAAGTGAATTTCACAACCGAGCAGGTGGCTACCTATACCTCGGCCACGATAATGCAGAACTCAATTGGGAGATGTGGGCGAATTACGATTCGAATACGGTTGATTACTTCAGAGGGGGGATCAGCTCAGCATGTTTGTGCCTGAAGACGCGTATTGGAACCTTAGCTTAACAACATCGGGCACTAAGCGCACAACCGGAGACTTAGACATCAATGGCTCAGTGTTGATAGCCGGAACGGCGATCTTTGATGTGGATACCCAAAATGACAATATTACCGTTGCAAAGAATTGGCACGTTACCAGCGCCGCTGGAGCTCCGTTCGACTATGGCATCGAGCAAGTGACCTTTGATGGGACAGGGCGGCAATGGATAAATGCCGCAAATGGCGCTGATTTTTACGATGTAGTGGTCAATAAATCGGATTCCTTGGACCTATTGTCCGAAATGACCATTGTTGCTCAGGGATCCATGACCTTTACTGGTGGACATGTCGGTGCTGACTCGGTCAACAGATTGATCGTATGGAATGATGCTACCGTTTCGGGCGCGAGCGATGCAAGTTTCGTAGATGGACGCGTTCAAAAAAGGGGAAATGACGCATTTACCTTCCCAGTAGGTGATGTAGGAAACTACCAACCCCTATCTATTACTGCCCCCAGCTTGACGACGGATGAGTTTACAGCCCACTACCTTCAGAGTGATCCCAGAGGTAATTGGGATGAAACTTCCCTCGAGGCTACAATACATCATGTCAGCACAGAAGAATTTTGGTACCTCAATCGTACGAGCGGTGCTTCTGGGGTGACCGTCACCTTTTCATTCGATGGAAACAGCGGCGGGGTTACGAATTTGGATAGCCTGGTTGTGGCGCACTGGAATGGCACACAATGGACCGATGAAGGGAATGGCGGTACGACGGGAACAACAGCGGCAGGGACAATTACAACGGCTGCTGCGGTAACAAGTTTCAGTCCATTTACTTTGGGCAGCACCCTTGATAATTTTAACGGCAATCCGCTTCCCATTGAATTGATTGAATTCGATGCGGTTAGGGAAGACCTCGACGTCATCATAGGGTGGGTTACAGCATCGGAGATAGACAACGAACGGTTTGAGGTACAGAGAAGTTTGAATGGACGGGCATGGGAAACCATAGCCACCCTTCCAGGAGCTGGAAATTCTTCCTTGCCAATATCCTATGGTTTCAAGGATGAGCATTCTCCCAAAGTCGACTTGTATTACCGACTGAAACAAATTGATATTGACGGAAGGTATTCCTTCTCAAAGTCAAGGTTCGTAGCGTTTTCGCAAGGTGTAAGATCGAGCGATCAGTTTACCTTATTCCCCAATCCTGTTGAAGGACAAAGTAGCCTTTACGTTCGCTATACCCATGGTGCTGAAGATTTGATGTCGTTCCGGGTAGTCGATCTATATGGCCACTTGGTCTTGTCGGATAAGATCACCTTGTTTGAAGGTGGAGGAATCATCGAGATGCCGTTGAAAGATCGACTTCCATCAGGGCACTACATTCTCTCTTTGGAAGGAATGCAAACCTCTTTCCAAGCCCCACTCGTCATAAAGTAAGCATAAAAAAAGCCCCACCGGTGAGGTGAGGCTCTTCTTTCAATGCTCGGTTAAGCCTTAAGCAACAATGGCTTTTTGGGTAAGTTCCTTCACTTTTTCAGCCTCTTCTTGAGCCAATTCTGCATCCACGAGGATGCGACCGCTGTGCTCATCTGAAATGATCTTTTTTCTTGCAGCAATGTCCAATTGACGTTGCGGTGGGATCTTAATAAACGATCCTCCAGAAGAACCGCGCTCAACAGGAACAACGGCAAGGCCGTTCTTTACACTGCCACGAATACGTCGGTACGCGTTGAGCAAACGTTCTTCAATGCTGTCAGCCGCTTCATCAGATGCCTTCACCAATGCTTTTTCTTCTTTCTCTGTTTCCTTGACGATGCTGTCGAGTTCCTTCTTCTTGTGATCGAGGTCCTTATTTCTTTCATTGAGACCTTCGTCGGCGATTGTCATGACCTCTTTCTTCTGCACAATCAGTGCTTCGAATTCCTTCATGCGCTTCTCAGAAAGCTGAATTTCCAATGTTTGATATTCAATTTCCTTGGAAATAGAATCAAATTCACGGTTATTACGAACGTTCTTCTGCTGCTCCTCGTATTTCTTGATCATCTCGCTGGACTCGATGATCGCGTTCTTACGATCAGAGACCTTGTGCTCTAAATCTTCAAGTTCTGATTGGAGGTTGTTTGACCTGGTCTGAAGTCCTTCAATCTCGTCCTGAAGATCTTCCACCTCAAGCGGAAGTTCACCACGAACCGTTCGGATCTTGTCGATTGCAGCATCGATCAACTGTAGGCGGTAGAGGGCTCTCAGCTTTTCTTCAACCGTGCTCTCTTTAGCGCTTTTCTTCTTAGCCATATATCATGAAATGTAGTAATGAACAGGATTGGTTCCTGCCTCTGACAAAAGGACGGCAAAGGTAGGAATTTTTTCCTCTAGATATTCCTTAATAAGTTCAGGTGTAAATTGCTCACTTTCAAAGTGTCCGATGTCCATGATGACCAACTTTTGTTCAGCATCAAAGAACTCGTGGTACTTGAAGTCTGAGGTGATGAAAACATCTGCTTTCTGTGCGATTGCATTCGGTAAAAGGAAGCGACCTGCGCCCCCACAAAATGCTACAGTTTCGATCGGTTTTCCCAATAAAGCCGTGTGCCGAATCACCTTTAACTTGAATCGCTCAGCAACGTGTTCAAAGAAGGATTTCTCTGATTGAGGCGTGCTCAATCTGCCGATCATACCGCTGCCGAGTTGTTGATGTTCATTTTGCAATGCGATCAGATCATAGGCAACTTCTTCGTAGGGATGGGCTGTCAACAAGGCCTTGACGAGCTTCGACTTCAAATGGAAGGGAAGGATGACCTCTAATTTACTCTCTGCTTCGCGGTGATCTTCACCGGCTTGACCTACGGTCGGGGTACTGTTAATACTCCCACGGAATGTTCCTTGACCTTCACTCGAAAAACTACAGTGGTCGTATTCTCCAATGTGCCCAGCGCCAGCATTAAAAAGCGCGGTTTTTACGTCCTCTAAAGCTGCGTGTGGCACAAAGGTGTCAAGCTTGAGCAGGGCGTCTGTTTTAGGCGATAATACTTGAAGATTTTGCAAATCCAATCGCTCACCTATTTTTCGATTCACCCCGGTCCAAGCATGGTCTAAATTGGTGTGAATGGCATAGATGGCGATTCCTTTCTGAATGGCTGCAATTACTGTGCGCTCGACGTAATTTTGACCGGTCAGAGACTTCATTCCGGCGAATACAATCGGATGATGGGCGATGATCATTTCGCAGCCTTTATTGGCTGCTTCTTTCACTACCTCCTCGGTGCAATCCAAAGAGCATAGCACACTAGTTATGGTGCTTTCCGGATCACCGCAGATCAGTCCGGAATTGTCGTAGCTTTCTTGGTGCTGTTTCGGAGCCCATTCTTCAAGGGTTCTTATGATGTCGGATACTTTCATTCTTTTCAGTTTTCGCAATCCGCGTAAAGATAATAGCAGAAGCTACCTTTGTTCCGTGAAGTTCCTACTCTTCCCTTTTGCATTGATCTACGGAGCCGTTATTCGGTTGCGCAATTTGATGTTTGATTTAGGCGTTTTTAGGGGTCGTTCCTTTGACGCCCCGGTCATCGCCATTGGCAATTTACGCGTCGGTGGAACCGGGAAGACTCCAGCAATCATAGCGTTGCTTGAAATGCTCCCGTCAAAATATCATCTTGCCGCTCTGAGCCGAGGCTACGGCAGAACTACGAATGGCTGGCAAGAGGTTGCTACCGATAGCGAAGCCGATCAGACAGGCGATGAAGCGCTTTTGATCAAGCAAGCGCATCCTGAATCGGATGTCGCGGTGATGGAAGACAGAGTGAAAGGGATCTGACGCTTGCTCCTAAAAGATCCGAAACCGGATATAATCTTGCTCGATGATGCGATGCAACATCGATGGGTAAAGCCGGGGCACTTGATTTTACTCACCGCGTATCACCAACGTTACTCTTCAGACTTCCTCCTCCCAATGGGTAGATTGAGAGAACATAGAAGTGCTGCGGCTCGTGCCGATACGATTGTGGTTACCAAATGCCCGTTCGATTTGAGCCCATCTGAACGAAGAATGATCAAAGATGAACTTGGCCCGAAGGAGCATCAAGAGGTGTGCTTTTCCTATGAAGATTATCCAGGACTCGTTGAACTCTCTACGGGTAATCAAGTCGACTGGAAAACCTTCACCGCCGATCAAGCTTTGTTGGTAACAGGTATCGCCGACCCTTCAACCCTGCTTTCGTTCTTAGAAAATAAGGTTGAGCAACTCGATCACATTGCTTTTCGTGATCATCAAGATTTCACTGCTTCCGACATGGAACGCATCCTTTCACAATTCAGCATGATGAAAGGTGAAACCACGCTGGTCCTCACCACAGAAAAAGACGCTCAACGCATCGTTAAGTGGATGCAAAATGAGAAATTCGCGTCCCTTCCGGTATACGTCATATTGCACCGTATGCAATGGTTTGATAAGGACCGGGAAATCATTGAAAATCGACTGAATGGATTTATCAAAGCGTATTCAGGAAACGACAGCCTACATTGAGAGATGCATGCAGCCCAAAGGTGCGATTGGGGTGGTGCTCGGTACAGGCTTAGGGGGATTTGTCGATGAGATCGAGGTCTCGGCTGAGTTACCATATGCATCTATTCCGCACTTTCCTCAAAGCACAGTGGAGGGGCATGATGGAAAGCTCATCTATGGAACCATGGGAGGGCAAGCAGTCTTTGCACTGAAAGGGCGTTTCCATTTTTACGAAGGGTACCGCATGGATGAGGTTGTCTATCCTATTCGTGTGATGAAGGCATTGGGCATCGAATCGGTGTTGCTTTCAAACGCGAGCGGTGCGGTGAATCCAAACTACAAGGTGGGTGATATCATGGTGATCAAGGATCATATCAATCTTTTTCCAACCAACCCATTGATCGGACCGAACGATGAATCGATGGGGCCGCGCTTTCCCGATATGTCGGAACCTTACGACCGTGAATTCCGCGCAGCGATGATCAAGGCGGCGAACAGTGAGGGGATTGAAGTGCGAGAAGGAGTGTATGCTGGATTATCAGGGCCGTGTTTTGAGACGCCGGCAGAATATCGCTACATCCGAATCATTGGTGCTGACGTGGTAGGGATGAGCACCGTGCCCGAAACCATCGCAGCGAAACATCTGGGGATGCGGGTTGTTGCCTTATCTGTCATTACCGACCTTGGAATCGAAGGTCATGTTGAATCGATCACCCACGAGGAAGTGCAAGCGGCCGCGCAGGCGGCGGAACCCAAAATCGCGGCCATCGTTAGAAGCTTCCTCAGCAACCGTGCACCAAGGTCTCATTGAGGCCGTTAACTTTGTCACCAATGAAGATCACCCAGGAAATCATCGATCAATACGAGGCTGTAATCGGTCTCGAGGTGCACGCCCAGCTGCTCACCAAGTCGAAAGCCTTCTCCTCCGACAAGAACGAGTATGGGAATTTGCCAAATTCGAATACAAGTCCGGTGACTCTGGGTCACCCCGGGACGCTGCCAGTACTCAATGAGAAGTCGGCAGAATTTGCCGTGCGCTTGGGCCTGGCCTGTAAATGTGACATCCGCGAGCACAACGAGTTTGCGAGAAAAAACTATTTCTATGCTGACCTTCCGAAAGGTTATCAGATCACACAGGACACAACGCCCATCTGCAACGGGGGATTCATTACCATTAAAAGCAATGGGGCGGATAAGCAAATAGGATTGACCCGCATCCACATGGAAGAGGATTCCGGAAAAAGTATTCATGACATTTCTCCCTTCGAAACCTTGATCGACTTAAATCGAGCAGGAGTGCCTCTGTTGGAGATCGTCTCCGAACCCGAAATGCGTTCTGCCGATGAGGCGTATAGCTACCTCACGGAAGTGAGAAAACTAGTGCGTTACCTCGAGATCTGCGACGGAAATATGGAGGAAGGCAGCATGCGTTGTGATGCGAACATTTCGGTCATGAAGAAAGGCGCGGCAGAATTTGGAACTCGGGTTGAGATCAAAAACCTCAATAGTATCCGAAATGTCAAGCGCTCAATTGAATTTGAAATCCTGCGTCACATAGAACTTATTGAAACAGGCGGTGAGGTCAAGAAGTCAACGCTCACATTCAATGCAGCGACGGGCGAAACGGCCATCATGAGAACGAAGGAAGAGGCAGATGATTACCGCTATTTTCCCGAACCTGACCTGCAGCCATTGATTGTTTCGAAAGAATACATCGAAGAAGTAAGGCGAACACTACCGCCACTTCCACAAGAACTCTTTCATCGATATGTACACGAACTTGGATTAAGCGAATACGATGCAGGGGTTCTCACAGATGATAAGCACGTCGCCTTGTATTTTGAGGAATTACTGAAGAACGTAAAGAGTCCCAAGACGGCTGCGAATTGGATGATGGGAGAGGTGAAAGGCTATGTCAATGAAATGGCGATAGAGATCCAAGACTTTCCATTATCGCCAAAGAAATTAGCCGAGATCATCAATATGGTCGTGGATGGGAAAATGGGGCAGACCCTTGCTTCTCAGCAGTTGTTTCCGCTCCTTATGGAAGATCCCTCGTCTTCAGCAATGAAGATTGCGGAGCAACATGCTCTTGTGCAGGTGGGCGATGAAGATGAATTAAGGGGCTGGGTAGAAGAAGCCGTTGCTAAGTTTCCAGATAAAGTGGAAGAGTATCGCAACGGAAAGAAAGGCATCCTCGGTTTGTTTATGGGTGAGGTGATGCGCAACAGCAAAGGAAAAGCGGATCCCAATAAGACCAATGAAATGATCCGTCAAGTGTTGGAGAATTAAACGTGAATCAAAAGAGTATGAAAAAAAAGATATTGATCCTTGCATCCTTGTTGTTCCTGGCAGTAGCCTGTGCCAATACGGGTGCCGAAGAAGTAAATGACCTTGATACGGATGAGGCTACGGATGTGGTAGGAAGTGACAAGCCGAATACCGAGTTGAGCGGCGTGCTGAATGGCGCGGTGGAAACACCTGTCTACCTTCAATACCTCACAGCTGTCAAGATTGTAAACGTTGATACCGCCGTAACAGACGCTGAAGGAAATTTCTCGTTCAAGTTCAAAGTGGACGTCGCCGGGTACTATAGAATTGGGTTAAACGATAACAATATCTGCGTGCTCATCGTTGAGCCCAAGGATAAAATCAAGGTGCAGGCAGATGCACAGAACATCTATCAAACCTACGTCGTGGAGAATTCTCCTGAAAGCAAGCGTCTTCAGGATCTCAATAAGATGCTCATTCCCCGTGATTCAGTTTCCATGGCACTGCAAAATGCCCAGATGACGAAGGACCAACAAAAATTCCAGGAAGTCGTGGCTGTGTATGATGGAATTCTCGCAGAGGTAAATCAACAAGTCAAGGACTTCATCAAAGAAGATCCCGCAACGCTTTCTTCCCTTGCGGCGATTCAAAACCTCAACCTCGACCAGGACTTTGAATATTTCGCACTGGTCATCGATGCCCTCAAGGGTAAGATGGAGTCCAACGAATTCTATAAGTCGCTGAGTGATCAAGTCAATGCACAGCGAAAACTGGCCGTCGGCTCACCAGCTCCCGACATCTCGCTTCCTCAGCCAGACGGGCAGACGTTGAGTTTGGCTGAACTCCAGGGTAAGTACGTACTCATCGACTTCTGGGCCTCATGGTGCGGGCCTTGCAGAAAAGAAAACCCCAATGTAGTTAGGGTGTACAACAAATACCACGACAAAGGATTTGAAATATTGGGTGTGTCCTTGGACAAGGACAGAAATTCTTGGGTGAAGGCAATTCAACAAGACGGACTTGTCTGGAAGCACATCAGCGACCTGAAATATTGGAATTCAGTAGTTGTCCCTGAATATCAGGTGAAAGGCATTCCTTTGACTTACCTTGTTGATCCGGATGGAAACATCGTTGGCAAGAATCTCCGTGGGGCTTCTTTGGAGGATAAGCTGGCGGAGATTTTCGGAGATTAAACATGAATAGACCCATCATTTGCTTGTTGTTCTGTTTCATGGCCGGTGCCTCATTTGCACAGCAAGAAGCGTATTGGCAGCAAAAGGTGGATCACAGCATAGAGGTCAGACTCGATGACAGCCTGCACTACCTGCATGCCTTCGAGACGGTAAACTATCACAACCAGAGTCCTGACACCCTCGAATTTTTGATTTTCCACCTATGGCCAAACGCCTATGGGAATCGGAAAACGGCCTTGGCGAAACAATTGGTCCGAATGGGGCAGACAACCATGTTGTTTTCCACTTCGGATGAGCTGGGATATATAGATAGCCTGGCATTTGAACTGGATGGAAAGCCTTGTGTTTGGGACTATGATCCCAAACACATAGACATCTGCACACTCTTGCTGGAGCAACCACTACTGCCAGGGGATGAGGTGCAGGTCTCGACCCCGTTTCGGGTGAAGTTGCCTTCCGGCGATATATCAAGATTGGGACACATCGATGAGAGTTACCAGATCACCCAATGGTTTCCGAAGCCTGCGGTTTACGACAGGCATGGTTGGCATGGTATGCCCTACTTGACCCAAGGGGAGTTCTTCTCGGAATACGGCAGCTACGACGTGAAAATCACGGTCCCTTCGAATTACACCGTTGGCGCCACCGGTGATTTACAAACGTCTGATGAATTGCAGCGCTTGGAAGCTCTGGTAAAGGAGACAGAACAGTGGATAGCTCGCATGGAGAAAGAAGGGGATTGGACAGAAATCCAGAAGGACGATTCTTTTCCTGAAAGCGATTCAGCATATAAAACCCTCCACTATACGCAAGAACGTGTGCACGATTTCGCATGGTTCGCTGATAAGCGATTTCATGTGCTCAATGGAAAAGTAGGCCTGCCCGACAAAACCGATTCAGTGACGGTGTGGACGATGTTTACGAATGGGGAAGCATCCCTTTGGAAGGAGAGCATTGAATACATGCATGACGCCATTTATTACTACTCGCTTTGGAATGGAAATTATCCTTATGATCAAGCTACAGCAGTGGATGGCACCATTTCAGCTGGTGGTGGGATGGAGTATCCAAACGTTACGGTAATTGGTGGTTCGGGCGATGCATTGGCATTGGAGACAGTCATCATGCACGAAGTCGGTCACAATTGGTTCTATGGAATCCTAGGAAGCAACGAACGGCGATACGCTTGGATGGATGAAGGCTTGAACAGTTACAATGAGCACCGATACCTGTCGACAAAGTACCCGGATGGCAAACTGTTCGTTGGCAACAATGCCGCTTCAAAATTCATCCCTTTTCTAGGTCTAGATCGTTACTCATCCGCAGATATACATTACTTGACCTACTTGTTGGCCGCGCGTGAAAACTCTGATCAACCGGTCAACCTGCCATCGGATGAATTCAGTTTGCTGAATTATGGAGCGGTAGTCTACTCCAAACCGGCCGTTTGGTTCAATTACCTGCGCCATTATGTAGGAGACTCCACGATGGATCGAGCCATGCATGCTTATTTTGAGGCCTATAAATTCAAGCATCCATACCCAGAAGACTTTGAAACGATCCTTTCGACAGAGATGGGAAAGAATCTTAGCTGGTTGTTTGACAAAGGGATAGACAGTACAGCCAAGATCGATTATGCGATTGGGAAAACGGCCCTCGGTTACGGGCAGACGACCGTTATGCTGAAAAATCGAGGAGGTGTAGCATCTCCTTTGCCACTAGTGTTTTACGAAAATGGGAAGGAAGTAGGTCGTATTTGGATCGACGGCTTTCACGGAAAGAAATTGTACACGTTCAACGGCGTCTCAGATCGCGTTGTCATCGATCCTGATGGCGTTGTGCCAGAGCTAAAAAGGACAAACAATCAATCGTCCATTAAAGGGACATTCAAGCGAGTGGAGCCATTACAGTTGAAATGGCTAGGACAATTGGAAGACCCGACAAAAACGGAGGTTTATTTCACTCCTTTACTAGGCGTGAGTGTTCCTGGAGGACTAACGCCTGGGGTCGCGTTCTATAATTCCCTCCTCCCGATACGGAAATGGAATTGGGCCCTTGTTCCAATGTTTTCCACGAAATCAACCAGCTTTAGTGGCTTGGGTGAGCTGTACTATGCAATAACACCGGAGGGCTCGCGGTTTCAATCCATAGACATAGGCGTTAAAGGAAGGAGATTCACCCAGGATAATGTGTATCGAGCGTCAGCCGTGGAGCACTTGAATTTCACCAGGGTAGAACCGTATGTACGCTTCAATTTACGGCCGTATAAAGCGAGCGGAATGTGGGATGATGAATTTACCATCAGCAGCGTCCTCCTGTCAGAAGACTACATGGAATACGATGTGGAAACTGGGTCTTTTTCAAAAACGAACGATGGTTCTGTGTTTACACGGCTTCGCTATGATTTGAAGTATGATCATCCAGCCTATGGAACTCAATTCATCGTTCGAGGGGAGGTCTATGAAAAGTTCCTGCGCGGTTCTGTTGAAGTGATTAATAAGCTCGTCTTCGATGATTATTTCAGGGTGAGGAATCGACTATTCATCGGTGGCTTTATGAGCAACAATACGACGGATCCGATCTTCAATTATCGCATGGAAGGGCAGTCGGCGAGGAATGACTACGCCTACGACGGAATCTTCCTCGACCGTTCCAGTGCCGGTGAAGTCTTATCCAAACAATTGAATGAGACACACGGCGGATTCAAAGTCCCAACAGCCGTAGGTAGTTCGAATTTGGGATTGGCCTCGTACAACGTTGAGATGTTCTTTAGCAAGTTCCCAATCGGAGTTTTTACGGACGTTGGCTTTGCTTTTCAGGGCGAAGCACTCTTTGATGCTGGCATCTGCTTGTCTGGAAAGAGACGTATTTTTGGGCTTTACCTGCCGCTGATTTATAGCGACAACATTGAACAAGAAATATCTGCGAATGGTTTGGGAATGTTCGATTTGATTCGGTTTCAGCTATCGCTTGATCTGGTCAATCCGTTTGAGTTGAGAAAGCACATGAAATTCTAATGGAAGGAGAGAAGAAAATATACTTCGCGTCCGATTTTCACTTGGGAGCCTATGTGGATCGGAATATTCCATCGGACCGTGAGTTGAAAGTGGTGCGCTGGTTGGATTCCATCAAGGATGATTGCAAGGAGTTGTACCTACTTGGAGACGTTTTCGATTTCTGGTTTGAGTATAAATTCGTCGTTCCGAAAGGCTATGTGCGGTTGCTTGGTAAACTTGCTGAGCTGAGCGATGCGGGAATTCCAATCCACATTTTTACGGGGAACCATGACATCTGGATGTTTGGCTACTTCAATGAGCAGTTCAATGCCCACATCTACAAGGCTCCAATTGAGCGTAGTTGGAATGGCAAGACCTTTATCATTGGTCATGGAGACGGATTGGGTCCTGGAGATGAGGGCTATAAGATGGTCAAGCGTCTATTTACCAATCGCATTGCACAGCGCTTATTTGCCATGTTGCACCCCTATATAGGCGTTAACCTGGCCAGATTCTTTTCCAGAAAAAGCAGAGAGACAACGGGGAGTAAGGACGCGGTTTTTTTAGGAGAGGATGAATACCTAATCCAGTATGCAAAAGGGGAATTGAAAAGTCGCCACGTTGACTATTTTGTTTTCGGGCATCGCCACTTGGTGATTGACGAAGTGGTAGGAGAAGGTTCGCGTTATATCAACTTAGGCGAATGGTTTACGGCGTGCAATTTTGGAACCTTTGACGGCAAGGAATTTCGACTTCAAGCCTTTGAAAGCTGATGCATCTTGAGCATCAGATCCACTAAACGGTTTGAATACCCCCATTCATTGTCGTACCACCCCACTACCTTAATCATCCTTCCTAAAGCGGACGTCAGTTGAGCGTCAAAGACCGAGGAATGAGGATTGCCAATGATGTCTCTCGACACGATTGGATCTTCTGTATATTCTAGAATTCCCCGTAGCTTACCGTGAGCGGCTTCTTTGAAAGCAGCATTGATTTCATCTACACTCACTGCGTGGCGCAGCATACAACTCAGGTCGGTTAGCGAGCCATTGGGAACGGGTACGCGAATGCCTGCCCCACCCATGTGTCCTTCCAATTCAGGAAAGATGCGAGTAATGGCCTTTGCCGCCCCTGTGGAGGTAGGCACGATACTTTCGGCAGCCGCACGTCCCCTGCGCCAGTCGCTGTGTGGCGCATCATGAAGGCGTTGATCCGAGGTGTAGCTGTGTATCGTCGAGATGTAGGCTTCTTCGATCCCCCAATTGTCTTGAAGAATCTTCACAAGGGGAGCAGCACTATTGGTAGTGCAGGAGGCATTGGATACGATCTTTTCTCTTCCTGTTAGGAGGTCGTCATTGATTCCCATGACGATGGATGGCGTATCAAGGTCTTGCGCGGGCGCTGAGATGATGGCATGCCTTGCCCCGGCATCAATGTGTGCTTGGGCGAGTTCGCTCGTTCTGAAGCGTCCTGTGGACTCGATGACAAAGTCGATGTCTAACGCTTTCCAAGGAAGCCGAGAAGGGTCTTTCTCATTGATGACTTGCACCATGGAACCGTTGATCGTGAATCCATTTTCTCCTGGGACTACAGCGCCAGCAAAGCGTCCATGTACACTGTCGTACTTTAGTAAGTGAGCAAGGTTGTCAGCGGCTACAAGGTCGTTGACCGCTACCAATTCAACTGCATGGTTGTTTTGCAGTACGCGCGTTACCGTTCTGCCGATGCGTCCAAACCCATTGATTGCGATCCTTACTTTTTCCATGCTTTGATTCTTCGAGGCCCAAAGGTAGGCTCAAAAAAAAGCCCTTCCGTAGGGAAGGGCTTAATATATCCTATTGAGATTATAGAACCTTAGTTCATTACGATGAACTTGGCTGATTCGCGCAAGCCTTCGCCTTCAACAACTACGAAGTAGGTTCCGGTTCGCATCGTCATTGTGTTGAATGAAACGCGGTTGTTTCCAGAAGAAACACGCTGTTGCCATTTGTTGACTTGACGGCCGTTAAAGTCGTACAAGCTCACATCCACTTGACCATTAAATCCTGCATCAAAGGAGAGCATACCATCTCCTTGAACTGGATTTGGATACACCTTCATTCCGGAAATCGATTGATTGCGTCCTGCTAAGTCTGGAACTTCAGCAGTACCGACGAGCGTTGTTGATTCCCACATTCCTTTTCCGAACGTTCCAAGGTATACAATGCCCGTATTAGAAGCCTCATCGAAAGGTCTCCATTGCTGACGAATGTCGTACACAGGAACCGCAGAGAACTCGTGGTTTTCATTTTCCCAGACGGTAGAAACACCTGCAGTGATATCTGCCGTGGCCCATACCCCAAAGTCAGTTCCTAGTAGTACTTGGTTGGGTGCGTTTACATTGAATTCTGCATCATAAACAGGTATGGATGCCAAATCCCCATGGACATTAGCGAATACAGGAGCAGCGTCTAGACCATTCTCTGAATAGCGCACTCTGTTCGTTGATCCAAAGCCTCCGCCTGTTACAATTACGCGGTTGTTATCTGTACGATCCAAGGCGATGCCTGTGCAAGGTCCACCAATATTAAAGAGCAATTCGAAATCAACATTGTCCACATCTGCATTGGCATAAACACCTTTCAAACCAGTGAGGCGATAAACAGCTCCGCTCGCCATACCTACAAATGCCGTGTTTCCATCATTGGATATTTCGATTGCACTAACAGTACCAGTAAATCCATCAAGACCGATTGGGCCCGGAGGAAGGTCCTGTGCATTGAGCACATTGCGATAGAGTCGAAGCGCTCCACCTGCGCCTGCATCTCCTGTGCTGAGCAGGTAAGATTGCACGGGATCTTGCACCTTGATGATGTCGCCCGGACTCAACGAGTTTTCTAAGCGATGTTCAAAGGTGTAAATACCTGCTTGAGAGCGTAGGTTTTGACTTTCCAAAAGCAGCACATCATTCGCGTCGTAGCGCTCTTCATAGCTCACCAAGATGTTGGAATTTTCAGAAGGTGCAGAAGAGAAAGTAACAGAAACGTCAATGCTTCGATCCGCATTGAATGTAACCGTTCCTTCACCATCTCCAATCAATTCACCTGGGTTTTCAGGGTCAATCGTCAATGTCATGCCACTTGAATTCACTTCAATACTTGTTTCGATGACTTTTGCCGCGGGCTGAACAGGAGAGAAGCTCTCATTGAAATTCCTAAGGATGCCGTTTCCGGTAGCTACTGCAAACTCTGTAGGTTCAACAGAAAAGATAACGGAATCACGGCTTGTAAGATCATTCCTGCTTTCCCACAATTTAATGCGTGTCATGAAACTGGTGCCGCTTCCGAAGAAGCTAATGAATGCTGAGGGAGGCTGCTGCGAAGTACTTCCCAGAGAAAAGTCTGCTCGGATACATCCACCGTTTTGAGATGTGGCGAAAAGAATTGGCGAACTCTGAGCGATTTCACAATCGATACCGTCCACACCAGTATAGACAGAATACCCTAGGTTGGGATCAAAGCTGTTGGCTCCAAGTACTGCAAGGGTGCCGTTGTCTTGTGTTCCTCCGATAATCACACCACCGCCCGCACCATGTGCGATTCCGTAATACTGCGTAGTGATGTACCCTTTGCTCAATCCTTGCCAAGTGTTGCCGCGGTTCTCAGTAACTGCGATGCCTCCATCTGACGTCACGTACATCCGCTTCGGATCATTAGGACTCTGATAGAAAAAATGCTTGTCTGAGTGGACATAATTCTCTTGAACGTCGAGGAAGGGAGGAGAACCACCTTCGGTAGCAACACGTGTCAAACTTCCGTCAAAGCGCCATAACTCGACACCTCCGATATATATCGTGTTGGGGTCTTGTGCTGAAGAGGCCATTGCGGCATCGTATATACCTTGACAATTCACAGGTTGGCCAGGTGCTCGATCTCCTGACATTGGGGTAAACGTATCAAAAGGCTCAAGAATTTTACCCCAAGATGCACCACCATTAGTCGATTTGTAAATCCCTTTCAAGCATTCATCTCCAGCGATGAACATGACATACATATAATTCGGATTCTCAGTGTTGACCTGGCACACAGTTCGGCCTGCGCCAGTTGTAAGCCCTCGATCATTGATCTGTTCAAAAACTCCGTCTTCCAAAAGATATACGGAGCCACTGCGAAATGAAACAAGCACTGACCCATCGTTTCCAGTAGAAACATCAGCTACTGTTCCATTGTTTGGTATAGTTTGGTTTGGGTCTACGAAAATTGGATTGGTCCATGTAGCACCTCCATCGTCTGAGGCCTGAAGTCCTGCTTCTGTAGCTGCGTAGATGGTTCCATCGGTACCCATTTGAATCCGGTTGACACCATGCCAAGTTTCATTGGCGGCTGAATAACGGTTGCCTGGGGTTGTAGCCGTCAGGTGGGAGAATGTTTCTCCTCCGTCTATGGATTTAAAGATGCCAAAACCAGGACCATTGTAACCACCGTAGAATTGATCAAACGTCGAACCTGTGCCCACATAGATGTGACCGGTAACGCTGTCTTGGCAAATACTTGAAATCAGTGAAGAGGTTGAATCTAAATTCTTGAACTGGATGTGTGGATTCCACGTCGCTCCTCCATCATTGCTGTAAAAGAGACCACCGGTCAC
This sequence comes from Flavobacteriales bacterium, assembly GCA_013204105.1. GTDB lineage: Bacteria > Bacteroidota > Bacteroidia > Flavobacteriales_G > Salibacteraceae > SHAN690. The sequence goes on from JABMOM010000015.1 coordinate 31,770, forward strand.
ACTGCCGGACAAGAGTTTCTCAGGCTCTCCATAAAGCTCAATAATTGCACGAGTACGACCCCCTACGTTGTCAGGTCCGCGCATAAAAAATTCCATTCCGAGAGCCGCACCACGAGAAACGCGTTGATTGATATAATTCTTAGCCTCATAGAAAGCTTCCGGGTTATACTCACCAGTTCTAAGGTCGATCATAGCCCACTTCATAGAGTAAGGCTCAGACGATTCGCCGTAATTGTGAGAACGCTTCTCGTAAGAACGCTCTTTGGTTAAGTAAAGACCAGAAGTGATAAGGAGTCCTAAAGTGGCGGCTATTCCTGGAAAAAGTAGCTTTTTAATCATAACTCTGTTTGTTTCAATAAGGTTCCCGAAATGGAGGTGCAATTTAAATAAAAACTATCCGGATAATTAACACAATTTAAAGAGCAGAAGGTTCAAATGAGAAAACGGTTGGAAACCACCTTATTATGGTGAACGGTTAAAGGTAGCGCTTGCCTAAGTGGAGCGCAATATAAAATGTCAAATAGAACTGGTCATTGTACGTGACGGCCATCATGGGAATCTCCTTGCCAAACGCATCGAAATTGACCCCGGTTTCGATCGACTTGATGTTTTCATCGTCCCCTGAATACTCGAAGTTGAAAGCAAATTTGGTGTGGAGGCCAGGATAGATGCCTATTTCATTGATGCCTAAAAGAAACGGCGCCCTTCCGTTGATCTGGGTTTCGCTCGAATGACGTTCGTAGTCGTATCGCTCGGTAGCACGATTGCCAGATTCCACATAGGTCACGTTCATGTAGATAGGCTTAGCAAAAGCAATGGTGGGGCCGAAAAGGAAAAAATAGCTCACACGCACTCCGCGCTTCACTTCTTTATCAAAAAGCGTTTTCTGCCAACCGAAAGAATTTCTGAGAAAATAGACGGAATTGAGCTTGCCCTCAAAATACCTCAAGGATTGCTGCCCGAATGGCTCAACCTTCTTTTGCTTGGGGTGGTTAACGGAAAGAAATTCAACATGATAGATCTTATTCGAAAAACCAGTCTGCCTCCAACCTCTTCTATAATAGGCGCCGAAGCCACGCGTATAGATCTCAGCACCATACATGTTCATGGTGCGATAAAACCCACGCTTTTCAATCGGATTGCCACCGTCTGCCTGTGCAAAGGAATCCTCTGAAAATGCGAGCAATAAGAAAAAGATAATGTATACGAAAAAGCGCATCCTTTCAAAAGTACCTAATCCACATGAAAACAATGGGGTGCTTTGATAAGTCTTTTGCCACCTGTACCTCTTTGTAGATGAGGTTAGCGACACAAAGAATGCTAACGTAAGCGAGTGCTTAAGCCTTGATGTCTGACAGCTCGATTGAATCTACAGAGCTATATGCCGGACACTTTTCGTGCGTTTTGCAAGAAGACATGCCAACAGCTAATAGAAACAATGCGGCCGATGCTATGATGAGCTTTTTCATCTGTTCAATTTGATTCGCCTCTCAAGGATAGAAAAGCAGTAAGAGATTCCAAAAGTAAACGATACAGAAGTTAATTTGGTTTGGTGAGCAAAAGGTTTTTGACCTTTGCTGTTAATAACCTTGATGGATAAACGCAAAAGAGCCCCAACGGTTCAATCCCAGATGGAAGAAACTTGGCTGCACACATTGAAGCAAGAATTCGGTCAGCCGTATTTTTCAGAACTTCAGGCATTTCTCAAAACGGAAAGAAAATCGGCCAAGGTTTATCCACCAGCGGCGGTCCTATTTCGCGCCTTCGAGCTAACGCCTTTTCCCAACGTGAAGGTGGTAATCTTGGGGCAAGACCCTTATCACGGTCAGGGTCAAGCCCATGGCCTGTCCTTTTCGGTTGAAAGAGGCCTTCCTGTTCCCCCCTCTTTGAAGAACATCTTCAAGGAGTTGCACTCCGACATGGGAGTGCTTCTTCCTACACAGGGCGATCTCAGTGGATGGGCTCACCAAGGCGTTTTTTTGTTGAACGCGACCTTGAGTGTGCGACATAAATCGCCAGGGTCACATCAGAAAAAGGGTTGGGAAACGTTCACGGATGCAGCCATCAAATCATTATCTGATCAAAAGGAACATTTGGTGTTCATGCTCTGGGGTAACTTTGCGCGTGCCAAGAAAGCGTTGATCGACAGGGAAAAGCACCTTGTTTTGGAAGCGCCTCACCCTTCGCCATTCTCAGCGTATACTGGTTTCTTTGGGAGCCGCCATTTTAGCAAGGCCAATGCCTACCTGCAAACACATCATATCGATCCTGTCGATTGGAGCGCTCTTCCTAAGTAGAGGATATGCCCAAGTAGATACGTTGGCTTCCTCAGAGGTGACCTTGCCTAGCGCGCGTATTGAGTTGATAGGGGAGGCCGACAAACGGATCCTTCGATTCAACGGGCGCAGCATTAAGGCTTCAGATGTGGAGTCCGACATCGCTGATCTCGACCGGTTGTTGCTAGCGCATGGATTCATTGGGAGCGTAAAAAAGATAGACAGCCTGAACGACAGCATCTTTATTCGCTATGATTTGGGACAATCATACGCGTGGCATTCACTGTCGACCAATGATGAAGTTCAGTGGGTCATGGCGAAATCTGGTGTCAATGTACAGCGGTTTCAAAAGGATCGGGTTTCACCTGTCCGCATCGATAGAATGATGGAAAAAGGACTGCGGTATCTTGAGAACAACGGTTTTCCGTTTGCATCTTTTCACTTGGATAGCGTTCTGATTGAACAAGGGAAAGTTTCAGCCGCGTTGGTGTTGCACAAGGGGCGTTTCGTTCAAGTAGATAGCGTAATCCTAGAAGGCGACCTGCGCGTGCGGACGGCTTACCTGACGAACTACTTAGGCATCAAGGAAGGGAGTCCCTATAATGAAAAGGCGATTCGGCGTATCCCTGAAAAACTCAGTTCGGTTCGGTTCTTGACCCAGATTAAAAATCCTTTGGTCACATTCGAGGAAGACGTCACCAAGGTGCATTTGTACCTCAACAAGCGCAACGCGAGCAACTTCGATGGCATTGTAGGTTTTCTTCCTGACCCAAGCGATGGAAGCGTGTTGATCACCGGCGATGTGAAATTGCACCTAGAAAATGCATTGCGACAAGGTGAAGTGGTGGACCTGAACTGGCGCAAACTCCAATCCAATACGCAGGAACTCAACGTCATGTTGATCACTCCCTATGTATTGAACAGCGGGTTTAGCCTCGATGGGAATTTGAAGATATACCGGCGCGATACCCTTTTTACGGATGTGTTTCGACAAGTCGGATTGCGCTATGCGTTGGGAGCTGGGGATCATTTGAGGCTCTTCTTTGATCGCCAAACGACCGATCTGATCAGTACCTCTCAGTACGCAGCTGGTCTCACACCTCCATTCCTGGATAGAGCGATCAATGCCTACGGTGCTGGTTTGAGGGTAGAACAGGTGGATTATCGAATGAATCCGTCAAAGGGCGTTGACTTTGACGTCCAGGGAGGGCTGGGCATCAAGCAGATTATTCGGAATCAACGCCTTCCTGAGGAGTTGTATGACAAACTTGAGCTGAGGACACTTCAATTCAAAGCTGCGTTGGACGCGTCGTACTACATTTCTCCCATAAAGCGGGTGGTTTGGCATCAGCGAATGATGGCCTCTGGACTGGCCAATGATCAGTTATTCAACAACGAAGCGTACAGGATCGGAGGCTTGCGTACCATTCGCGGATTCAATGAAGAATCCATCTTTGCTACCACGTTTGCTGTCTTGAGATCCGAATTGCGGTATCAGTTGGATCGGGATGGCTATGTCTTTGGGTTCTTCGACGGGGCGTGGTATGAAAATGCTTCCATCAATCGCCTCGGTGCACGTAGGGACACTCCCTATGGTTTTGGTGCGGGCATCGCTTTCGGAACGAAAGCGGGTAATTTCAGTTTGTCTTATGCGCTGGGAAGTCAGCAATCCAATCCGGTTTTACTGCGGGCGTCAAAGATTCATTTTGGATTCTTGAGCCTTTTTTAGCCGAATTTATATTCTCGAACGTCGGCTGTGAATGGATGTCATTTCTTTGCAAACGATTCGTATGAAGACCATTCAATCCTACATTCTCAAATCAACGATCATCCTCATCGGAGTGGGGGTGTACCTCCTCTTGTCTATTTCAGGGTGTAAGGTGAGCCAGAGCGTATCAGGTAGAAATGTGAGTTTTCTCTACCGTGACCTCTCCCCAGAACTGCGTGTGGAACACAAAGTGATAAACTTTGAAAAAAGATCGATCGTCTATCTGCGATTTCCGACGGAAAAAATGGGACGTTCCGTTCATGAGGACGGAAGCAAGCGGCTGAACTACAACATTCGCTATCGCCTATTCAGTTCTTATTCTGCGCCTGTGGCCCTCGATAGTGGAAACTTCGTAAGAAAGGATGTTTCGATAATCCCAACCATGATTGTAGATACGATACCACTGGATTCGTTGGAAAATCGATACTATCTCCTCGAATGCACCGTGCGAGATTTGAATTCTCCCAAGGCGTACACCATGTTCATCGACCTGCTGCGGGGTCAACGATTGAATGAACAAACGGTAATTTTTAGTTCGTACGATGAAGGAATGCTCTATCATTCATACGTTGACCACCCCGATAGTTTGATGGTTACGTATTTGGATCCAAACGTTGCATTGTACGTGAAGTATTTTGATCGAAGTTTTCCGATCGCCTCGCCCCCCTTTTCAACCATAACTCCAAAACCCTTTGATTTCACGGCAGATCGGATGATTACGCTGCGGAATGCGCCTTCGGGGCATAAAGTGCTGGATGTGGTGCATGCAGGGTTCTACCAAGTGACCGATGACGCTAGCAAGCGCACGGGCGCCTCTCTGTTCTATTTCGGCCCTCATTACCCAGAAGCCAAAACAGTAATGGACCTCTCGCTTCCTCTGCGTTACATCACCACAAATGAGGAATTTCAGCAGGTGAGCCAAGGAGATAATATCAAACGCAACGTGGATCAACATTGGTTGAAACTTGGCGGGAGTCCAGAGCGGGCGAAAGAATTGATAGGGTCTTTCTACGGCCGTGTCCAATACGCAAATCGTTATTTCACCTCCTATTTAGAAGGATGGAAGTCTGATCGTGGCATGTGCTACGTGGTTTACGGGCCTCCCGATATCGTTTACCGATCTACTGCTACTGAAACTTGGCTTTATGGTGAGGAGGGGCGCTACAACTCACTTAGCCTTACTTTTACCAAAGTCGTCAATCCGTTCACGTCGAACGATTATCGACTCAACCGTTCAAATTCCTTGAAAACCTCTTGGTATCGAGCGGTCGAGTTCTGGCGACAAGGGCGGGTGCTGAAATATCAATAGATGGCAAGACAGGAACACGATACGAATAATCAGATCTACGGATTACATCCGGTAATGGAAGCGCTGCACTCCTCTAGAAGCGTTGATAAACTCTTCATGCAAGAAGACTTGAAGTCGGAGCAAGCCAAGGAATTGAAATTGCTCGCTCGTAAGCTTGGGGTGTCGGTCATCAAAGCGCCGAAAGAAAAACTGAATAAGCTGTGTAGGAAGAACCATCAAGGGGTAGTTGCATTTACCTCGCCGATTGAGTTCGCGGATATTGAGGAGATCGTGCAAAGGGTATTCGAGCGAAGCGAAGTGCCTTTGTTTCTGATGTTGGATAAGGTGAATGACGTTCGGAACTTCGGTTCCATCGCTCGATCAGCGCTCTCGGCGGGCTGTCACGCAGTGATTATACCGCACAAAGGTTCCGCGGCTATCAATGATGAATCAGTAAAAACATCGGCAGGAGCTTTGTACCATCTGCCCGTGTGTAAGGTTCTTTCGCTGGGTGATACCATCAAAATGCTAAGTGCATCTGGAATTCCCACGGTGGCATGCACCGAAAAGGCGAAGGAGACAATCTATACCACCGACATGGAACGACCCATCAATCTGCTGTTTGGCAATGAGGGGGAAGGCATTGATCCCCACCTCCTTCGCATGGCGCGAGAAGAGGCGCAAATTCCAATGCAAGGAAAAGTAGGCTCGTTGAATGTGGCCGTCGCTTGTGGGGTGGCACTTTATGAGGCGGTCAGGCAGCGTATTCAAGCCGGCTGAGCACTCCTGAAATTAATCTTCTTCATTTCTCCGTAGGCAGTGCCCTGCATCTGTCCGTCAATCCACGTGATGTAATCAAAGTACTCCAATGCGACGCGTTCATTCTCATCCGTAAGGAGTTCCGTGAGCTCTTCTTTCATTTCCTCAAAGATGCCAGACGTTCGGCCCGCATGCTTTACCGCTTTGAGCAATCTTTTTAGGTGTTTGATGAAGGTGATTTCGAATTCGTATCCCAGGGCGAGCGACTTGCGTTGTTTGGTATAGAAACGCTCAGTGGATTTGATTAAATAGTCCAGCAGGTCGTAGTTGCCCAACTCAAAATGGATGACCAGATTGAAGAGCTTGGAGAAACTGTAGATGTCCTTTCGTAGATTGTTATCGTTGTCATTTAAGACGGCATTCAATTGCCTGAGGGCTTCTCGATATTGTTGTGCACCGAACAGAATGTTGGCAATCACGTGTCCAAAAAGCACCTCATCTTCCTTGGTGAGTTTTTCTCCAAATTCAGCAAGCATTTTTTTGATCTTGGGGATCTTCCCAAGGGCTTCACCGTATTCGCCTCGCCTGTCGTGCGCCAACAACTCGAAATAATTGGTGGAAATGAAAATGCGTATTTGTATGTCTATGCGGTTGAACCCTGGCTGATCCCGAAGTGAACGCATTTTTTCAATGAGTTCAAAAAGACGGCCATAGTCACCAGCGCCGATGTAGTAGTAAAAAAGGTTGCCCAATGATTTGATGTACTGTTTAGGAATGTCTTGGATCAAATTGGGATTCTCTTCGAAGATCTTTACAACACGACTGAAGTTGTCAAATGAATCCTCTACTTCGTTGCCCGTAATGGCGCACAAGCCTTTGACATAGTAGCAAGTGGCTGCCGCTCGTTTTGAAAGGGCCGTATTCTTCTCCTTGATCAACGGATGGTCCAGTATTTCATTGACCATGCTCCGCTCTGCGTCGTTGCGGACATAGCCGCCTTGGCGAAACACATAATTGACCTTGGAATAGAGGATTTGGTATTCTGCTAGATTTCTCAGTTTACCAATTACTTGCTGTTCTTCATGGATAAGTTTGTTCAGGTCTCGATCGAATTTGCCAGCCTGAAATTCTTCTTCCAAAAGAGTTTTTTCCCATTTAATTAATTCAAAAAGATAGTAGAATCGTTCATGGGCTGAGGCGATCTTCTTCGCCTTCTTCACGAGTTTGGAACATTCTAAATAAAGGGCCTTATTGTATAGGATCTCAATGCTCTGAATGTTCTCTGCAAGAATGGCCGAGACGCTGTTGTCTGCATAAAAGAGGCGAAGACTTTTAAGGATCAGTTTGTAGAGGTGGTTCTTCTCCGAAGGCAGGTGCCGGATAAAGGTCTCTCCTTTGAAATGATCTTTGATTCCTTCTTCATCGTATTCGGATTGCTTCTCAATGGCATCAAACAGTTTGATGTAGTTCTTCTCTCCGGATTGAAGAGAAGACATCAGCTTGAAAAAACGTTTCTCAGATTTGCTCAGAGACCTAATAAGACGAAATAACTCATGGGAAGGCTTCATCGTATCATTTTGCTTTTAAAGATTGGAATGCATGTAATCCAATATAGGAGACGTGTAATGATGCAAAATGGAAGGGTAAGAATCCAAACATTTTCGATGAATGAATCTATTCCATCGCTAGAAAATCTTGGAATGCTAAACAGGTGTCACGAACCTGTGGGAGAACGTACTTTTGAAAAAAGCAATTCGATGAAGTCGATTTCGGCTGTATTACTTTCACTCTTCACGCTCACTTCTTTCGCTCAAACTTCGCACCATTACTGCTCGAAATTCAAAGGTTCAGTAGAAGGGAAAAGGCTTGTCATTGAGGACTTGCGCGTTGATTCTATCGATATTGTCCATACGCGCATTGAGCTTGACTTTACCCGGATGTCAGAAAAAATGATGGAAGGTCAAGCGACTTTATCGCTTAAAGCGCTGATGCCGGATGTGAAGAAGATTAGGCTTGATTTCGAAGGTCTTGTAGTGGATAGCGTTTCCGCAAAAGGACTGGCTTCCTTTCAGCACAAAGGCCCATTACTGGAGCTTACTTTCTCGCGTCCTATTTTGACATCACAGCTTGTGGAGGTGACCATTTATTACAGCGGATCACCAAAAAAGGACCCGTCGGGTTGGGGAGGTTTTTATTTCACAGATGACTACGCTTGGAACCTAGGGGTGGGCTTTGGTGCAGACCCCCATTCGTATGGAAGGGTCTGGTTTCCCTGCTTTGATAATTTCATCGAACGATCCTCTTTTGAATTCAGCATCGTTGCACCCAGCGATCGATTTGCCGTTTGCAACGGACTATTACAAGATACGGTGCACCGCAGCGATGGATCCATTCAATACCACTGGCTGTTGGATGATCCCATACCCTCTTACTTAGCATGCGTTGCAATTGGTCCTTATACAGCCCTAAATTCAATGCATGAAGGAGTCGGCGGTGCGTTCCCAGTTCAATTATTCGCACCTCCCAGCGATACCGCTGACCTTTCCGCTTCATTCGTGCATTTGCATGAGGCGATCACCGCTTTTGAGGAAGCTTATGGAGCGTATAAGTTTAACAAAGTCGGGTATAGTTTGGTGCCATTTTTTGCAGGTGCGATGGAGCATGCGACCAATATCACCTATCCTATCTATGCGGCCAATGGTGGTCTTGGAAGTGAAAGTTTAATGTCGCACGAACTCGCCCATATGTGGTGGGGCAACAGTGTGACATGCGAGACCGATGGTGATATGTGGATCAATGAGGGATGGGCTTCTTTCTCAGAATACATTTTTGATGAATATGTATACGGAAGAGGCGCGTATGTTGAGCATATGTTGACGGACTTGCGTTACATGCTTCAATTTGGACATCATAAGGAAGGAGGGTATCGTCCCGTTTCCGGTCAACCGCACGAATACGTGTACGGCGACCATGTCTATAAAAAAGGAGCGTTGGTAGCCCACAACCTGCGTGGGTATTTGGGAGATGCTCTCTTCTTTGAAGCGGCCAAGGCATTCATAGAGGCGTATCCATTTAGCCCGGTGAGTAGTGATTCACTCGAACGTTTTTGGAGTGCGCATACGGGTGTAGATCTCGCGTTCTTCTTTCGAGATTGGGTGTTTAACCCTGGATGGAATGCCCTGGTGTTGGATTCGTTCACCACCGTTTCAGTAGAATCGGAATATGAGGTAACTCTTTATGTTCAGCAGAAATTGAAAGGCACTGCTCGATTTCATGACGAGGTTCCGTTGCATTATTCGATGTATGACGCCCATTGGAATAGAATTACAGGAAGCAGTGTAGTCTCTGGGAAGTACGGGGAAGTGAAAATCACTTCCGCTATAAAACCAGGATGGATCGTACTCAATGAGGAGAATAAATTAGCACAAGCAAGCACTGTAGATCAGTTGCTCATCAAAAGCTCGGGGAGTTTCTCGTTGAAAAACATGTCTTGGGACGTTGATGTAACCGCCGTGGAGGATTCGGCGCTTATTCGATTTGAGCAGGTCTGGAGTTCTCCTGACCCAATGCAGAATCGCTCAGGGAGGAAATACAACTTAGCGGATAATCGATATTGGAGGGTGAGTGGGCTCGATTGGGAGAAGGTCACCATGGACGGACAGTTTTTTTACGATGGTCGAGCTGGCCAAAACCTTGATGCTTCATTACTGCATGAAACCGAAGACAATTTGGTCTTGTTGTACAGGTTTTCTGCAGCTTCGGATTGGGAGGAGTATGCATACTATTCGAAGAACGTTTTGGGTAAAAATGCGAATAGGATTGGATTGATCCAATTGACTAGGATCCTCCCTGGTGAATACACCCTAGCGAATCGGGTCATGGGTGCCAAAGACCCAGGTCTGATCAGGGTAGATGGTAGTGTTTCGATAGTTGCGAATCTTCTGGATGGTACGGTGCGTGTGGAAGATTCGGACCTTAGGGTAGATCAATTGCGCGTCTATTCTCCTCAAGGAAAATTAATACAAAGCATCCCCATTGCGAAGAAGAGGACGGAGGTTGATCTAGGTGCCACCCTGTCGGAAGGAGTCATGTATGAATTGATAGGAAAGAAATCCGAGGTTCTCGCGGCGGGCGAGCTTACTACTAACTAGGCTTAGAATTTGAAGCCGAACGTCGCCGTGATACGGTGATCGGTCTGGCTGATAGAAGCCGACTCAACCAATGTGGGGTCGTAAAGGAATTTAATCTCCTCTGAAGACTTCATTTGATAGGCAGCGTCTATGAAATAGTCGCCGTTTCTGAAGCCAATCCCCAAGCTGTATAGTTGGAAGCTTCCTTGATCAAGCAAGTCTTTTGAGTAGGGGTCTCCGTATTGGGCAAAACCTCCTCTCAAGCTCCAGAGTTGCGTAAGGCGGTACTCAGCTCCAAACCGCAGGTTGAGCGCCGATTGGAGTTGATTTCGAATCGCATTTTCTTCTGCATTGAAATTATAGCCGTCAGAGGTGCCTTGCATCCGGATCCTGGTGTAGTCGACGTATTCAGCATCCACACTTACCAAGCCGTTCTTTCCAATCACATAAGCAATCCCAAGCGTCGTTCGGGTGGGGGAAGTGAGTCTGAATTTGTACTGTCCTAAATAAGGCGAGCGCTCATCATACACATCTGGCTGGATCACAAGCGGGTTCGTGAAGGTGGCTGTCATGTTGCTCTCATACTCTAAGTCCAGAGAATAAACTGTGGGCGATTTGAATGAAAGTCCAATCCTTAAAGGGGCAATGGGTCGATAGATCAATCCAGCAGAAACAGAAGCTCCCAATCCAGAAAAACTCTCATCAAACTGAAAAGCATATTGCTTCAATACAGTCGTGGAGTCTACAGGGTTAATCGATTCGCTGTGCGTGTAACTTCTTTCTAAGCTGATGCGCGAAAAGTTGACGTTTGCGCCGAGGTAAAGCTTGTCGTCGTAGTTTCCTCCAAATGAAAAGAAGGTCTCGCGCTTTGCTCCACTCTCCACAGCTGAATACGACTGATCAACCGGAAGTACCCCAGCGGCGTTGTAGTATCCACTGCCTGTAAAGGTGTCTAGCACATAGGTTTGCCAAGCAAGAAAGATGTCGAAAGGATACAAACTTCCTAATTCACTTGGCGCCGCTTGATCTTCAAGAATTGTCTTCTGGTAACTGTCAATCATCGAGCTAGGAACATCATTTGCCATGATGGAATAGGACCGATGAAAAGACTGAGCTCGGTGCATGCCGAATGCCATAGACGTGCTTCTCCACTTCCCACCCGACTTGATTTCATTTACCCCGACAATACCGAGGCTGGGAATATTCAAGTTCGACTTCGAATCCAGCGATGAATTCTTGTAGTAATCGGAAAGAGAAACGCTCGTATGAAACCCAAGGCCAATGGAAAACTCATTGGAGCGATAAACTCCTATGCCTGCCGGATTAATATAAGTTCCCGATATGTCGCCACCCAGTGCAGTGAATGCACCACCCATACTGATGGACCTCGCGCTGCCTGTGATCTCATCTCTCGAAAAGAACAAGGCATCGCGTTCGTTTTGGCCCAGGCTCATCAGAGAGATCATGTTGTTCATGATCAATGCTATGACTATTCGGTAGTGCATTATCTTCTCCTTCCACCAGAATTCATAGAACCTCTTGAACCTTTGCTCGGGCTGCTCATCGAAGACCCACCAGGACTAGAACTTCTGCTCGGCGTGCTAAAGCTGCCACGAGAAGGACTGGATGATGAACGATCAATGCTTCTGCTCGGACTGGAGCTTCTGCTCGGCGCGTTATAGCTTCCTCGAGAAGGGGAGGTAGACCGCGACGGGCTCACATTTCTGCTCGGGGTTTGTTGCGAAGGAGTTTCCATTCGCTGCGGACTCGATGGACGCGCAGATGGCTTTTGCTGATACCCGTCGTAGGATGGAGATCGCTCCTGTCGCTGTGGCTGCTGATATTGATAGCGATCTCTGCTTTCCTTTTGCGGAGCTGCCTCGCGTTCTGGTGAACGATAGTAATTCGGCTTGCGCACAGTTGAAGGTACAGTGCGGCTGGGAGCGCTACCATCATTGTTTGGTCGCTGCGGAGTGCTGATAGTACCCTGGCCTCTTCCAGAATTGATTGGCACTGCTGCTCGGTTTGGAGTCGGCGAAGTGCTCTTCACAGAAGTAGGATCACTCTTTACACCAGACTGTGGTTGCCGAGTAGTAGTCGCGTTGTTTCGCACCGCGGTGTGACCGTAACGTCTGTCCACCTTTGCTGTGCGGGCCAACTCACTCGCGTCGTATTTGATTCGACTATTCACCGGTTGCGCACCAGCACTCTTCTTTACTTGTGATGGCTGCGCATTGTTATTGGTTGAAACGCCATTTCCCATTTCACTTGCTTTCTTAACATCGCTGCCATTTCCAAGTCGACCTGCGTTGACTTTGTAGATGCTTGAAGATTCGTTCAATCGATCAGCGCTGGCCATCCTGCCATCTTTCTGAGCATTAGCAGTCGCTTCACGATCAACAATACCGAGTGGGCGTCCGCTCACCTTGTCTTGTACCGCTTTGTTAGGACTATTGGATCGATCATTCTTATTGACGAAGCCTGTTTCATTGGCCATACCTCTGCGACCAGTGTATATGTCTCTTCGGTTCCCGCCATTTCCGTATGCTCCATCATTCCAGCCGTCGCCATAGCCTTGATTGTAGCCATTCCAGTAGCTGTTGTAGCCGTAACCGCCATTGTAATAATATGGATTGCCCCAGCCAGCATAGTAATCTCTGTATCTCCAACGGTTGTAGTAGTATGAATTCCCGTAGCCATAGTAATTATAGCGTGGGTACCAAGAATTCCAGTTGTAACCGATGTTCCAACCCGCATAGCTGTTCCAGCCAAGGTTCCATCCAGAGCCGTAATAGGGATCCCTAGATGACCATCCATAGTTCCAGTACGGATCGATGAAATAAGGGTCATAATAGGAATAGCCTACGACAACATTGGTTGAGTTGAATCTACGGATGCGGCTAGCATAGGCTGCGTCTTCGTCGCTTTCATAGTAGTTGGTTGTTCCATAAAAGTTGTTGACGGTTGTTCCATCTTCTGAAGTGGTAGTGGTAATACGCGCCGCTTCGTCCTCAGAGTAATACGCTTCTTCAGCGGTTTCCTCTTGATTTTTGGCCGATCCTTTTACGAAGTATCCCTCGTCAGATGATTCCTCTCCCTTGAATTCAGGGGCTGGTTCGGGTTTTACCACGGTGACGTTTGTGCTTTGCTCCACCGCACGATCTTTTCCGGAGTAGTAAATATCATCGGTCTCAGCAGTGACCTGTCTCTGGTTGCTGCATGCGCTAAACGCTATGGTGAGCAACAAAATGAATGGGATGGTGAGCGTTTTCATAACTTCTAGTATTTGACCCTGTACATTCTAATACCGTGCCAAAGTCTGTTAATCCCTTGTTCGATTTTGGAGTACAAGATTTCCATAAAGGTACCAACACGCATTGAGAAATATTACAGTTCTTTGGTTAAAATCATTATCCATGAAATACACTTTTACTCTTTTAGCAGCCTTGTTAATCGTTTCGTCAGGATTTGGACAAGTAATCCCAAAGGTGCCTGTCTACGAAATTTTCACGAGTTCAACCTGTCCTCCTTGCAAGCCTGCGAGTGAACATTTAATCCCTATCCTCGAGAACTATGATGAAGAAGTCATTGTAATCAGTTATCACATGAACTGGCCAGGAAATGGCGATCCTTACTTTACTCAGGAAGCTGGAAGTAGAAGAAATTATTATGGTGTCAATGGAATTCCAAATGTTTGGACCAACGCCACCAATGTCAACTACACTTCCGTTACAAGTGCTTCGGTTGAAAGCGATCTCAACGAAACGGCAGATATGCAAATGGATGTACGTTATATGATCGATAGCGTAGGACAATCCATTCGAATCCGAGCCCGAATTGAGGCATTTGCTGACTATACAGATGGAGCGCACAAGGTCTTCCTTCCGATTCTTGAGCACTTGACAACGAAGAACAAGGAGACGAACGGAGAGAATGAGTTTCACTACGTTTTCAAGAAGATGCTTCCTGACTTACAAGGTGAGATCATCATAGGTGCACTTGATGCTGGAGATGTAATTGAATACGATACGACCTATGTTTTCAACGGTAACTACAGACTGCCTTTCAATTCGAATGACCAAATCGACCACGAGATCGAGCACTCTGTTGAGGAGTTTACAGACATATATCCGGTAATGTTCATGCAAAGCCTTGTCGATAAAGCGATCTATCAAGGGGCCATAGGAATCGAAGAATTGACCGTTGAGAACTTGGAACGCGAATGGGGAACCGATCGCATTCCTCCTCTTACGATTGCCGAGCACAATGCAGCGAGTGGTTTTGGATTGTATCCAAACCCTGCGGATGCAGGTTTGAACCTTGTTTTTCCGGCAGACAGTTACGTAAGCCAGCTAAGCATTGTCGATATGACTGGAAGACAAGTATTTGGACTCAATAATGAGCGCTTTACTCAGAAAACACTTCCAACACAGCACCTCGAAGAGGGTTTTTACATGGTTCAAATGACCGTGGATGGAGAGCGATTCAGTTCCACATTTGTTGTAGCGCACTGATTTGTTTTCATAGAATGTTAGAAAGGCGGGCATGTCCCGCCTTTTTTTGTTTCTGCACTCTAGCCAAGTGGCTACTTTTGCCGCCCAAGAAAAGGTAGGAACGAATGGCAAAGCTTACGAAGAGAGAGGAAAATTATTCGCAGTGGTACAATGAACTAGTGAACAAAGCGGATCTCGCTGAGAACAGTGATGTACGAGGATGCATGATCATCAAGCCCTATGGCTATTCTATATGGGAAAAAATGCAAGCCGCCCTGGATCGCATGTTCAAGGATACGGGGCACTCAAACGCCTATTTCCCCCTTTTCATCCCTAAATCATACCTGAGTAAAGAAGCCAGTCACATACAAGGTTTTGCAAAAGAGTGTGCAGTGGTCACCCATTATCGACTCAAGACTTCAGAAGATGGTAAAAGCGTGATCGTAGATCCGGACGCCAAGCTCGAAGAGGAGTTGATCATTAGGCCTACTTCTGAGACCATCATTTGGAACAGTTATCGAAATTGGATACAATCCTATCGTGACCTTCCTATCCTGCTCAACCAATGGGCCAACGTGGTTCGATGGGAGATGAGGACGCGGTTGTTTCTTCGTACGGCGGAGTTTCTCTGGCAAGAGGGGCATACAGCCCATGCCACAAAGGACGAGGCGATCAGTGAAGCGGAACAGATGCTTCGGGTATACGCCAAGTTTGCGGAGGAATTCATGGCGATGCCGGTTTTACAAGGCGTGAAGTCGGAAAACGAACGCTTTGCAGGTGCCGTAGAGACTTATTGCATCGAAGCGCTCATGCAGGATGGTAAGGCGCTTCAGGCGGGCACGAGCCACTTCCTAGGTCAGAACTTTGCCAAGGCTTTTGACGTGAAGTACGCGACCAAGGAGGGAGGGCAGGAGTACGTTTGGGCAACCAGTTGGGGGGTATCTACCCGTTTGATGGGTGCGCTTATCATGTCTCACTCAGACGACCTTGGACTAGTCTTACCTCCTAAGTTGGCTCCGATACACGTCGCGATTGTTCCTATCTATCGAGGAGAAGAGCAATTGGCGGAAATATCCGTTTATGCACATCAGTTGAGAGATGAACTGCGGGCCAAAGGATTGGAAGTTCGTTACGATGACAGAGATACCCACAAACCGGGTTTCAAGTTCGCTGAATACGAAATGAAAGGCGTGCCCGTTCGCATCGCTATTGGCCCGAAGGATATGGAAAAAGGGACAGTGGAAGTGGCTAGGAGAGACACCCTTGAGAAAGCGTTCATTGCACAAGATAAAGTAGTGGATCATGTGTTGCATTTGATGGATGACATACAGTCAACTATTTACCAAAGAGCACTAAAGCATCGGGCTGAGAATACTACCTCGGTGGATGACTATGAGTCCTTTAAAGAAGTGTTGGAGAAAAAAGGCGGTTTTGTGCTGGCTCATTGGGATGGGAGTGCTGAGACCGAAGAGCTTATTAAGCAGGAGACCAAGGCTACCATTCGCTTGATTCCTATCGAAGGTGAGAGTGAGGCCGGAGTTTGCGTGAGGACTGGAAAGCCATCGGAGCGCAGAGTGGTCTTTGCCAAAGCCTATTGATTATGCGTGAAAGTGACAAGCAGATTTCTGAACTGAAAGAACTGATCCTCAATCGAGCTTCCGTAAAACAGGATGTTTATGCCGTAACAAAGGAGGTCTTTGCGGAAATGAAGGATGTCCTTGGTGATATCGCCAAAGAGCTCTCTGAGTACGTAAATGAGGCTGATGCTCGGGTGGTCGTATCTACTTCTTCAGAAGGCCTTTTTGAGAATCAAATGACCCTCGGTGGAGATACCATTGTACTGCACATGCATACCAATGTGTTTACTTTTCCACCCTCTCATATGATGCACAAACATTCATATGTGGCCAAGCATCCTGAAAGGGCTTATTGCGGCATCATCAATATTTACAACTTTCTGACCGACTCTTTTCGTTTCCGACGGATGAACGACAGTGGTTACTTGATCGGGCGTATTTTTTTAAACCACGAGCGGCACTTTTTTGTAGAAGGACGAGGTAAACTCGGAATTCGTTTCAATGATTTCGGAACCGCTGTTTTGAATAAAGTGGAGATGAGAGACATCCTTGAAACCGTCCTTGTTCACGCACTCAACTTTGAATTATTCACGCCACCCTACCATTCGGTGGATCAAGTGCTTTTAAGTGATATTCAGGAATTGAGTCAGAATCTGAAACTTCAGACGGCTAAGCGCCTCGGGTTCAGGTTTCAGAAGGATGAAGACGGTACCGTTGAGTTCTAAGAAAAAATTCCGCAACCGCTTGTGTCGATTGTAGATATAATTACATTTGCAGTCCTTTTTAAAAAGAAGGCCCGTTCGTCTAGGGGTTAGGACGCCAGATTTTCATTCTGGTAACAGGGGTTCGATTCCCCTACGGGCTACAACTTAAAGAACTATGGCAAATCATAAGTCAGCATTAAAGCGCATCCGTCAGAACGAAGTTCGAAGAGAGCGCAATGCATATTACCACAAGACGACCCGTAACGCGGTGCGTAAACTTCGTGGTCTTCACGACAAGAAAGAAGCGAGCACCTTGCTACCTTCAGTTATTTCCATGCTTGATAAGCTGGCAAAAAACAATGTAATCCACAAGAATAAGGCTGCAAACCTTAAGTCTAGCTTGACCAAGCACGTAGCCGCGCTTTAAGCGAATTAGAAAATTGCAATTATTAAGGCTCTCCTTTGGGAGGGCCTTTTTTATTTTGGTCTGTCCAATCCACAAAGAGCTACGGTTATGGAAGATCGATTGAGTATTAAGGCCTGGGCGGAGGAGGATCGCCCCCGTGAAAAATTGATGTACAAAGGGAGGAGTGCGTTAACAGATGCAGAACTAATCGCCATATTGATTGGTTCGGGTTCGAGAAATGAATCAGCCGTAGAAGTGGCTAAGCGCATTTTGGCCAGTGTTGAAAATGATATCCATCGACTAAGCCGCATGTCTCTCAAAGACCTTCAAACGTTCAAGGGCATCGGTGAAGCCAAGGCCATCAGTGTGATTGCCGCCTTGGAACTCGGTCGCAGACGAAAGGAGAAGAGTACAGAACCAAGGCCGCGCATCACGAGCAGCGCAGATGCCTTTGATCTTCTTTATCCTGTTTTGACAGACTTGGATCATGAAGAATTTTACATAGTGTTATTGGATCGCGCCAATCACGTGATTGATACCGTGCGCATCAGTCAAGGGGGCGTTGCCGGAACCGTAGCTGATGCAAAACTCATCTTTCGTTCGGCACTGGAACGATTGGCTTCTGGAATCATATTGGCGCATAACCACCCCTCTGGAAACCTCAATCCTTCCCAAGCTGACATTCAACTGACCAAGAATTTGAAAACTTCGGGTAAATTGCTGGAAATTTCTGTGCTGGACCATCTGATCGTTGCTGAGAATTCTTTCTACAGCTTTGCAGATGAAGGGCTCATCTGAAATGTCGGGATCAAACATTTACATATTCGTTGAACAGCGCAATCATCGCATTCAATATGTCACTTCCGAGATCTTCGATCGAAGACTGGGGATTCGCGCTACGATTTTGTCTGATCTGGATGATTTTGAAGCCCATACAGGGCCTAAGCTGAATTATAGCACCCTGAGTGTAAGCGAGGGTATCCCAAGCCTTACACCCGCTGGTATCTTGTTTGAAAAACGGATACAGCCACAGGAAATGGAAATAGAAGCCAATCCTGATCCTGTCATTTTCCCTATCCGTAACCATGCCTTGGGATTTGACCCGCTCGCCGCCTGCTTCTTTCTTCTCACGCGTTACGAAGAGTACTTACCTCATCGAGAGGATGAACACGGGAGGTATCTTTTCGATCAAAGCGTAATTGTGAAAGCTGGATTGCATCGAAGACCTTTGGTGGAAGAGTTTACAGAGCGCATGTGGGATTGGTTGAAGGAATTCTACCCAAGCCTAGGGCGAAGCGTCACGTCTTTTGATCCTCAAATAACCATTGATGTGGATCAACTCTTTTCCATGAAGGCGAAAGGCCTCGTTCGTTCTATGCTGTCAACCGTTCGTGATACCTTAAGGGGTAAACTGGTAGAGCGGACTGCTGTTATGCTGGGGAGAAAATTGGATCCGAATGACATTTATGAGCGCGTAGCGTCGTTCTTGACCAATACCAATATTAAACCGGTGTACTTTTTTCAAGTTGGGGAGAGTTCTCGATACGACATCAACAACCCACCTCACCTCTATGCGGTCCGGCAGCGGATCAATGAAATAGCATTGAATGGAAGCATAGGCTTGCATCCTAGTTATTACAGCAGTGAGCGACCTGATCTGCTTACGCAAGAATTGGATCGACTGCGTCAAATTACTTCGTCTGGAGTCGTCTTAAGTCGTCAACACTATTTGCGGTTTAGACTGCCGCAAACGTTCCGTGAATTGGCAGAATTGGGGGTGACGGATGATTATAGCATGGGATATCATGATCGCAATGGTTTCAGGGCGGGGAGCTGTAAGCCATTTGCACTTTTCGATTTGGAAAAGGATGAAACCATCCAATTGATCATGCACCCCATGACATGGATGGATCTTTGTTCCATGCGAGAGCACCCGCGTGAAGAGGATGCGTGGAATGAATTAAGTGCCCTACTTGATCAGGTGAAACTTTATGGTGGTGAATGCATAACCACCTGGCACCCCGAGGTGCTTGTAGCGAGCAACGAACACTACTCTTCCTGGAACCTATTTGAGCGTTTTATCCAGCATGTTTAAGTACCAGCTACTGACCCGAGAGCAAATCAATGACGATCGATGGAATGCGACTGTCCTAGGGGATTCGCACTTCCGTCATTACGCATTGACGTACTACCTTGATTATGCCACAACAGACTGGTCGGGATTGGTGGGTGAAGATTATCAATGGGTTTGGCCTTTGCCGACCAAACGAGTTCCACTCAATCGTGTCGTGCAGCCTCTATTGACCCAGCAACTCGGGCCCTATGGCCTTACTTTAGACGACAATACTTTCACGGAGATCTGGAAGCGGATCAACAAAACGCATCGGAAAGTGCGGATCAAATTCAACGACAAGTACCAAACATTACCATTTCCTTCTACGAATCACGTCAACGTCGAACTCGCCTTGGAGGGGACAGCAGATCAAATGCATTCCAATTACAATCGGAACGTGCAAGGAAATTTGAATAAGGCCACGAAGGCGGCCGTTTCAATTATGCTGGAAACTGCCTTTGATCCGTGGGCGCTTGAAACCTTTAAAAAGGGTAGAGGAAAAGGCATACAAGTGTTGAATGATGCCTTTTTTACATCCGTTGAGGAGATCTATTGCGCATTTGAGAAACGGGGTGAGGCATGCATTTATTCCGCATTGTCCGCAGGTACGAAAGTGGCGCAAGTGATGCTCCTCACGACCCAGGACCGTCTGTTGCTTTTTTTTAGCGCTTCAAACGAAATGGCTAGGAATGTAGGAGCCATGCACGCAATTTTGGACAGGATCATTTCCGACCATAGCGGGTCCGACAAGGTGCTCGACTTTGAGGGAAGCGACAATGCGCAATTGGCGTTTTTCTACAAGAGTTTTGGCGGGAGTGAGAAGATATATTTGCAAGCCGAAGAGGACAGATTGATCTGGCCCTTGAATCAATTGCTTAAATGAGTAGAACGTACAATCTGTCGGAACATAACTCGGTCGTCCATGATTATATGGAGCGGCTGCGCAATGTGCGAAAGCAAAAAGATCGAAGTGCTTTCCGCAAAAACATTCAGCGCCTTGGCAGTTTCATCGGTTTCGAGGTGAGTAAGACCATGAATTACCGTGAAATTGAATTCAACACTCCGCTGGCTGCACATCGCCAATCTGTGATTGATGATGCCATCGTTGTGATTACTGTCTTGCGCGCGGGTTTGCCCATGCATGATGGTCTTCTGGATGTTTTTCCAGATGCAGAGAATGGGTTTATTTCCGCTTTTCGCAAACATGACGGCGATGCATTCACAATAGAAGTTCAGTATGTTGCTTGCCCTGATTTGACGGGGAAGGTCTTGATCATCAATGATCCCATGCTCGCTACGGGCAGTTCCATGATAACTGCTTGGGAGGCATTGCGGGCGTATGGACAACCAAAGAGAGTTATCCTTGCCGCCGTCATCGCTAGTGAAGAGGGCGTCGCTTACGTTCATGCTAACGCCCCTGGAGCCTTTGATCTATGGGTGGGTGCGATCGATCCCGAGCTCAATGAGCTTAAGTATATAGTGCCTGGGCTAGGTGACGCTGGTGACTTGGCCTTTGGAGAAAAACTTCAACGCTGATTGCTATGATTGAAGTCCTTCGCATCATTGGTTTGATCCTTTTTAGCAGTGTAAAATTTCTCTTTGCGCCTTCTACCGTTTACCTCTCGGGATACAATTATTGGCAAACGCTGTTGATTACGATTGTTGGAGGGATCCTCGGGGTGACCGTGTTTTTCTATACGGGCAGCGCCATTTTTTCGTTCATCAAGGATCGCTTTTCGACGAGTGGTACCGCAAGAAAAACCTTCAGCAAGAAGAATAGATTCATCATACGAATCAAGGCTTCATGGGGTATACTTGGGGTGGCCATGCTGAGTCCTTGTCTCTTGTCCATACCGTTAGGGAGCCTGATCGCCGCTAGGTATTTCCGATACGATCGCCGCACGCTTCCTATGTTGATTGGAGCAGTTGTATTCTGGTCTTTGCTTCTCACTACTGCCACCGCGTTGATCGGCCCCCTCTTTGAGTAAGTACGAGCATATCTTTTTTGACTTGGATCATACGCTCTGGGATTTTCATTCCAATAGCGTTGAGGCCTTGGAAGAGCTGTTCATCGCCTTTGATCTTGCTACAAAGTCAAAGGTGCCTTCTAGTCAGTATTTCATTGACCGCTACGTCTATCATAATGATCGTTTGTGGGACTTGTATCGAAAAAACCGAATGAGTAAGTCCAGGCTCAGGAAGGCGAGATTCGAAGCGGCATTGCATGATGTTGGCTTGGATGATAAAAAATTGGCAAAGCAGCTTGGCTTGGCCTATTTGGAAGTGTGTCCAAGAAAGACGAAGCTGAATGATGATGCATTGGAAGTGGTAGCAGCATTGCATGCCCATTTCACCCTTCATATCTTGTCGAATGGTTTTCACGAAACTCAATTGATCAAGTTGAGTGGCTCAGGGTTGGCCGGTTATTTCGAGCATGTCATCACCTCAGAGAAGGCCAATTCCAAGAAACCCAATGTCAGAATGTTCGAATACGCTGAGCGCGTAACGGGTGCCTCAAAGGATGCTTCGTTGATGATCGGTGACAATGTAGAAATTGACATCAAAGGCGCGCACGCATTTGGATGGGATGTCATTCATTACAATGAAGAGGGTGTTGAGCATGCTTTCCCTTCGGTAAGGAAGCTCAAAGAGCTACCGGGATTATTGCTCGCTGAATGAAGCGAGAACGGTTTGGCCGCCGATTGTTTTATCCCCCAAATTCACTTCCACCTTTGCGTTCAATGGAATGAGGACGTCTACTCGGCTTCCGAATTTGATGAATCCCAATTCTTCTCCCTGTGCCACTTCTTTATCCACCGTAGCGTAATTTACAATTCTCCGAGCCATGGCTCCTGCGATTTGCTTAGCGAGTATATCTCCGAATTTCGGGTGGTTGATAACAACACTGTGCCGCTCATTGTCGGTAGAAGACTTCGGATTCCACGCAACTAGATACTTGCCAGGGTGATACTTGGAATAGGTAATCTTACCTGAAACCGGATACCAGTTGATATGCACGTTGGTAGGTGACATGAAGATGCTGATCTGGCGCACCTTAGCCTGAAAGTATTCATGATCCTCCACTTCTTCAATCACGACCACCTTGCCGTCTGCTGGAGCGATGATCACATCATCCATGCGAAGGGAACGTCTCCGTGGATTGCGGAAGAACTGAAGGATCGCAAACATTAAAAATGCCGCGACCGCCAGTGCGACGGGCTGAGCGGGTTTGAAGTCGGCAAAGACAACGTAGGCCAATAGGATCACACTCAAGGATACCAGTGTGGCGATCAGTATTGAGGTGCGTCCCTCTCGGTGAAAATTCATTTTATCTAAACCTTTGGTAGTGCAAGCTCAAAGAAAAGAATTGATGTCGGAACAGCTAACATCATTGCATCAAATCGGTCGAAAAATCCGCCATGCCCAGGTAGAAACATTCCGGAGTCTTTTACCCCTGCCGCACGCTTGATTCTGGATTCGAGTAGATCACCCAGGGATCCACTGACGACGCAGACCAATGAAAAGCCCGCCATTATTGGAAGAGAAGGCATGCCTTCGACATAGCTCAAACCGATGCCAGCGAGTAATGAAAACACCAATCCGCCTACGCTTCCTTCAATGGTCTTGTTTGGCGAAAGGCGATCAAACAGCTTGTTCTTTCCAATCTTCCGTCCTACGAGGTAGGCGGCAACATCATTGATCCAAATAAGTGAGAATACACTGATAACGATGAGGGGTTGAGGAAAATCATCCCGGTATGCGATGAAATAGGCGGCGCCAAGAAAGGAGATGCCCACGTACAATGGCGAAGCAAGCGTGATTCCGATGCTTTCGGCTGGTCGGTCATTCGTACGAAAAATTTCAAAAAACAGGGCTGCCAAAGCAATGGATCCAATTAAGAACCAGCTAACGGCCATTCCGACGCCTTCTTCAAAGAAGAATTGATATACCAACAGGACTAGACTCAAGTAGAGTGCTAGCCCAATGGTCTTGTTAGGGGAGGAGCCGGTGTGTTTAGTGAGGGTATACAGCTCGTTCAACGTAAAGATTCCGAATAAGCTATAAACGGTATACGCGATCTTGGGACTGAGAAACAAAGGGCCCAGGATCATGATCACAAAGGCGATCGATGATAGCGTACGTTTCAAAAGCGTGTTCAACGATCTGTCTCTTTGATGATACGGGTAGCTGCTTCCAAATCTTGTTTGTGCACATAGAGTGCTGCTTCGCGATTGATGTTCAAAGCGTCAATGGCATGATCTGCATCCGATAGCATCTCGGCCATGATATCATTATCCGCCAGCATTGCTTTCACAATATTGACCTCGTATTCAGAGGCAGACTTGAATACTACAATCCAATTGTCAGGCGGCTGATTCATGTTTCTCTTCGTTATCGCTGGGTTGTGAAGTTTCTGATGGAGCTCCTTCATCCGAAGCCTCCTCAGAAGAATCCGGAATGCTTGAGGCTACAGCATTGTTCGCGTTCGGAGCCGATTCAGTAATACTTTCGGCTTTTTCAGCCTCTTTTTCAGCCTCTTTTGCAGCCTCTATTTGATCTGCTTCATGGATCAAAGGTTCTTCGTCCTTCGCGAAAGATCGAGAACCAAAAATCCGCTCCATGTCCTCCTTGAAGATTACTTCTTTTTCAAGCAGTAATTCAGCGAGTGCCGTGAGCTTGTCCTTATTTGCATTGAGGATTTTCTTCGTTCTGACATAGGCCTTCTCTACCAGCGCTTTCACCTCATTATCAATCAATTCAGCCGTCTTTTCAGAATACGGCCTATGGAATGAATAATCGCTTTGACCACTGCTGTCATAGAAACTGATGTTGCCGATCTTATCGTTCAGACCGTAGATGCTGACCATCGAATACGCTTGCTTCGTAATCTTTTCCAAGTCGGAAAGAGCACCAGTAGAAACTTCGCCAAAAATGATTTCTTCAGCGGCTCTACCACCTAAGGCGGCGCACATTTCATCCATCATTTGGTCTTCAGTGGTCAATTGACGTTCTTCAGGTAAATACCAAGCTGCACCAAGGGATCGACCCCGAGGTACAATCGTCACTTTAACCAAAGGAGATGCGTGTTCGGTAAGCCAACTGATGGAAGCATGACCGGCTTCGTGGAAAGCTATCGTCTTCTTTTCTTTTGGAGTTATGATGCGACTTTTCTTCTCCAATCCTGCCACTACGCGATCCACAGCGTCGATGAAATCTTGTTTTTCGACTTGTGTCTTCTTTCTACGGGCGGCTATCAAGGCTGCCTCATTGCAGATGTTTGCGATATCGGCTCCAGAGAATCCGGGGGTTTGCTTTGCTAGAAAGTCCACGTCTACCTTGTCGTCCAATTTCAATGGCTTCAAGTGTACTTTGAAGATTTCCCTTCGCTCATTGAGGTCAGGCATATCAACGTGGATCTGGCGATCGAATCTACCGGGACGAAGTAGTGCTCGGTCAAGTATGTCAGCGCGGTTGGTCGCTGCCATTAGAATAACACCGCTATTGGTGCCGAAGCCGTCCATTTCCGTTAGGAGTTGGTTCAATGTGTTTTCACGTTCGTCGTTAGAGCCTTGAGCAGCATTTTTTCCACGCGCTCTGCCGATCGCATCAATCTCGTCAATAAAAATAATCGAAGGCGCTTTCTCTTTAGCTTGCTTGAACAAGTCGCGCACCCTTGAAGCACCCACACCGACGAACATCTCAACGAAATCGGAACCGGATAAAGAGAAGAATGGAACTTGCGCTTCACCCGCAACTGCTTTTGCAAGAAGTGTTTTACCTGTTCCAGGAGGTCCTACCAATAAAACTCCCTTTGGGATGTGTGCGCCCAATGCGGTATATCGATCGGGATTTTTAAGGAAGTCCACGATCTCTTCGATTTCTTCTTTGGCTTCGTCTTGTCCTGCAACATCCTTGAATGTCACCTTCACTTGGGTGTTCTTATCGAAGAGTACCGCCTTTGATTTGCCGATGTTGAATATTTGCGCACCTCCTCCACCAGGACCGCTCATTCTTCGCATGATGAAGATCCAGAGACCCACCATTAAGGCCAATGGAATCAGCCAACTCAAAGCTTCTCCACCCCAGTTCTTGCGGTTGTCGTACTCTTCTTTGATCCGTTCGTCTGCGAGCAGTTCGGCTTGTGCTTCCTGCAGGTCCTGACTGAATTGTTCTACCGTGCCGATCTCGATTACGTAGTGAGGGCCTAGGTTATTGATCTGTCCGAAGGTCTTTTTACGGACCTCTTCATATTTTTCCTTGTTTCTAAGCGCAGCTTCGTCGATGTAGATTTCGGCAATGTTTTCATATCGCACGACAACGACTTTGTCAACGTCGCCTTCCAGCAACATTTCGTTGACAAAGCCTTTCCATTCTACCTTCTTCGTACCTGAGCTGAAGCTCACCAAGAGCTGACCAATTAGGATCACTGCAATCACGACATAGATCCAATACGGATTGAATGGTCGCTTTACTAGACCCTTTTTCTTCTTTTTCGCCTCTTCTGACTCTTGTTCCGAACCCTGATTCGGCTGATTGAATTCACTCATCTATTCTGTCCTATCTTTTCTAAATAATCAATTAATCACCTAATTGTTCGATCGGTGCATCTGCCCATAGGTCTTCCAAGGCATACAGCCTTCTTAGTTCTTCTTTGAACACATGTACCACCACATCTACGTAATCGATCAAGATCCACTCTGCATTCCGTTTTCCTTCGACCGTGTTGGGTCGATCACCCGTTCGTATTTTAACCACTTCTTCAATCGAATCGGAAATGGCATCCACCTGACGGTCTGACGACGCATGACAAATCACGAAGAAGTCGGAGATAGAATTCTGGATTTTTCTCAAATCGACCCGAACGATCTCCAGGCCTTTTTTTTCACGAATTCCTTCGATGATGAAATCTGCCAATTCTTCCGAATTGACCGCAGTTTTGGATGCTATCATGTGTTTGCTCAAACGAGTACCAAAGTTAATCATTCCATTGCCGTCCTTTGTAGCGTTTATCTTTCCTCGTGTTTTGCAATTATGAACGGTAAAAGGATACACTTAGTGGCAACCTCATCAACCAATTCCTATACCACGGAATTATTGAGCCAATCTGACATTCCGGATTGGACCGTCGTAACCACGGATTACCAACCGGAGGGTAGAGGGCAACGCGGTCGTTCTTGGATCAGTGAGCCTGCGAAGAACCTGCTTTGCTCCATCGTGCTTCGTCCCCAACTAAAGGTGCGTGAGCAATACTTGTTGGCCATGGCGGTGAGTCTGGGCATTTCCGACCTTCTGACAGAATACGGACTTGAGCCTATGATTAAATGGCCGAATGATGTGCTGGTACAACAGCAAAAAATCGCTGGAATCCTCATTGAGAATCAATTGAAAGGTGACGGTCTGGATGTTTCTGTTGTGGGGATTGGATTGAATTTAAACCAACTTCAATTTGAATCATTTGACTGGCCGGCTACTTCGTTGGCCTTAGAAATTGGGAAAACGTTGCAGATAGAAAAGGTATTGGAAGGTCTGGTCTCTTGCATCAAGGTTCGTGTGCACCAGATGCAATCTGACCGGCAAACCTTGTGTGCGGATCACGCAACAAAGTTATTTGGACACCATGAGCACATCGAGTTTAGCTTTCAGGGAGCTCAATTGCACGGAAGAATCATTTCGGTAGAAGCGGACGGCGGACTCCGTCTTGATGTGGAAGGGGAGAAGAGGATTTTTTACAACGGCGAGATTAAGCTGCTCCGTAGCGTTTAGAGAGAGCTTCGCCAAGTGAGTTGAGGAAGTTGGTCAACGGTGTCTTTAACATCATTGACATGAAGGTGTTGACGTCGGCATCGAATGTTGCGCTGAGTTCCGTATTCTCTGTTCCCTTGGCATGAATGATCAGTTTGAAATTGAATGGTTTCTCGCTGATCGAGGCATACACAACTTCGTTTGCGTTGGCGGAGAATAGTTTAAGCTGAATATCCGCCAATCCTTTGATTTTAAAAGCGCAGGTATCCCCCTCGCTTCTCCAATTTTCAATCCTGTCCTGTGGAAGAATTTCCAAGAGATTAGAAGGAATCGCAAGGAAGTCTGTAAGGATAGCTGGATTGGTCGCTACCGTGTGCTTGTCACTTTCGAAGACGGCCATTTACGAAGTCGTTTGAGGATTCCACGCCGCTGGATTCTGACGCCATTCATTGAGCGATTCAAGGTCTGACTCTTGAATGTAGTTGCTCTCCAGTGCCTTTTCAAGCACAGATGGATAGTCCGTAAGTGTGACCAGCGGGCATTTGTGATCAAGGAAGTTTTTCTTCGCGAGGTCGAATCCATACGAGAAGATGGCGATCATTCCTTTAACGGTACAGCCTGCATCTCTCAATGCATCTACCGCCACCAAGCTTGAATTGCCCGTTGATACTAGGTCTTCTATCAAAATGACTGACTGACCGCTTTCGACTACCCCTTCAATTTGGCTTTGCGTGCCATGTTCCTTTGCTTTTGGACGAACATAAATAAGCGGAAGCCCAAATTCTTGTGCGACTAGAGCTGCTTGAGGAATGCCTCCGGTTGCCACACCAGCGATCAGGTCTGGTCGGCCAAAATTTTCGTCGATTGCTTTTACAATCTCTTGGCGGATGAACGTACGGATCCGGGGGTAGGAGAGTGTCTTTCGATTGTCACAATAGATTGGAGATTTCCAACCTGAAGCCCAAGTAAAGGGTTCTTCGGGACGAAGACTAATCGCTTTTATCTGAAGTAAAAACTCTGCTACCTTGTGGGCTGAATTGAAGCTGTAGTTCATGTGTCAAAAGTATAAGTTTTTCATCAAGGAGAGGGTTGTGGTCATTGAGGAATTGAGCGATGTTCATGTGGATTTTGACGATTTGAAGATGAAGGTTTTAGATGCGCTTCAACTCAATGAGGACCTCCCAGCATCTCTGGAATTTCAAACGTCAGATGCAAAAGCTGTCTTATCTCACATCAAGGATTCAATACGCTACATCCAAGCGGGAGGAGGATATGTGACCGATCAGTCCGGTCATCTATTGATGATCTTCCGAAAAGGGTTCTGGGATTTACCCAAGGGTAAAATGGATCCAGGAGAATCGATTTCAGAGACGGCGTTGAGGGAAGTGGAGGAGGAGTGTGGTGTGCAGGATCTCCGCATATCGTCCCCTCCATTTTCGACCTTTCATTTGTATGAAGAACGCGGAGAAGCAATTTTGAAAGAGTCGGTCTGGTTTCGCATGGAAACACATCACCAGGAATTAGTTCCACAGGCAGAGGAGGACATTACCCAGGCTGAATGGATCTCACTGCCTGTTCCTATCACCATCGAATCGCGCTGCTACGCTTCGATCTTAGATGTGTTGAATCACTTCAGTGAGGAGGCTCAGTGATGGGTGCTTCAGGGACTTCGGGTGGCTGAAGTTTGAAGCGCAGCGCTTTATTGGGATGCTCTGAATTCCACGATTTCGCAAAAAGCTTTTCGATGTTTGCTCCGGGAGAAGGAGCAGGGGACTTGACAAATTTCAAATCCTTGTCGACGTAGAAGTAGGAAGGAAGCGAACGCAAATCGTAAGACAATGTCAATTCTCGGGGTGATAGGGCCTTTCCAAAAAACCATTCGAAATCGTACTCATCACTCACAGTTTTGATCTTTCGAATGTTCTCCTCTGTGGAGATGCTGAACATAGCTACTTCTGTGCCGTAGCCTTCTTTCAATACTTTCATGAGGCTCATTTCTTTGAGCGTTTCGGCGTCAAAATCATCAAAAAACTGCACATAAATGTATCGCCCTCTGTATTCAGAGAGGCGATTGATATTCCCAAAGAGATCGGTAAACTCGAAGTCAGGACAAAGCGTTCCTGGGGCTAGGTAATTCAATGATTCTTGGGCGTTTGCGGCTACGATTCTACATTCTTCATCTTTGGCCTTCATTAGAAGGGAATCGAGCATGAGCAACACCTTGTCGAGCTGGTATTTTCGTTCAGTACCCAGTTCATAAAGTTGGGTTGCGGCAAGCAGCTCTCGCATCGCTCGGTTAGGGAGGAGAGGATCCCTCTCCATACTCTTCATCATTAGCGAGTAGTTCCCTGTCCGAATTGCTGAATCTACATCTGCCTGGAAACGATAGGATTCTTTAGGATTGAGAAAATCGAAGTACTCTGCAAAGAAGAGGGAGAATGCGTTTGCGTAACTAAGCTGTCGGTAAGCTGGTGCGCGTCCAGCGAAGTATTCTTCGAACACTTGATTTCTACTGTGATTGGTCTGCAGTGCAAAAACCGCTAGTCGATAATGGAGGTGGGTTTGAAAGTAGCTGTCTTGATGATCTGCGTATTTTTCTTTCAAAGCAGCAGTCAACGAGTCCGAGATTGGAATCAGCTTTCTACTCACGCTCCGACCATAATACTTCGCATTGTCCAGTAGGAACTGATTAATAGTCTTTTCAAGGGCAGTGATGTCGTAGTTCAATTGACCGTCTGCTTCGAAGATTTCGGGGAGGATGAATACGTCCTTTGCGGGCTCATAACGATCAATGGGTGCAGGCTCTGGCAGCACGAGGGTATATTCGTCTCCAGGGTGGATGAACAAGTGCGCGTTTACACGACCAATGTTGATGAGATAAAGCCCCTCTTTTTCGAGGTCCAACTCAAACTTAAAGCTCCCGTCCTGAGGGATAAGCATCCTTGAAAGCACGGAAGTTTGGAAGGTGAATAGATCCGTGTATGCTCTGACTTCGATCATCTTCCCTCGGTAGTAAAAAGCGTTCCCTTGTATCAGGGTATTTTCTGCTTTAATCTGAAACCCCGTGAGTAGGAAGAGAAAAACGAAGACAATACTCAGTAGCTTATGCATGCAAATCAATCGTATTCGGAATGAAGTTGGAAACGTCCCCGCCGTTCTTGAAGATCTCACGCACAATGCTCGCATTTATTGCCGCAAAACGAGGGTCACACAATAAGAATACGCTCTGTATTGAAGCATCCAGTCCTTCGTTCATGTGGGCGATGTTGCTCTCGTATTGAAAATCAGCGGGATTTCTAAGGCCTCGCAGGATGAAGCTTGCATGGTGTTTTTTGCAAAGATCAACCGTCAATCCCTCGAAGGGGACGACTTCGACTTGACGGCTGTCCGCAAATACATCTCGGATCCACCTTTCCCGTTTCTCAAGTTCGAAGAGATAGCTTTTGGTTGAATTGACCCCGATGGCCACGATCACCTTGTCGAAGAGGGATAGCGCCTTGCGCACAATGTCTTCATGTCCTTTTGTGAAAGGATCGAAAGAACCTGGAAAGACAGCTGTTTTCATACACTAAGATCTTAGAAACGTAAAGCTTACTTCGCCGTACGTTCGTTGCTCTGCAAAGTTCGGATGTTCTGCGAAACTCAAACCCTTCCGGTGCTCAAGTACGAACAATGCTTGGTTGAACGCTGGATGTTCGACCACCAGTTTGATCAATGCCGCGTATTCACTATAATCAAAAGGCGGATCTGCGAAAATGAGATCGGCTGGTCCTGAGAACGTTTTCATCCATTTCATGGCATCTCCACGTACGATGCGTGCACGGTCGTTTACATGCAATTCTTGCGTGATGCGGGACAGCCACTTTACGGTGGCCGGATGGGCATCTACGCTCCAAACGTTTTTAGCGCCGCGTGAAAGCGCTTCAAGACTTATTGAACCAATTCCAGCAAACAAGTCGATAACCGTAGTAGATTCCCAATCGACCTCGTTTTGGAGTATGTTGAACAGAGATTCCTTGGCGTAATCGGTTGTTGGTCTGGCAGGAAGATTCTTTGGTGCAAGGATCCTTCTACCCTTGAGCGATCCACTTACGATACGCAAAGCAGGGCATGGGTTAAGTGGTCGAAGCACGGATGGGAGAAGTCGGTTAGGTGATCACTTATTTTGATGCTTTCCAATGGCTGGGCGATCTCCATCCTTTTCCAATACTGAGCTAAAAGCAGCCATGCAGGGTCTCCGATTTCCACTTTTCCACTCAGGATGAGCTGTGCTTCTTCAGGGTCGATTTCGAGCAGTTCGCTCGCGTAGAGAATGTAATAGGCGATGTCTTCTTTGCCGCTTTGGAAATAAGTGTTGGCCAGGTAAATTTTCCCATCCTTGTAGGCTCTTATGTCAAGCTGATCGTTCCAAATATGAACAGAGAACATCGGCCTTCCAGCGCTCGTTTTCCTCCAAGCACTGAACTCCTGCTCGATGCGCGGCTGCACATGCGAAATCACCTTTACGTGCTTGAACGCATCGTAGATCTCAGTGATCAATTCAGAAGGCGCTGTAAATGCAATGGAAGCTTGCAGGCTGACCAACTCACTGCTCATCAGACTCTCGTGGTCCTCGTCAAAAGCGTTGGTGAGCTGAAAAATATTTGGATTGGCACCATCGAGGACATACTTGGGGTAAACCAAATAGTTTTCTTTTTGAACACCCACGATCACCTCCTTGAATTCTGACCGCAGGTATGGGTGCTGTTCAATCAGTGTTTTAAGGGAATTCTGGTACGGATAACGCGCAAATCCTGTAATCAGGTTCTTGGTGGAATGGTACCAAGCGGCGTGCACCCACTCTTGGTCGATGGTCAGAAGTAAATAATAATAGGACGCAGGTTCCTCAGAGAAGCTGAGGTCAAAGTACTCTTCGGTACTCGAGGGATTTTCCACGATTTACTCCCAGTTTCCGTTCGTCTTGGGATCGGTCATCGATCCTACTTGCTTCGGATCTCGGTGATCGAAAGGCACTGGATCCGTCGCTTGGAAAACAGGCACTTTAATTCCGGATCGCTCAACGAATCCAGCTTCAAGCTTGAATGCTTTTCCACCGGTAAAAGGAACCACTACGAAAGAATCCGCGTGGAAGTGATGTACTCGGTCGTCTTGTTTTCCACCGAACAAGCTGTCGAGTACATTGGTGTAGTTTGTGTCTCTGGAAACAATGCCTTCCTTAATTGCCTGATCCAATGTCATGGTATCTGGAACTTCACCGATTGCCTTGATGGAAGGAATGGAATCGTGCTTGATAAAGTTGACAAGTGAATCCGTATTTCCTAAGTATTTCTGGTAAATCGCCTTGTATGCCAATTCTGCCGTTCTAATGTCCTTCAGTCGCTGAATCACATGGGTGTAACGTCTTTCTTTTTCAGCTTGAAATTCAATGGGCACTTTGATTGACATGTAGTCTGCATACGCCAAACCAAGAACTATCACAGTTAATCCTGCGCTAATCACAGTGCGTAACATTTTGCTTAATTCAATGAATGCCGCAACAATACTGACCAAGCCGGCCAACAGGATTGCAAATGAACCGAGGATATAGGCTCCGTTTTGATCTGTTAGGTTGGCGTAGATGATCATGGCGATTCCCAAGAAAACTACGGCTGCTGGAAAGATGAACTTTTTTATTTCACTCATTGTCTATGACGCTTTGACGATGGGCAAATCTACAATTTTTCCCATGCTAAAAAATACTTGTTTCTTCGGTGAGCATTACGACTATTTTGCGGTCAACATGAAGCAGGAAAACGAGTTTATCAGTGAGGTTTCGGAGCACATGCCTTTTCATCCGAAGGATGATCAGCGCGAGGCGCTGTCTGAATTGTATCGTTTCCTTTTCGAGGGTGGACCTAAATCTGCGTTCATTTTAAAGGGCTACGCCGGCACAGGAAAGACCACATTGATGGGCGCACTTATTCGATGGTTGCACAACGTAAATAGAAAAACTGTTTTGCTCGCGCCGACTGGTCGAAGCGCTAAGGTCTTGGCGTCCCATTCCGGGTATCCAGCCTCTACCATTCATCGTCGGATATATGCCATGAAGGAGAATGACTTTGGACGAGCGAGTATTCAATTGATGCAGAATAAATCGGAGAAAACGATCTTTATCACGGATGAAGCCTCGATGATAGGAGAAGGAACGTCAGACGAGGGTTTTGGATCCCGATCCCTTTTGGAGGATTTGACCGAATACGTATACTCAGGTGAGCGCTGCAGGTTGATTTTAATCGGGGATGATGCGCAGCTGCCACCAGTCGGGATGGAGCTCAGTCCTGCCCTGGACAAGAAACGGATGGCTACGATCCTCCACGGGCCTGTATTTCAGTGCACCTTAACGGATGTTGTGCGGCAAGCCTCTACGTCATTGATTTTGAGCAATGCCACCTACATCAGAGAACAGATCCGTGCGGGAAAGTTCGACACATTAGCGATAGATGTTTCCAGAAATGAAGCCTGTCAAGAGGTGGATTCCTACGAAATGGAGGATCTCCTTTCGCAGTTTTTCCACAGTGCAGGTGCTAGCCAAAGCGTTATCATCTGTAGGTCAAACAAGGATGCGAATCAATTCAACTTGCAAGTACGCGCGCGCATCTTGCAACGGGAAAGTGAGTTGGAGGCGGGGGATCGTTTGATGATCGTCAAGAACAACTACCATTGGAAACTGCCAGGAAAGCGGCAGAGCTTCTTGGCCAATGGAGATATGATAGGGGTTGATCGTGTCCATGCCATTCGGGAGTTCGGCCCCTTCAAGTTCGCCGAGGTCCAAGTGCATTTTACAGAAGAGCCAGACGTGTCCTTTGACCTGATCTTGCTGATGAATGCATTGGCCTTTGAAGGGCCCTCCATTCCGAATGAAGAGATGAAGAAACTCAGAAATGCAATGATCGATGCAGAGGAAATCGACGCCAATGATCCAGAGGAAAAGTTTTTTCAAAACCCCTACTTCCATGCAGTTCAAGTAAAGTATGCTTATGCAGTCACATGCCACAAATCGCAGGGTGGACAATGGGAAAGGGTCATGCTGTACCAAGGATATTTCACAGAGGAGATGATGGATAAGTCCTACTTCAGGTGGCTGTACACCGCGGTGACGAGGGCATCCGAATCACTGTATTTGGTTGGGTTTCATCCTTCATTTTTGAACCACATTTGAATGAAATTGAGCATTATTGTTTAATGAAAGCACTCATCAGTAAATGGATCCTTGCTCTGTTTGGCTGGAAGGTCACAGGGCTCTACAAGGGTGAAGTGAAAAGCTGTGTGGTTGTAGTTGCACCGCACACCAGTAATTGGGATTTTGTTTGGGGTATCCTAGCGCGCAATGTCTACCGATTGAATGCGAAGTATTTGATCAAGAATACGTTCTTCAAACCGGGCATTGGTTGGTTCTTTCGCATGACCGGGGGGATTCCCGTAGACCGAACGAAGAAGAGTGATTTAACGGAACGTCTAAAAGCTATGTTGTCGAGGAGAAAAGGTTCGCAAGTAGTGTTTACGCCAGAGGGAACCCGAAAGAGGGTAGAGAAATGGAAAACTGGATTCTACTGGGTGGCTGTGGACAGCGGTTTGCCGATCGTCATGCATAGCATTGACTACAAGAAGAAGGAGTTCGATACAAGAGCGCCGTTCTATCCAACGGGAGACTGGGACGTGGATAGGCTTGAGTTCGAGAAATTTTACGCCGATAAGACTCCAGGTAATCCTGAGGGGTTTAATCCCAAATTTTGAGATAAAAGGGCCGCTTTCTCTTTATCCGATGATGGCGTTCAGCGTCTTGCTAGGTCGCATGGCGGCTGTTTCTTTCGCAGGATCTGGATGGTAATACCCTCCAATGTCCATCGCCGTTCCTTGCGCTTTGTTCAGCTCATCAACGATGGTAGAAGCCGATTGATTCAATTGCTCGTAAAAGCTTGAAAATTCCTCTTTAAGCGCTTGATTTTTATCCTGATTCGCCAAGGCTTCAGCCCAGTATAAAGACAGGTAGAAATGGCTGCCTCGGTTATCGAGTTCTCCGACTTTCCTCGAAGGACTCTTGTTTTCCATCAAGAATTTAGTCGTCGCGTTGTCCAAGGTTTCGCCAAGTATGAGCGCCTTCTCATTGGTATAGGCATTGCCCAAGTGCTCAAGTGAAACGGCCAACGCGAGAAACTCACCCAATGAATCCCAACGCAAGTGATTTTCCTTGTTGAATTGCTGAACGTGCTTTGGAGCGGACCCGCCAGCGCCTGTCTCAAACAAGCCTCCTCCATTCATCAGGGGTACAATAGAGAGCATTTTTGCGCTGGTTCCAACCTCGAGGATTGGAAACAAATCTGTCAGGTAGTCGCGGAGGACATTCCCAGAAACGGAGATCGTATCCAGTCCCTGACGAATGCGGTCGAGTGAAAACTTGGTCGCCTGACCTGGAGCCATGATGCGGATGTCCAACCCACTGGTATCATGATCTTTTAAATAGGCATTCACCTTGGTGATTAACATGCTGTCATGAGCGCGGTTTTCATCCAACCAGAAAATCGCGGGTAACCCTGTGGCTCTCGATCGATTCACCGCCAATTTTACCCAGTCCTGAATCGGGGCGTCTTTGGTCTGGCACATTCTCCAAATGTCTCCGGGCTCTACTTCTTGTTCCATGAGCACTTTTCCGGCGTTGTCAACCACCTGAACCTTTCCGCTCTCTTTGATTTCAAACGTCTTGTCGTGCGAGCCATACTCTTCTGCTTTTTGCGCCATCAGACCCACGTTTGACACACTGCCCATAGTTGTAGGGTCAAGTGCTCCATTCTCCCTGCAATCGTCGATCACTTGCTGATAAATGGAGGCGTAGGACCTGTCTGGTATGACCGCCTTTGTGTCTTGTGCCTCGCCTTTCGCATTCCACATGCGTCCCGATGTGCGAATCATGGCTGGCATGGAAGCGTCAATGATAACATCGCTTGGTACGTGTAGGTTGGTGATTCCTTTATCAGAGTTTACCATGGCCAAGGCCGGTCCATTGTCATAGGCCGCTTGGATGTCCGCTTCGATTGTGTGGCGTTGATCAGCAGGTAGTGTTGAAATCGAGGAAAGCACAGCCGCCATTCCATCGTTGGGGTTTACCCCAATGGACTCGAACGTATCCGCGTGCTTGTCGAATACATCTTTAAAGAAGGCTTTCACTACATGGCCGAAAATGATGGGATCAGAGACCTTCATCATGGTAGCCTTGAGGTGTACTGAAAACAGCACCCCTTTGGCCTTGGCATCCGCTATTTCAGCGAGCAAGAAGGACTGGAGTTGGGCAACACTGAGGCATGAAGCATCAAGGACCTCTCCTTCCATTACGGGGGTGTTTTCCTTGAGCACCTTCGTCTGACCATCTGCCGTGACTAGCTGGATCTTTACGTTACCGGCTGCAGGAATCAAATAGGATTTCTCGCTGCCATAGAAGTCGCCTGTCTGCATGCTGGCTACATGTGAAACGGAATCTTTGCTCCAAGCGCCCATTGAGTGGGGGTGTTTCCGGGCGAATTCCTTTACAGCTTTGGGCGCTCTTCGGTCAGAATTTCCTTCTCTCAGAACGGGATTTACAGCGCTGCCTTTGATCTTATCATAAATGGCTTTGGCGGAATGTTCGCTATCATTTTGCGGATCCTCTGGATAATCAGGAATTGCATAGCCTTGTCCTTGCAGCTCCTCGATAGCCGTTTTTAGCTGGGGTAAAGAGGCCGAAATGTTCGGCAATTTGACGATGTTGGCTTCGGGGCTTTTGACCAATTCACCTAGGATCTCCAATGCATCTTCCTTTCGTTGTTCGGCGGAAAGATGGTCCGGGAATTTTGCAAGGATTCGACTTGCGAGCGAAATGTCACGCGTTTCAACCTCAATGGACGAGGAACGAACGAATCTTCGAATGATTGGAAGGAAAGACTCCGTGGCAAGCGCAGGAGCTTCATCTGTTTTGGTATAAATGATCTTGGGTGCTGTGTCCATGTGTTCGCTTGTTCGTTATCAACTAAAAAAGGAGGTGCAAAAGTAGTGTTCTGCACCTCCTTATAAAAGGTCAATGGCTGTTCCTAGACAGCTTTTATGGATCAGTAGCCAAAGAGCGCTTCAAGCGATAAGGTTTCTACAGGTCCAAGTTTCTTCAAGGCCTCAAAATCTACATCCTCACGCTTTCCGATGACCATGTAGTTGTAGGTTTTGCCTTTGATGTTTGCGTCGAAAAACGCTTGCATTCCATCAAAGTCAAGCTCCTTGATGACTGGATAGATCTTTTGGTTCAAATCGTATTCAACACCCAATTTTTGGGCTCGCTCGTAGCTCCAAAGAATGCTGCGTCCTGTAACGCGATTGGTCTCGATTTGCTTGAGGGCACTGATCTTGGCTCGCTCGAATTGACGATCTGCTCGTGGAAGCGTACCCATGAGTTCAAGCAAGGCGTCGGTCGCGTCCTCCAGTTTGTTGACTTGGGTTCCGATGTATCCCCGCACGTAGTGATGTTCATCCGCCTTATCAGGACTTGCATAGACGGCATAGGCCGAATAAGCAAGAGCTTTTGATTCTCGAATCTCTTGAAACACAATAGAGGAAAGTCCGCTTCCAAAATATTCGTTGAAGATCTTCGCTTGAGGAAGCACCTCTTCTGCGTATGGTTGACCTCTGCTCATCAGCATCAGTTCTGCCTGCACCATATCATACTCAGCGAAGTATACTGCGCTGTTTTCAATGGGAAGCTCCGGGTAATCGACCGGCTCAGGCGAAGGCATCCACGTGTCTGGAACCTTGTGATTGGCTGCAAGCACTCCTTCTGCTTGATCAATGCTCTGAGGACCGTAGAACAGAATTCGGTGCTCAAAACTGGTCAGGTTGTGCAAGAGGTCGGTCAACTCTGTTGGATCGATGGCTGCCATTTCCGCCTCTGGAAGGACGTCGTTAAATGGGTTCTTCGGGCCGTACTGAACATAGTTTCTGAGTCCATTGAACAGGATTTGCCCCTTGTTCAGTTTTTTATCAGAACGCTTTTTCATCTGGCCACGGACCAATTCAGAATAGCTCGCTTGATCTGGTACAACGTTTTCGAGAATGCTTTCAAACAGCTTGACGCCTTCCTCAAATGTCTCTTCGAGTCCTGTAAGCATCACATATACTTGATCATCTGATGAGTACACGTCAAAACTCACACCTAGCTTGAATAATTCCTTTTGCACTTCTGCGGGGGCCATGTCAGCAGTACCCAAATAAGGAAGGTACTCCACAGCGATCGGAAGCTTTTTATTGTGGTTCTTGCCAATGTCGAGCACATAGTACAAGTTGTACAGCTCATTGGTTTCATTGTGCACATAGTTCATCGGGATCTTGCCACTTACACTTTTCTTTTGAATGGAGGAAGCGTAGTCGAGGAACTGTGGTTCAAGTCGCATCGACTCCATTGAGTCAATCATTGCATAGAAGTCAGAATTTTCTTCTCGGTTGATGTCTATGGGGGTGATTTCAGGCTTGTCAACCTTGTAAACATCTTTTTCACCGATGCGCTTGTTCACCGCAACATAGTTGTTAGAGAATTGAGCTGTGGCCCACGCCATCAACTCTTCCTTCGAAATCTTCGCCATATCATCGTAATGCATGACGACGTCATTCCAATTTTGGTTCATGATGAAAGCATCGGATACGATATAGGCGCGGATCCAATTGTTCTCCATCTGACTCATCTGGTCTTTCTTGAATTGGCGAACGACTGCATCGATCATCCAATCTTCGAAATTCCCTTGCTTCACACTGTCGATTTGATCCAATAACAATTGGCGTACTTCTTCGAGTTGCTGACCCTGTCTTGCGTAACCGGTCAACATCATCCACGAATAATCTTCATTGACGGAAACGGATGAGTAGGAACGCAAAACGCGCTGTCGTTGATTCAGGTTAAGATCGATCAATCCTGCTTGGCCATTGCTCAAGATGCCATCCATCAATTCTAGGTAAATCGCGTCTTTGGTATGCACTCCACCGAGGCGGAATGAAAGCATCTCGAACTCAGCTTCACTGCCCATTACGTCAGCAATGATTGGTTCTGTAATCGATTCTTCAGTGGGCATTTCGATGTTTTCCAAGGCCTTGGACTCCATGCCTCCGAAGTACTGATCGATCATTTCGATGGTCTGATCAGGATCAAGGTCGCCAGCGAGAATGATGGCCATGTTATTCGGCACATAGCGTCGACTGAAGTAGTCGTGGATCTTCTCCATGCTTGGATTCTTTAGGTGTTCCCCGGTTCCGATGGTTGTTTGTTGTCCGTACGGATGGTTAGGGAAAAGAAGGTCCAAGGACTTGTAATAGGCTTGACGACCATCACTGTCTTGGGTGCGATTGAATTCTTCATAGACCGCTTCCAATTCAGTATGAAAGAGTCGAAGTACGAGTTCGCTGAATCGTTCGGATTCGATGGCCAGCCATTTTCCGAGTTCTGTGCTAGGAATGTCATTGATGTAAACCGTGCGTTCGTTGCTCGTATACGCGTTGGTGCCTTGGGCGCCTAAACCACTGATGAGTTTGTCGTATTCATTCGTAGAAACAAAGGTTGCAGCGATCTGAGATAAACTGTCGATTTGATGGCGGATCAGCGCACGCTCCGATTCATCTTCTGTTTGTCGGTGCTTCTCGTAAAGATCGGAGATCATCTTAAGGTGCTTCTTTTCCTCTTCCCAGTTGAGTGAGCCAATCTGTGAGGTGCCTTTAAAGAGCATGTGCTCGAGGTAATGTGCCAATCCGGTGGCGTCCTTGGGGTCTTGCTTGCTCCCCGTCCTAATGGCAATGTTTGTTTGAACGCGGGGTTCGGCGTGATTTTCAGAGATGTACACTTTCAATCCGTTGTCCAATGTGTAAATACGAAGCCCAAATGGGTCTCCATCCACAGATTCGTAGGTGTATTTGGAAGGTTTCTCTTCGCTTGTTTCTCCGTTTGAACAAGCAGTAATAGAAGCGATAGCGAGCGCTAGGGCCGACAGTATGAACAGCTTTCTTACCATTTTTTTGTGTTAGTTAATAGGTGATGTCCAGATCGAGATCTGACTTCAACTTCCGCAGCAACGGATTTTGTTGGGCTAAATATTCAAATTTATCTTGAGGTGTAAACAACTTCGTTTCCTCTTTTCCCTGAATGCGCTCAGATGTTAGACCAAGGCCTTTCTGACCGGTATAACTGCGAATCTTAGCGAGTAAATCTGCCTTGTGATTATTGAATTCTTCTTCATCCACTTCGTGGGACAGATGCACTGAAATCGTATCCTTAGAAGCTTGGTCCCCTACTTTTTGCTTCGCTAAGATGCTGTAGAGTGCGTTTTTTCCTTCCGCTAGCAATTCTTGGTTGATCCGCTTCCATGCATCCTCGATACTCAATGTTTCCGTACTACTGGATGGGAAGTCCTGCGTTGGCTCGGTCACAGATTCTGAGGAGGCCTCTTCATCACTTTTCTCGTTTGGGGCATTTTCAACCACAGGTACTGGGTCATCATCGATTCTTAATGATACAGTAGATGAAGGCTTCCTTTTTCTTCTGCTCCCAGGCTCGGTGAGCTCATCCCTCTTTGGAGTCAGTGCCGTCTCTTTTTTCTCTACCGGGGGTGATGGCTCGGCGGCATTCTCTTTTTCTGTGATTTCATTGGGAGCTTCACTTTTAGGTTTTGAGCGTTCAGATGGTTCAGAAGGGCTTACCATTTGTTCAATGCTCTGCTCCACCAATGGAGTTTCTTTTGAAGGTTCAGCGACAGCGGGTGCTGGTTGGTGGGCCGGTGAGACGTCTTCCGACGATTTGATTTTCTTTTTTTCCTTTGGTTCGGAGAGAACGATCAGTTCAGGACTGTCGTTTTTTTTTTCGAGCCCTAGGCTTGCCAGACTCAACAGGGAAGTTTCAATGAGTATCCTCGTATTCGGAGCATTCCGATAGCGAAAATCGGCCTCATTCACCAGTTTCAGGCCTTCAATCAGCCAGTCCGCGGGGACCGCCTGTGACTGTTCCATATAGCGGCTCTTCACTGAATCACCCACTTCGAGTAGGTCTATTGTCTTGGGCTCTTTGCAAACCAACAGGTCTCGAAAGTGGCTTCCCAAACCACCGATAAAATGGTGCCCATCAAAGCCTTGTTTCAGGATAGAGTCGAGAATAACAAGGATGTCTGCGAACTCATGTTTGACAAGGTGCTCGGTGATTGTGAAATAATAATCGTAATCTAATACGTGGAGATTCTTTAGGACAGCATCATACGTGAGGTTGTCATTTGTAAAGCTCGAGAGTTGGTCAAAGATGGATAGCGCATCGCGCATTGCACCGTCCGCTTTTTGGGCGATCACATGCAGGGCCTCTTCTTCATACTTGATCGACTCGTTGTCGGCGATTTTTTTAATCTGTCCGACGATGTCGCTGACTCCAATTCGGTTGAAGTCATAGATCTGGCATCGGCTCAAGATGGTAGGAATGATCTTGTGCTTTTCGGTAGTGGCTAGGATGAAGATCGCGTGTTTGGGCGGTTCTTCGAGGGTCTTCAAAAAGGCATTAAAGGCCTGCTTGGATAGCATATGAACCTCGTCGATGATGTAAACCCGGTACTTGCCGACCTGAGGAGGAATCCGCACTTGCTCGGTCAGTGACCGAATGTCCTCGACGCTGTTGTTTGAGGCGGCATCCAATTCAAAGATGTTGAATGAAAAGTCCTCACCCTCTGCGTGATCCTCTGAGCGGTTGATTTCTTTGGCGAAAATTCGGGCACACGTAGTCTTGCCAACTCCTCGGGGTCCGCAAAACAGATAGGCATGAGCCATGTGGTCCTGCGTAATGGAGTTGTGCAAGGTTTCAGTAATCGCACCTTGCCCGATCACTTCTTTCCAACTTTCGGGACGGTATTTCCGAGCCGACACAACAAAACTTTCCTGCTTATTAGACATCGGGTCAAAAGTATATCTAATGCTTTAATTTCCTGAACTGCCGAGAATAGTGCAGATAATTCCTTTGAAATCAGGCGTTAAATGTGCGGATGTACTATGATTTGAGGTTTCTATGATACATATTTGTGAGGAACCAATGCCTCTATCCATGAATACTTTTTTACCATCGATGCCTCGCTACGTCCTTGCGTTAGCACTCGTGCTACTTGTTTCAATTGACCTTTCAGCGCAAACCTTAATGCCTATCCCGGCGCAGAGTACAACGTACACTGGCAATACGAGGGGGTTTTGGTTTCAAGCTCCGGTTGACTTTATGATGGTCGGTGTTCGTGTGCCTACTTCGGCGAGTTCCGACGACCAAAGCGTCGCGGTGGTTCGGTTCAACAGTGGCGCGCCTCCCTTTTATGCTACTACGACGAATGATTTCACGCTGCTCGCCCTTTACCAAAATATCCCTGGGAACAATGTGCTTTCGGTGAGTATTCCCGTTTATCAAGGGGATTACATAGGCATATTAGGTTCAAGGGGAGCTTCGTCCACTAACTCGTATGGAGCAGGAA
The DNA here is from genome assembly GCA_013204105.1 of Flavobacteriales bacterium. Lineage (GTDB taxonomy): Bacteria > Bacteroidota > Bacteroidia > Flavobacteriales_G > Salibacteraceae > SHAN690. The sequence goes on from JABMOM010000015.1 coordinate 74,545, forward strand.
ACTTCAGTACGAATATTTTGGGTGAGTCGGTAACGCTTGCGCGAATGGGAATGCAATACGATTTAGAATCTACGAGCCCGCAGAACATCTGGCAGGAGAATGCCAATATATCTCGCGTTGAGATGTACTATACCACCTTGATCATTGATGAGTACCCTTATTGCGAGCACTTTGAAGACAGTGATGGGAACTTCACCGTTGCCGGAACATTTGCTACTTGGGAGTGGGGAGAGCCGGATAACACAACCATCAATGCGGCATCGTCTGGTGACAATGCCTGGGTGACCGATTTGGATGGTGACCACAACAACAATGAGCTGAGTTTCGTGCAAAGCCCTGAGTTCGACCTCTCGCCGTTGGTGGATCCAATGGTCCGATTTCAGACCATCAGAGACTTGCAAAACGGAACGGATGGTGTTGTCTTCCAAGTATCCACTGACAGTGGATTTGTCTGGAATACGTTAGGTTCCGCATCGAGTCCTTCTCCATGGTATAACAGTAGTTCGGTATCTGCACTCAATGCATTGAACAGTTTATCGGGCTGGACAGGATCCAGTTCTGGATGGGTTGACATGCGTCATACACTTGCTACCTATGCGAACGACACTTCGGTCCTCTTCCGATTTGCCATTGCATCGAATGGCTCAACTACAAACGAAGGCTTTGGTTTTGATGATATAATCCTTGCAGAGTCCAATGATATAGCACTGGTTGATGTCATATACGAGGACAGTACCTGCGGCAGCACGGGGCAAACCCTTGCGGCGGTTTTGTGCAATAAGAGCATTGAGGACAAGTATGGGTTTGATGTGCTGGTCGATACCAATGGTTCCCAAGTGACCTATTCTTATCCGGATACCCTCGCGATATGCGCATGCGATACGGTCGATGTGCTCTCATTCAATTCGTCCAATGGAGGGTACTGGGATTTCACCGTTGAGGTAGATAACTCTGGTGACGTAAATGCGGCCAATGACACCCTATCAGGGGATATATTGGCCTACGAAATACCCGGTGGTGCAATCATTAGTGGCGCTGGCGAATACTGTCAAGGCCAAGTCATCGAGATTGAATTCAGCTTCTACGGGACGAGTCCTTGGACATGTGTCTATACCAATGGCACTTCAAACTTCACTGCAGGCAACGTAACGAGCCCGCATACGGTGTACGCAACAACGGGAGGCACTTATGAAATTGTATCACTGACGGACGCCTCTGGATGTGCAGGTGACTCTGGAACCTTCGGCGGTTCGATCATTGTTGAAGTGAATCCTAATCCTACTCCTGATTTAGGGCCGGATACCACGGTGTGTGGCGATTATTTATTGGATGCGGGGCCTGGTAGCACCTATCTATGGAGTACAGGAGCCACAAGCCAAACATTTACGGTCACCAATCCTGGAACGTATTCGGTTACCGTAACCGATGCCAATGGATGCGAAGGGTCGGACGTGGCTGAACTGGATGTGAATCCGTTGCCGATCATCACAATGGCGGATACGGTATTGTGCGATGGCGCTACGTTCCTTTTCAATGCGGGCGGGCCTTTTGCCTCCTACATCTGGGATGACGGTTCTACCGGTCAATTGCGGCCAGTAACCACTCAGATTACCGTAAGTGTTACTGTAACAGACTTTAGCGGTTGCAGCGACTCAAAGTCAGCTTCGATTACGGAGGTGGTGGATAACCCAACACCTAACATCACCAATAAGCAAGGGCTTGCGCCTGTTCAGTTGAACGCTGGGTCAGGCTACTTGACCTATTTCTGGAATACAGGCGAAACGACCCAATTCTTGGACGTGTACACCTCAGGAACCTACACGTGTACCGTGACGGATCTGAACGGGTGTAAAGGTTCTGATGATGCGAATACCAAAATTTGGCCTACATCGGTAGAAGATATCGTTCGCGATCAAGGAGTGGCTGTTTATCCAAATCCAATCCGCAATCAATTTTCTCTAAAGTTTGCCACTATTGATCAGATGCCAAGTCGCATCGAAATGATCGATTTGCAAGGTAGATCAGTGGCGCTATTCCCACTCAATGGCACGGGGAGAGAGCATGCAATCAGCCTTCCGAGCGACATCGCTAGCGGGTCGTATGTATTACGAGTACAAATAGGTAATCAGATGAAGGACATTCCAATTGTAGTGATAGAGTGATCTTTTGATTGCTTTGAATCACTGTATAGGAAAGGCCAGTGTCGCGGTCTTTTTTATTTGCCACTTGTTTGATGATGTGGAGTTTGTATCTTTGCGCCCCATTTTTAAAACGTTATAAGAACATGTCAAATCGTTATGAGACTGTTTTCATTCTAACTCCCGTTTTGTCTGAGGACCAGACAAAGGAAGCAGTCAAGAAATACACAGACTACCTCAAGAAGCAGGGCGCGAGCGTCACGCATCAAGAGAACTGGGGCCTTAAGAAGTTGGCCTACCCAATCCAGAAGAAGTCCACTGGATTCTACCATCTGATTGAATTCGAAGCTGAACCTGAGATTATCAGTCCACTTGAAACGGAGTTTATCCGTGATGAGCGCATCATGCGTTTTCTAACTGTTCGTATGGATAAGCACCATGTTGCTTTCGCTGAAGGCAGGAGAGATAAGTCAAAGAAAACCGCTAACGCTTAATACTAGAAAAGATGGCTGATGACATTAGATATTTAACCCCGATTCAGATTGAGACCAAGAAAGAAAAGTATTGTTGGTTCAAGAAGGCGGGCATCAAATATGTTGATTACAAGGACGGAGATTTTCTTCTTCGATTTGTAAACGAACAAGGAAAACTATTACCAAGAAGAATTACCGGCACATCGGTAAAGTATCAACGAAAGGTTTCGCAGGCCGTTAAGCGATCTCGTCACCTTGCCTTGATGCCTTACGTTACCGATATGTTGAAATAATCACAGATAGGATCATGGAAGTAATTCTAAAACAAGACATCGAAAAACTGGGTTACAAGGATGACCTGGTTCAGGTAAAGGATGGTTATGGTCGTAACTATCTTATTCCAAAAGGAATTGCAATTCTGGCGACTTCCTCTGCTAAGAAGGTGCACGCGGAGACGGTTCGTCAACGCGCACAACGAGTAGAGAAAGAGCGTGAATCTGCACAGAAACTGGCCACTAAACTCAAGGGTATGTCGATTACGGTCGGCGCCAAGGTAGGTGAGTCAGGCAAGATCTTCGGATCTGTCAACAACATTCAACTCGCTGAAGAGATGGCTAAGTTGGGAATTGAACTTGAGCGCAAGAATATCAAGATCACCGGTGAGACCATCAAGTCGATCGGAACTTACGAAGCTGAAGTTACCTTCCACAGAGATGTGGTTGAGACCATTTCATTCGAAGTAGTTGGAGAGTAATTGAAACTTGAAATACATAGAAAAGGGAAGTCCATGGGCTTCCCTTTTTTTGTTTCTATCAAACATTCACCGTTCGCAAACCTTAATATTGTGAACACAAAAAATCACCAGAATGATCTTTGATCTCGACATGATAAAGGCTGTTTACCAGCGCTATCCAGAACGGGTCGCGGCAGCTAGAAAAATACTTAACAAACCGCTCACGCTTTCTGAGAAGATTCTGTACACCCACTTGTGGGAAGGAAATGCCCAGGAAGTGTTTGCACGCGGTAAGAGCTATGTGGACTTTGCTCCAGACAGGGTGGCTATGCAGGATGCGACAGCCCAAATGGCGCTTCTTCAGTTCATGCAAGCAGGCAAGGCTAAGGTTGCTGTACCGTCTACTGTACACGCGGATCACCTCATTCAAGCCCGTCTTGGCGCCGATAAGGATTTGCAAGAGGCGATCAATAAAAACAATGAAGTATTCAACTTTCTATCCTCCGTTTCTAATAAGTACGGTATAGGATTCTGGAAGCCTGGTGCAGGTATCATTCACCAAGTGGTGCTGGAGAACTACGCATTTCCTGGTGGAATGATGATAGGAACCGACAGCCATACCGTCAATGCTGGTGGATTAGGAATGGTAGCGATTGGAGTAGGTGGTGCGGATGCGGTTGACGTGATGGCAGGTATGCCTTGGGAATTGAAATTCCCTAAGTTAATCGGTGTCAAACTCACCGGAAAATTGAGCGGATGGACGGCTCCGAAGGATGTTATCCTTAAAGTTGCTGGCATCCTTACCGTTAAAGGCGGAACCGGCTGCATCGTAGAATATTTTGGTGAAGGTGCGGTTTCCATGTCATGCACAGGAAAAGGTACAATCTGCAACATGGGTGCTGAGATTGGCGCAACCACATCGACGTTTGGTTATGATGATAGCATGCGTCGGTACTTGACCGCGACGGGCCGCGCTGACGTTGTCTCGCTTGCCGATGAGGTAGCAGAGCACTTGACTGGAGACGCGGAAGTATATGCGAATCCGGAGAAATACTTTGATCAAGTAATTGAAATCGACTTAAACGAACTTCAACCTCATGTGAATGGACCGTTTACTCCTGATCTTGCAACTCCAGTGTCTCAAATGAAAGAGGTGCTGAAGCATCAAGATTGGCCTCAAACGGTTGAATGGGGATTGATCGGTTCATGTACCAATAGCTCCTATGAAGACCTTTCGCGCGCTGCTTCCATTGCGAAACAGGCAGTTGAAAAAGGTCTGAAACCAAAAGCGGAGTTTGGAATCAACCCGGGTTCTGAGCAGGTACGCTTTACTACAGAACGCGATGGTTTGCTCGGCATTTTCGAAGACCTTGGGGCAAAGATCTTTACCAATGCTTGTGGACCTTGTATCGGACAATGGGCCAGAGAGGGAGCCGAGGACAATAAGAAGAACAGCATCGTTCACTCTTTCAATAGAAATTTTTCAAAGCGCGCAGACGGCAATCCAAACACCCATGCTTTCGTGACCTCACCTGAGATGGTAGCTGCGATTGCAATCAGTGGGCGATTGGATTTTAATCCAATGACAGATGCCTTGATCAATGAGAGGGGCGAAGAAGTTCGATTCGATGCACCGACAGGCTTTGAACTTCCTCCACGTGGATTTGATGTGGACGATCCGGGTTATCAAGCGCCAGCTGAAAGTGGAAACCACATAGCCATCAACGTAAAGGAAGATAGTTCGCGCCTTCAGCTGCTCGAGCCTTTTGCACCATGGAATGGAGACAACATCACCGGAGTGAAATTGCTGATCAAAGCTTTTGGTAAGTGTACAACGGATCATATTTCCATGGCTGGGCCTTGGTTGAGATACCGAGGACACCTCGATAACATCTCGAATAACTTGCTGATCGGCGCAGTCAATGCGTTTGGTGGTGCGACCAACGAAGTGGTGAATCAACTTAAGGGTGAGAAATTGGAAGTTCCAGCATCCGCTAGGGCTTACAAGAAAGCCGGAGTTCCTTCGATTGTGGTAGGAGATCACAATTATGGAGAGGGTTCATCTCGGGAGCACGCGGCAATGGAACCGCGTCACCTTGGAGTATGTGCGGTTATTGTCAAGTCATTTGCACGTATCCATGAGACCAACCTCAAGAAGCAAGGAATGCTTGGGTTGACCTTTGCCAATGAGGCTGATTACGACAAGATCCTGGAAAATGATACGTTCAATTTCATTGACCTTTCTTCGTTTGCTCCTGAGCGTCAATTGACGCTAGAGTTGGAGCATGCGGATGGTAGCAAAGAGGAGATCAAATTGAACCACACGTACAACGCAGCACAGATAGCATGGTTTAAGGCCGGTAGCGCACTGAACCTGATCAAGCAGCAATACGCATCCTAAACCTATAAATCTATGTGGTTGGTGTACCCAATTGCCTTATGGAATCTGTGCAAAACGATTTGATCATACGCGCCGCGAGAGGCGAAAAGACGGAAAGGAGTCCGATTTGGGTGATGCGACAAGCAGGTCGGATACTCCCAGAGTACCGTGCGGTGCGCGCTAGTCTTTCTGGCTTTAAGGAACTCGTCGAAACGCCTGACTTAGCGGCAGAAGTGACGGTTCAACCCGTGGACATTCTTGGTGTTGATGCTGCCATTATCTTCTCCGATATCCTAGTGATTCCAGAGGCGATGGGCCTTCCTTATGAAATGATCAAAGGAAAAGGTCCTCATTTTCCTAAGGTGATCGAGCGAGCAAGTGACATCGCTGCACTGCACGTTGCGGATGGAAGCGAATTGCAGTATGTCTATGACGCCATAAGGGAGACCCGTAAGCGGTTAAACGGCCGCGTTCCTGTCATTGGTTTTGCTGGAGCTCCTTTTACCATTCTCTGTTATATGATCGAGGGACAAGGGAGCAAGACCTTTTCAAATGCAAGGAAGTGGCTGCATGCTTATCCTATGGAAGCACACGCTTTGTTGGAAAAGATCACGGCTTCTACCATCGAATATTTGAAGTTGCAAGTGGAAGCTGGAGTGTCTCTGTACCAAGTCTTTGATTCTTGGGCAGGCGTCTTGAGCAAGTCCTTGTATCAAGAATTTTGCATGCCTTATTTAGAGCGGATTGCGCAAGAAGTGGATACTGTTCCTAGAACCATTTTCGCAAAAGGCGCGCAATTTGCTATGGAGGACCTCATGACGTCATCATATAATACTGTAGGGTTGGACTGGACCATGGATCCGGATCAGATTCGAGCCATGAATCCCACTAAAGTCTTGCAAGGAAATTTGGATCCTACAGTGCTGTATGCAGCGGATGAGGTCATTGTTCAAAAGACTAATGAGATGTTAAGTTCATTCAGTGGCGGTGGGCACATTGCTAATTTGGGGCACGGTGTATACCCGGATACTGATTGGAGGAAAGTCAAGCTATTCGTAGACACGATCAAAACAAGTAACAACACAATTCAATGAATATGAAGTCAATCATCTATTCCCTGGCGTTTCTTTTGGTTTCAATGGGCGTATTTGCCCAAGGAAATCTGGTGCCGAACTATGGCTTTGAAGATCCTGAAAAAAAGATCAAGGAAGCCGGTTCCATCGAACTTGCTGAGCCTTGGGAATCACTCACCGACAACAAACCAGACCTCTTTAACCCAAAGAGTAAAGGAGAGGAATGGGGCGTTCCGGCAAACTTGTATGGTGAAGCCGATCCAAATTCTGGTGAAGGGTATGCGGGAGTTGTGATGTATGCCTACAAGGATAGCGACCCGCGGACGTATCTGCAGGTGAAACTGTACTCTCCTTTGGAGGAAGAGAAAGTGTATTGTGTTAAAATGCACGTGATGCTGGCGATGCTGTCAAAATATGCTTCTAACAACCTAGGAATGTACGTCAGCGATAAGCCGATTGATGTAGAAGCCCTCGAAGCAAATGCCATTACACCTCAGATTCAACACACGCAAAATCGAGTATTCGACGAGCAGTTTGCTTGGGAACCGATTTGTCAATCCTACATCGCCAACGGTGGTGAGCGATACCTAACCATCGGAAACTTTGCTCCTACGAGTGAGACGCAAGAAGAAAAGATCAAGAAGCCGAAGGGTATTACTGGTCAACAAGCGCGCACTGCTTATTATTATATTGACGATGTGTCGGTGATCAATATGGCGGGATTGGACGAATGCGATTGTGAAGTGGACGCTTCAGGAAGTGCATTGAAGGTTCAATACTCGAAAGAGGTAAGTTCTGACATGGAAGTGGATGTAACCGAAGAAATCCAAATGTCCCGGATTTACTTCGACGAGATGACCGCGGAGATCAACGATGATAACATGGTTGCTGTAGCCAAGGTGGCAGCGCTTCTGAAGGAGCATCCAAAGTACAAGGTGAAGATCACTGGTCACACCGATCCAGTAGAGGAAGCCAAGGTTACGGGAGATGTTTCCCTCCAACGCGCCCAAAGTGTGAAGGATAAATTGGTGGAGCTTGGAGCCTATCCAAATAAGATCTTGGTAGTTGGTGTACAGGATTTTGATCCTGCCACAGACGATGTTACTCCAGCAGGTCAGGCCCAGAATCGACGGGTGGTCTTTGAAGTGACCAGCAAAGAATAAGGATGAACTTGGATTTTTGAAAGTTTAGAGCCCCGAAGTATTCGGGGCTTTTTACTTTCGCTACCCTCCATGATCAAGCGAAATGATCCTACTACGGTCCGAGCGTGGGCCTTTTATGACTGGGCGAATTCCGTTTACCCCTTAGTCATCACTACGTCTATTTTTCCAATCTTTTATGAAGCAAAGACTTCTTCGGTATTGGATGATGGAAGCGTCATGGAAAAGGTTCGCTTTTTCGGATTGGATTTCATCAACACAGAACTGTACAGTTATGTACTCTCTTTGTCGTTTTTGATCGTTAGTTTTCTCTCACCCATTCTTTCTGGCATAGCGGATTACTCAGGAAGAAAGAAGAGTTTTCTCAAAATATTCTGCTATTTGGGCGCTTCAGGTTGCGCTTTGCTATTCTTTTTTGACCCTGCCTACTTAGAATTGTCCATGGTCTTCGTATTGATGGCAAGTGTTGGATTCTGGGGAAGCCTTGTTTTTTACAATGCATTTCTACCTGAGATCGCCGAACCTCAGCTGCACGACCGAGTAAGCGCACAAGGATTTGCGTATGGCTATTTGGGAAGTGCCCTTCTGCTCATCGCATTGTTGATCTTGATCCAAACGGAAACCATGCCTGCACACTTCGCATTTCCGTTGGTGGCCATTTGGTGGGCTGGGTTTGCGCAAGTCACCTACCACTACCTTCCGGATAATGTATACGACCGTAAGCCGGTTCAACGGCACATGTTTGCCAAAGGCTTTCAAGAATTACGTAATGTCTGGAATGATTTGTCGACGCAGTTCAATCTCAAGGCATTCCTGCGATCCTTCTTCGTGTATAGTATGGGTGTGCAAACCGTTATGCTCATGGCTGTTCTATTTGCCAAGAAAGAGGTGGATTGGGGTGATGGGGGCGATGCTGGTCTGATCGTTAGTATACTTATCATTCAATTCGTCGCCATTCTCGGTGCTTATCTGTTTGCTCAGATGAGCAAGCGCGTTGGAAATATCAAAGTACTGGCTGCGGCGTTGGTGATTTGGGTTGGGGTTTGCTTCAGTGCTTATTTTATCAGCACTCCAGCGCAATTTTACATCCTCGCTGCCGTAGTTGGACTCGTAATGGGTGGTATACAAGCCTTGTCGCGTTCTACGTACTCTAAACTCATCCCAGAGACGCTAGACCATGCCTCTTACTTCAGTTTTTATGATGTGGTGGAGAAACTCGGCATTGTGATCGGCACCCTTCTCTTTGGATTGATCGAAGGAGTGACTTCAAGTATGAGGAATTCGGCCTTGGCTTTATTGGTGTTCTTTTTAGTAGGATTGATTTTACTTCTATTCGTGAAGAAAGACGAAAGGATCGCACCTTTGTCCAGGACGCGTTGACCATAAAACAAAGTGACTTTGATAGCATCATTTGATATAGCAGTAGTGGGCGGTGGTATTGTAGGAGTAGCCACGGCTTATAAGCTCCAACTCGCCTATCCAGATCACTCCATTGCCGTCATAGAAAAGGAAAAGCGCCTGGCGGATCACCAAACAGGAAACAACTCTGGGGTTATCCATTCTGGAATCTACTATAAGCCAGGATCCTATAAAGCACGGCTATGTGTAAATGGTCGTCGTGAATTGGTGCAATTCGCACAAGATTATAATGTGGCGCATGATATCTGTGGAAAAGTGGTGGTGGCCACCGAACGCAACGAACTGAAGCAGCTGGATGCGATTTATCAGCGTGCGTTGGATAACCAGGTGGAAGATGTACGACGCATCAATGCGGCAGAGATAAAGGACTTAGAACCGTATTGCGCTGGCATCGCTGGAATGCAAGTGGGCTGCACAGGTATCATTGATTACCGAGCCATGACTGAGAGAATGGCCGCATTGCTCGAGGGAATGCAAGAAAGCAGTCGGATATTCCTAGACCATGAGGTAGTTGACGTCATTAAGGATGGCGAGAGGACGCGGCTAAAGACGAAGCGTGGTGATATCGAAGCGAAGTACGTGGTCTTTTGTGGGGGCTTGCAAGCGGATCGATTAGCCATGAAGGCGAAGGTGGATCTAGACATGCGTGTTTTAGGATTCAGGGGCGATTATTTTGTACTATCAGAAGAGGGAAGGCATAAGGTGAAGAACTTGATCTATCCTGTTCCTAATCCAGAATTCCCTTTCCTGGGTGTGCATTTTACGCGGATGGTCAACGGTGAAGTAGAATGTGGACCGAACGCAGTGTTTGTCTTCAAGCGCGAAGGATACAACAAAACGGACTTTGACCTAAAAGATACGGCCGACGCATTGGCTTATCCCGGTACTTGGAAGTTCTTCGCCAAGCATTGGAGGTATGGAATTGAAGAGTACAGACGTGCCTTTTCGAAGCAGCTTTTTCTCAAGACGCTTCAGAAGTTGATCCCATCGCTCGAAATGAATGATTTGTCTGAAGAGCGGGCGGGAGTCCGTGCGATGGCGCTAGGAGATGATGGCAACATGATCGATGACTTCAAGATAGAGTACAAGGATAACTGCATACACGTTTTAAACGCACCGAGTCCGGCGGCAACGGCGTGCCTAGCGATTGGTGAAGAGGTTAGGAAAATGGCGTCGGATTACTTCAAGCTCGACTAGTCCTCGACTACTCTGTACTTTACTCTGACTTCATCCCAATCAAAAATGAATTGGCTGATGATCTCGTCTAACCGCTTTAGGAAAATCGGATTGGGGGTATTCATGTTCCGGAAGTAGTCCGTCTGAAACTGGTTAAGATCGTACTTGAAGAACACTCCTTTAGACATTGCATACCGCGTATTCTTGGATGGGTGGTTGATGCGGTTCATCCACGATTGATACTTGGCTATCGTTTCTTTCAAGACCATAGGGTCAACACTTAGCGCGACGGCCAATTTTCTGTAGATCTTTTCCGTGATCCGCACGTCCTTTACCGACTCGAAGTGATTACCCAACAATTTCATGTTTCCCGCAATGATTACGAGGAGAAATTTGTCGGAGTCCGACTTCTCTAAGTTGGGACGTGAAAGAAATTCCGGATCGTTGTTGACGATTTCCGCAACATCGGCGAAGCCTTCTTCAACAAGTCGTAGGATCGAGTTCGCAAAGAAATTTGCGAGTTGATCTTCAGTGAGCTTTTTCTTTCTTAGTATGGTAAACATCAGTTCCTATCAATGATTTGGACAATGATGAATCCAAAGGTATGCCCATAAATAGGGGGCTTTCGGGTGGGGTCCCCAATCCTTATCAACAGAGTTTTCAACGTATGATGGAGCCAGAATGTTACCGCAATCTGTATTCTTTATGAAGGTCTTGTGAAGTCTTGCTTGTCTGTGCTATGACAACGCTACTGTGCGTTGTACCTTAGCTGCAGAATTTCAAAATGGCGAATAAAGACCATACTATAAACAGGGAGATTAGCTGGCTCGCTTTCAATGATCGGGTACTTAACGAAGCAGCGGATCCGTCTGTTCCGCTGCTGGAGCGCTTGAGGTTTCTTGGCATTTTTTCCAATAACCGAGATGAATTCTTTCGGGTACGCGTGGCTTCGGTCAAACGCTGGGCAGCACTCAACGAAAAAATCGAGGAGACGGATGACGATCCTCGGGATATCCTTGCCCAAATTCAACGAACCACGATAGGGCAGCAAAAAAAATACGAGCAGGTCTATCAAGATATACTCGCTGAATTGCAGACAAGGAACGTCTTCATCATCAATGAGAATGAGCTCAACGTTGGCCAGAAGGAGTGGGTAGAACACTATTACAATGAAAAGGTTGACCCTGTGGTCTCACCGATCATGCTGGATCAGGTCAAGCGCTTTCCGCATTTGCGAGACAAGGCTATTTACTTAGCCGCGTTGCTGTCTATTACGAAAGGAAAGAAAAATGCAGATCAGTACGCCCTTGTTGAAGTGCCTTCTACGCTCCCCAGGTTTGTTCTTTTACCGGAAGAAGAGGGTAAGAAATTCATCATCATGTTGGACGACATCTTACGCCACAACCTTATGTCGGTATTCGAAGTCTTCAAGCCGACGGCCGTTGATGCATATACCTTTAAGATTACGCGGGATGCTGAGCTAGATCTCGACAATGACATTTCGAAGAGCTTTCTAGAGAAAATGAAGAAGAGCCTCCGGCAGCGACGCAGAGGGGCGCCGGTTCGCTTTGTCTTCGACGCCACCATGCCGCGGGAAATGCAGCGCTATCTGACAAAAAAAATGTCGCTTACGACAGATGAGGATGCTTTCATTCCAGGTGGGAGGTATCACAACTTGAAAGACTTAATGGCCTTTCCAAAGGTGGGTCTGAAAAAGGCTTATTATGAGCAACTACCGCCAAGTCCACATCCGCATTTTGAAAAGTATGACTCCTACTTCACGGCTATCAAGAAGAAAGATGTGTTGTTGCATTACCCTTATCAAAGTTTCAATCATGTAATTGACTTTGTGAAGGAGGCAGCACTGGACCCGGATGTTAAATCCATTCGGATATGCCTTTACCGCGTTGCCAATAGAAGCAAAATTGTGAATGCATTGATCAATGCATCTCGAAATGGAAAGAAGGTAATCGTCGTATTTGAACTGCAAGCGCGGTTTGATGAGGAGAACAATATCTATTGGTCTAACATCCTAGAAGATGAAGGAGTTAAGGTCTTCTTCGGATTTCCAGGAATGAAGGTCCATGGTAAGATCATGTTGATCACCCGAAAAGAAAATGGACAGAATGTTTATTACGCAAAGTTGGGTACAGGTAATTTTCACGAAGGAACCGCTTCGCTCTACGGCGACTTTTCACTATTGACTGCCAAGAAAGAGATTACTTCCGAGGTTCACAAAGTGTTTGACCTTTTCGAAAATGCCATTTGGCCCAATTATCGATTCAAAGAGCTGGTCCTTTCACCCTTTTACCTCCGCAATCGACTCGTACGGCTCATCAACCGAGAGATAAGGCATGCTAAATCAGGGAAGGAAGCATATATTATCTTAAAACTCAACAGCTTAGTAGATAAGAATCTGATCTTGAAGTTGTATCAAGCCAGTAGAGCTGGAGTCCGGGTACGACTCATCGTACGCGGTATTTGCTCATTAGTACCAGGAGTAAAAGGCATGAGCGAGAACATAGAAGTAGTGAGTATCATTGATCGCTTTCTCGAGCATGCCCGTTGCTACGTCTTCTGCAATGGGGGTGATCCGCTCTATTTCATCAGCAGCGCCGACTGGATGGTAAGAAATCTTGATCGCCGGATTGAGGTGACGTGTCCCATCCATGATCCATCGATTAAAAAGGAACTGGATGATATTCTCAACATTCAGTTTGCTGATAATGTAAAAGCCAGGCGTCTTCAGGCAGATGGTCATTATAAGGTTGTCAAAGAGCATAAGAAAAAGGATATTCGTTCTCAGTACGAACTACACAAGTACTACAAGCAAAAGAGCAAGACAGGATGAGAGCTTACCAATTCGCGGCCATAGACATAGGATCTAACGCTGTGAGACTCTTGGTGAGCAATGTATTCGAGAACGGAACCAAGGTAACCTTCAAGAAACAGTCGCTCGTGCGCATTCCGATTCGTTTAGGCGCGGATGCATTTTTAAATCACCACTTTCCGGAAGAAAAGGTCGAAGACTTCGTGCACGCTATGCGTGCTTTCAATCACTTGCTCAAAGTGTATCGACCGCAAAAACTGCGAGCCATTGCAACATCAGCCTTTCGCGAAGCATCCAACGGTCTTGAAGTTGTGGATCGTGTCTTTACCGAGACCGGAATCAAGATTGAGATCGTCACTGGGAAGGAGGAAGCGGAGGTTGTTTACGCGAATGGACTACGCGAGAATATGGACCTGAATAAGACCTACTTGTACATGGATGTGGGTGGAGGCAGCACGGAGTTGACGCTTTTTAATAACCACGAAGCCGTTACATCCAGGTCATTCAACATTGGCTCCATCCGACTATTGATGGGAGTGGTGAAAGATGAAGAGTGGGATGAGATGAAGGGCTGGGTGAAGGACATCAGCCACAAGGTCAACAAGGAGATCGCGCTGATTGGTTCTGGGGGGAACATCAACAAGTATTGCAAACTACTCATGAAAGAATACGGCGAGGCGCTGGCTTACGAGGAGATTCACACCTTGTACAAGCGAGTGAAAGGAATGAGTACCGAAGAGAGGATCCAAGAATTGTATCTCAATCCGGATAGAGCAGATGTTATCGTCCCGGCTGGAAAGATCTTCACATCGATCATGCGATGGAGTAAAGCTGACTTTGCATTTGTGCCCAAAATTGGTGTGTCTGATGGCGTGATCAAGATGTTGTTCAAGGAGCATCAACTTGAGAATGCTTTTCTGTGACGGGCGCAATGGCGAAAAGAGTGCATATAACCCTTTCAGGAAGCAATGAAGCCGAGATGCTTCTGCTTGCCAAATACATGGGCGATAATAATGCACAAGCTGAGTTTTCGGTGACCACTACAACTGCAGAAACCTTGCGCATACTCAAGGTGCAACGAAGCGCAATTTTAGTGATAGCGCTGGATGAAATGATGGAAGTGGATATTGTGGATGTGTTGAAGGGGTTAGGAGCCCTGCGGCCTCCATTAAAAATTGTCGCCTTACTCCAGTCAACAGCAGTCGATCAGACTGTTTTATTGAAAGATTTAGGGGTGGATAGAGTGATTGACAGCAATCAGCCTAATCACTATGAGGCGGTTCAGTCCATTGTGCAAGAAATGGACGAACTGCTGCCGCAGGATGAGCGTCAAGAGAGAGAGGCGTTGACCTTCAGTGCTTGGGTCGGATTGATTGCCTTGGTGCTGCTTGTATTGCTGGCAGTGAGTTTTTTATTGCTCTGATGTCAATTCCCGAAAGGATCTATCTCCTTGTTTCGAATGCGACCTGAACCATCATCGTCATTGACCAACTTGGTAAGGTCGTATCCAATACCAATGCAGGGCCGCAAATAGAAAGGAAAGAAGGAGGGGTGGTCGTTGACATTTGAAATGACCAATTTGGACGACATGGCCACATCAAAATTGAACACAAGTCCTTCAACCGTGTAGAATTGAGCGCCAAGATGCAAGCTAAGGCCTTTTACATTTTGATCGTACGATCGGTTTCCGATGGATGGACTGTAATAGTTGGCTATCCACCCATAACCAATTCCAATTCTTGGAAAGAGCACTTCACTTCCTACGTTCAGGTAATAGCGAAGGCCAAAATGATAATTAACCGAAGGGTTGATGGTCACCGTATCATAGGTGCGCTTGGTGGCATAACCCAAGGCTCCGAAACCGGCAAAATGCCCAATTCCGCCTTCTAGATTTCCACCAAAACCTCCGTACAGTAAACCGAATCCAGCGTTTACATTGGTATAGAAATCAGGGCTTCCTGCCCCTTCTTCATTGGAAGATTGGCTCAGCGCAGAAATGGACGTTGCGCTCAAAAGAAGAAGCAACATCCACCGATGGCAGATCTTCTTATTAACTTCTGTAGATCTTATCAACCAAGTGCGCATACTTTGCCATGATGATCTTTCGCTTCAATTTCAATGATGGCGTAAGTTCTTCCGTTTCTATCGTCCAAGCATGCTCGCACAGCTCGATTTTCTTTACTTGTTCGAACTTTCCAAATTGCTGGTTCATTTCATCGATGTCTTGCTGGATGCGTTCCTTGAGTTTTCCATCGGAGGACATCATGTTTATAGTTGTACAAACTTTGCTATGTCGTTTGCACCATTCTTTGCAGAATTCAAAATCAGGAACCACGAGTGCTGCGGGGTGCTTTTCGTTTTCACCGATCACCATGATCTGATCAATGAAGCGCGATGCTTTATAGACATTTTCCATCGGCTGCGGAGCAATGTATTTACCACCGGAGGTTTTAAAGATTTCCTTCTTTCTATCCGTGATCTTCACATACTCACCATCTACAAGGACGCCGATGTCTCCTGTATGGAACCATCCCCCTTCTGACATCACTTCTTTCGTGAGGTCGTCTCGTTTGTAATAGCCCATCATAACGTTTGGACCTTTGATCAGGATCTCTCCGTCTTCAGCGATCTTGATTTCTACATTGGACAGCGTTCTTCCGGTAGTTCCGATCATGAATCCCTTGTCGTCAAAGCAGTTTACTGAAGCGACGGGGGAAGTTTCCGTCAGCCCATAACCTTCTAAAACTGGAATTTGAGCCGCGTTAAAGATCCGAGCGAGACGAGGCTGTAATGCTGCGCTGCCACTGGCAACCGCCTTCACATTACCGCCGAGGGCTTCACGCCATTTGTTGAAAATGAGTTTATTAGCAATCTTGAGTTGGAGTTCATAAAAGGCGCCGTTCTGGCCGTAAGGTTCCCATCGCTCGCCAAGTGCTACAGCCCAGAAAAACAAGCTTTTCTTGATTCCAGTGAGTTCTGATCCCTTTGCTATGATTTTGTCAAATACCTTTTCGAGAAGCCTTGGAACCGCAGTGAAAACCTGAGGTTGCACCTCTCGTATGTTTTCACCAATCGTCTCCATGGATTCGGCGTAGTAAATTGAAACCCCCGTGAACATGAAGAGGTATAAGACCATGCGTTCATAGATGTGGCAAAGCGGAAGGAAGCTGACCGCCTTTGAATATTCATCTACAGGCAGTCGTTCGCGCGAACCGTGCACGTTTGAAACGATGTTGTTGTGCGACAGCATCACTCCTTTTGGGTTTCCGGTTGTACCGCTGGTGTAAATCAATGTAGCGAGGTCTTCGGGTTTTACCGCAGCTTTTCTCTTTTCCACTTCATCCGTGGGGGTATTCTCACCGCGTTTCTTGAAGGTGTCGAAATGCTCGATTCCTTCCAGGTGCTCAAATGAGACGATGTGTGTAAGTGAAGGCACCGTGTCTTTGATCTCATTGACTTTGGCCAGGAGGTCTGCAGAACTCACGAAGCATACTTTAACCTCGGCATCATCGAAAATGAATTTGTACGCGCTTGGGGATATCGTCGGGTAGATGGGAACACTGATTGCACCAGCCATCAAAATGCCAATGTCAGTTATGTTCCATTCGGGACGATTGTTAGAGATCATTGCCACCTTATCTCCGGGGCCGATTCCGATGCTGACCAAGGCTTTGGCCACCATCATACCTTGATCGATGAAAGACTTGGTAGAGGTGGTCACCCATTTACCGTCTTGCTTTGCCGCCAAGGAATCCTCTTTAGGGAATTTTGAGAGCTGGTAGTAAGGGATGTCGAAGAGTCGTGAAACTTCCATAGGTTGAATATTGGGTTCGTTCCCAAATTTAAGCTACGGAAAGGAGTGGACAAAGATTATTTCTTCTTCGTGCCGAAATCTTGGACGCAATTAAATCTCCATCGACGGTGGGCTTCGATTGCTACTCCTACCAATTCCATTTCAGGGTCAAGGATGTTCCTCCGATGACCTAAATTGGGTACATCCCGGTCGATGAGTAAGTCGATTACCGCATCGACTCCTTTCTCATTGCCGTAATTGCAATTTTCATTGATGGCGGCAAACTTGATTTGAAGCGGTTCTATTCTTTTATGGAAGGGTGCTCCTGAAGAGGAATTGTGTCCTGTTCGTCCTGACTCACCCATGTCTTTTGCATGCTGTCTGGCAAAGGATGTGAGTTGCTCGCTGGGTCGAAGGATTCCCATGCCATCCATTGATTCCAATTCGTCTACTAAGCCTCGAACTTCCTTGTCTCGCTTTATTTCATGGTCCTTAATATAGTCTTTGAGAAAGGTTTCCGAGAAGAGCTTTGGGTTGATGCGCACCAAGTTCATGTAGTAAACAGCCTCTTTTTCTTCGACGTTCATGTACTGAACATCTCGTGCTGAATTCGCATCCGCCAGGGTTGAGTCTGGCCATAACTTAAACAGATCGTCTTGTGCCAATCCAGTGTTCCAGAGTAGGCCAAAGCCAAGCAACAGGAATATGTATTTGATGTTATTGCTCATGCACCAATTCTCCGTTCAACCAAGTCTTCAGTATCGCTGTATTCAAAATCGCTTCTTTATCACATTGAAGCAAATCTTTGTCCAAAAGCACGAGGTCAGCAAACTTGCCTACCTCGACGCTGCCTCTTGAATCGTCTTCAAAATTAGCAATGGCTGCCCAAATGGTGATTCCTCTTAATGCTTCTTCTCGCGTCAATCCTTCTTCTGCGTTGAATCCGCCTTTCGGAAAGCCCTCTCGGTCAGTCCGCACTGCCGCTGCGAAAAAGGTCGCGATGGGAGAAATGCCCTCCACAGGAAAATCTGTTCCCAAGGGAATCAATCCATTTTCGAGCATCAAACTCTTCAGCGCGTATGCGTGATGGATGCGTTCCTTTCCTAATCGATCTTCTGCCCAATACATATCCGAAGTGGCATGTGTAGGTTGCATTGAAGGAAGAATGTTGAACGCCCCAAACTTTGAACGATCTTCTGGGTGCACCACTTGCGCATGTTCAATCCTCCATCTACGGTCGTTAGTTCCGCCCAATACCTCTCCCATAGCATCAAGCGTAAAGCGGTTGGCTCCGTCGCCGATGCAATGCACATTCAATTGAAATCCAGCCTCGAAACACGCCTTGGCCCAATGGGAAATGGAATCTTTAGGAGAGATCATCAGACCAGTGTTGGAGGTGTCATCGGAATAGGGTTCGAGTAATTTGGCACCTCTCGAACCGAGAGCACCATCGGCATAGACCTTGATTGAATGGGCGGTTAGTCGCTCTGTTTTGATGGAAAGCTTTTCCATTGCATCCATCAGCTCTGGGGCGGCTGAGTACATGGCGTAGATTCTAATTTTCAATTCTGCTCTATGCAAACGCTCTAGCAATTGAACATCTGCGACGCTGAGTCCTCCAGCACACACAGAAGTGAGTCCTGTTGCGAAGCAATGTTCTTGGGCTGACAATAATGCGGCGGCTTTGAACCTGTCGTCAGGCTGCGGAACAACCGCCTTTACGAGGCGCATGGCTTCATCGATAAGAATGCCTGTGGGTTTCCCATTTGCAAGTAAAATCTTCCCTCCGTCAACCCGCGTCTCCTGGCTGATCTGTGCAAGTTCAAGCACATTGTTACTGACCAAGTAAGCGTGGCCGTCAATGCGTTTGAGTGCGATGAAATGATCGGGAAACAAATGTTGAAGTGTATCGTTGGTGGGAAAAGTTTGCTCTTCCCAATCGTTTTGGTCCCATCCGCGTCCCATGACCCACTTGGATTCTACGCTTTCCGTATACGCTTTGATCCGAGAGACTACTTCGTCAAAGCTCTTGGTGCCCACCAGGTCGAGCCGTTGCTTTTCGATGGCATAGCCAAGGATATGTGAATGCGCATCGATGAAGCCAGGGTAAACAAACCCATGTCGTGCATCGATGATCTCTGATGCCGTGTATGCGTTCAAGATCTCATGCTCAGCACCCACCGCAATGATCTTCCCATCCTTCACGGCTACAGCTTCCGCCGAGGAGAATGCGTCATCAACCGTATAAATAGTGGCATTGTGAATGATCAAGTCGGCCTGCTTTGGTTCGTTGCACCCAATGGTAATCATGAGAAGGCTGAGGAAAAGTAGGTTTCGCATCATGTGGCATCGATTTGATTATTGCTTCGCCAGAGGCTCCGAATATAGGGTGAAAGTGAAATCAATAAGACCACCAATGCTGGAGCTCGGTATCGCATGATCGCTCCGAAAACTGGCGTAACCCATCCTGTAAGTATGAGCAGTGGAACCGTGAAAAGTAGTATCCACCCAATCGAAGGCAACATTGCCTTATTGCGATACCACCCGATGGCTGCGGTGATTGCCAGAGACCAAAGAAGGATATTCTCAAGCATTAAAAAAGCTTCTGGGGCGGAGGTTACTTCCATAGGTAAAGGGCGCATGAGACAAGTGAAAAGCGAAGCGGGAACTCCCAAGATCAAGGAAAGATATTCAGGCCTTAGCCGCTGCATTTCAAAGGCGCTACCCGATGCTATCTCGCTAACGTGGTTGAGAAAGTCGTGTTGTTTTTGAGCTATTGAACTTGGGATGTCGAAGCCTGCGGCGTATGCGCTCACAATGCCTATAGATATCAAGACGGCCCAAAACAAAGTCATTGCCCAGTGGCTCCAGTTTCTTTTATCTCGGACAAATTCAGAAAGCATAGCAGGCACCAGGAAGGCGAGCACATAAAGTTTTAGGTTGAGCAAGATCAAGGATGCGATCATCACCAGTGGGATGGCTTCTTTCAGCCTCGAAACACGCAAACCTTTAAACGCTGCTCCCATTCCGAGCATAAGTACTGCCTCTTTGAGTCCCCCAGACAACCAAAGCAGGCTAGCGGGAAAAAGAACAGCAATGGCAAGCGCCCACGGTTTATCCTGACTTCGAGGAATCAGTGCGTCAACGCACCATTTCAATCCGACAAAGCTCAGAAAGGTGAAGAGTACGTTGTGTACCTCGTAAAAGCCGAAACTTATCAAAGCAAAGAGCGCATTGAGACGAATTATGAAATGATTGTCATTGTAAAGACCTGCATCAAAAGGTTTGATCCAAGCATTCATCACCTCGAAATAGGATGAACGTAAGGAGGGGTCATCCATTCCGAGTCCGAAGATCATTCTCAAGAAATCAGGAGGGTGGACAAAGAGGGCCTCCCGGAGGATCATTCCGTCATCAAAGAATCGGTAGATGTCAGCAGTGCTTCTGTCGGTATAGTAATAGGTGAAGAGAGCCTGCAATAGAAAGGCTGCAATGACCTTTGTGGAGAACAATACGACGATTAAAGTGCGCGGATAGGCTTTAGAAGTGCGCAATAAAACATAGAGCAGAAAGGCGAACCAGACCGCCCCGAGTAGTATTCCTTCGATTTGCACACCCCAAAGTAAATCTTCTTGATAAGAATTCATCGATTGCCGACCGTTCACCACATATGAAAATTTAATTTTGGCGCTCAATTGAAAAACATGAGTCAACCGACAGAGTACAACCCAAAAGAGACTGCAGAGAAACTCGGCTTGCTGCCAGAGGAATACGATAAGGTCGTTGATTATCTCGGGCGCACGCCGAACTTCACAGAATTGTCCATTTACTCTGTCATGTGGTCAGAGCACTGTTCATACAAGAACAGTATCATCTGGTTAAAAACCTTGCCCAAGTCAGGTCCCTCGATATTGGCAGAGGCCGGAGAGGAGAATGCAGGGCTTGTCGACATTGGGGATGGTTTGGCATGTGCTTTCAAAATCGAGTCCCACAACCATCCTTCTGCCATCGAACCTTATCAAGGTGCGGCCACTGGAGTGGGCGGTATCAACCGTGACATTTTCACCATGGGTGCTCGACCCATAGCGCAACTGAATAGCCTTCGTTTTGGAGATCCTGAGTCCGAGCGTACGAAGTGGTTGCTCAAAGGAGTGGTAAAGGGAATTGGTGATTATGGAAACAGCTTTGGTATCCCGGTCTTGGGCGGAGAGGTATTTTTTGATGCTTCTTACAATCAGAATCCTTTGGTCAATGCGATGTCTGTGGGCATTATGAAATCCGACCGAATGATATCTGCAACCTCTCATGGGGTTGGAAATCCGGTATTCATTGTTGGATCGAGCACAGGAAAGGACGGAATACATGGAGCAACTTTCGCTTCAGGAGATTTGACAGATGATAGCGCAGACGACTTGCCATCAGTGCAGGTCGGCGACCCATTTCAAGAGAAACTGTTGTTGGAAGCCTCTTTGGAGCTCGCCGAAACAGATTGCATCATTGGTATGCAGGACATGGGAGCTGCCGGCATCACTTGCTCTACTTCTGAGATGTCGGAAAAAGGGGGATGCGGAATGGATATTCATTTGGACAGGGTACCCACGCGGCAGGAGCATATGCTTCCCTTCGAGATCCTTCTGAGCGAATCACAGGAGCGCATGCTCGTCGTCGTGAAAAAAGGCAGGGAGGATGAGGTCCTAAAGATCTTTGATAAGTGGGACTTGAATTGTGTTGAAATTGGAACCGTCACCGAAGGTCCAAGTCTCCGCTATTTTATGGACGGTGAGCTCGTGGCCGAAGTACCTGCCGATTCGTTGGTGCTAGGAGGCGGCGCGCCGGTGTACGAAAGGGAATATAAAGAGCCCGCCTACTACGCGGTAGCGCAAGCATTTGAGCCGTCTACCTTGGCTGAACCATCCGACCTAAAGGAGGTAGCGCGGTCTTTGATTGGACATGTGAACATTGCATCCAAGCGATGGGTCACAGAACAGTATGATTCAATGGTAGGTACGATCAACATGTCGACCAACCGTCCGAGCGATGCAGGTATTGTGAATGTCAAGGGTACTGAAAAGGCCATCGCTGTTACCGTCGACTGCAACGCGCGCTATGTGTTTGCGGATCCAGAAGTGGGTTGTTCTATTGCTGTTGCTGAAGCCGCAAGAAACATCGTTTGTTCCGGAGCAAAACCGGCAGCTATAACCAACTGTTTGAATTTTGGTAATCCCTATAACCCGGAGGCTTACTGGCAATTTGTCGGCGCCATCAAGGGCATGAGTACGGCTTGCAAGAAATTTAACACACCGGTCACGGGAGGAAATGTCAGTTTCTACAATCAGTCGACCATTGAAGGGAAGACGGTCCCTGTGCTGCCTACTCCAACCATCGGAATGATTGGGATAGTAGAGTCGAAGGAACATATCACACCGCTGAGTATTGGAGAGGAAGGGCAGCAGTTGATCCTCCTTGGAAAGCACAACGATGATATGTCAAGTTCCCAGTATTTGATCCATTGGCACAAGCAAGAATTGTCACGGACTCCATCTTTTGATCTCGACTATGAGCATAAGCTTCAGGAGGTATTGTACGGTTTGATCACCAAAGGGTCGATCAAGGCTGCCCATGATGTTTCGGACGGAGGCCTTTTCACAACATTGCTCGAAATGAGTTTGCCCCTAGGTATTGGGGTTGATGTTGAAGTTTCAGGAGGGCGATTAGATGGCTTGTTGTTCGGAGAGGCTCAGTCTCGGGTGGTCATCGCTGTCGACGCTTCTGATGCTAGCCGAGTATTGGAGCAAGCACATTCAGCTGGAATGGATGCCGAGCTCTTAGGAAGCGCGAGAGGTAAGGACATTGTAATCAACGGATCCTCGTTTGGATCTGTATCTTCCTTGGGAGAGATCTTCAATGGAGCTTTACACAAAATGATGAACTAGAGAGATAGCCCTCAACATATTCCCATAAAAAAAGCCCCGATGTGAGTCGGGGCTTTTTGTTTGTTAGGCATCAGATACATCAGTGGCTGAGCAGGAACTTCCGCGTTCCGGTATACTCTCCCATTCTGATCTCGAGAATGTACGGTCCGCTAGCAAGGTCGCCGACGTACCAAGTCTTCTTAGCGTAGGCATCTGTCGATGCAAAGCTTTTGACAGACCTACCCGTAAAGTCTTTCAAGGTAACCTCAAGGGATCCAAATGCAGCAATGTCCGCTTCGATGTTGATGTAGTCGTTCGCTGGATTAGGATAGATGGCGATGTTGTCCATATATGCTTCAGGAAGGCCTAGGATATTGATAACGACTTCTTCGCACGTGGTATCAGATCCACATACGTTGGAAACGTACTGGCAAACCTCAAATGTTCCTACCCTAGGGAAGTAGTGGATTGGATTACTAAGGGTACTTAATGTCGAATCTGAGAACGTCCAGCGATATTCATCGGCATTGTGGCTTGAATCAATGAATTGAACAGCCGAAAGCACTTGGTCATAACCGAAGCCACCTGTCGGAGCAACGGGCACATTGAGCGTTTGGCTGCTTTCACAATTGGTGGTCCAACCATCCACGTAGATTGACAAGGTCACATCAAAGGGACCAGGCTCTTGGAATATGTGAAGTGCATTCACTTGATTACTCAATCCGGTGCTATCACCAAAATCCCAAACGAATGCATCTAGAATAGAGTTGTAGAACACTCTTGAGTTGTAGATTTCGCTACGTGTAATGCGCGAAGACAAATCATCAAACTCAACCAGCTTGTCGCCATTCTCATCGAATTTCAAGCATTCAAACGGGTATTCAAAGTTTGCATCAAGGTTGTATTCGATCAAGGGTTCAATGATGACGTCCATGTCACAAGCGGCACCATTGCAATTGAATGCGAATACAGATCCAGGAGTGTACCAAATGGTATCACCGCTTGATGATGCAATCTTGGCAACGGCCAGAAGGTCTCCATCACCATCACCTGAAGCCCAGTCCGTAGTGCTGATGAGCACAGGGACGGACCCGTCATATTCAATGGTGAGGATAAAGTCGTCTCCGTTTTTAATGTTAATGGCCTTGTTAAAGATGGCAGTATACCGAACGGAATCGCTGTAGTTCGAGTCGACGTCGATCTTATTGATATGCACCCGCGACTCCGCTAATGGGCCGGCAGCTGTATCAGGAATGTTCGCTCCAGAGCGATCGTAAATGCGACAGATCACTTCGTAGCTATCCTTGAAGAGGCCTTCGTGGTTGGCGTAAAAAGTAAATCCGTGTACAATCATGGATTGTGGAGCGTCGAAGCGCTGACCAAGACCGATTCGCTTCTGGCCGGAGCCTTGTCCTTGCAGTCTGAGTTGACGAGTGTTGGTTCCTCTTGCCGCAGTGTAACGCACGCTGTCTTTACCGCAATTCAAAGCTGTGTTGGTAGCCACTGCCACGTTTTCACAATGGGTTACTTCACCACACGATGTCATCATGGTTTGGCATACCCAATATGTTCCTGGCTTTGCGTATTTGTGTTTTGGATCTTCGTTGGAGCTATAGTTGCCATCACCGAAGGTGTATTGGATGTTACTGAACAAGCCTTGGGTTTTGTTTTTAAACGTCACTTCCAGGTTGTTTGTGATATAGCTAAAATCTTGTGCAGGCTTCTCCTTGATGATTTGCGTGACGGAGCTCAAGCAAACCTGTTGCGTCCAGGACAGGATTTTGGTTGTCAACGTTGCTGCGTAAGGCCCGTTTGTAGGATAGAAGTGCGCTGGATTGATGATCGGGAAAATCGTTGAACCATCTCCGTAGTTCCAGGTTTGTCCGTCAGGAAAACCGTAGAATGCATATCGATTATACATTCTATTGTCCGCGATGATCGCTTCGTTAAAGAAGTGAACCGTATCGCCTAATTCATCGAACAGGCATTCAGGGTCATTGATAAAGCTGGCATTCATATCGTAGCGAACGATGGGCTCGAAAAAGAAATCTGCGTCAAATGGAACACCGGTTGGGGCAAACACATCGGACTTGACCCATCCACTCGCCTGGAATGCTCCGCTAAGCCATTCCTCCAGGCCATCGCCTCCGCCGCTGATCTCATCGTATTCATTGTGCATCAATGAAAAGTCTGGGTTGTTGGCTTGGGTCCGAATGACGACTGTATACGGCTCATCCACGTTTAAATTGAAATTGTCAACCACGTGCTCATAATACTGCCATGTAGTGTAAAGGGTGTCATTGGTATCTACCACGGTGATCAGCACGCTGTCGCTTGCTAGAATTGTGTTACCTGGAAGACTGTCTCCTGTGGCGTTACGAACTTCTACTGTAAGGTACATAGAGTTACCACCTGCCGTATCGGTCTTAAATCCATAAAAGCGAATACCGTCTAACGAGATCTCCTGAGGGGCCTCATAGTACTGGTAAAGAGCGCTGGTAAATGTTGGGTCAAAGCTGGTGGTATCATATCCAGTGGCTTTGGCCAGAACGAACTTCACGGTGTCTTGGGAGCAAACGGCTCTTTGAGCCAGCGCGCTTGAAGAGATCAGAAAGAAAGCTATTAGTAGCGTAAATAGTCTAGTCATATACAATATATACGTTAAGTCACTTTTGAAGACGTTCCTTATAGTGGAATAGTTGACCGATAAAGTCCGTAAAATTAAAGATTATTGTAATCGCTCGGTTGAGCGAATCCAACAATAGGAATATGGCGGTATTGATAACAGGTGCATCAAGAGGAATTGGAAAGGCATTGACGGAGGCTTATCGGGCTTCTGGAAAGCGGACGATTACCATAGGCAGGGGCGAGGGTCTCCGTGTTGATCGAGAGGGCCAACATATATACATACGTTTTGCATGGGATGATTTTAATGCATTGGCGGAAGCACTCCATGATGTATCCGAGGCAGAAGGGTTTAAAATCGAATCCGTAATCAACAATGCAGGACTTTTGATCAAGGATATGATCAGCGAGGTGAGCTATGCTGACTTCGAGGAGCAGATGCGGGTGAACGTTTGGTATGCCTTGGAGCTGTTTCGTGCACTCTATAGTAGAAAGCTACTAGCGCCCAACGCCCACATCTTGAACATTGGAAGCATGGGGGGAGTGCAAGGCTCGATGAAGTTCCCTGGACTGTTCGCCTATTCAGCCAGTAAGGCTGCTTTGGTAGGGCTTACAGAGTCATTGGATGCAGAATATGGGGGTGAGGGACTCGCGTTCAACTGTTTAGCCTTAGGGGCGGTAAATACGGAGATGCTGAAAGAGGCCTTTCCGGGCTATGTTTCAGAGGTCGATCCTGAAAATATGGCGAAATTCATTCAAAGGGTTGCGGATGAATTCGGTGATGTAATGAGTGGAAAGCTCATTCAGGCTTCAAAATCCAACCCCGACGCCTAAATTTATGGCACTGTTATTCAGTTGCTTAACGTCTGCCCGGCCAAATAAGCCCATATTTCTTCATCTTTTCTTTGGTTAGGGCTTGCAGCAATGAAATATGAAATTATCTTTGCGCTCCCTTTTGAAAGAAAGGATGTTCTTTGAAAGAATTGAAAAGATAGAAGCTAACATGTATCCATAGGGATCTTTGATCTGATTGTTATATTAATTTTATACAACGGAGAGTTTGATCCTGGCTCAGGATGAACGCTAGCGGCAGGCCTAACA
>JABMOM010000016.1 GCA_013204105.1 Flavobacteriales bacterium
AGCTCTAAGATTTTCGGAGCCAACTGAGCTATAGGACCAAAGTGACTTCAGGTTTCCCATCCATCTATCTAACAAATTCAGGTGCTCTAATCCCGACCTGGACAAAATCTTTGATTTTATCCAGGTCGTGGACTCTCGAACCTCTAAGAGCAAAGCTCTAAGATTTTCGGAGCCAACTGAGCTATAGGACCAAAGTGACTTCAGGTTTCCCATCCATCCATCTAACAAATTCAGGTGCTCTAATCCCGATATGGACAAAATCTTTGATTTTATCCAGGTCGTGGACTCTCGAACTTCTAAGAGCATAGCTCTAAGATTTTCGGAGCCAACTGAGCTATAGGACCAAAGCGACTTCAGGTCGCCCCTCCATCTATTTTCAATTCCGCGGCCAAAAGTAAGCATCCGAACAATACGCAGATTGTACCTTTCAGGCATGCAAATCAACTGGAATGATGTCCGTGCTGTAATCCTTGATCTTGGGGGTGTGATTCTCAACATAGACTACCAATTGACCATCGATGCTTTTCACGCCTTGGGGTTTGAATCCTTTGAGGAGCAGTATTCTAAGCTGCAGCAATCTGGATTGTTTGACGGTTTGGAAACAGGCCAGATAAGCCGGTCAGCGTTCATCACTACCATTCAACAACAGGCGCCAGACGCCACAGCAGCTCAGGTCATCCATGCTTGGAATGCGCTTCTATTGGACTTTCCAGAAGGACGCATTGAAACCATTGAACAAATCGCTACTCGCTGGCCTACTTTCTTGCTCAGCAATACGAATGAGATCCATTACGAGGCATTCAACCAAACGTTCCAATCACAAACCGGCAGGACGGATATCAAACCCTTATTTCAAAAGGCGTATTTGTCCAGCGAGATCGGAATGCGGAAACCAGATGCGGAGGCCTTTGAGATCATCTTGCATGAGAACGACCTAAAGGCAGAGCAGGTTTTGTTTGTCGATGATTCTCCCCAACACGTTGAAGGAGCTAAGAAACTTGGGATTCAGGGCTACCACTTAGTGGAACCAGAGCGACTGGAAGACTTATTCGCTGCGTTCTTGGCATAGTTCTACCAGAACGCCATTGGCACTTTTCGGGTGAAAGAAGCACACCCATTTATTGTCGGCGCCTCGTTTGACCTCTCCGATGGCTTGAAAGCCCTCACCGATCAATCTTTCTCGCTCGGCATGAATGTCGGCAACGTCATAGGCAATGTGATGAATCCCCTCGCCTCGTTTTGAGATGTACTTGGCAATTGCGCTGTCCTCATTCGTCGCTTGGAGCAACTCGATCTTGGATTCACCGATCATGAAAAAGGAGGTGCTCACGCCTTCGCTTTCTACCACTTCCATCTTATAAGGTGGCGCGTTGAAGAGTTTCGTGTACGTTTCGTTCGCCGCTTCAATATCAGTTACTGCGATGCCTATGTGTTCAATCTTTCTCATGGTCCGGAAATAAAAAACCCCTCACAAAGGAGGGGAAAAAAGAAAACTTAGGTCAATGTCTTACTTCTTCTTCATGAACTCGCTGGTGGAGTTGTCAAAGTTGAGATAGTAAAGCCCTTTCTTCAAATTCGAAGCATCAATGTTTCCTGAGAAACCCTTCTTCACGATGTTGCCGTGAATGTCGAATACCTCGAACATGGTCTCTGCAGTGAAAGTGATCTTGTCTTCAACGCCTTTCTTAGGATTGAAATCTACCAATGCCATGTCAGACTGGTAAGTTGCCGTAGGCGAGTACCTAGGAACTGCCGTGTAGTCTACTTGCTTGACGCGAAATTTATTCTCACTTGAATGCGCGGTAATCATAAAGCTGTAATTGTTCGCTGTGCCGGTGCGGCCCGCTCCTTCAACCTCTCCTACGTACACCCACTTATTCCAACGGTACTGTTCTACGATGTAGGTCAACACCCCTGCTTCATTCGTTGTAGACCACTTAAGGATGCCATCATTGGAAACCGCAATGCTCTGTGTTTCAAACGTACTTTGGGGATTAAGCACCTCCGGATTGAGCACTTTTGGTGCGCAATCATCTTTATGCTTGATGACAACCACGATACGATCTCCTGGATCTAGGTTGTGCACAGAAAGGTCGACCTCAAAGGCGCTAGAGTTCCATTCGTCGGTAGTGACACTTCCGTTCACAGTGACTTCATACGTGCAAAAACCAACACCCGAACCGGCGAAAGGATTCCTGACATATAAATTCTTACCCTGGTAATTGCCTTCCAGTACAATGTTGCCTGCAAACGACAGGCCCGAACTGAGGATAAGAAGCAACGCTAGCAACAGTCTCATCAAGGGTCTTCTTTCGGTTGATTGGTTAAGAAACGGGTTCATTCGATGCACAAATTTAGCATTCCATTTAATCTAACATCAAGATGCGGGACTATTTGGAGCAATATGATTCACACTTTCTATCATCAAGCGCACAATTGACTCGGCAAATGGGCCTTCATCCTTATTATCCTTGAACTCATAAGTCATGCCATTTACATCCTTCACCGCATAAAAATGGTACTCAGGATCCAAGGGTGAACCTTCGATCACGGACTTGTAAACGATAAAATCATCCCCTTCTTCCACAATTGTGTTTGTGAACATTAGGTCATCTGCCACTTCAGCCTTCTTTGTTGACATGTCTCCACCTTCCGCAATCGACATGTTAAACACTGTCCCGACACGCACAATGGTCTCACCATAGCCCGTCTCCTCCACTTCGACCAATCCGCGCGAAGAATCTGGCACTAGCATGGTAAAAGGAAAGAATTGTTCTGAGAGGTTCAGTTCAACGGTGCCTCGGGCTAAAACAGCCGGCAATGCTTGAGCAGTGCTATCCACTGCAGTCGTTTCTCCTTCGGTACCGGATCCACAAGACTGCATAAATAGGGCAATAGCCGCCAAGGCGAGTAGGAATGTTCTTTTCATGGGGTAGAAATTGTGCGGAAAATTAATAGAAAATACTGAGTTGTGGTTAGAGCAATGTTTGAGGCAAGAAGAACAGTTGTAATAAACCGATCAGCATGAGCCATTTCAATCCTTTGCTCACACGACCTGCAGCCTTTCCTATTCCCATTCTTTGCATCCACCGAACGTATATAAATAAAAGTCCGAAAATAACAACAGAAAACACAGACAGGGCCAAGGATCGAGGAAGCATTGCCACCAACGCGGTTTGCGCACACGCAATCATTAGCACGTAAATGATCATCACGCTACTCGCTGCTGATAGCCCCCTTTTCAGTGGGAGCGTCTTTCCCTGGACCTCGCGGTCGCCTTCCAGGTCCTGCACGTCTTTTGCAAGTTCGCGCGCCATATTGGTGAAGAACATTAATCCCGCATAGCCTGCAAAGAGTTGAAAGACATCTCTAAAAATGCCCGGCTCATTGGTGTAAAGTGCTTCAATTGTTTCAGACTCCGCAACCAGCCAGAGCATAGGAAGCGCGGAGATCATAAAACTCACGAATGCATTCCCCCAAATTCCCCATCGTTTCCCGCGCCTAGCATAGAGATAAAGTCCGACGAGCGCGGAAGGGTAAAGCCAAACCCATTCGAGACGGTTAAGGAGGTATGCCAAGAGGATGGTGATGCTCAAGCCAATTACAGACAAGACCAATGTCCATGAACGGACCTGGTGGATGAGGTTGGGCCTCAACACTAAAAAACGCTTTGGTCGATTGATCCGGTCCGCCTCCACATCGCTCAGGTCGTTCATCCAATAGCCCATTACGGTAACGATCAGTACGTCTAGGATAAGCATGACTCTTGTAAACCCATCCAGGGCCGCACCTACGCCAAGTGCATTGCGCAGCCCACCAAACACTACTTGGTCAAACATCAACAGAAAGAGGGAAATCAACAACAGATTGGGCCATCGCAAGAACCTCAAGAGGTCAATGAGGGATGGCCGTTGCTCCGTCATTGTTGCTTGTCAAGAAAGGGCTTGCTCCAAGTCGCTGATGAGGTCATCGATGTCCTCTACTCCAACGCTCAGTCGGATCAACGAGTCGGTAATGCCAATCTTCATTCTTTCTGGTTTTGGAATCGCCGCGTGGGTCATGCTTGCTGGGTGGCCAGCCAATGACTCAACGCCTCCGAGGGACTCCGCAAGGGTAAACACTTCCATCTTTGAGACCGCATCGAAGGCATCCTCCATGTTGTCGCCTTTCATTGTGAAGCTGATCATACCGCCAAAATCACGCATTTGTCGTTTGGCTACGTCGTGGTTAATGTGCGATTCAAATCCTGGCCAGTAGACCTTCTCTACTTTTGGGTGTTGTTGCAACCACTTAGCTACGGCCGCTCCATTTTGACAATGCCGCTCCATCCGCAGGTGGAGGGTCTTGATACCACGCAACACGAGGAAGCTGTCCATAGGGCCAGGAACTGCCCCAACCGAGTTCTGTATGAAGGCCAGGTCCTCCCGCATCTTGTCGTCATTGAGGGCGAGGAAGCCCATGACCACGTCGCTGTGACCACCAATGTATTTTGTTACGCTGTGCATGACGATGTCAGCACCAAGGTCCAATGGATTCTGCAGGTAAGGCGAAGCAAAGGTGTTGTCCGCAACCAAAATCAACCCGTGCTCTTTCGCCACCTTGGCAAAGGCCTCAATGTCGATGATGTTCATCGTTGGGTTGGTCGGCGTCTCCACCCAGATCATCTTGGTATTCTCGTTGATGAGTCCCTTGATGTCGTCTGCAGATTGCATTCCTGTAAAGTGAAACTTCAAGCCGTAGCGTTCGTGCACTTTAGTAAAGAGTCGATACGTTCCTCCGTAGAGGTCATTCGTGCTGATCACTTCATCTCCTGGGTTCAACAATCGAAGGCAGGCATCGATGGCTGCAAGGCCACTTCCAAAAGCAAGTCCGTACGTTGCATTCTCCAATGCGGCTAAATTCTTTTCAAGCGCATCCCGAGTCGGGTTAAGGGTCCTACTGTATTCGTATCCCTTATGCACTCCCGGGCGGGGTTGTGCATAGGTCGATGTTTGGTAGATCGGGGTCATGATTGCCCCTGTTGCAGGGTCTGGCTCTAGGCCCGCATGAATGGCTTTGGTGCCGAATTTCATTCCTTTCTTCATACGTGCGAAAGTATATTCTTAACCTAGATTACCAATGTTTTGAGGAGAGCGCGAGAATGTGCATTTTTAAATGGTGGATAGGGCGAATCGAAAATTCAAGGTGCTATGAGCTACGAACACTTCAGGCGACTCGAACGCATGTACTTGGGTGCCAACATCAACCGCGAAGTGTACAAAGGCACTTCGATCCATATCGAAGAAGGCAAGGCCGTCATCGAAGTTCCGATTTCCGAAACCTTCCATCACGCAGCCAATGCCATGCACGGATCCGTCTATTTTAAGATGCTGGATGACGCGGCGTACTTCGCTGCAGCGTCTCTAGCAGAAGATGTTTTTCTATTAACCACCCGCTTTCAAGTAGAGCTTAAGCGGCCCTTTATGAGGGGGGTGATTCGCTGTGAGGGTCGCTTAGAAGAGAAAAACGAAGACGGATTCCAAGGAAGCGCAATTCTTTGGAACGAAGACGGAAAGGTACTGGCTACAGGGTCTGGGACTTTCGTGCGGGGTCGTTCGGCGCTTACCCCGGCCATTGGATATGAGTAAGTATGGCTATCGATTGGAGAACTTGCCGTAAATTGACCTCCAAATCCAATCCAAATGAGAAGCGCTATCATCATTCTATTTATTGCCTTGCTTCACCTCAACGGTCAAGCCCAAACAAACGAAGAACTCATCGGAGATTGGGCGATGGAATCCGCAGCAGATGTCGGAGAGAATGTTACGGCGCAAGAAGACCCACATAATGAAAGATGGATACAATTTCAGTCAAACGGGTCATTTAAAAGCGATGGCAGGCCCGTCGGGAAGAGTGCTGGCCAATGGACCTACGATGTCCCATCGCATACTTTAGCGTTGAAAAGCAATTCAGGCGACAACGATAGCAAATGGCTGGTCCACTTTGAGGACGAAAAGATGTCTTGGCGAGGCTTAGGAGAAGGCAACAAAACGACCATGGTTGTCACCTACGTGCGCATGCCCTAGCCCTGATCTTCCGGCGACTTAAACTTGATCAATTTCCGACCTAAGTATACCCGTTGAATCCATCTGGGCAGAATGATGGCGCCCAATACTAGGTATGGGTAATAGGAGATAATCCGCCAAATGACGCCGATGGAAATGGCAAGTCCGGTTGGTGCAATGAACTCTTGTAGAAAACCTGAAAATGCCACTTCTGCTACCCCGCTTCCGCCGGGCGTGGGGGAGATGAGTAGAATGACCCACATGACCAACTGGCGTGCATAGATCATGAAGTGATCGAGGAGTGAAAGGTCTGCCAAGGTGAAGGAAAGGATCAAAAAATTCACGACCCAAAATCGTGCAGTCCACGAAAGGAAGGTAGCGACGAAGGCCTTGACCCAAAAGCTGAATGGTTTTGACTTAAGCTCTACACTGGTGGTGATGAGATCGTTTCCAGTATCCACGGCACCCCTTCTCCACTTCTTGAGGTAAGGAAGATTGAATACGGCTACGATCAAACGCTTGGCGGCGCTGGGAAAACGAAATATCCCCAACCATATCAGCGTGATCAAGATGAGAATGAAGACATAACCTGCAATAAAGATCTCTCTCGCACCTAATGTGATGCCGAAGAAATCCTTTTGCAATGCCACAGGGAACAACTCTTTCCAGCCGACAATGAGCAACAGCACGGGAACCATCAGTACGTAAAATAATTCATCAAGAAAGGCCGTGATCATAACCACCGCGGTACTTTTTCCAAGGGGGATGTTTTCGCGGTTCACGATGAAAATGGCCACGCTCGATCCTCCGACAATACTCGGAGTGACAGACGATGCGAATTCCCAAAGCATGATGACATCAAAGGCTTGCCGCCAATTCAAGTGGTTATCCGTGAGGATGCGGATGCGGATCATATAACCGATGTCTCTGAGTGCGACCATGATCAACGCCACGCCAAACCACATAGTGGATTTCCAACTCCATTGAATCATGCTCAAAGCTTCCTTCTGGGCGTTGTAATCCCGGATCAGGAAGTACGCAACGATGGCCAAACCAATGCCGATTGGAATGAACACCTTACTGGGTGAAAGCAATTGCCGTATGGGATTTACTCGCTTCGCCATGGACGTAGGATGCAAAGAAAACCCTTATGAAACAGGATTCGGATTCGAGGATGGATAATTTCCCTGCAATTCATCCAATCCCTTAGCCCTAACTTTGACCCCGAACAGCCTAGCGATGAAGAAGATATTTTACCTGAGCACTTGCGACACCTGCAAGAGGATCATGAACGAAACAGGCACGGAAGGATTTGAACTTCAGGATATAAAGCGTCAACACATCGATGCGGCTACGCTTGATCGCCTTCAAAAAGACCATGGCAGTTATGAGGCTTTATTGAATAAGCGCGCTGTAAAATACCGAGCCAACGGATTGAATGACAAGGAACTTAGCGAAGCGGACTACCGAAGTCTGATCTTGGGTGAATACACTTTTCTGAAACGACCCGTGTATATCATCGAGCAAGATTCGTTCGTGGGAAACAGCAAAAAAACCGTTCAAGACATCAAGGATAGGCTAGGTGAATAACGTCACCAAAGCGCATATCGCCCTTTTCATAGTCGGTGTATTCTACGCCATCAACTACATCGTAGCCAAGGGAATCATGCCTGATTACATCGGGCCTTCCGGTTTTATTTTCTACCGCGTCTTTGGAGCCACCTTTCTGTTCTGGGTCGTGCATCGCTTCATCTCGAAAGAGAAAATACGACGCGAAGATTATCCGCGCTTTATTCAAGCCGCCCTCTTCGGCGTAGCCATGAACCAACTCTTCTTCTTCAACGGGCTCAACATCACCTCTCCGCTGAACGCAAGCGTTATCATGACATCCAATCCAATTTTGGTGCTCTTGGCAGCGGCCGTAATATTAAAGGAACGCATCACCCCCTTCAAAGTGGCGGGCATTTCCTTGGGAATGGTAGGTTCACTCTCGTTGATTGTACTTCCCGTGCTGCTAGGATACAGTGAAATAGAATGGCGGGCGGGCGACCCCATAGGCGATGGAATGATTCTCATCAATGCCCTGAGCTATGGCATCTACTTGGTGACCGTGAAGCCGCTGATGGCGAAGTATGAAGCCATGACCGTCATCAAATGGGTGTTCACCTTTGGCTGCGTCATGGTCTTCCCGTTTGGCTATTCCCAGGCATTAGAAGTTGATTGGGCAAACATGCCAACAGATATATTTTTGGGGGTGATGTTCGTGATTGTAGGCGTCACTTTCCTGGTTTATTTCCTGAACGTATACGCGATGAAGACGGTAAGTCCATCCGTAGTGAGCGCCTACATTTATCTGCAGCCGGTTCTTGCTGGAACCATGAGCATCGCCTTCGGCATGGAAGAGATCCACTGGATCAAGATCATGGCCGCTGTGTTGATCTTCACTGGCGTTTACTTGGTCAGTATCCGAAAGCCAGCCCCGAAGCTTACTGAATGATCAGTGGCTTCACGTAGACATCACTTCCGGCGGTAGTGACGCGCACGAAGTAAGTACCAGGCTGAAAAGCCGAAACGTTGATCGCCTCAATTGGATTTGAGGATGACCGATGTTCTACGCTGGCCAATCGCCCACTTATGTCTAATATCTCTATGGTTCGAATGGGTGCGTTAGCCTTCACGGTCACTCTATCCTGTGCTGGATTCGGAAAGACTTCAATGAAATCCTTGTTCATGGCTTCCTTAACGCCAACTCCTGTGTTGCTGATCCGGAAATTCCAATTGTCACTCCATTCGGTAACGACTCCGCCTTTGCTAGCACGCACCCTCCAATAGTACTTCGTGTCTATTGAAAGGTCCTCCAGCAACGCTTGCGTATCCTCATTCTCAGGAGAGGCATCAATGTAGTCTTTGGTCCCAGTGCGCAGTGCAGGCGTGTCATACGACGTCTCTGTATCGATCTGGTATTCGTAGAAATCCACATCGCCCACAGCTTTCCAGTCTAAGGTCACATCCGTTGCTAAACCTAGTTTGCCATTCTTTGGCGAAACGAGGAACACCTTGTTCTTGTACGTGCCTGAGATCTTCATGTCATCAAGGAAGAGGTTGTTTCCTCCATCACCATTGAATTGGAATTTGATCAGCGCTCCTTCGCGTTTGAAGGTATTGCTGACATTATAGCTATGCTCTTTCCACTCGCTGGTGTCAGCTGGTGTCCAGCTTCCGTTTTGTAGGTTCGTTACAGAAGCCAAGGTCGTTCCGCCAATGACTTTGACCAGGTCCCACGTTTCGCCGTAGTCTCGGCTCATCAGTACACGGATGAAATCATTATTGCTTGTAGTTCTGCGTGCGAAGGCTGCCTTGAACGTCAATGTAGCTTGAGAAAAAGGCTCGAGATCTAGCGTGCTCGAGGTCAATTCATCTTGCGTGGCTCCGCACAAGCCGAAGTTTTCGATCATCAAAGATTGGTCTCCGTCGAACGACGCATCAGAGGTCAAGACCCATGTGTTTCCGTCTTCATCCGTGTCATTAGAATACCAACGTTGTGCATCAAAGAGTTGTCCCTCTTCAAACGACTCAAGAAAGGGCACAGGCTCACCGCGCTCGGAAACCACTAGTACATCTTTCTGCGCCATCAAACTGTCCGCTCCGCTAAACACAGTGAGGTTAACCGAAATGGGGCCTGTTTGAATGAAGGTCACTTCCGGCTCCTGAGCGGTAGACGTTGGTGGAAAAGTAGACGCACCAAAATCCCATTTCCAATCGTCCGACTCATAGCGTGTATTATCCTTAAATACCATAGGGCGATCCGCCACGACAATCTCATTCGAAGCCACAAAGTCCGCCTCCAAAAATCCTGCAACTCCCGTTGCTATTAAGTTATCCTCATCGACCAAGTCTTTGATCTTGTAAATACTCGTGGTCGTGGCTTGGGTCATTCTAGTGACCTGACCTTCTGTAAACACAGCCCTGCAGCTGCTGTAACTCATGATGTTCTCCATCATATCAGGTGGATCCGAAGCGTACGGCGAACCAGAACCTGCGAAAGAGCACGTATTGGCTGCGGGGGAGCAATCCCATCGAATCTGTCCTACTGGGGGGGTGTCACACACTTGATCCCCTGCGTTGCATGACATGTTGGATGAACAAGCAGATCCTCCCGCCTCAAGGGGGTAGAACGTATGCCAAAGATTGAAACAGTGTCCTACCTCGTGCGACAAGGTAGTCGCATCATTTCCTGCCGTTCCCATCGTGCCGAAACGATCATGTCGGATGACCAAGCCCCACCTACTCCAATCAACGTTGCTCGCTGGAATCATACCGAAGCCATTGATTTGACCAGAAACTCCCAGGTTGATTTGTTCCACCACCCATATATGGAAGTACTTTGAGGCCGTAGGTGATGTCAAGCTACCCCATCGATAAATATTCCGAACATCGTTGCTGCTTGTATTTACATTCAGCGAAATCGAGTTTTGATCTCTGTTGATGCCGTTCGTCGGGTTCCCTGAAGGATCGATCTGGGCCAACCTGAACTCAATGTCCATACTTCCCATATGGGGTTTGAACACCTCCCTAACCTCATCGGTATCGGGCAATTGTAGGTTGAAAGACTTGTTTAAGAATTCAATGCCGCTTTTGACCTGAGAAGTGGAGATATTGGCCTCGCAGTTAAACCAGATCACATGCACTACTACAGGAACGATGATCTTACCTGTCCTCCGAGAGGCCTCGGATTGGCCAAATTCAGCTCGGATCAGGCTGTCTTGCACCCGCTGTTCTTCTAAGGCATTTGGGTTGTTCTGAAAGGCCTCCTTGATGGACAATTCTGTTCCACACTGGGAATGCTGGCCTAAGCCCATGGAAACGATCGCCATGAACATGGCGAAGACACTAATTTTCTTCATGTAATCTCTTTAACTAGGTTCTTAGCGGCTTATAGTAAACCGTTTATTCCAACGCGCTCCGTCGTGCGTTGCTCGCAGGATGTAAATCCCGTTCGGTAAATCTTGGACGGATAGGCTGATCTCTTGGTTGGGCTGCACAGAGGTGATGGTTCGGCGATCGAGCAACTGTCCGCTTACAGCATAGATGTCTACATCCATTTCTTTCACTGCCGTTGGAAATCGAAGGTTAATCCGATCTGAGGCTGGATTTGGATAGACCAACAGGCCTTGCTCAGATGCTTCCGCAATGCCCACTCCATCATCTGCAACGGTAAAGCTCCACTCCTCGCTCCAAGCCGTGCTGCTTCCGTTGACCTTTGCTCGGACCCTCCAGAAATAGGTCTGGCCAAATTCAAGATCGCTGGTTTTAAAGCGCGTATCTCCTTGCTCAGAATCTTCGTCATCGATAACATCCTGTGTTCCAGAAGCCACATTGGCGGTGAATCCGTCGTTCTTACTCAATTGAAACTCGTAGGCTTCTGCCCCAGGAACTGCCCTCCAGTCCAGCGAGACATCGCTGTTCATTTGAGCGGCATTGTCTGTGGGGTAAACGAGGAAAGGAACAATGGAATACTCTCCATCGATGTTGATGTTGTCTACGTACAGTTGATTTCCTCCTCCTGGTTCAAAATCAAATTTGATCAATGCGTCTTGTCCTAACCAGCTGGTGGGCACATTGGTGACCGTAAAGCTCTCCCATTCGCTTTGCGACTGAGGCTTAAAGATGCTCGTTGTCAAGGGTTTTCCACCGTTGAGCTGCACCGCTCCTGCTGTCCAAACTGACTTCCAACTTTCGCCGCAGTCATTGCTTACCTGGACACTCAATTCGTCATTGTTGTCGCTGTTCAATCTTCCATAGGCCACTTTGAAGGAGATGTCCACTTGGGTCATCGAACGGAAGTCAACGCTTGCGAGGATCAACTCGTCGTGGTTCTTGTGCTCATTGCCGATGTTGTAGACCATGTACGATGCATCATCGTCGTAGCCTATGTCTGTCTTATACTGCCATTGATACTTGTCGTCTTCAATTCCCGTGTTCACTGTCACCCATCCTTCGGCGGGAGTGGAGAAGTCTTCTTGAAAGGGAACTGAATGTCCATAGACATCCGAAACTACAAAGGCGTCCGCGTCGAGGATGGTTTTGGTGATCGACCCTTGGGTGACCGTTAACTCGACAGAGTAGGTTCCTGCCAAGCCAAAGGTGAACGTTGGGTTCTGCTCGGTAGACGTGAAGTTCTGTGGTCCGGTGATGCTCCATTCCCACGTTTCGGCATCATACCTCGAGTCGTCAAAAAACTGAACTGCCTCCCCGCGACAAGCATTATGTCGAGCAACGCGGTACGCCGCCATCGAGAGCTCGGTCACGCCAGTAGCCGCGTAATTCGCTTCGGTGTGTAAAGCCTTTCTAGCAGCATATGCAGAATTCGTTGATTTATTCAGCGCTGACCTCATTTCCGCAACCTGACCTTCTGTGAACATAGCTTCGCACGACGCATAATCCATGTGGTTCTGCACGTTATCCAAGGACCCGCAAGTAGTTTGGTTGAGGTTGCATGAAGAATTATCTACCCCCAAACAGTTGGGTGTATCGAAAATTCCATCATCCCCCAAACAGTTGTTTACACCGAAGCAAGGATCATTGGGATTTGACGCTGAACCATCACAGCCAGGAAAATTGGTACTACCCCACGTGTGAAGCAAATCCAAAAAATGGCCCGTTTCATGCGGCAATGTTAAACCATCAGAAAACGCCGTTCCGATGGTGCCTAAATAGCGGTGATTGGCAATGATGCCATCCACCCCTGCTCCAGGATTACTAAAAGGTCTGATTGCAAATGCCGAAGCACTTGCGCCTACGACTGTGATCACATCCGAGACCCAAACGTTCATGTACTTGGTTCGGGGCCAGCCTGAAATTTTGGAATCATTGTCTCCAGTATACGTCTCCACGGACTCAATGCGCTGAATTCCTGTGGTGAAATTTCCACTTGGATCTTTTGCGGCCAGTCTGAATTCTATTTCTGCATCACCAATGATTCCTTGGAATGCGCTGATGACTTCATCCAATTGAGGATTCTCGGCATTGAACGCCTCGTTCAGGACGCGCAATGCGTCACGGACTTGGTCATCGATGATATGCTCTGGGCCGTTGTCGTGAAGGATGTTGAAAACAACTGGAACGATGATTTTCTCTGCTCTACCACTACGAACTTCCTCAAGCTGGGCCTCCACCAATGCCGGATCCAGTTGATCCAAAACAGACCTATTTGGCTGCTGAGACAGCCTATGATTTTCGAAAATTGCCGTCCCACATTGATCTTGAGCGATGGTAAAAAAGGAAAAGCTCGCAAAAAGTAAACCCAGTAGATAATTCCTCATGTTGTTTTCGTTAGGGCGAACGAAATTAACGAATAGGAATTTGAAAGTCGGAGCGAATTGGCTCGTAGCGTGGTGCCCTAAGCCTAGCAGTTGATATCCGTGAACCGTTGGATGTCCTTGACCAAACCAAAGACCATCAGCGTATCGTTCTCCGTGATGGTGGTCTTGGAGGAAGGAACACCGAGCACGTGTTGTTCGGTGACCTGCTGACCATTCTTGTCTTCGTGAAACTCGCGTTTGATTGTAATCACGGTCAACTTGTACTTGTCGCGCAGGCCGATGTCTTCCAAGGAACGGTTGATGATGCCTTTTGGCGCCTTGATTTCAACAATCTCATAGCTGTCCGGCAATTCGAGGTAGCTCAAAATGTTCGGATTGAGCAAGCGCTCTGCGACGATCTTTCCTACTTCGTCTTCCGGGGAGAGGATCTCGCTAACGCCTATTCTCTCAAGTATCATACGTTGATGCTGGCCGTGTGCACGAGCGATGATGCGCTTCACGTCTAGTTCTAATAAGTGGGCGGCGCAAAGCAAAAGCGCTTCGAAGTCCTTTCCGATCGCCAATACAACCGCGTCCACCTCATGCACGCCTTGAGACATCAAGGCCTTTTTGTCGGTAGCATCCATCGTAATGGCGTGGGCTACGTCGTCTTTGATCGATTCGATGTGCACCGGATTATTATCCAAGGCAATGACTTCAGCGCCCTTCCCAGCCAGCACGGAAGCGATCGCCCTTCCAAATTGTCCCAGCCCTATTACCGCATACCTTTTTGACATAGCTCATCTTTAGAGAGAACAAACATAAACAGGATAGTTGGACG
Organism: Flavobacteriales bacterium; assembly: GCA_013204105.1. GTDB lineage: Bacteria > Bacteroidota > Bacteroidia > Flavobacteriales_G > Salibacteraceae > SHAN690. The sequence continues at coordinate 14,187 of JABMOM010000016.1, forward strand.
GCTTTTTCAAAAAACTTTCATTCTGCTGTAACTTTACCCCGTTGTCGCCGTCTCACCCACAGCAACCTTGATGACCTTGACCGTAAAAGAGTACAATAAGATCGTAGATCAATGGGCCGATGGCCTTTTCAGATTTGCCATGTCTATGTGCAAGGACGAGGATGTATCAAAGGATGCCGTGCAGGACGCGTTCGTTAAGTTATGGGAGCGTAGGGATCAAGTGGACCCGACCAAGGTGAAAAGCTATCTCTTCACGACGGTCAACCACAAGATCATCGATGGATTTAGAAGAGACAAAAAATATGAAGCCATCGACGAAACACCCATCAATGATGCGACGCACCAGGAAAGTCACGATTTGCAGGAAATACTGCACGAAGCGCTCAACACGCTTCCAGAGATTCAGCGAAGCGTGATCCTTCTCCGCGACTATGAAGGATATAATTACGACGAGATAGCAGACATTACGGGCCTTACACTTTCGCAAGTGAAGGTCTACATCTTCCGAGGACGACAGAAATTGAAACAATACATCGGAAGCATCGAAGCAGTACTATGAGCCAAAAGATCGACATATCGAACTACGAACTACACGCCCTTGATTACATCGAGGGAACGCTGAGTCCGGCTCTTCATGACGCCTTCGAAGCTTTCCTTTTAGCCCACCCAGATGTATCAGAAGAAATCGAAGGCCTTCGAGAGGTGGAAGCCCTCATCCCATTGGAAGGCTCCTTCGATAAAGCATCTCTTAAAATCAACGTGGCCGCTACGCCCTCAATCGACGCTTCAAACTATGAATCCTATTTCATTCATGATGTAGAGGAGACATTAGATCAAGATGGGCAAGAAGAACTAGCACTTTTCCTAGACAAGAATCCGGCTCTCGTTCAGGACCACGCTCTTTATCAAAAGACACGACTTGCTTCGGACGTGAACGTAGTCTACCCTGAGCAGGCTGCATTGAAGCGCGCCATTCCACTTTGGGAAAACGCACGTGTGTACGCTTATCGAGCCGCTGCGATAGTGGTGCTTGCACTTGGAGGCATGACCGTACTCAATATGCTCAACGATGAGGTTTACATCCCCAGGGATCAGTCCATGGGCTACTCACTGATGGAAGACCTTTCACCAACTGGCTCTGAAAAGACCTTTGCACCTATTCATGAGCGCTTCGACAATGATGAGCAAAGCACGATTTTAGCCACTTCCGCTGCAACCGCGGCACCTTCGCAACTGGAGCGTGAGAAATCACCAGAGAAATTGCCATCGCTCGTGCCACAACTCGGGGTCGATGCTACGGCAGCTTTCGAAGAGCGGGACTTGATGGCCTACAATCCAACGATTTCGACATGGTCCAGTGAGGAAGTGTACGCGCAGCAGGAACCAACCCGTGGTCAGGCGATGAACCTCAATCAACTCATCGGTAAGCGCCTCTTCGGCTTGGAGCCCAAGAATACCTCAACCACCAAAGACCTGATTCGTGAGGGATTTGTGAAGACGGTCGACGACCGAGATGCCCTTGCGCTCAATACTTCAGACCCCGGCGATGACAAGCGCTCACTAGAGTTTATGGCCGGCAACTTTGGGTTCAAACGGGTGAATTACAAATAATTTTTCCCTCCCTGTAACTTCTTTGGACCGCCACCGTCCTACACCAAACAACTAGGAATTATCATGAAAACTACAGCAACAATAACACTGATCTTGAGCCTCTTGGTCTCCGTGACCTTCGCTCAAAACGACTCAGTAACAACTCAAGGATCAGACACCGGCGACGTCGAGGTTGTGATCTCACCCAAGAAAGGACAAGACTCAACCATCGTCAATGTTGCAGGAATGAAGATCATCGTTCTCAGCAACAACGACAAAGGATCAGATCGCATCATCGTAGACGGTGAAGAAGTCGACACCGAAGATTGGGAAGATGAAGACGAGGATAAAAAAGACGACCCCGTGAGCCACTGGGCTGGAATTAGAGTCGGTGTAAACGGCTTTCTCCATAACGATGGTCTTTGGATCCCATCCGCCGATCAAAACATGGAGCTCGATTACGGCAGAAGCGTAAGCTGGGATTTGAACCTTATTGAAAAGGATTTCAAACTCTACAAGCAATACATCGAATTGGTGACGGGACTTGGATTGCACTTCGCGAACTATACGTTCAATAGCCAATACACCACTCTTCGCCCAACGGTGCCTTTCTCTTACAACACGGATAGCACGCGCCTATTCGACAAGAACAAGCTCAAGGCAACGTACTTGACTGCGCCTTTGATGATTGGATTCAGCACGCATAAGAAGGAAGAAAAGGCATTCCGTTTCGCTGCAGGCGGCCAAGTATCTTGGAGAATGGGCTCAAGATTGAAGCAGCGATACAGTGAAAACGGCGACAACAACACGCTGAAGTACAAGAGCGATTTTGACCTGAACCCCTTCCTCTTCCATGCCACAGCGAGCATCGGATATGGACCCGTGAATGTGTATGCTAATTACGGCTTGAATTCACTCTTTCAAAATGGAAGAACCTCAGGTGAACTCAGACCATTCGACATGGGTGTCCAGCTTATGTTCTAAAGACAACTCTGTTTAGTTAGGTTGCAAGAAGGTTCCGTAGTTCGCTATCGGGACCTTCTTTTTTATGCCCCTTTCTTGTATAGGTAGGTGTCCGAAACAGGGAAGTACTTGAGCAACACGACCTCTTTGTCTTGCACACAAGCAATGTCTTTTGCGAATAGATAATAGAATGGTGTCTTACCCGCCTCATCACAAAATTCTAACCCTGCCGGCTCAATTTGACGTACATCCAATTGCTTCTTATAAAACATGATGGTGGCATTCATATAGGTTGATTTACCCACATGAAAAGAGGAATCTTCAGACGCCAATTCTTGAATCAGGCTCACTGCTTCTCGTGTATCAGCGTGTTCAATAAAATCCAATTGATACGTCGTATTTAAACTAACCGAGAGGTTTACAATGCTCACCCCTACCAACAAGAGACCGATGCGCCATTTCCACGGCGAAAATTCATAGCTGAAGATTAGCCAACACACGCTTAAGATCAACAGCGGCAGCAAAAACAAGGCAGTTCGGTCGATCAAGAAGGGGGATCCCATGATGTAGTGTTGCAGAATACTCCCGATCGATGTCGCCAAGAGGATCCATGTGCTCCAAAATCCAGCCTGCTTCCACGTTCCTCTTCCTATGTTGATCAAAAGCCATCCTCCCGACAAGATCAAAACCAAGCCAAAAAACGCGGCCAAATAGACTCCTTCAAAACGGTTGTATAACGCTCTGTTCGCAAGGGAAAGCAAGGTGTCCGAATAAAATCCGGCATCGCCGCCGTAATAAAGCTCTTGTGCTGCTATCAGTCGAGCGATGGGGTACCCGCTCAGCGCTACAGCGATCAATGTCACACCCACCAACGGCCCGAGCAGTTTCCTCCATTTTTTGCTGTGGAACATGACAAAAACGACGGCCAGTGCAACGCTGCAAAAAATCAGTAAGTAGGTGAAGTTTGAATAGGCGGCGAGGAAAGCCAATCCCAGCGCCAACCAAGCATCAAAAGGACGCTGTCTGCGCACCAATCTGTCCAAGTAATACACAGCCCCCAGCGTAAAGGCGAGCGCCAAAGCGTATCCACGAGCGGTCGCGAAGTAGTCTAGCAAATACGGCTGATACAGCACAGCGATATAGCCTACCCACCAAAGTTTCTTGAGCATGCTCCACGTCACTTTAAAGAGGTAGGTCATAAAGAGAAGCATTCCGGCCAGGGCCGGAATCCGCAGGGCGTATTCTGATGTGCCAAACAGTCCGGCAGACAGTTTCATCATCAGTGAATGCAAAACATGATTGTTGGCGGCTGGATAGTGATTGGTGACGATGCTCCAAACGTCGGCCGAAGCGTAACCGAGGAAGGTCCAGCACTCATCGTAAGTAAACGCCAGCGCTGCGGCCCGGTAGTGCACATAGAACAACACAGGTATTGACACCAGGATCGCCGCATACGAAGGTCGAATGTGGATGTCTGAAATGCGCATAGGTAGTTGATTCAAGTGCAGAACAATACCATCAAGTTTAATTAGTTTTGGCCGCCATCTGCAAGGTACTGTACCTAAAACCTAAGATCACAAGGCATGAGAGAAAAGTTTGAACGACTGGAAGCGAAAAAGTCCGAGGCAATCCTCGGGGGTGGAGAAAAGCGCATTGAAGCACAGCATAAAAAAGGAAAGCTCACGGCAAGAGAGCGCATTGAACTCCTTTTCGACAAAGGGACTTTTGAAGAGATCGGAATGCTCGTCACCCACCGCAGTACCAACTTTGGACTGGACAAACAAAAGTTCTTGGGAGATGGTGTGGTCACGGGTTATGGAAAGATAAATGGCCGTATGGTCTATGCCTTTTCGCAAGACTTTACCGTGCTCGGAGGTTCGCTTGCTGAAGCACATGCAGAGAAGATCGTCAACATAATGGACCTCGCCATGAAGAACGGTGCACCGGTCATCGGCTTGAACGATTCTGGTGGGGCACGCATCCAAGAAGGTGTAGTTTCCCTGGGTGGGTATGCCGATATATTCTACCGCAACACCCGCTCTAGCGGGGTGATCCCGCAGATCAGTGCGATCATGGGCCCGTGTGCCGGTGGAGCCGTTTACTCGCCTGCGCTTACAGACTTCATTTTAATGGTTGAGCATACAAGTTACATGTTCGTCACCGGCCCGAACGTTGTGAAGACCGTTACCAATGAAGACGTGACCGCAGAAGAATTGGGAGGTGCTGACACGCATGCATCTAAGTCAGGGGTTACGCATTTCGCTTGCGAAAATGAGGTTGAAGCGCTTGAGCGTATCAAGCAACTTTTGAGTTACATGCCCTCCAATTGCGAGGATGAGCCACCCATGCTTCCGTATGAACTGGGAAATGAAAGTCGCCCTGCACTCAATGAGATCATTCCAGATAATCCAAATCAGCCCTATGACATTCGTTCTGTCATCGACGGTACGGTAGACGAGGACAGCTTTCTTGAAGTACATAAAGACTACGCGGAAAACATAGTGGTAGGTTTTGCCCGTCTCGCCGGCCGAAGCATCGGTGTGGTAGCCAACCAACCCCAGGTACTTGCCGGGGTGCTCGACGTGAATTCATCGAAAAAAGGTGCTCGCTTTGTGCGCTTTTGCGATTGCTTCAACATTCCGCTCTTGGTCTTCGAGGATGTCCCTGGATTCCTTCCTGGTACCGATCAAGAATGGAATGCGATCATCACAAACGGGGCGAAATTACTTTATGCATTCAGCGAAGCCACCGTGCCTAGGGTGACGGTAATCACGAGGAAGGCATATGGAGGAGCGTATGATGTCATGAATTCAAAACACATCGGAGCCGACATGAACTTTGCTTGGCCAAGTGCGGAGATCGCTGTGATGGGGGCTAAGGGAGCCGCTGAAATCATCTTCAGGAAGGAGATCTCAGAGGCAAGTGATCCAGCCGCTAAATTGAAGGAGAAAGAAGACGAGTACGCCGAACTCTTCGCCCACCCCTACAATGCTGCAGCACGCGGGTATATTGACGAAATTATCCTGCCTGAAAAAACACGTGAAAAGTTGATCCGGGCCTTCGAAATGCTCGAGAATAAAGTGGAAACATTACCTAAAAAGAAGCACGGAAACATTCCGCTCTGATGCGCGATTAATTGGCAGAGGCATCAATAAAAAAGGTGCCGTCGCGATTAAAAAGCGGCTTCTGTTCAAGGGAACAACCCCCAGTCAATACGCGCTCATAACCAGTTGCCACTGTTGCGTCTAGGAAGTGCGTGATCCCTGTAGGCTCGAAGCGAATGATGAACATCTCCTCATGATCAGCGCGGCTGTACAGGCGTCGGTAAGTGAATTCCATTCCCTTGAAGTTAGCGCTTTGTCCAGGCTCAAGTGGAACCAGTTCCGTGATGGAGTATTCGCCCATCACATCTCCCTCTGAAACGGCATAAGCTACTTGAACTTGGCATTTGGTCTGATCGCTGCTTGTCACGGTCTGTGCATCGGCAAAGGATAGCATTAGAACAAGCGATAATGAGGTCAATAGGTGTCTCATAGATGTTGGGTCGGTTCAAACCAAATATTGTCTTTTCCGAAACAAATCCAAAACATAGCTCGCATTATTCCTGCGAAACCACAGCTCAAATGAAGAGAACGCGCAGAAAGTTCAATCCTTCCCTCAGGATCACTTTCACGCCCATCTTACTGAATGTCACATCCTTGCGAAGCTTGACGACGACTGGTTCGAGTGTCAATTCCACGTTTCGAACGGCTAGCTTGATGAATTCCATGTCCACCAAGAATCGATCGATTCGCGTAGCTAAAAAAACTTGCGCGCCCTTTTGGTTCATTCCCTTGAGTCCGCATTGCGTATCGGTGATCGGAAAACGGAGGATGCGCCTGAGTAGAAAGCGAAACGCCTCGCTCATCCCTTTTCGAAACCAAGGTACGCTGGCGTAATAGTCCTGCTCACGATAGCCCAAGGCGATATCCACTCCTTTTTCCAGCGCACGGATCACAGCAACCATGCTGTCGATGGTATAGGGGAAATCTGCGTCTGTAAACAAGATCAATTCACCCTTTGCACTGCCAATGCCAGCCCTGAGGGCAGCTCCCTTCCCCGTGTTCTGTGCAAGGTGAATGACTTCTATCGAAGGATCATCGGCTTCCATACGCAGAAATGCAGCGTGGTCTTTCGTCCCATCGTTCACAACGATAAGTCCCACGTTTCTGCCTGACCTCAGCTCAAGTTCGCGCTTGCTTGCAAGCGTATCCTCCACCCAAGTTTGGGAAGGGTTCAAGACAGGAAGTACGAGATCAATGGAGGGCTGGGCAGTCACGGGTCAAATGTAGGAATGTAGGCCTTGCGCTATCCGAATAGGCGCGTGAACACTTCGTCAACACGCTTCACGGGATGGATCGAGATGCCGAAAGCCTTGGTATCCAAGCCTTTTAGTCCATAGCCCGAGATGAAGATCTCTTCGAACCCAAGCTTTTCCGCTTCGCGAATGCGTTGTTCGATGCGCGTTACGGGTCGGATTTCTCCGCTGAGGCCAACCTCCCCAGCAAAACAAGTCTGACCAGGAATAGGGTAATCCTCCGAACTCGACAGGGCCGAGCAAACGACCGCAAGATCTATCGCTGGATCATCCACTCGAATACCGCCGGCCATGTTTACGAAGACATCGAATTTTCCAATGGCCAGTCCACACCGCTTTTCTAATACGGCAAGCAACATGTGCAAGCGCCGCTGATCGAAGCCCGTGGTAGTCCGCTGAGGCGTGCCGTAAGCCGCCGTACTCACCAGGCTTTGAACCTCGATCATCATGGGCCGTGCGCCTTCCATACTCGCGGCAATGGCGGATCCACTTAAGCCTTCATCGCGCTGAGAGAGCAATACCTGGGATGGGTTATCTACTTCCTTCAATCCGCTGCCTTGCATTTCATAGATGCCGAGCTCATTGGTCGATCCAAAGCGGTTTTTTGAGGAGCGCAATAAGCGATAGAGGTGTTGACGATCCCCTTCAAATTGAAGGACCACATCCACCATATGTTCCATCACCTTTGGGCCAGCGATGTTGCCCTCTTTGGTGATATGTCCAATCAGAATTACAGGTGTTTCAGATTCCTTGGCAAACTGGATCAATTCACCGGTACATTCACGTATTTGCGCAACCGAACCTGGGACAGAATCAATCTCTGGGCTTTGCAGGGTCTGGATAGAATCAATGATGACCAGATCAGGTTCCGTCTCATCGATCCGCTCCATGACCCGCTCTAAAGATGTATCGGTAAGCAGGAGCAATTTATCGTGCAGATCACCAATGCGCTCTGCACGCATTTTAATTTGATTCGCGCTCTCCTCCCCGGATACGTAAAGAGTCTTTGCATTCTTGAATCGCAATCCGAGCTGTAAGAGCAAGGTAGATTTTCCTATGCCCGGGTCACCGCCGATAAGGGTGACGCTGCCTGGAACGAGGCCGCCTCCCAGAACGCGACTCAATTCGCCATCTGGAATGGGAATCCGTTCCGCGGTGTCAGAACTAACCTCGGTGATCGGAACGGGTTTCTTAGGGAGGTGATCGGCATAGTTCCGTTTCAATCCCGTCTTGGATTCCTTGTAAATGACTTCCTCTATCAGTGTATTCCACTCGTTGCAAGACGAGCATTTGCCCATCCACTTAGGGAAGTTGGTGCCACAATTTTGGCAAACGAATGCGGTTTTAGTCTTGGCCATGATGCGAGGCGAAAGATGCGAATTTCAGATGAGTTGAACTCGCGCTAAATCTTAGGAAAGCATCGTTACAGCCTTCTTCAATGCTGCAATGAACAGGTCGATCTCATGCTTGGTATTGTACACGGCAAATGAAGCCCTGACCGTTCCTGGAATCTCAAACCGATCCATCAATGGCTGGGTGCAGTGGTGTCCAGTTCGGACCGCGATGCCTTGTTGGTCTAGTATGGTGCCTATGTCATAGGGATGTGTACCGTCGACGAGGAAGGAAATGACACCGGCTTTCTTCTTTGCAGTTCCAACAAATTTGATTCCAGGGACGTCCATCATCTTGTCTACGGCGTAATTATGTAGCTCCATTTCCCAATGGGCGATCTCCTCGATTCCGATCTCCATCATGAAATCCATTGCCTCACCAAAGGCAATCGTGTCGGCGATGTTAGGAGTACCCGCTTCAAATTTGAAGGGTAAAGCATTGTAGGTCGTCTCCTCGAAGGTGACCGTCTCAATCATCTCTCCACCTCCTTGATAGGGAGGCATATCATTTAGCCATATCTCCTTGCCGTACAAGAATCCAATCCCTGTTGGACCGTACATCTTATGGCCGGAAACACAGTAAAAATCAGCGTCGAGTTCCTGCACATCGATCTGCATATGCGGAGCACTCTGCGCTCCGTCGATCAACACGGCGGCGCCCACCTTGTGTGCCTTGGTGATGATCTCTTCGATCGGGTTGATGGTTCCCAGTGTATTGCTGACGTGATTAATCGCCACCATCCTGGTTTTTCCAGAGAGCAGAAGATCGAATTGGTCCATGATGATCTCTCCGCTCTCGTCGATGGGGATGACCTTGAGCTCGGCACCCCAGTCTTGACACAGCATCTGCCATGGAACGATGTTGCTATGATGCTCCATGGTAGAGATGAGTATTTCATCTCCTTCCTCAATGAATGCCTTACCAAAGGAGGTAGCCACCAAGTTGATCGCCTCGGTTGTGCCGCGCGTAAAGATGATCTCGTGGTCGTGCTTCGCGTTTACAAAAGCCTGTGCCTTGCGTCGTACTTCTTCGAACTTATCGGTCGCTTGCTGACTCAAGAAATGCACTCCACGGTGGACATTCGAGTGTTCCTTCGTGTAGTAACGTTCGAGCGATTCCACCACCCGCATAGGCTTCTGAGAGGACGCAGCATTGTCAAAATACACCAGTGGCCTCCCATGCACTTCCTGATGTAGGATGGGGAATTGTTTTCGTATGCTTTCGATGTCAAGCATCTTGGTCTTCAAATTTCTGATGAAGGAATCCTTCTACCATATCGCGGAGTGCATCGTTGGTGATCTGGGCGGTCACATCTCCGGAAAATGCTTGAACCAAGAGTTTGGCTGCTGCAGCTTTACCAAGACCGCGGGTCTGCAGATAGAACATGGCTTCTTCGTCCAACTGTCCGATCGTACACCCATGGGAGCATTTTACGTCATCCGCATAGATCTCTAGTTCTGGCTTCGTGTTGATCGTTGCCCTCTCCGAGAGTAAAATATTCTGATTGCTTTGGAAGGCATTGGTCTGTTGCGCATCTCGATGCACCATGATCTTTCCGTTGAAGACGCCGGTAGATCGATCGCTCATGACGCCTTTGTATAGCTCATTGCTGTTGCAATTCGGAACAAGGTGATCCACATAGGTGTGGTTGTCTACATGTTGCTTGTCGCTCGTGAAATAGACGCCGTACATGTTGCTTTCACAGCCCTGGCCAGCCACGGTGAAGTTGAGGTTATTGCGCACCAATTTCCCCGTTCTTGTAATCGTTACGACCTTGCTTTGGCTGTCCTTTTCTTGCACCACTTGAATGGCGTTGATGTGCGCACTTTCTGGCCCATCGTTTTGGATCAAGTACAGTGATGCATCCCCTCCTTGTTCGACTTTCAATTCAGTAACCGCGTTGGTAAACGACCCCTCGTTTTCATGGCCTTCATGCAGGCTAATGAATTCAGCCTTTGCCATCTCACCGACTACGATGAGGTTGCGAATGTTGTTTGCCTGTCGTTTGCCTGCACAGATGTTCAAGATGCAGATAGGTTTGGACAGAGAGGTGTTCTTCTCAACCGTGATGAAAGAGCCATCTAAGAAGTAACTGGTATTCAATGCGTGAAACGCTTGGGTCTCACTGTCGATGTACTGGTCGAGGTGTTGGAGCATTTGCTGCTTTCGTTCCCCTTCAGCCAAGCGCATAGAAGTCACTTCTACCCCTTCAATATGCTCTGTATCAGAGAACTTTTTCGAGTATTCGCCGTTGACGAAAACGAGGTATTGGGCGTCTAGTCCCGGTACACGAAATGCATCGATGGAATCAATATTCGGCACATTGCGAACGTATTCGGATTCAACCAGAGACGTTACGCGTGTGTACTTCCAATATTCATCCCTCGTCGTTGGAAAGTCCAAGCCGTTGTGGATCACTGCACGGGCATTTCCTTGGACCGGAAATAAGGCCGTGAGCTGATCGAACTGCTTGAGAAAATCAAGTTTGTTTGCCATAGTGTTCACTTAAACTGCCTCCACTTCGTTGATGATCCAATCGTAGCCTTTCTCTTCCAATTCAAGGGCGAGTGACTTATCTCCTGATTTGACAATTTTGCCGTTGTACAAGACATGAACAAAGTCTGGAACGATGTAGTTCAGCAGCCGCTGATAGTGCGTGATGAGGATGAATGAATTATCCTTTGACTTGAGTTTATTGACCCCGTTGGCCACAATCTTCAGCGCATCGATGTCGAGGCCCGAGTCCGTTTCATCAAGGATACCCAAGCGGGGTTCGAGCATTGCCATTTGGAAGATCTCGTTGCGCTTTTTCTCCCCTCCGGAAAATCCTTCGTTGACCGAACGATTGGCAAGCGACTGCTTCAGCTCAACGAGTGCCTGCTTCTCTTTGACCATGACCATGAAATCCTTGGCGGTAATGTCTGCCAAGCCTTGGTGATGTCGCTTGGCATTGATCGCCGCCTTTAAGAAGTTGATGTTGCTCACTCCGGGAATCTCCACCGGGTATTGAAAAGCAAGAAACAACCCCTCTCTTGCACGCTCCTCTGGGGCCATCTCTAACAATTCCTTTCCTAAGAAGGTAACCTCATCTGCCTCTACTTCGTAGTCCTCACGGCCCGCTAGCACCGAGGACAAGGTGCTCTTACCACTTCCGTTGGGGCCCATGATCGCATGCACTTCACCGGGGTTGACTTCGAGGTCGATCCCTTTTAGGATCTGATTGCCTTCAATGGAGGCTCTTAGGTTTTTAACCCTTAAAAAATCACTCATCTCTTTTCGCTTTTATCTGATATACAATAGCATTCTCTAACTGATCGATCGTGTCGACTATAAATGTCGTCGCGATTTGTTCTTTTAATTTATCCGAATTAACCAAAGCCCTGTCGCCTATTTCAAGCTCGACGTTGTTCTGCAAATTGATGTGCTGTCCAATCTCCTTAAACTTGTATTTGTAGAACAGGAGTGCCCCGTCAAAGTGGTCATGGACGACATTCAATCCATCTAGATTCTTTCCTTGGTGGTATGCATCGAAGAGGTACTGCTCCTCCATTTCGTAATACTTCGACCAGTAGTCAATGACATTGCTCTGTGTTTTTCTGAACATAACCTGCATCGGAAACGCAATAAAGACCACCACAGCCAATCCCTGTTTCCAACCCGGCATCTCCTTCAATAGGGATCCAAGCCCAAATCCTACCAGGGCTGCACTTAGCGGGTAGACCGGCATTACGTACCATTCCAATTTGCTGCGTGCGATGCTGATGAGAAGAAAGTAGGACAGCGACAATACAGCGGCGAATCGAGCAGGACGGAATGACTCCGACTTGAAGAGGAACGGAAGAATATGAGCAAGTAAAACCAATGGAAGGTACAACCTGAGGCGCTCATCCTTCAATCGGTTATAGTAATAGTCAAAGGGCTGATCGTGTCCCACATCATTGACCAAGCGACCGGCTTGTTTTTCTAAAAGGAATGCCATATGACCCGGTTGAGCGATCTCACGAAAGAGCAAGTAACTCAAGCCGCCCAATATGCCTACCCCCAAAATAATGTACGTCTCTTTCTGCTTGACAGCCTCCATTAAGCGGTCTCGCTCGTACATCAGCATGTAGATGAGCAAGCCCGGAAGCATCATGAATCCCGCAACGTTCTTCACCCAAAAGGAGAGGGCAATCATCGCGGCCAATGCCCAGAGGTCTTTGTTACGTTTTGACCCCAACCACTCCCAGAAGAAATATACCTGGGCGATGATGGTGAGTGTCAATAATGCATCGGCTTCAGCGCCTCTTGCAGAGTGAAAATGGACAAAGCCATCCATGGTAAGCAATACCAAGGCAGCAATCCACGCCATGACCTCAGAAGAAGTCTTGCGCACCCAATGAAAGATCAGAAGCACCGTCAATCCAGCGGCGATGGCACTCGGCAATCTCACAGCAAGTTCGTTGTAGCCGAGGGTCTTGATGAAAATCATTTGTAACCACGTCTGCACCGGCGGCTTGCTTCCGTAGAAGACCTCCTGCCCATTATAAAATGGGACTAACAAGGAGCCTTTCTCCAACATTTCATAGGCGTGCACTACGAACCACCCTTCATCCCACAATCGAATGTGAAATGCCCCAAGCTTAACAAAGAGGAAGACATAAATCGGGATGAGAAGGAAGACCCAACTCAAGTGGCGGTATTTCGACAAAAACTCCATGGATGCTTATCCTACGCTTCCTTCCAGCGAAATGCTCAATAGTTTTTGTGCTTCTATGGCAAATTCCATAGGAAGTTTATTCAATACTTCCTTCGCGTAACCATTGACAATCAAGCTTACAGCCTTCTCTTGATCAATGCCTCGTTGCAAGCAATAGAAAATCTGATCCTCACCTATCTTGGAGGTGGTGGCTTCATGTTCGATTTTCGAAGTACTGTTTTGCGCCTCTATGTACGGGAAGGTGTGCGCTCCGCATTCGCTTCCGAGAAGCAGCGAATCACATTGGCTAAAGTTACGGGCATTGCTGGCCTTGGGCAGCACTTTGACCAATCCTCGGTAGCTGTTGTTGCTCTTTCCAGCCGAGATGCCTTTTGAAATGATGGTGCTCTTCGTGTTTTTTCCGATGTGTACCATCTTGGTTCCCGTATCCGCCTGTTGGTAATTGTTGGTGACAGCCACCGAATAGAATTCTCCAATGGAATTATCTCCCTTTAGAATGCAGCTCGGGTACTTCCACGTAATGGCGGATCCTGTTTCCACTTGCGTCCAGCTAATCTTTGAATTCTTCCCTTCGCACATCCCGCGCTTCGTCACGAAATTGTAGATGCCTCCCTTGCCTTCCTCGTTTCCGGGGTACCAGTTCTGAACTGTGCTGTACTTGATCTCTGCATCGTCAAGCGCGATCAACTCGACCACCGCTGCGTGCAATTGATTTTCGTCTCGCTGTGGTGCGGTGCATCCTTCTAGGTAGCTAACAGAGCTTCCTTGATCGGCAACTACCAGTGTCCTTTCAAACTGGCCGGTCTGGGCTTCATTGATCCGGAAGTAGGTGCTCAGTTCCATGGGACAACGGACGCCTTTTGGTATATAGCAAAACGAGCCATCTGTGAAAACAGCGGCGTTCAGCGCAGCATAGAAATTATCGTTGGATGGCACTACTGTTCCTAAGTACTTCTTGACGAGTTCTGGGTGCTCTTGAACTGCTTCCGAGAAGGAGCAAAAGATAATGCCCAGCTCACCCAATTTCTCTTTGAACGAAGTCTCAACGCTCACGCTATCGATCACCACATCCACAGCAACTCCTACCAAGCGCTTTTGTTCTTCGGTGCTGATGCCCAAGCGATCGTACATGCTCTTTAGCTCTGGATCGACTTCGTCCAGACTGTTCAATTTTTTCTTGGTTTTGGGAGCGGAGTAGTAGTAAATATCTTGAAAATCCACCTGCGGATAGTGCACATGCGCCCAGGTGGGCTCAATCATTTCTTGCCAGCCCTTGAAGGCCTTCAAGCGGTATTCAAGCATCCATTCCGGCTCATTCTTCTTCGCCGAAATCAAGCGAATGATGTCTTCGTTGAGCCCTTTTGGCGCCTTGTCTGACGCAAAGTTTGATACGAATCCAAATTCGTATTTCTGCTGCTTTAAGTCTTTTGCTAATTCTTCTTCTGTGTATGCCATCCTGGTTTCTTGGTGGTTCAAATAGAAAAACTCTCTCCGCAACCGCAGGTGCGATTTGCATTGGGGTTGATGAAAGAAAAGCCCTTGCCATTCAGTCCTCCTGCAAAGTCCAATTCCGTTCCAATGAGGTAGAGAAAACTCTTCTTGTCGACGACAATTTTTACTCCTTTGTCTTCAAATACCTTGTCATCATCCTTCAATTCGGTATCGAAGTCCATGAGGTAGGTAAGCCCAGAGCAACCTCCACCTTTTACTCCAACACGAATGAATGCATCCTGGGTAACTTCCTGATCCGCCTTCAACTTGAAGACTTGATCTTTTGCGCTATCGCTAACATTAATCATACGGTTCAAACAGTTTGTTTACCAATTGGTTTCGAGTCTATTTAGATTAATTCTAAATAAAAACCTAAATCACCGCGAAAATACCGCAAATAGGGGAAGGAAGCAAGGTGTTGTCAGGATTATTGTTGCGTCGAGCGCCTAAGCGTTGACCTCTTGGGCGAACTTGAGTTTAAGACGCTTACGAATGAGCCACGTAAAGGCGTAGAGCAGTGGCGTATCGACCAAGGCGGCCAAGGCTTTGAACATCCAGCCATCTCGTATGAAGTTGCCGATCTGATCCCAAGACAGGCTTCCAACAAATAGCACGCATACTACGAGGGTCGTGTCAACCAGCTGGGATACGATGGTGGATGCATTGTTCCGCAACCAGAGGTGCTTGCCTCCAGTGAGGTCTTTCCAGAAGTGAAAGAGGCGTACATCCACTAGCTGAGCGATGATGTACGCGACCATGGATGACATGATGACACGCCATGAATTACCATAGGCCGTTTGGTAGAGGGCATCAGAGACGGGGGAGTCTTCAATGGAGGGAAACACACTCCCCAACCAGAGGATCAACAAGGTGAAAATCAGGGCAGCGAAACCCATCATCACGACATGATTGGTCCTTTTCCGACCATAGATTTCAGAAAGGATATCGGTGACCAGAAAGGTGATCGGATAAGGAAGCACCCCCGCTGAGAGAATAAAGGTTTTGAATCCGAGGTCAACGGTCACGAACTTGTTCGCGATCAAGTTGCATACGATCAAAGCCGTAATGAACATGGAGGCTAAAAACAAATACAGCGCATCGGCCTTTTTTCGTGTCGCACGATTCATGAAGGCAAATGAAGTCAATTTCAAGGATTGACACCCCACCACCACTGCGTCAAAGCTTTCTCGTTACTGCCAGTACACACCCTCTAAAACTGTGAGACACTAGTTCTGCATATGCAGTGAATGCATACCTTGGCACGACCAATCGCCCTGTGCAACCTCCGTGAAGCGGCTCATACTTTTCATATCGATCATCGCACTGACCCTTGGGGGTTTTGCGCAGAACCCAGAACTAGATTCTCTGCGCAAGCGAATGCATGAGACCCCAGAAGTCAAAATGTTCGAATGCGAAATGTGCGAGGCATTTGCGCGGTACACCATGCTCGACAGTGCTCGCCATTGTTTGGAACAATCGCGCGCTAAGAAGACCCCCTCCAATGAAATCAAGATCCGATGGGAACTCACCGACGCTTCTGTGGACATCGTCACAAATAACTACGAGGCCGCCAAGGTTCATTATGACAGTGCGTTCAAAATCATTCGAACATTTCAACCTTCCCTCCGCATAGCGCAGCGCGCGTATTTGAAGGTCATGACTCACAGCGCGTTTTTTGGGGACTGCACCTACGGGCTTGGACTGGCCGATGAGTTCATCCAATTGTGCAAGCAAAACGAAGACGACTCCCTTCTCATGGAAGGCTTGATCTACAAGGCTCGATTCCTCGAGTGCATCGACGAGAATGATTCGACGCATCTCGCGCTTTTCGAACGGGCGGAAATGCTCTGTTTAAAGAATCCGGCTTTGTATGGACCTTACTATGAGTTCTTGGGAAATTACCATTACTATTTTGACCGCTTGCCGAAGGCAATTGAATACTGTTTGCTAGCTGAAAACGCCTACAAGGAAAGCGGTGATATGCAGCGCTTAGAAGGCCATTATCTCACCTTCTCAAGTGCCTACGAATCCATGTCTGACTTTGAGCGCGCGCTCGAATATGCGATGATTGTTCAACCGCTTATAGACGAAACCGTAGATGAGACATGGGATGAATTTTACAACACCCTTGGTTGGATCTATTACAGAAACGGAGAGGTCGACAGTGCGCTATCTGCCATTCGACGTTCTGTACTTTACCATCAAAAGCTCACTCCTGGTAATCCGGAGATTGCTTACCCAATCGGCAACCTTGCCCTGATTTTCAAACAGATCGGTGAACTCGATAGTGCCAAGATCTATTCCACACAGGCGGTGGCCTTGTTTCATAAGCTGAACCATGAGCTCGGAGTGGCCGAGGCCTTCAATAACCTTGGGCTGGTCGCCATGGAAGAGGGAAAGCGCGATTCGGCGATTCTCTATTTTGAACTCCCTCCGCATGGTAGAAGGTGGTTTAGACGAGTATGAGGAAATGATTTCCCTTGAGGGACTCTATAAGTCCTTACAAGAACATGAACCCAAGCGTGCCATCGCTTATTTCCAGCGCTTCTCTGAATTAAAAATCAATCGCCTGAGCAAAGAAGAGACGCTGAAAGCGCTGCAGTTGGAAGCTGAATTTTACCAAGATCGAAACGAGGACCGCATCCGCCAATTGAAATATGAATCCCAGCTAAAATCACTGGAGATTGAGCAACAAAACAACCGAATACTCCTCACATCTTTCGCGTTGATCATCATGGTTTTTGTGGCCGGGCTGATCTTCTTCTATTGGCTCCAGCGCAAGCGTATGACCGGATCGCTCGAAGAGTCGAATGAAATCAATCAACGCATCATTTCGATGATCAGTCATGATTTTCGCGGACCCTTGAACAACGTCAAACTGACATTGGAGCTCTTACAATCTTCTGACATTGAGATGAGTGAATTCATGATCCTCTCCAAAGATCTATACCGGCAAAGCTCAGACCTCTCTTTGATGTTCGACTCCTTCGTCGGATGGGCCATCTCACAGCGCGATGGCTACGTACCTGCAAAAATTCCGTTCAAATGGTCAGACGTGGTCGAAGAAGTGATCAGCATCTCACAGCCACTAGCAAAACTCAAGAACATACGCATTCAACTGAAGGTCCACTCCAGTGTGCAGCTCGAAACAGATCGAATGGCCTCCTCACTCATCCTGAGAAACCTGATCTCCAATGCGATCAAATACTCCCACCACGACTCATCGATTGAGATCGAATACATTCAAGAAAAAGATGCAGTGCACACCACCATCCGAGATTACGGCATCGGTATTTCTCAGGAAAAACTACACCGCATCATGACCACAGGAGATGGCTCACTATTGGGAACCAACAACGAATATGGAGCCGGACTCGGCTTGCGCATGGTCATCAAATATGTCAAAGGCATTGGCGGAAGCATTAAAGCAGAAAGTGAAGAAGGAAAGGGAACCCGTTTCAATATCACTATACCGGTAAACTTAGATCGTTCCCACTAGTCGAAAATAGTCCTTCAACGCAGTGCGCAAGACCTTCCGTTGCCATTCCGTTTTCCAAATCTCCTCGCGTTTCCCTTGGTATACGGCATAAAACTTCAGTTCTTGGTCGTAGAAGTTCTCAAACAATGAAGCCGCAATGCTTGCATGCGCAGCGACGCCTCCTACCTCGAAGGTGAATTTGATCTTTTCTACCCCGTTTTGGACTTCAATAAAAAGAGAATCACGAAGGGGTTCATCTTCCCATTCCAACATCACATAAGCTTCGTCGAAACGAGGATTCGAGACAATTGTAAAAAAAGGGCCTGAAGCCATTCCGTCTGAAGCCCTCCAACGGTCTTTGTGCCGCAGCATTTCAAACCCTGCATCTTCACGCAATTCAACTTGATAGTACGCTTTTCTGAGGTTCTTGAAGTACAGTTCATCTGACTCGAGAACACCTGCTTCAATGCTTTCAGAATTCACCTTTGGATGATCAGGTGCAGTGGCCCAAGCAAGGAAAACCAATCCTGCTAGCGTCAGTACAAATGCTGTCTTTAGTTTCGGATGCACGAGGGAAGAACAATTCAAGGTAAGCGTATGTTTGAACAAACCGTTCTACAAGTCCACCCATGCACGTAGCCATCATAGGATCTGGCATTGCCGCGTTAGGCACTGCAATACGCTTAAGAGCGAAGGGTATGGACGTTTCGGTATTCGAAGCCAACGACACTCCAGGTGGAAAGCTGCATTCCTTCGAATTGGGAGCCTTTCGTTTTGATGGCGGTCCATCCCTTTTCACGATGCCCCACTTTGTGGATGAACTCTTCACCATTGCAGGTCGTGACCCGAAAGAATACTTCAACTATGTACGATCAGCAGAGGCCTGCCGATATTTCTGGCAGGATGGCAAGCAGATCTACGCATCATCGGATCCAACGAAATTTGCAAGCGATGCAGAGCGGATCTTTCGATTTCCAGCGACAGATTTGCTCGAGTACTTTGATCATGTCAAGAACATCTATGATCGTTCCGCGCGCATCTTTCTTGAACGCTCACTCCACAAGGCTTCGACTTGGCTGAGTTCGGATACGCTGCGGGCCCTATCTCAGATCAGAAAGTATGACCTCTTCCATTCTATGCACCGAGCCAATACGATCCGAATTGGCGAACCCCACTTGGTTCAACTCTTTGATCGATTTGCAACCTATAACGGCTCAAACCCCTACAAGGCACCAGGTATATTGAACGTTATTCCATGGCTAGAACACGGATTTGGGACCTTTTTTCCGAAAGGTGGAATGTCCGAAATCCCTCGATCGCTGCACCGATTAGCTACCGACATGGGGGTGCAATTTCACTTCGGACAAAAAGTGGAACGCATCGTCGTGAAAGGGGGGCACG
Organism: Flavobacteriales bacterium; assembly: GCA_013204105.1. Lineage (GTDB taxonomy): Bacteria > Bacteroidota > Bacteroidia > Flavobacteriales_G > Salibacteraceae > SHAN690. The sequence goes on from JABMOM010000016.1 coordinate 33,558, forward strand.
TAAAAGGAATCATGGTTAGAGGTCAGCATATAGCTACGGACAGGGTGGTGAGCAATATGGATGTATTCCACACCTATCGCAAGTTGATGCCCGACCAAAAAGCGCCAGAGCGCATCCTCAGCCAAGAGCGATCCTCGTCTGCCTTGGTTTTCTATTGGGGAATAAACGGCTCGTTTGAAGAGACGGGCTTGCACAACATCTTCTTTGGCAAGGATTACAAAGAAGAGTTCGGCGCACTGTTCGATAGAAAGGACATCAGCGAAGACCCTACGATTTACGTGAACGTATCCTCGAAACTAGAACCGAATGACGCCCCCGCGGGAAAAGAAAATTGGTTCGTGATGGTCAATGCTCCGAGTGACGATGGCCAGGACTGGAAAAACATTACGCAGCGCGTGAGGAAAACCGTGATTCAAAAACTTTCTGAACGTTTGGGGAAAGACATCGGTCCCTTGATCATTGAAGAGAAGATTTGGGATCCCAGCGGAATAGCAGCCGACACCCTGAGCTATCAAGGTGCGCTCTACGGCAATAGTTCCAACGACCAATTCGCCGCATTCTTGAGGCACCCGAATTTCAGTCGAAGGATAGAGGGAATGTATTTCTGCGGTGGTAGCGTGCATCCTGGAGGTGGCATACCTTTAGCTTTGCTTTCAGGAAAAATCACCGCTGAGTTGATGCATTGATTGGGATGAAAAGCAGACAAAACATATCGATTGCGGTACTGATCATCTTTCATGGAGTAGGGATAGGTGGTATCCTGCTAGGCGATCCGGATCAATTTCTCCAATTGACGCCGATCAATCTCTTGCTCACCTTGGCCATTGTCCTATTCAACCATGTGGATTGGCAACGTGCTTGGATCCTTTGGCTAACGATGGGCTTGGGTTTTCTGATTGAAGTAATGGGTGTCCACACGGGCTTCCCTTTTGGCACATATTCCTATGGGGAGGTCTTGGGGATCAAGCTATGGTCTACGCCACTGATCATCGGGGTGAACTGGCTGATCCTCCTCTACGGCGCCAATGCGATGGCTAAAAAGTTTGCCATGACTCCTTGGGCTCAAGCCTTGGTGGCCGCCGGTTTAATGGTGGTGCTGGACTATTTGATTGAACCGGTCGCCATCCGCTTTGATCTTTGGAGTTGGGAAGGAGGAGTACCCCCTTTGATGAATTACATGGGGTGGTTTGGAAGTGCATTATTGCTCTCGCTCCTTTGGCAATATGGAAAGCTTCGTTTGAACACAACCATAGCTACCGCTGTTTATGCCACCGAGTTGATTTTCTTCGGAGTCGTCAATCTAATACCATGACCTTTTTCATCCAATTTTCCATCGTTGCTGCTACGTTCTTCTTCATGGAGTTCATGGCCTGGTCGATGCATAAATATGTGATGCACGGCCTGGGCTGGTATTTCCACCGTGACCATCACCAGCACAAACCGGGCTACTTCGAAAAGAATGACGTCTTCTTTTTGATTTTCGCCATTCCTAGTTGGTTGTTCATTATGACGGGGATGATGGGTGGAAATGACTGGCGTGTTTGGGTGGGCTTAGGCATCGCCCTTTATGGACTCGCCTACTTTTTAGTCCATGACGTGTTCATTCATCAACGCCTTCCTTGGTTCAGGCGAACAGATAACCTCTATTTTAGAGCCATCAGAAAAGCCCATAAGGTGCACCATAAGCATTTAGGCAAAGAAGAGGGCGAATGTTTTGGCATGCTCCTCGTACCGGTGAAATACTTTAAAGAGGCCATGCGTTCCCGATGATCCCAGACCACTACCACTACCTTCTGATCAATTTGCTTACGGTGGCATACCCACTAGCTCAAAGCTATGAGCGAAGGATTCGCTTCCTCCGTAATTGGCGTGCTATCTTGACCGGAATTGCTGTGGCTGGGGCTATTTACCTGGCTTGGGATGAACTCTTCACCGCCTTGGGAGTTTGGGGTTTCAACGAGCGCTATCTCCTCGGAATCTATATAGGCAGACTCCCTTTAGAAGAATACAATTTCTTTCTGACCGTGCCTTTCGCATGTTTGTTCATTTATGAGGTCCTCAACCACTTCATCAAAAAGGACCCCTTGTATGATCATCACCAAATGATCACCTTTTTCGTCTTGCTGTGCACCTTGTTCCTAGGTGTCTATTTCTATCCGAGGCTCTACACCAGCGCTTGCTTCTTTCTGACCGCGATCCTTATGTCGCTTCAGTTTTTTGTTTTTCGCTTTCGATGGATGGGCCGCTTCTACGCAGGCTATTTCGTCGCACTGGTGCCCTTCCTATTGATGAACGGATGGCTCACTGGAGCTTTTACTGATGAGCCCATTGTCTGGTATAACGACTTGGAAAATATGGGTTTACGCATCTTCAGCATCCCTGCCGAAGACTCGATGTACTTGTTGAGTTATCTCTTTTTAGCGACCATCTTCTACGAACGAACCAAGCTCAAATCGCCTGCCATCCGCTGAGCGTCAGGGGGAAGTAGCTATCTTTGAGTGCCTAGACTAAATTGGCCATGAAAGTTTTAGCAAGCTTCATTCTTTCCCTGTGCATGTTGACGTTGAGTGCTCAAGACAGCGTTCATCGCTTTCAGGCGTCCAAGGTGAACCTCAATAAAAAAGGGGAGAAAATCGAAACCTCGACGGTGGAACCCTGCGTGATTACCGTTGATTTGGGAGCCAGCACCGTTACCGTCGAAACGGGAAATGTGGATATTCGAGAGCTGTTTAGGGAGAAAATGGTCCTGAACATCGACCGTCAAATGGGTGATATCGGCCCCCAGTATAGCCTGCAACTTGATCAATTCATCTTCGCGCATTTCTACCTGAACATGGGTATGATCATATTCACACGCAACGACATCCACCCGCTGGAGTGGGGTGTGCAGTTCCTGGAAATTCAAAAGCTTTAGGAATCAACCCCAATTGAGGATCAACGGCAGGTACACTGCCAAGAATCCCGTTCCCCATCCGAGATAGATTTGTCGCAAATCGTGCGACTCCAGAATGTAGCGAGCGCTACCTACCAAGCCGCTGACGATGATGCTCAGCATGATCAATCCGACAATTGGAAGGTCGTAGGTTTGACCTATTCCATAAAGCGCAGCTGTCAAGCCTCCCATTCCGATCATATGTATGCTGATCTTGGTAAAGAAGGTGAAAGCAAATGCCGCTAAGACGGCCAAGCTACTGCCGAAAAAAATCGAGTATAAAATCTCCGGTAATGGCACATCCCGCATGAGGTAATAATTCATGAAGTACAAGATCATCGCAAAAGCGAAAGGCACCAATCTATCCTTTCTCGAATGCAATTGGATCGAGTCAACCAGGTTCCTCCATCTCAAGAAAAGGGTAAAGAGCAAGGGAATAACGACCGTATTGATGAATATCCAAACGATTACAAAAAATTGTTTGGGCAAAGGCGTAGTCTGTGCGATGTAGGTATTCAAACTGAATACGAACATCAATCCTGCCGTCGGTAAAAAGATCGGATGAAAAACATACGAAGTAATAAGGGCTGCTTTCCTCATAGTTCCTTGCGCAGTCGGGCCACCGGAATGTCCAATTGTTCACGATATTTCGCGACCGTCCGCCGTGCGATATTATACCCTTTTGCCTTTAATTCTTTGGCCAGACGCTCATCGGTTAACGGCTTACGCTTATCCTCGACGCCAAGCAACTCTTCCAAGATCTTTTTGACTTCTCGTGTACTCACTTCTTCTCCCTCGTCATTGGTCAGAGATTCGGAGAAAAAGTACTTCAGTGCCTGTGTGCCATAGGAAGACTGGACATATTTACTGTTGGAAACGCGACTTATGGTGCTGATATCCATGCGGACAATCTCGGCGATATCCTTGAGGATCATCGGCTTTAACTTGGTTTCATCGCCGGTTTCGAAATAGGCTTTCTGATACATGACAATCGCCTCCATGGTCCGAATCAACGTGTTTTGGCGCTGCTTGATGGCATCTACAAACCACTTGGCACTATCTAGTTTCTGCTTGACAAACATCATTGCTTCCTTCTGAGCCTTGTTGGGCTGACCCTTGATTTGCGAGAATTCTTCCAGCATGTCTGAGTACTTCCTCGACAGGCGAAGTTCAGGTGCGTTGCGTCCATTGAGCAGTACTTGGATCTTATCCCCTTCGTGCACCAAGGTGAAGTCGGGAATTACCTGTTCTACCGGTCTGGACGATTCATTCAATGATCCGCCGGGCTTTGGATTGAGATGTGTGATCTCATCGATCGCCTCACGCAAGTCGTCATCGCTGATCTCTAGTTTGTGCGTGATCTTGTCGTAGTGCTTCTTGACAAAGGCGGTATAGTTATGCTCGAGAATCACAAGTGCCGTCTTCACGGTAACCGTCGGTTCCTGCCTCCGCATTTGCACCAACAGACATTCCTGCAGATCCCTGGCGCCTACCCCTGCTGGCTCAAGGTCATGCACGCAAGTCGTCAGCAACCGTTCTACCTCCTCCTCACTGGTCATAATGCCCTGTGAAAAAGCCAGATCATCCACCACGGCAATGAGCTCCCGCCGCAGGTAACCGCTATCATCCAAGCTGCCTATGAGGTGCTCGCAGATGAGGTACTCATGCTCGCTCATAGATCTTAGATGCAACTGATCTAGCAGCCGTTCATGAAAAGTGGTGGTTATTCCTATAGGGATGGTCCTTTCCTCATCATCGGAGGAATAATTGTTGGCCTGATAGCGATACTCTGGTGTGGCATCATCGTCCATGTAATCGCTGAAGTCGAATTCCTTCTCCGCATCGCTGATCTCATCTCCATAGTCATCCTCTTGAGGATCATCGTAGTCTTCATCCTTGTCTTCCTTTCCCTCTTCTAACGCCGGATTAGATTCAATCTCTTCCTTGATCCGTGCTTCCAACGCGATGGTGGGGAGCTGGAGCATCTTCATCAGCTGAATCTGCTGCGGACTCAGCTTTTGGAGGAGTTTCTGTTGTAAGGATTGTTTCAGTGCCATGACTCAGGGGCGCAAGGGTCGAACCGATCATCCATCAATATGAATGATCGAAACTATTACCCTTCAAATTTGAGAAAAAGAAACCGTTAGAACTCTGCATTTTTCGGTGACCTCGGAAACGGGATCACATCTCGGATATTCGTCATCCCTGTAATGAAATTCATCAACCGTTCAAAACCCAATCCAAATCCGCTGTGCACGCACGTTCCAAACTTTCGGGTCTGGAGATACCACCATAAGGATTCTTCGTCGATGCCGAATTCCGCGATCTTTTGTTTGAGAACGTCGAAACGTTCTTCTCGCTGAGACCCTCCAACGATCTCACCAATACCAGGAAAGAGAATATCCATGGCGCGTACGGTCTTGCCATCCTCGTTCAGACGCATGTAAAATGCTTTGATGTTCGCCGGATAGTCGTACAAGATTACTGGCTTACCAAAATGCTTTTCAACCAGGAATCGCTCATGCTCGCTTTGAAGGTCCGCCCCCCACTCATCGATGAGGTATTTGAATTTCTTCTTTTTATTGGGCTTAGAGTTTCGGAGGATATCAATGGCTTCGGTATAGCTACATCGCACGAATTCATTGTCGGTCGCAAACGCCAATTTCTCTAGGAGTGGCATGGCTCTCTTATCTTGCGGCAAGCTCTTCTCCTCTTCTTGCTGACGATCGTGGAGCAGTTGCAGGTCGTCCTTGCAGTGCTCCATCACGTATCGAATAACGTATTTCAAACAATCTTCCGCCAATTCCATGTTGTCAAACAAATCGTTGAACGCCACTTCCGGTTCGATCATCCAGAATTCGGCGAGGTGACGGGTGGTATTGGAGTTCTCCGCACGAAAGGTGGGTCCAAAGGTGTACACCTTTCCAAGCCCTAATGCAAAGAGCTCGGCTTCCAATTGACCAGAAACGGTCAAGTTGGTTTCCTTGCCGAAGAAGTCTTCTTTCCAATTCAATTCGCCTTTGTCATTCAAGGGCGGAGTTTTCGGGTCTAACGTGGAAACACGGAACATTTCGCCGGCACCTTCCGCATCCGACCCTGTGATGATCGGCGTGTGTACCATGAAAAATCCATTGTCGTTGAAATACTTGTGTATCGCGAATTGCAACCCGTGGCGTAAACGAAAGACGGCTCCAAAGGTCTGAGTACGTGGGCGTAAATGAGCGTTTTCACGAAGGAACTCCATCGAGTGCTTCTTTGGTTGTAATGGGTACTCCTCGGCATCCGCATCTCCTAGCACTTCGATCTCTGTGGCCATCAGCTCCACCTTTTGCCCTTTGCCTTGGGATTCCACCAAATCTCCCTTGATGCGCAAGCATGCTCCGGTGGTGATGCGCCGAAGCAAGGCTTCGCTCTCGCGTTCGAAATCCACCACCACTTGTAGGTTCTGAGAGGTCGACCCATCGTTCAAGGCGATGAAACGATTGCTTCTGAATGTCCTTACCCAAGCTCTGACCTCCAAAGACTGGCCCGTTGGTTCGGCGGCTACAATTTGCTTAATGTCCATCTAGCGTGCTGTTTTACAGAGGTGCAAAAGAACAAACAATGCGCGAATGAACGATCCTCTACATGAATTGTTTGAAGTAGTGAACCAGGCAACGATGCCTCAAATCCCCAACCAGTCATCCAAGATGGGAACCACTCAACACATTGGAAACATTTTATTCGCTTTTTGTTTCCGACATTGCAATTGTATTTACATTCGCCCCCCGAATGAAAGAAGACACTATGGAAGAACGTTGCTTGGAATTATTGGGTAAGACAGCGCAGCTGTTCATGCGCAATGGAATCAAGAGCATGACGATGGATGACATTGCACGTCAGCTCGGGGTTTCCAAAAAGACACTCTATCTCTATGTCTCCGACAAGAACGATCTCGTGATCAAGGTAATGCAGCAGATCGTAGAGCACGAAATGCTGCTTGCCAACCAGATGTGCCAAACCTTTGAGAATGCGATCGACATGCTTTTTGAATTGAGCAAGGATGTCAGTCAGAAGTTTGGACAGGTTCACCCTTCCATTAACTATGACATGCAGAAGTACCATCCAGAAGCCTGGGTGGTATTCGAGGAATTCAGGACGGTCTTCATCGCGGATTGCATTCAACAAAACATCGAAAAAGGAATTGAGCAAGGGCTTTATCGGGAGAACCTCGATCCCTACATCATTTCGAGGATGTATTCTGCCAAGATGGACATGTGCACAGATGGTGAGGTCTTCCCTCCCGACAGATATAACTTCAAAACCATTCACATGGAGCTGATGCGCTACCACATAAGGGGCATCGCCAGTGAAGCGGGATTGAAGTATTTAAAAGCCAAAGTCAAACAAGAAAACATCGAATTATAACCATGAAAAACCAACTGATGCTCCTGCTGTTGGGCGCCTTAGCGTTCAGCAGTTTGGCCCAGTCGAGCTATACCCTTGACGAGGCGATAAGTTCCGCTCTCAAGAACAATGAGCTCGTCAAGCAAGCCGACATAGACGTCGAGATCTCACGCGCCAAGGTCAAGGAAACTACCGCGATCGGTTTGCCACAAGTTTCTGGTGAAGCGTCGCTGAACTATTTCGCCGACATCCCCACGCAAGTGGCTCCTGCTAATGTTTTTGAACCCTCCGCGCCGGCAGACATTCTCGTTCCGCTTCAATTCGGATTGCCGTATTCAACCAGCGCGGGGCTAACCGCATCTCAGCTCATCTTCGACGGTTCGTACTTCGTCGGACTGCGTGCGTCAAAAGCATACCTCAACTACACCTTACTGGGGAGGGAAAGAACTCAAATCGAAGTTCGTGAGCAAGTGTCGCAACTCTATTTTGCGGTGATTGCACTCAACGAATCCTTGGAGTCGCTTGAAAAGAACATGGCGAACATGGAGAAAAGCGCAAACGACGCCAAAGCCATGGCTGAAGTAGGTTTCATGGAACAGCAAGACGCGGATCAGATGAAGCTAGCTCAATCCAACCTGACGTACCAGATTGACATGGCGACTCGACAGAAGGACAACCTTATGAGCTTGCTGAAATTTCAGATGGGCGTTCCGGTTGACCAAGAGATCGAACTCGCCGACAGCTTCGAGGCACTCCTTGGAGATCCAACTGAAGAAGTAGCATTGGATCCACAATTCGCCTTAGAACGGCACATCGATTTTCGGACCGTAGATCAAGGGGAAGAGTTGTCAAAGCTCTCCTTGGCAAATCAACGCGCCAAATACTACCCACAGGTAGCCGGATTCTTCACTCATAGCCAGAATGGATTTGGACAGGACTTTGGGAAATTGTTCAGCAATGATTTCTATCCGACAACCATTCTCGGGCTTCAGCTGAACGTGCCGATTTTTAGTTCTGGAATGCGCTACTACCAAACCAAGCAGGCGAAATTGGAATTGGAAAAGACGCAAAGTCAAAAGCAAATGGTGATGCAAAACCTGCAATTGCAAGCCATGAATGCCCGACGAGATTACATGAGCGCATCTGAGAACCTCCAGCTTGTGGATGAAAACCTAAAGTTGGCTGAGCGCATTAAAATCAGCACAGAGAAAAAGTACGAAGAAGGAGTTGTTTCAAGCCTTGAGTACACCCAATCAGAATCACAATACCTACAGACCTTGGCGACTTACATCAGCACCGCCCAGGAGGTATTCAATGCCAAACTCGCTTTGAATAAAGCACTAGGAATCCAGTAACATGAAAACAAAAAACCAACGATACACAACTACGATGAGACCCTTGATTCAATTGTTCGCCCTAGCATTAGTGCTGTCGGCTTGCTCGCAGCCATCTAGCTCAGAAGATCTTGACAAACTCAAGACTGAGCGGGATTCTCTCAAATCAATGCGCACGGAACTCACTGATGAGCTCAATGCACTGGAATCGAAAATCGACGCTTTGGATACCAATAAACTGTTGCGCGTAACCAACGTGACGACCGTCGAAGTACAGCCATCGCGCTTCGAGCATTTCTTCACCGTTCAAGGATCTGTTGAAACGGACCAGAACGCACTGCTTTATCCTGAGGCTGCTGGAAGGGTCACAGCCATCTGGATTCAAGAAGGAAAAAAGGTCACCAAGGGTCAAAAGTTATTGACCTTGGACAACAGCATCATCACCCAACAAATGCAAGAACTGCAGTCGCGGCTCACCTTAGTGGAGACCGTATTCAAGAAGCAGGAAAAGCTATGGGAACAAAAAGTAGGATCTGAGATTCAATACCTAGAAGCCAAGAACAACTATGAATCGCTCAAGCAAAACTTAGAGACCTTGATGGCGCAGAATGACATGTACGTCATCACCGCTCCTTTCAATGGGGTGATCGACGAGGTCAACATTAAGGAAGGCGAAATGGCCGCTCCACAGATACCTGCCCTGCGCCTTGTGAATCTAGACAAGGTGTATATCAAATCCGATGTGACCGAGCGCTACTTAGGTAAGATCAAAGCGGGTGATTCGGTAAAGGTTTTATTTCCCAGCATTGATGAAATGCATGGCACGACCATCTCAAGAATGGGAGAGTTTATAAATCCCGACAACCGCACATTCAAGGTGCGCCTTGAGTTGGAGAATAAGAAGGGGACGCTGAAGCCAAACCTACTCGGAGAACTCAACATCCGAGACTACGTCAACGACAACGCTTTGGTCATTCCAACATCCTTGATTCAAATGACTCCTTCCGGCGAATCATTCGTGTATCTGTTGGAAAATGGAGCCGCGAAAAAGACCGAAGTCACCACGGGCATGTCCTACGATGATGAGGTAGTAGTGCTCACTGGGCTCTCTGCAGGTGCGGTGATGATTGACAAAGGTGCCCGTTCGATCAAGGATGGAGATTCAGTAAACGTGATCCGATAGATCAATCAATAAGACAAGAGCCAAATGGAACAAAAAAAGAATAAACACATGCGCCAATTCGGGCTGAGTACAGCGAGTATTCAGAATCGGATGACGGTGATCGTGGTGCTCATCATCATGGTGATCGCAGGATTGATTTCCTATATCAACATGCCCCGTGAAGCCTTTCCGGAGGTCGTCGTACCGCAGATTTACGTAGGAACGCCTTACCCTGGGAACTCTCCCGTAGACATTGAAAAGTTCGTCACTCGTCCACTTGAAAAAGAGATTGGAGCCATTTCGGGAATCGATAAGATGACCTCTACGTCGGTAGAGGGGTATTCGACCATCTTCGTTGAATTTGACTTCAGCGTAACACCTGAGGAAGCCCTCAGCAAGGTGAAAGACAAGGTCGATATCGCCATGGGAGATCCTGAATTCCCTCGAGACCTGCCGGCTGATCCTAACGTATTCGAGTTGAACATCTCCGAACTGAGTCCGATCATGAACATCAACCTGAGCGGTGATTTCTCGGTAGAACAGTTGAATGAGTATGCAGAATACCTCGAAGAAAGGATTGAAAAACTTCCTGAAATCACCGAGGTAGACATTCGTGGGGTTCAGGAAAAGGAAATGAAAGTGAACGTAGACCTCTTCCAAATGCAAGCGAATGAGATCAACTTCAACGACATTTCAAGTGCGATCAGTTCTGAGAACTTAACGATCTCCGCTGGAAGCATTCTTCAAAATGACATGCGCCGAACCGTACGAGTGGTGGGAGATATTAAAAGCGCAGACGAACTCGGCAACGTAATCGTAAAGCGCGAAAAAGGAAACATCGTTTACCTGAGAGATATCGCCGATGTAGTCTTTGAATACGAGGAGCCTGAAAGTTATGCACGTGAAAGCTCTGCTACGGTGGTGATGGTTGACGTGAAGAAGCGCGCTGGTGAGAACTTGATCAACGCTTCTGACCAGATCCAAGACATATTGGTTAAAGCGAGGAAAGAAGTGTTTCCAGAGAATCTAGATGTGACCATTACAGGTGACATGTCCAAGCAAACCCGAACACAAGTAAACGAGCTAGAAAACAGCATCATTTTCGGAATGATCCTCGTGATCACCGTATTGCTTTTCTTCCTTGGCTTGCGCAACGCTTTGTTCGTTGGAACAGCGATTCCGCTCTCCATGTTCATCGCATTCTTTGTGCTCAGCATCATGGGCGTGACCCTCAACATGATGGTCCTCTTTTCCCTTGTTCTGGCGCTTGGAATGTTGGTAGACAACGGCATCGTCGTCGTGGAAAACATTTACCGCCTGATGGATGAAGGCATGGATGCTACTGACGCTGCAAAATATGGCGTAGGCGAGGTCGCTTGGCCCATCATTGCCTCCACAGCGACGACCCTTGCCGCCTTCACTCCGCTCATGGTATGGCCAGGGCTGATGGGTGAGTTCATGTTTTACCTTCCTACAACGTTGATGATCGTGCTAGGATCGTCATTGTTCGTGGCCTTAGTGATCAATCCGGTATTGACCTCCATGTACATGAAGTTGGAAGAAAAAGAAATGAATCCGCGCAGAGCGGTTTCTTTGGGAATGCTGTTCATCACCATCGGCATCGCCCTCTCCTTTGCAGTGGTTTGGCTGGGTAACCTGGTTATCATCGCTGGCGTATTGGTCATGACGACCAAGTTCATTCTTACCCCAGGCACCAAGTACTTCCAAGGCAAATTACTTCCCTGGATGGAAGCCTTGTACGAACGCACGTTGCGACACGTATTTCGGCGAAAAAACCCGATTGCCTATTTCATCGGAACCTTTGTCATGCTCTTTGTTTCGTTCGGTCTTTTGGGCGCATTCATGCCCAAGATCGTTTTCTTCCCATCCAACATGCCGAACTATGTGAACGTATTTATTGAAGCGCCCATCGGCACCGACATTGAGGAGATAAATGATATCACCAAGCAAATCGAGACAGACATCATTGAATACGCCAAACGATTCGAGGTTACGGAAGAAGACCAAGGATTAACATACAAGTACAACTACTTGATTGAGTCTATCATAGCACAAGTAGGCGCCGGCACGAGTGATCCGAATGAAGGGCCCTCGATGGCTGCCACTCCGCACAAAGCTCGTATCACCGTTTCTTTCGTGCAATTCCAACATCGAAAAGGTACCAGTACAGCGGTCGTTATGGAGGACATCCGCTCATTGTTAGCTGGAGTTCCTGGTGTTCAGATTACGGTCGACAAGGATCCTGCTGGACCACCACAAGCGAAACCCATCAACATCGAGGTCTCAGGAGATGACTATGAACTTCTACTCGCTGAAGCACAGGAGGTCAAGGAGTTCATCGAAGACAAGAACATCCGAGGAATCGAAGAATTGAAATTGGACGTCGAACTTGGAAAGCCTGAGATGCCCATTATCATAGACCGAGCAAAGGCGCGGCGATACAACCTATCGACGGCGCAAATTGGCCAAACGCTTCGGAACTCATTGTTTGGCCTTGAAGTGAACAGCTTCAAGTCGGGCGAGGACGACTATCCGATCATGATCCGATTGCAGGATAAATACCGATACGATGAAGACGCGATGATGAATCAGCTCATCACCTTCCGCGACCAAACGAATGGTAAGATCCAGCAGGTACCGATCTCCTCAGTGGCAACCGCTGAGAATTCGACAACCTTTAGTGCCGTGAAGAGAAAAGATCAAACGCGTCTCATTACCATTTCTTCGAATGTGCTAGAAAATGCCAATCCAAACGAAGTCGTGGAAGAGATCAAAGACGCGTTGGATGGATATGAAATGCCGGAAGATGTTACGTTAAAGTTCACCGGCCAGCAAGAGGATCAAGCCAAGGAGATGGCCTTTCTGAGCACTGCATTGATGATCGCGGTCTTTTTGATTTTCTTGATCTTGGTGGCTCAATTCAACTCCGCCCTTACTCCTTTCATCATTGTGGGGTCCGTGGTCCTTAGTTTGATAGGCGTTTTCTTAGGCCTAGTAATCTTCCAAATGGATTTCGTGATCATCATGACGATGATCGGCATCATCTCTCTTGCGGGTATCGTAGTGAACAATGCAATTGTATTGATCGACTATACCAAGCTGATCATCGACCGAAAACGCGAAGACCTAGGCCTTGCTGAGAACACCAAACTGCCCATTCCAGTGCTGATTGAGTGCATGGTGGAAGGTGGAAAGACGCGACTTCGTCCTGTACTTCTCACAGCAATTACTACGGTACTAGGATTGATTCCATTGGCCATCGGACTCAACATCGATTTTATCTCTTTACTGACAGAATACGATCCAAAGATTTACGTCGGTGGAGATAACGTTATGTTCTGGGGGCCGATGAGTTGGACCGTGATTTTCGGTCTTTCATTCGCCACGTTTCTAACGCTGGTGATCGTGCCGGTCATGTACTATCTCAAAACGCGCTTCGCCTATCGCCTTGCTGGTGACAGAGAAATGAATATCTAAACATATTAAAAGCCATAGGTAGTAGGTTGAAAAGGCGGTGACCCAAAGGCGTGGTCTCGCCTTTTTTCCTTTGCCTATCGGGTCAATTCTTGTAAGGAACTGGTTACCTTGACGTCGTTAAGAATCCAAACTGAGCCGTTCCTTACATCCGTCAACCGCGGCCTTTCATTATTTTTGTGCGCTTACAAATTCAAGCAAATGAAGCTTAGGTCCATACTGTTTTTCACTTTACTGCTCACAGCCCTTCAAGGTTTCGGTCAGATTTACAACCCCGTTAAGTGGACATTTGACTACGTTTTAGACGGCGATGAGCATGCGATTCTGAACTTCACAGCAGCCATCGAAGATGGATGGCACGTTTACGCGACCAAGCTAGAGAATGACGGCCCCATCCCAACAGAGATTGTATTCGACGATGTTGAAGGGGCGGAATTAGTGGGTGGAATTGAGGAGCCTAAACCTCACAAAGAGTACGATCCGAACTTTGACATGGAACTTTCTTGGTTCGATAAAAAAGTCACACTTCGTCAGCGGGTGAAACTCACCGCACCAATGGCTACCGTTACTGGTGAATTGACCTACATGACGTGCGACGATTCAAAATGCCTCCCCCCTGAGTACATCGACTTTCGTTTTGACGTTGAGGCAGCTATCAAGCCCAGCGGTGGGGGTACAGCTAAGAATGCTGCCGCGCAGACCAATGAGATTGTTCCTGTCGCTGAGGTTGCCCAGGTGAATGGAGAAGACCCAGATGTTGAAATGGCGCCTATGGAAACGCGCGACAGTTCTGGAGATAGTGATGAGATTTTTGAACCAGTATCATGGGAATTCACATCGAGGACAAACGAAAATGGCACCGTTACCATCATTGCAACCGCGACGATCGATGACCATTGGCACGTCTACTCCAAAGACCTCCCGAATGAAGATGGCCCAATCGCAACGGAGTTTAACTTGCTTTCAGGGAGCTATGAGATTGCTGGAGAAGTCAGGGAGCTAGGCGAACTCATCTCTGAGTACGATCCGAACTTCATGATGGATCTGAATTACTTCTCTCACAAGATGGTCATCGAACAAGACATCGTGGTCACTGGAGACCAAGAGATAGAAGGAGAAGTCTATTTCATGACCTGTGACGAACAGCGTTGCCTACCGCCCGAATCCGCCACATTCATCTATGACCCCTCTTTGGGTCAGATCGTTACCGCCGAAGAATCGGCAAGATCAGAGACGACAACGGTCGATAAACTGACCTCATTGAAGATCAGCTCGATTGATTTAGATCATCCAAAAAACAACTGTGGGGAAGAAGGAAGCACTGGCACTGAAAAGAAAGGATTCCTTTCCATTTTCTTGCTTGGGTTCCTTGGTGGGTTAGTGGCGCTGCTTACGCCTTGCGTATTTCCCATGATTCCCTTGACCGTTAGCTTCTTCACCAAAGGGAGCGAGAACAGAACGAAAGGATTGATGAACGCCTTCCTCTATGGGCTTTCGATCTTTCTGATTTATGTGATCCTGTCACTTCCATTTCACTTCTTAGACAGCCTCAATCCTGAGATCCTGAACACCATTTCCACGAATGTCTGGCTCAACGTCTCGTTCTTTGTAATCTTCGTCGTATTTGCGATTTCTTTCTTTGGCTACTTTGAACTGACGCTTCCAAGTGGTGTTGCCAACAAGGTTGATTCCGCCTCCAGTATCGGAGGCTTGTTGGGTATCTTCTTTATGGCCTTGACATTGGCGATCGTATCCTTCAGCTGCACCGGCCCGATCCTGGGCTCCCTGCTTGCTGGATCGCTTACTTCTAGCGGCGGCGCCATGCAATTGACCGTTGGGATGGGAGGATTTGGTTTGGCCTTGGCCCTTCCATTCGGTCTATTCGCAGCGTTCCCAGGATGGTTAAACTCTTTGCCTCGTTCTGGTTCTTGGCTCAACACGGTCAAGGTTGTTCTTGGCTTTGTAGAACTGGCACTTGCCGTAAAATTCCTTTCCAATGCAGACCTTGTGGAACACTGGGGATTGCTTAAGCGCGAGATATTCTTTGGGCTATGGGTCATCATCGGAACGGGCCTCGCCTTGTACTTGCTTGGTTTGATCAAGTTCCCGCACGACAATCCGAATGAAAACATCGGAATTGGCAGAAAAGGCCTTGCTGCGGTGGTCATTGCATTTGTGTTGTACCTGATTCCTGGACTCACAAATACGAAGTATGCGAACCTGCAATTGTTGAGTGGATTCCCACCACCCCTGTTCTATTCCGTTTATGAGAAGGATTCGAACTGTCCACTCGATATCAACTGCTTCAAAGATTACGAAGCGGGTCTGGCATACGCAAAAGCCAATAACAAGCCAATCATGATCGACTTCACCGGCTGGGCTTGCGTGAATTGTCGGCGTATGGAGGAAAATGTTTGGGTCAAACCAGAGATATACGAGCGCCTCAACAACGACTTTGTTTTGATCAGTCTTTACGTGGACGACCGCAAAGAACTCCCTGTCGGAGAGCAATTTGAATACACAACAGAAGATGGTCGAAAGAAAAAGATCAAAACAGTAGGAAACAAATGGGCTACGCTTCAGAGCGAGACGTTTAAGAACAACAGCCAGCCCTATTACGCGCTGATGAGTCCAAATGAAGAGCTGCTAACACCACCCGTTGGGTACACGCCTGATGTGGAGGAATACAAGGCTTTCCTTGATTGTGGACTGAATGCATTCGAGGCCAAGGCAGACCCATCATCCGCAGCCGATTGAGCTAGATTTCCCTCCTTTCAAGAGCTCCCTTCCATTGGACGCACGCGTTTCGGTATGTATTTACGCGCCCGTCACTGACAATTGCAATTCTTACAATATCAGCTTGCAGTTTCTGCATGCAACCTAGGCGTTACTTCTGACATATTTGAGCCTTTCAAAAACCACAATTGAAATGCTCATTAAAACGTATGGCAGCGCCGTCCAGGGAGTAGATGCGACCACCATTACCATAGAGGTGAACATTGACAAAGGAATCACCTGGTCATTGGTGGGTTTGCCGGATAGCGCGGTGAAGGAAAGTCAACAGCGCATAGATGCGGCACTTTCAAATACCGGATATAAAATTCCAGGGAAAAAGATCACGATTAATATGGCGCCCGCGAATATTCGCAAGGAAGGTTCGGCCTATGACTTGACGATTGCCATGGGAATCTTGGCCGCTTCTGGACAAATCGCCTCGGACCGTGTTGGCGAGTATGTCATCATGGGAGAACTCGCACTTGACGGTGAGCTTCGCCCGGTAAAAGGCATCCTACCCATTGCCATCCAAGCTCGAAAAGAACAGTTCAAAGGCATCATTCTTCCCAAACAGAATGCGATGGAGGCGGCGATTGTCAGCGACCTTCACATCCTCGGAGCTTCCAATATTTCGGAGGTAATTGCACACTTCGACGGCCATCAAATGATTGAACCTACCGTTTTCGACACCCGTGCTGCCTTCAACAATGCGATTGACGCATTTGAAGTCGATTTCAGCGACGTGAAAGGCCAAGAAAACATTAAACGCGCCCTCGAAATTGCCGCCTCTGGTGGGCACAACGTTATCCTCATCGGACCGCCAGGAGCCGGCAAGACCATGCTCGCCAAACGACTACCGACCATCCTGCCATCGATGAACCTCAACGAAGCGCTCGAAACTACCAAGATTCATTCGGTGGCTGGAAAAACGAACGAAGGCACGGGTTTGATTACCGCGCGTCCCTTTCGATCCCCCCATCACACTATTTCCGACGTCGCACTTGTTGGCGGCGGTGGTTTTCCGCAACCCGGAGAAATCTCACTGGCCCACAATGGGGTCCTCTTCCTCGACGAGCTTCCAGAATTCAAACGGACTGTGCTCGAAGTAATGCGTCAACCCATGGAGGAGAGA
>JABMOM010000017.1 GCA_013204105.1 Flavobacteriales bacterium
AAAGGCGATGATAATATTTGAAATTTTCATGATTTTGTCTTTTAAATTTTACAATTGATGTTTAAGTAAATCCGCTTTTAACAGATTAAGTTGTTTTTCCATATCTACCATGGAATCTAGAGCTTGGCGATAAAACTGAAGCTCTACATAAAACTCCATAAAGGAGATTGCACCTAGCTCGTATGCGCCTAACAAAAGTGCCTCGCTGTTCAGCCCCTTGAGTGTTTGATCATACTCTTCAAACCGTTCTAGAAGCAAGGTGTACTCATTGTACAGCTTTTCAAATTCTGCCTTCGCTTGCAAAGCGAGAACATTAGAATAGGATTCTTGAAATTGGAAAGTAGCTTCAGCAGACTTAACCTTATTCCTGTTCCCAAAAAGTGGAATAGATATCCCTCCATAAATCCCTGAATAATACTCTCCTGCAAAACCCTGTCGATTAAATCCGGCGTTGAGGTTTGGCAGCGTTTTATTCTTGCTAAGCTTCGATTCTTGAAGGGCAATGGCCTCCTTTTGTTGCAATGAAATTAAATGTGGATCTGCATTTAACTTATCATGCCATAGGCTGTCAAAGTCTGCCAAACGGTAGCTATCAGCCAAATCAACAGAAGTCATACTGATGGGATTTCCTCCGTTAATATTTTTAAGTCCCGCCAATAGACTCTGCCGTTGCAATTCAATTTTTTGAACACTGAATTGCTCTTGCAGCCAAGCAATTTTCGCCTTATTAATCGTTAAAATACCGACTTGATCGCTCTCATAAAGCCTACTAACCTGGTCGAAAACTTGTTTAGCTTGCTGAATTCGAGCCTGCTCAATTCCCAATATTTTGTTGAGGCTGATCAGCTCCACACAATACTTTTTAGCCGTTAGAAGCACCTCTTGCTTTTTGGACGCATAAGTCAGTTCTAAACCCTTGAACTGTTCTTCAATAAGATTTTTACGTGCGGAGTATACTGTGGGGAATTCGAAGGATTGACTGATCTGAAACTCTGTGTAATCGCCCGAGCTATGATTTCCTAGAGGCAAATAATAAGCATCAACTTGCGGATTACTCAAATTGTTGGTTGTTTTCAATTCAAGCTGTTTACCCTCCATTCTAGAAGCAAAAGCTTTTAATTCGTTGTTGTTTTGTTCTACTTCCTCAAGTATCCTCGATATTTCGCTGTTTTGAGCATTGACCGCCAACGAAAACAAGCATACGCAAAGTGCGAGCGCATTTGTTTTTAACATGTAAAATGATTTTAGAATGAATCAAAAAATTGAA
The DNA here is from genome assembly GCA_013204105.1 of Flavobacteriales bacterium. Classification (GTDB taxonomy): domain Bacteria; phylum Bacteroidota; class Bacteroidia; order Flavobacteriales_G; family Salibacteraceae; genus SHAN690. Next base: position 1,268 of record JABMOM010000017.1, read on the forward strand.
TTAGGCGCTAGATGACCTGAATTCAATGACGGATCTACCGCCAGAAATTGACTATCCTAAAATTGGAGGCGCCTTGAGGGAACTACTAAGAAGAAAGGGCTTTTCAGGCTTGAAATTCCTAAATCGAGGTGGTGCTTTTTTCTTGTTCGAAGTATAATTCGTCTCTTTCTGCGAGAAAATCGATAAAGGTTGGACGACTGTTTTGCCGGCTTCCTTTTTTTTCACAGTGCCAATTACTTCTGTGATGTAATCCGAATTGAAACTTGGATGTGTATGATGCTCTAAACTAAAGTCAAGCAGCCCTTCCCTTTCAGATTCTCGAGACGAATCTTTTTCATCAAAATGCTTGTGTTCAACTCCCTCGTGATGATGATGGTCTGAACTATGCGTTACGACATCATGCACGTGATGGACATGGGGAATCATTGCGTGCAAAATGAACGTGCTGAAAAGCACGAGCAACAACATTGAAAAAATTCTCCTTTGCGTCACGATACGAAAATAGTGCAAAAGAAACGCGTAAATATCCCAGCACATCTACAACCCTCACCAACCAGCCCACAGCCAAATCTGAAAAAGAACTTGAATTTCTCGAGATAAACAAATCCAAACCTAGTTTACTACAGCCACAACAGCTGTTACTGCTTGAAACTAGAAAATGATAATTTGTGCCTTCACCAACCATCCTACTGGTGAGGACGGCACCGGATTCAATACCCAGTAGTAGCGAAAGCATGGTCCGCTCGAATGCCGTCTAAAACCTCGAACAGAATCGCGGGTTCTTTCTCCGTCACTAGCTGCATTCGGGTCTCCTTGAAATGGGCAATGCCTTTGAAATAATTCGCGTAGTGACGTCGCATTTCGAGCACGCCCAATGTCTCTCCTTTCCACTTGATCGAACGCTCGAGGTGTTCTTTCGCCACTGCCGCGCGTTGTTCGATGGTAGGGCCGGCGAGGTGTTCCCCGGTTTTCATAAAGTGCTTGATCTCATCGAAGATCCAGGGATAGCCGATTGCAGCACGACCGATCATCACCCCGTCCACACCGTAACGATCGCGCATTTCAATGGCCCTTTCGGGAGTGCTGACGTCGCCATTTCCGAAGATCGGAATATGGATGCGCGGATTGTTCTTCACCGCTCCGATCAGCGTCCAATCCGCCTCTCCTTTGTACATCTGCACACGGGTTCGGCCATGAATTGACAAGGCCTTGATGCCCACATCTTGCAAGCGTTCGGCCACCTCGACGATATGTTTTGAGCTGTCGTCCCACCCCAATCTGGTCTTTACCGTGACTGGCAAGCTGGTCGACTCAACAATGGCCTTGGTCAGTCGAATCATCTTAGGAATGTCTCTCAAGATACCGGCTCCTGCATCCTTGCAGACCACCTTCTTCACAGGACATCCAAAGTTGATGTCGAGGATATCTGGATTGGTTTGCTCCACGATGCGTGCCGATTCCCGCATGGGTTCTTCGTCGCCTCCGAAAATCTGGATGCCCACGGGGCGTTCTTCCTCGTAGATGTCTAATTTCTGCACGCTCTTCGCGGCATCCCGAATCAATCCTTCAGAACTGATGAATTCGGTATACATGACATCTGCACCGTGACGCTTGCACAATACACGAAAGGGCGGGTCGCTCACATCCTCCATTGGAGCGAGCAGCAAAGGGAATTCACCCACTTCTATGTCACCTATCTTCACCATTTTTGAGAGCGCAAATTTACAACCAAATCGCCTGAACATGCGTGAAGCCCTAAAGTCTGCCCCTCCATTGGCCCAATTGGCCTTTCTCATTCTTGTTGGCATTGTCGCGATGAGCGCGCTTGCGGGTGCATTTACCGTTGCTCTTGCCTTGGGAGGAGTAGATGTAAGCTTCCTAGCAAACATCGGTCGCGTGACCGAGCCATTTGGCCTGGAGGCGTATAGCCTCAAGGTGATGCAACTCGCACAAGCCTTGGGTTTATTCGTAGTTCCTTATGTCCTTTACCGAACCCTCCTCGATCAACCCTCCTATTCCATCGGTATCCGTTCCACGAACTTGCGCATGCTATTGGTTTTCGGTGCTGCCATGGTAGCCTCACTTCCGATGATCAATTTTTTGGCTGAATGGAATGCAGGGCTTGAACTTCCAGGGCTGCTCAGCGACCTCCAAGGCTGGATAGAAGCGCGTGAGCAGGACGTGGAGCACCTGCTCAAGGTCTTCTTGGTGATGGAAACGCCTTGGCATTTGGTGCAGAATCTCTTCCTCATCGCTTTGGTCCCCGCCATTGCTGAGGAGATGCTTTTTCGTGGCACGCTTCAGCCCCTTGTGTTCAGAATGATCAAGAACGAACACGTTGCGATTTGGTTAACGGCCTTCCTGTTTTCCTTTTTCCACATGCAGTTTCTCGGGTTTTTCCCCCGATTGTTACTCGGCGCTGTGTTCGGCTATGCTGCACATTGGTCTGGCTCCCTGCTCTTACCCATGGTTGGCCACCTCATTAACAATGGTGTAGCCGTGTTGATCGCCTACTTTATTGGCGTTGAAGCGTTGAGTCCAGAAGTAGAGACACTAGGCGCCAACGAAGGTCAATGGATGGTCGCTCTGTTCAGTGCTGCGGTGTTGATAGCAGGTATGTGGGTAGTTCGAAAGCGATCGCAGCTTGAGGTATAACACAAAAAAAGGCCTCTCATAACGAGAGGCCTTTCAAATCCATTTGAAATCCGTGAACCGCTATCAATCCAATCGCTCTCGCGTTGAATAATTGATCTTCAAGGCTTGCACCTTTCTCAATTCTTGTTTCACATCTGTCACCACACCCATTTTCGTGTCTTGATCGACCTTCAATGAGACCGTGATCTTACCTTGAACGGCTTCTGGACGCTCAGAACGGCGTGCGATGATGTAGTCTTGAATGTCCTCAACGGTTGCAAAATCGTCGTCGAGTTGAATCTTCGGAACCGTACCGTACAAGTCGGTATTGAATGGCTCTCCGATGTAAATGTAATCCACCAGTGCTTTGTCCTCAAGCTTATCGATCTCCGTTGCTTCCGGTTGATCGAGTTTGATCTTCAGGTCAACTTCACGCATTACCGTGGTCACCATGAAGAAGAACAAGAGCATGAAAACGATATCCGGCAATGAAGCCGTACTTACCGCGGGTGTGCCTTTGCTGTCGTCTTTTTTAAACTTTGACATTATCCTCCTATGTCTTTAGGTTCTGCTTCAGAGATTCTTTGTGGATAGACGTCTCGAATCGCGTCCATCATCGCTTTAAACTTCTCGCCACCTTGCTGGGACTTGGCCATTTCTTCAATCTTCAGGTAGGACATGCCAAACTCGCGTGAGGCCAACTCATTTCTGAGCTCTGTATAGGCCGCTGCTAATTCGTTCTGTACTTGTATATAAAGATCGTAAGACGTTCCATTGTCGTTTTGAAGAGAGATCACCTGCTTGGAGACTTGCGTCATTCCGAGAAGAGGGATGTCCTCTGTCCTAAATTCCGGCAAGTTCTCTTTGCGCTGCGGATTCGCGATGAAATCCTTGGCGGCTGCACGTAATTCCCCGATCTCGAGCAACTCTCCTTCGACCAATAGTTGGTCATTGGCGTTGGCAAGCACGACGAATACATTCCTGTCTTTAATGGGAGGCGGGTCAGGCTGGTTCTCCAAAAGGGGTGGTGGCAGCTTACGCGCCAAACCCCAGCTTGTATCCATGGTAGTGGTCACAAGGAAGAATACCAGCAGCAGGAAGGCGATGTCAGCCATCGAGCCTGCGTTGATCTCCTGAAGTTCTCTTTTCTTCCTGGCCATAATGATTACTTAAGCAGTCTTGATACGGACGAATATGCCACCGACAATACTGCGAGTATGAACAGCACGTAAAAGGCGTACAATCCCATTCCGCTCAACTTGGAAGCTGTTTCTGTAACGCCTGCTTGATAATAGGGCTCTACTGTACCGTCAGCCATAATGTAGCTGATGATCAGCACCACCGCCATCCCTCCGAGGCCGATAAGGGCACCTCTGATCTGGCCAGGGTTCAACACTACTTGCATCACGGCGCCACCAACGGCGGCAATGATGGCCGCTATAAGCAGGATGTAGCTGAGTCCTATGAAGCTTCCAACTGCGCCGCAGTCGACGCAATCGCTCTGTTCAGGAGTAAGTCCTGAGGACATGGTCATCACCATCAGAAGAACTCCGATCGCGATGATCACGAACATGATGATCGAATTGATTCTTTCAAACATGGTCCGAATTATTTAGTCATGTTGTGCTTGATAAGCATGTCGACCAATGAGATCGACGCATTTTCCATTTCGTTAACGATGCCGTCAACCTTCGCTACAATGTAGTTGTAGAAGATCTGGAGCACCATCGCTACCAACAGTCCAGAAACGGTAGTGATCAAAGCCACACCGATACCACCTGCAACGATACCAGGAGAAATATTGTTTGCTGCTGCAATTGCATCGAACGCCGAAATCATACCGATTACCGTTCCGAAGAACCCAAGCATCGGAGCGAGTGCGATGAACAATGAAATCCATGAAAGTCCTTTTTCGAGGAGGCCCATTTGAACGCTTCCATAGGATACGACTGACTTTTCTACCATTTCGATACCATGATCTGCACGATCGAGTCCTTGGTAAAAAATGCTGGCTACTGGTCCGCGTGTATTGCGGCAAACCTCCTTGGCCGCCTCAACTCCACCACTTTGAAGAGCGCTGTCAACCTCGTCCAAAAGCTTTTGGTTGTTGGTTGTCGCCATGTTCAGGTAAAGGATACGCTCAATGGATAGGGCAAGTCCCAAGATCAAACAGATCAATACGAAGGACATGAACTCTGGTCCACCTTCGATGAACTTTTGCTTGATGACCTGGTGCAAGCTTTTCTCAGCTGCGGTCTCTTCTTCCTCAGCTTCCATTTCCATGGGCGCTGCTTCTTCCTCAACAGGAGCTGCTTCTGTTGCAGCGGAGTCAACCTCTTCCGACATAGAAGTATCGGATGCTTCTGCAGTGCTATCCTGAGCAAACGAAACTGTCAGACCTGAGAAGATCAGCGCTACAGTCATCGCGAGAGATAAAAGGGTACGTTTCATATTCACTAATTTGGATTTGGATTTGCTTTTCTCTGTATGGTTCCTAAATGTTTAGCGGCCGTAAACATATAATGTCAAACGCATTCACGGGTTAACATTACAATATTTTTCAACCTCAATGAGTGCACGGGGCTCTCCACAAAAATGCTAGATTTCCTACACGCACCGCTTTCAAAGGGCTCAAATGTATAAAAAGCGAGTATGACCTGCCATCACTTCACTTAGAATTTGGTCTTCATCCTTACTTTACTTGCTTTATGGTCGTCCGTATAGGTAACCTTGGCCCAGCTTTTCCAAATTAGGAGTCCTTGATTCACGACTGATTGAAATCCTTGCCATTGATTGAAATCCTTGCCATTTCTTATTTTCGCTCTCTTTCGCCTCCATTTCTTAGCGGATTCACTATCAAAATTTCACACATGAAAATTTATACTGCATTATTTTTCTTCGCTGCTCTTTTATCGTTTAACGCATCATCGCAATGTCTGTCCGGCCAAGTGGAGGTCCAAGTTGAGATTCACACTGACTTTTACGGCTACGAAGGTTATTGGGAGCTCCTAGCGCAGGACAGTATTTGTGGAAATGGTACGATACTATGGGGTGGTCACACCGCCGTTGGATGCGACGGAGCAGGACAACAGAATCAGACACCAGGCGGATACGGCAATTTTCAAACGTATTTTTCTGACACAGTATGTCTCACTGACGGGGAAGCACACAAAATCGAGTACATCGACGATTGGGGCGATGGCGGATTCGAATTTTACGTGCATGTGAATGGCTACTTGACAGAGCATTTTGAAGGCTCAGGAGCTGCACACACCTTTGATTTTAATGCGGAGGAGCCTCCCGCGTATGACCTGACGATGCTGCATGCACACATCGCACCTTATCAGGCGCAGGGAGACATTGACATAGAGGCAGAAGTCTACAACGGCGGCGCAGAGACGATTACCAGCTTAGAAATGCATTACAGCATTGACAATGGGGCTACGCAATCGCAAATCGTTTCTGGTCTATCCATCCCAAACAACACAAATGAGCACATCACCCACCCAACTGCGTGGACACCTGCCGCGAATGGTGAGTATGATGTTGCCATATGGTATACAAATCTCAACGGGTCAAACCCTGATGCCAATCCAGCGGATGACGAAGTAGAAACTACGGTTACGATAGGCCCTCCCATTCCAAACCTGATCGACAGCTATTTGGTCAACCTGCCTTTGGTAGTGGAGATTGCAAACAATTCAGATCAAATCAACATCCCAACAGATCTCGACTTCCATCCCACATTGACCAAGAACGAACTTTGGGTTCTCAACAAGGATGTAGAAAGCACAGGGAGCAGCACAGTGACAATTACCAACCCCGGAGAAACTTCTCAAACTACTTGGTGGCGCCGCGACGGAAACGCTTGGCATTTCATGTCCTTGTCTACGGGCATCGCGTTCAGTGAAAACACAAACTTCGCTACATCCCCTGGCGTTTACGACGCCAACCATAATGGCGGAACCCCTTTCACGGGTCCTGCCCTTTGGTCGAGCGATCCTGCGATCTACGCACAAAATTCAGGTGGGAACGGGAGCCACTTAGACATGCTTCATGCTAGTCCAGAGTGCCAAGGCATCGCCAGTGAATCTGGAAATGCATTTTGGGTGGTGGATGGATACAACCGAGACATCGTACGCTACGATTTCGTGTCAGACCACGGACCTGGAAACACCGATCACGACGATGGTGAAATACTACGTTTTCAAGAAGTATTAATCACCCCCGATCCATTAAACAAGGTTCCCAGTCATCTCATCTATGACAAAGAAACCGACTGGGTCTACGTTGTGGATCAAGGAGCTGGCCGCATCATTCGCCTCGACGCTACCTCCGGTACGGTAGGTGGCGCTCCATCATTTGGTCCTTTTGAGACCTTAGCGCAGTACGCCAAGGTGCAGGGATACGACTGGGAAGTGGTCGTTGATGAAAATCTAGACACCCCAACGGGCATAGAAATCATCGAGGACCGCTTGTTGGTAAGCGACTACGCGACTGGCGAAGTCATTATCTACGACATCTCTACCATGCCCGCTGTGGAGCTGACACGTCTTCAAACAGAAGCCGAGGGGATTATGGGCATCAAGCTCGGACCCGATGGCAAGATCTGGTATGTAGACTATGATGCATCCAGCGTGAATCGCATCGATTGGGTTCCAGATACGACGGTTGGTATTTCTGCCTTTTCGAAGCCGAACATCAGCCTTAACGTCTGGCCAAACCCTTCCAACGGAAGCTTTACCTATCGCCACGATGTCTCTTCACCGGTTTCAATCACAGTGACCGACGTTGCAGGAAAAGTGGTCTATCAAGCCGGCGAAATTCAGGAACAGTCAGGAACTTTGACCCTTAATATCAAGCCCGGTATTTACCTATTTTCGCTTTTGGACAACCACCGCTCAAGCGTAGTTCATAAACAAATCATCGTTCAATAAGTACTCGAAATGAAGAGATTTAGTCTCCTTGCTGCAGTGGTTTGCTTGGCATTCAATGCTCAAGTAATTGCCCAAAACAACGTACTTCTTAAGATCAATCACGTGCTTGCCGGCGAAAGCTTCGCCTTCAATACAGCATCCGAAACTCCAGATGGTCGAAGCTTTGACCTCGACCGCATGGAGTACTACATCTCTGAAGTTTCCGTGACCCACGATGGTGGAAGCGTGACCACGTTTGACAGTCTGTGGATCCTGGTGGATGCAGCCGGTTCAACCAACGCATTTCTAGGCTCCGAGAACATTGATTCAGTTGAATCCATCGCCTTCTCAATTGGTGTTGACTCCGACCACAACCACTTAGATCCTTCGACTTGGCCAAGCAGCCATCCGCTCTACCACCAAAGCCCTTCTATGCATTGGGGTTGGACGGCTGGATATCGTTTTGTGGCCATGGCAGGAATGGGCGCAGCGAGCTTGAATCAAGTATTTGAAGTGCATGCATTGGGTGACGGAAATTATTTTGAAACCTCTGTAGACCTCTCTGCGGGTCCATCCAACGGCAACGTGACCATCGAGTTGTTTGCTGACTATGCACAAGCATTGGCCGGTGTGAATACCGACAACGGATTGATCAGCCACGGAGCGACAGGAAGCTCCATTACCGTCCTTCAAAATTTCCGTGACCACGTATTTACGAGTGAATTGCAAGTGATTGGAGACACCAATGATTCAGTGCCGGAGATTCCAGCTGGAATTACTGCCCTCCCTTCAGGTGATCTATTCTCAGTCTATCCTAATCCTGCCGTGAACGGCACGATTCAATTCGCATCTAAATCGGCATCTCTTAGCGGCACGTTTGACGTTTATAACGTAGCCGGAGCTTTGATCGCCAAGCGCCAACTAGGTGCAGATCAGCGTCTATCATTGAACGGATTTCTACCCGGTATCTACGTGGTTCAGTTCACTGATAATCGAGACGGTTTGCGACAAGTGCAGAAGGTAGTCGTACAGTAATCCTTGCATGCGTTGGCTTGGAATCATACCATTGGCCGTTTGCCTGCTTTCGTGTGAGAAAGACCCAGAGATCATACATACGCCGACGGAGGCCCAACTGATGGCGTCCTTAACCGAGGCCCCGAATGGATTTCCGGAGATACCGTTTCCGGAAGAAAATTCTTTCACGCTGGAAAAATGGAAACTCGGTAAGCGATTGTTCTTTGATCCAGTCCTTTCACGCGACCATTCAATCAGCTGTGCGAGCTGTCATCAGCCCTCTCTTGCTTTTGCGGATGATTTGGCGGTGAGTCCAGGTGTAGAAAACAAGCTTGGAGAACGCAACTCTCCGTCATTGGCCAATGTGGCCTACCTTCCATACTTCACGCGAGAAGGCGGCGTTCCAACTTTAGAGATGCAAATCTTAGTGCCCATACAAGAACACGCGGAGTTCGACTTTGACATCCTTCAAATTGCTGAGCGATTGTTAGAAGATTCAAACTATGTGAACATGAGTCAAGCAGCGTTTGAGCGAGATCCGGATGCCTACGTCATCACCCGTGCGCTGTCCACGTTTGAGCGTACGCTGATCAGCGGGTCAAGTGACTATGATAAGCACCAGGATGGAGACGCTACTCTGAGCCCGACAGCGCGCAAGGGGATGGAACTTTTTTTCAGCGACAAGACTTCTTGCAGCTCTTGCCACGCGGGCTTTAATTTCACCAACAATGCCTTTGAGAACAATGGCCTTTATGCCAAATATCCTGACGTTGGCCGTTACCGCTTGACGCTGGACAGTGTCGATTTGGCTCGCTTCAAAGTCCCAAGCCTCAGAAATGCTAGTCTCACCGCTCCTTATATGCACGATGGCGGTCTATCATCCATACAGGAAGTAGTGGAACATTATAATACTGGAGGAGAAAAC
>JABMOM010000018.1 GCA_013204105.1 Flavobacteriales bacterium
ATAACATCTCTCAATTCTCTTTTATCCGTTCGACTTTCTTCTTCCGCCGCCGCCGCCACCGCCGCGAGGTCCATTTGGCTTTCCACCGCCGCCACCGCCGCCGCCACCGCCGCCGCCTTTGTTCGGCGTTCCGGAACCAACAGTGGTAGAAAGGTCTCTACGACCATATACTTCACCTTTACAGATCCAAACTTTAATTCCTATACGTCCGTAAGTGGTCTGCGCTTCTGACAAAGCATAATCAATGTCAGCGCGGAAAGTGTGCAACGGAGTTCGTCCGTCTTTGTATTGTTCTGTTCGAGCCATCTCAGCGCCGTTTAGACGACCGCTGATCATGATTTTGATACCTTCAGCTCCCATTCGCATGGTTGAAGCTACCGACATCTTAGCCGCACGTCGGAAGGAGATACGTCCCTCAATCTGACGAGCGATAGAATCAGCTACCAATTTCGCATCCAACTCAGGACGCTTGATCTCGTAAATGTTGATTTGCACTTCCTTCTGAGTAAGCTTCTTCAACTCCTCCTTCAATTTATCAACCTCCTGACCACCTTTTCCGATGATAATACCTGGACGTGCTGTATTGATCGTAACGGTAACGAGCTTCAATGTTCGGGCGATCACGATGTGTGAAACACTAGCGTTTTTCAATCGAGCGTAGATATACTCACGGACCTTGTAGTCTTCTACCAGCTTCTCTTCGAACTTCTTGCCGCCGTACCACTGTGAATCCCAGCCTCGGATGAAGCCAAGTCTATTGCCGATCGGATTTGTTTTCTGTCCCATTAAGCTTCAGTTTCTTTTGTTTCGTTGATGGATTCGCTCAGTCTTGAACTCATTTCCTGACTTGCAGGAGCGAGAATCATGGTGACGTGGTTAGAGCGCTTTCGTACTCGGTACGCACGACCCTGTGGAGCAGGTTGAATACGCTTCAGCATGCGACCGCTGTCCACTTGAATCTCTTTAATGAAAAGATTCGCCTCCTCGTAACGCTCCCCCGACTTCTGTTCGAAGTTCGAGATTGCTGAACGGAGCAACTTATCAAGATCACGGGCTGCGTGTTTCTTGGTGAATTGGAGTACAGCTGCGGCCTTTGTCACATCCATACCGCGAACGAGGTCTGCTACTAATCTCATCTTACGAGGAGAAGTAGGACAGTTATTCAATCGCGCTATGTATTGCGCCTTTCGCTCTTCGCGAATCTTGCTGGCCATATTTGACTTTCGACTACCCATGACTTATCAATTACTTTTTGCCTTTCTTATTTCCAGCATGACCACGGAAGTTTCTGGTTGGAGCGAATTCGCCCAATTTGTGTCCTACCATGTTCTCTGTTACAAATACAGGAATGAACTTATTCCCGTTGTGAACTGCGATCGTCAACCCAACGAAATCAGGGGTGATGATGGAGGCGCGGCTCCATGTCTTGATCACGCTCTTCTTCCCTGAAGTCTGAGCTTCATCCACTCGCTTTTGAAGCTTGTAGTGAACAAATGGCGGTTTTTTTAGAGATCTACTCATGCCTTACTTATTTCTTTCTTTTCTCTACGATGAACTTGTTTGACGACTTCGTCTTAGAACGGGTCTTGTACCCCTTAGCTGGAAGTCCCTTCCGTGAACGTGGGTGTCCTCCTGATGAACGACCTTCACCACCACCCATTGGGTGATCGACAGGGTTCATGGCCACACCACGAACGCGAGGACGACGTCCCAACCATCTGCTACGCCCAGCCTTACCACTGCGCTCTAGCGAGTGATCCGAATTGGAAACCGTACCGATGGTCGCCATGCAGTTCAATAATATCATACGAACCTCACCGCTTGGCATCTTCAAAACTCCGTACTTACCTTCTTTCGCTGTAAGTTGAGCATAGGTTCCTGCGCTGCGCGCAAGCTTTCCGCCTTGACGTGGATTCAATTCAATGTTGTGAACGATCGTACCCAATGGAATGTCCTTTAAGTAAAGTGCGTTTCCAATCTCTGGACCCGCGCCATCACCGCTGATAACCTCTTGCCCTACCTGGATACCCGTTGGGGCAATGATGTAACGCTTTTCTCCATCCGTGTACTCAACCAATGCGATACGCGCATTTCGGTTTGGATCGTACTCTACGGTTTGAACCGTAGCTTTCATTTCCTGCTTATCACGCTTGAAGTCGATTACTCGGTAACGACGCTTGTGCCCACCTCCTCGGTTACGCATGGTCATCTTACCGGTATTGTTTCGACCTCCAGACTTCTTCAATGGAGCGATCAGGCTCTTCTCAGGAGTGTCGGTAGTCACCGTATCGAAGGAACTTCCGACTTTGTGTCGTGTTCCCGGTGTCATCGGTTTGAATTTTCTTACTGCCATCTCTCCTCTTCTTAAATGTTAGCGTAGAAATCAATAACATCACCGTCAGCTACTGTTACAACAGCCTTCTTGAAGTGATTAGTACGTCCATCCAAAATGGCAGACTTGGTAAATCTTTTCTTGCTCTTACCCGCGTAGATCATGGTGTTAACAGAAGTGACAGTCACATTGTACTGACCTTCGATTGCCTTGCGGATCTCCACTTTATTGGCCTTCCTGTTCACGATGAAACCGTATTGGTTGCGCTTCTCGCTCAACTCGGTCATCTTCTCCGTGATCAGAGGTTTTACTAGTACGCTCATGTCTTATTTCTTTAAAACTTCATTGATCGCTTCGAGTGCACTTTCACACACGACCAATACGTTAGCATTCATGATATCGTAAGTATTCAAGTTGCTCGCTAGGACGACCTTGGTCTTGCCTACGTTTCTTGAACTCAATACGAGGTTTGCGTTCGCCTCTGAAGTCACAACCAAAGCTTTCTTTCCAGATAGCTCCAGGTTCTTGATGATTTCAACAAACTCCTTTGTCTTTGGAGCTGCCATGGTGAAATCTTCCAACACCTTCACACCTTCGCCTTTGGCTTTGATGGAAAGGGCTGACTTACGCGCCAAACGCTTTACTTTCTTATTCAATTTGAATCCATAATCCCTAGGCTCTGGACCGAATGCTCGGCCTCCTCCTACGAAGATTGGACTCTTGATGCTACCCGCACGTGCAGTACCGGTGCCTTTTTGTCGTTTGATTTTACGAGTAGAGTACGCTACCTCAGCTCGCTCCTTAGACTTGTGCGTTCCTTGACGTTGATTCGCCAAGTACTGCTTCACGTCTAGGTAGATGGAATGCTCATTTGGTTCGATGCCAAACACGTCCTTGTCCAACATGACCTTCTTACCGGTCTCCTTTCCTTGTGTGTTGAGTACAGCTAATTCCATTATTTCTCAATTATGACATATGAACCCTTGGTTCCAGGAACAGCTCCTTTAACCAATACCACATTCTTTTCTGTAAGCACTTTGACCACCTGAAGGTTGATCATCTTAACGCGCTGTCCACCCATACGTCCTGCCATTCGCATTCCTTTGAATACACGAGACGGAGTAGAACAAGCACCGATAGAACCTGGTGCACGAAGTCTGTTGTGCTGACCGTGCGTTGCGTCGCCCACACCGGCAAAGCCATGGCGCTTAACAACACCCTGGAAGCCTTTACCTTTTGCGGTACCGACCACGTCAACGAATTCGCCTTCTTCAAAGATTTCAACCCCGATAGCATCACCCAAGGCCTGCTCTCCTTCCCAATTACGGAATTCGACCACTTTGGCCTTAGGAGCAGTGTTTGCTTTCGCAAAGTGACCTGCTTCTCCTTTCGTTGTATGCTTCGCTGAAACATCACCAAAAGAAATCTGAGTAGCGGTGTACCCATCGTTCTCTTGCGTTCGGATCTGAGTAACCACACATGGTCCTGCCTCGATCACTGTACATGGAATGTTTTTACCATTCTCATCGAACACGCTGGTCATTCCGACCTTCTTTCCAATTATTCCTAACATGACTCTTAAGCTTTGTGGCGGTTACACTTTGATTTCAACATCGACACCACTAGGAAGCTCAAGCCCCATCAAAGCATCAATTGTCTTAGATGAACTACTGTAGATGTCCATCAATCGTTTGTAGCTTGATAATTGGAACTGCTCACGTGCCTTCTTGTTTACGTGAGGTGATCTGAGTACCGTATAGATCTGCTTTTGAGTGGGCAGAGGAATCGGTCCTGATACGACAGCTCCAGTAGTCTTCACTGTCTTCACGATCTTCTCAGCAGACTTATCTACCAAGTTGTGATCGTAGGACTTCAACTTTATTCTGATTCGTTGCGCCATGCGTTTTACTTATTATGCTTTTTCTAATTTTCCTTTCACCTCAGCAATGACTGCTTCGGAAATACTCTTTGGACAATCCTGATAGTGCGAGAACTCCATGGTAGAAGTTGCACGACCCGAAGAGATGGTACGGAGTTGCGTCACGTAACCAAACATCTCAGACAGTGGAACTTTCGCCTTAATGACCTTAGAACCGGCGCGATCACCCATCCCTTCAACAATGCCTCGGCGGCGGTTGAGGTCACCTACAACGTCTCCCATGTTTTCCTCTGGGGTCAATACTTCAAGCTTCATGATTGGCTCGAGCAAGACTGGATTACACTGTGGCATTGCATTTCGATACGCCATCTTAGCGGCCAATTCGAAAGACAATTGATCCGAATCCACTGCGTGGTATGAACCATCAAGAAGGGTAACCTTTAAGTTGTCTACTTGATAACCCGCGAGTACACCATTCTTCATTGCCTCTTTGAAGCCTTTCTCTACAGAAGGGACAAATTCCTTAGGAACGTTACCCCCTTTCACTGCACTTGAGAAATCAAGTCCTGGCGTTTCAGCATCACCCGGTTCGATGCGGATAATGATGTCCGCAAACTTACCACGTCCACCCGACTGCTTCTTGTACACCTCGCGATGCTGTTGCGTGCCGAGGATAGATTCCTTATAATTTACTTGCGGGGCTCCTTGATTCGCCTCTACCTTGAACTCGCGACGCAAACGGTCAACGATGATTTCGAGGTGAAGCTCACCCATACCAGAGATTACTGTTTGACCTGTCTCTTCATCCGTACGCACCTTGAAGGTTGGATCCTCTTCTGCGAGCTTGGCCAAAGCCATGCCCAATTTATCTATGTCAGCTTGTGTCTTAGGCTCAATCGCAACTCCAATTACTGGATCAGGAAAATCCATGGACTCCAATACGATAGGATGCTTCTCCGCACAAAGCGTGTCGCCTGTTTTAATGTCTTTGAATCCAACGAGAGCTCCAATATCACCACAGTACAACTCTGGGATTTGGTTCTGCTTGTTAGCGTGCATTTGAAAAATACGAGAGATACGCTCCTTGTTTCCAGATCGGGTATTCAACACGTAAGAACCTGCCTCAAGAATTCCTGAGTAGGCACGGGTAAAGCAAAGCCTTCCTACGAATGGATCCGTGGCAATTTTAAAAGCAAGCCCTGCAAAAGGTTCGTCTGGACTTGGCTTTCTCCTCTCTTCTGCTTCTGTTCTTGGATTAATTCCAATGACCGATTCTGTGTCCAACGGTGATGGAAGGATTTCCATAACCATATCAAGCATAGCCTGAACGCCTTTATTCTTGAATGCAGAACCGCACATCATCGGAACAACTTTGCCTGCGATGGTAGCTGCGCGCAATGCACTGAGGATTTCTCTTTCAGTCAAGGAGTTTTCATCCTCGAAGTACTTCTCCATCAGGTTGTCGTCAAATTCCGCCACTGCTTCAAGCAATTGACCTCGCAATTCACGCGCTTCATCCACGATATCAGCAGGAATTTCAATCTCTTGGAAGGTCATTCCCATGTCCTCTTCGTTCCACGTGATGCCTCGGAAGTTGATAAGATCAACAACCCCTTGGAATCCTTCTTCAGCTCCGATGTTCAATTGAAGCGGAAGCGCATGAGATCCTAACATCTCCTTCACCTGCTTACATACATTCAGGAAGTCAGCACCCTGACGATCCATCTTATTGACGAATCCTATGCGAGGTACATTGTAGTTATTGGCAAGTCTCCAGTTGGTCTCAGACTGAGGCTCAACACCATCAACTGCGCTAAAAAGGAAAACGAGCCCATCAAGCACACGAAGCGAACGATTCACCTCAACGGTGAAGTCAACGTGTCCAGGGGTATCAATGATGTTTACGTGATACAATTGATCACGGTAGTTCCAATTCAAGGTGGTTGCCGCAGAGGTAATGGTAATACCACGCTCCTGCTCTTGCTCCATCCAGTCCATTGTGGCTGCACCATCGTGCACCTCACCAATCTTGTGGCTAACACCTCCGTAGTACAAGATACGCTCAGTAGTCGTCGTCTTGCCCGCATCAATGTGCGCTGCGATACCGATGTTTCTCGTCAATGATAGATCTCTCTTTGCCATTTCTTCTTTCTAATACTTAATTAGAATCGATAGTGAGCGAATGCCTTATTCGCTTCAGCCATACGATGCGTATCTTCTTTTTTCTTGAAAGCGGCACCTTCTTCTTTCGATGCTGCAATGGACTCATCGGCAAGCTTCTCACCCATGCTCTTTCCGTTGCGCTTCACAGAGTACTGAATAAGCCACTTCATTCCTTGGCTCACCTTTCGTGATGCACGGATCTCTTGTGGAATCTGGAAAGTCGCTCCACCCACTCGGCGGCTGCGTACTTCTACTTGAGGGGTAACATTCTCGAGACCTTTTTTCCAAGTCTCTAATGGATCCTCGATACCTTTCGCTTCCATGCGATCCATCGCTTCGTAGAAAATCTTGTAAGCGATGCTTTTCTTACCGTCTTGCATCAGATTGTTCACAAACTTCGACACTAACTCACTCTTGTAGCGCGGGTCTGGAACAATGATCCTGTCTTTTGCTCTTCCTTTTCTCATCTCGAGCCTTTATTTCTTAGGACGCTTAGCGCCGTATTTTGAACGTCTTTGTTTTCTGCCCTCTACGCCTGCGGTATCCAACGCACCGCGAACGATGTGGTAACGAACACCCGGAAGGTCCTTCACTCTACCTCCACGGACAAGCACAATCGAGTGCTCCTGAAGGTTGTGACCTTCTCCTGGAATGTAGGCGTTGACCTCATTCTGATTGGTTAACCTAACACGCGCTACTTTACGCATCGCTGAGTTCGGCTTCTTTGGTGTAGTGGTGTACACACGTACACATACTCCCCGGCGCTGTGGACAAGAAGTCAACGCAGCACTCTTGCTGGTTTTCTTCTGGCTCTGGCGGCCTTTTCTCACTAATTGACTTATCGTTGGCATTCGCTAAGTATCTATTTTCTAACGTTTAGACAGTATAATCCCCACTAAAAAGGGGGCGCAAAGGTACGCGATTACTTTTTATACACAATACAGGGCTTATTATTTTTTTTCATCCCTCCCGGAAAAGGTGCGCAGACCTCTGGAAACTTGACGTTTAAAAGGTGTTTCAGCACCATCAGAAAAGGGGGTGTTGATAAATATGAACAGGGTTTTATGAGGTATGCATTTCGTGTGCCGATAACTTTGGACGTCATTTTTCATTTTTAAACCATCCAATGTCATACCTCGAAGAACTGAATGATGTGCAGCGCAAAGCGGCCACCCATGTAGAAGGACCGGTCATGGTATTGGCCGGCGCCGGATCTGGCAAAACCCGAGTGCTGACGTACCGTATCGCGCATCTGATCGAGTCTGGCGTTGACCCGTTTAACATCTTGTCGCTGACCTTTACCAATAAGGCAGCGCGCGAAATGAAGGCGCGGATCAGTAGATTGGTCGGGGAAGGCTATGCAAAAGCCCTATGGATGGGGACTTTCCACTCCATCTTCGCCAAGATTCTGCGCTATGAAGCTGAGAAGATTGGCTACCCGAGCAATTTTACCATCTACGACTCGGATGATTCCAAGAGTCTCATCCGTTCCATTATCAAGGAACTCAGCCTAGACGATAAGGTATACAAGCCTCAGTTGGTACAACGGAGAATATCATCCGCCAAGAACGGTTTGATCAGCGCCGCGGAGTATCAAAATGACAGCGTCATATACAACGACGACGTGCAAGCCAAGAAGCCACTCCTTGGGAAGATTTATGGCATCTATGAAAAACGCTGCTTTAAAGCGGGCGCAATGGACTTTGATGACTTGTTGTATAAGACCAACATATTACTCAAGAATCACAACGACATCCTACTCAAATACCAATCTAAATTCAGGTACATCCTAGTGGATGAGTTTCAGGATACAAACTTCGCGCAGAGCAGTATCCTCAAAATGCTGGCGGCGAGACATGAGAATATTTGCGTAGTGGGGGATGACG
The DNA here is from genome assembly GCA_013204105.1 of Flavobacteriales bacterium. Classification (GTDB taxonomy): domain Bacteria; phylum Bacteroidota; class Bacteroidia; order Flavobacteriales_G; family Salibacteraceae; genus SHAN690. Next base: position 8,261 of record JABMOM010000018.1, read on the forward strand.
CACAGAGCATCTACGCTTTTCGAGGAGCAAACATCCAAAACATCCTTCAATTCAAAAGCCTCTACCCCGATGTTGAGGTGTTTAAGCTCGAACAGAACTATCGATCCACTAAAACGATCGTGGCCGCTGCCAACCAAATCATCGCGAACAATAAAGAGCAATTGAAAAAAGACGTCTGGACATCCAACGCCGAAGGGGAAAGCATCAAGCTGATCAAATGCCTAAGCGAAACAGAAGAGGGCAACTTCATTTCGAATGAGATCCTCGATGTCAAGAACAGGGATAATGTCACGGAAGACTCCTTCGCGATACTGTATAGAACGAATGCCCAATCGAGGGCCATTGAAGAGTCCCTTCGAAGGAAGAATATTCATTACCGGATCTATGGCGGCCTTAGCTTCTATCAACGGAAAGAAATCAAAGACCTCCTCGCCTACTTTAAGCTTTGCATCAACCCGAATGACGAAGAGGCCTTTAAAAGAGTCCTCAACTATCCGGCTCGAGGTATCGGGAAGACCACGGAGATGAAAATCTTAACCGCCGCTATCGAAGAAGGAAAGGCGCCTATGCAGATCGTAATGGACATTGAACGAGCCCATCTGGCCATCAATGCTGGAACGAAAAACAAGATCATGGAATTTGCCCGCATGATTCATAGCTTTCAATTACTCTCCAAAGACAAAGACGCCTACGAGGTGGGTCAACACATCGCATCGGCCACGGGCATCCTTAAAGAATTTTATAGTGATCGAACTCCAGAAGGCGTCAGCCGATATGAGAACGTGCAGGAGCTCCTCTCCGGAATGAAAGAATTCACCGAGATCGAATTGAGCGATGAAGAAAAGGAGCAGACCAACCCAAGAGCATTGGGTCTCTACATGGAGGACGTCGCCCTTTTGACCGATGTGGATGTCACCGACAACAAAGACGATGATACCCCGAAGGTATCCATGATGACCATTCACGCAGCCAAAGGCCTCGAATTCCCGTATGTATTCATCGCCGGTCTCGAAGAGGACCTTTTCCCTTCTCAGCTATCGGTCAACTCACGGGCCGATCTGGAGGAAGAGCGCCGCTTGTTCTATGTCGCCATGACCCGAGCAGAAAAACAAGCCTTTCTCTCTTTCGCCTCCACTAGGTTTCGATATGGGAACATGCAATACAATGAACCCAGTCGTTTCATTTCAGAGATCGACGCGTCCCTGATCGACTCGCCACAAGTACAGAAGATTGAGAAGCGAGAATTGACGGCCAAACCTGGATATTCGCTTTCCAATCATGTCAAGCGCAGAAAACTTGTGAAACCTGAAGCGAACGCCGGCAGTGTTTCTAACGCCGATATGGCCGACCTCGTAATCGGCGCAAAGGTGCGGCACGACAGGTTCGGCAAGGGTGAAATTGTTGGCATAGAAGGTGAGCTGCCGAACAGAAAAGCAACCGTAGAATTTCAAAACATTGGTAAGAAGCAACTTTTGCTCAAATTTGCCAAACTGCAGATCATAGATTGAGGAACAAACAATGACGATGAAATACAATACAGAAAGAGAACCCCTGATCTTAGGAGAATACGGAAGATACCTTCAAGAGATGGTACAACACACCCTAAGCATTGAGGACAGAGTGGAAAGAACGAAGGCGGCAAAATCGATCGTAGAGGTCATGACCACCATGAATCCTTCGTACAAGGGGAACGACGAACTTCAACAAAAACTGTGGGACGACCTGCACGTGATAGCCAAGTATCAAATGGACGTGGATTCCCCGTATCCGGTGCCCGCTCCAAAAGAGAACGTCCAGGCAGAGAAGATCGATTATCCAAAAGGTGACTTCAAATACCGACATTACGGCAAGTCGATCGAAGACTTGATCGCTTACGCTCGGACCATGGAGACAGAGGAGGAAAAGCAAGCGCTCACCCAGATGATTGCCAATCTCATGAAGAGAAGCTATTTGAACTACAATAGAGACTCTGTAAATGAAGAGATGATCATCGATCAATTAAAGGAGATGTCAAAAGGCGAACTAAAGCTTGCCGATGACTTTAAATTCCAACATACCAACGACATTCTCGCAGCTAATCCAAAGCGTCCCGTTAAATCCATGGGAAAGGGAGTAGGGAAGAAACGCAAGTGGAAAAAGTAAGCAGACCAAATGGGATCATTTCATATTGAAGGAGGGCACAAGCTCAAAGGAACCCTCACTCCTCAAGGCGCCAAGAACGAGGCGCTTCAAATCCTTTGCGCAACCCTCTTAACAGACCAGAAAGTTGAGATAGAGAACATTCCGGATATCCGTGATGTCAATAAGCTGATCGATCTCCTTGAATCGCTCGGTGTCAAAGTCCAAAAAAAGGGTCCTGGACATTATATTTTTCAAGCCGACGAAGTGGACCTGGACTACTTAAACAGCCCTGAGTTCCACACGAAAGGGTCAAGCCTTCGTGGCTCCATCATGATCGTCGGTCCACTGCTCGCTCGCTTTGGCACTGGTTCTATACCTAAACCTGGCGGTGACAAGATCGGTAGAAGGAGGCTCGACACCCATTTCATCGGTTTTGAGAAGCTCGGCGCTCACTTTAAGTACGATCCTAAAACACACTTCTACACAGCAAAAGGCGACAAGCTCAAAGGCACATTCATGCTGCTGGATGAGGCAAGTGTAACCGGCACTGCGAACATCATCATGGCCGCGGTTTTGGCAGAAGGAAAAACTTCCATTTACAACGCTGCGTGTGAGCCTTACATTCAGCAACTCTGTAAGATGATGAATGCGATGGGGGCTCAGATCACCGGTGTCGGCTCCAACTTCCTTCACATCGAAGGCGTGGAAAAAATGCAAGGTTGTCACCACCGTATTTTACCAGACATGATCGAAATCGGAAGCTTCATAGGACTTGCTGCCATGACGCAATCCGAAATCTTGATCAAAGATGTCGGTTATGAGCACTTGGGGATGATTCCGTCGGTTTTCAGCAAGCTGGGAATCAAAATAGAACGACGAGGAGACGATCTCTTTGTTCCTGAGCAAGAGGTCTACGAAATCGAATCCTTCATCGATGGATCTATAATGACCATCGCCGATGCGCCATGGCCTGGCTTTACGCCTGACCTTCTCAGCATTGTGTTGGTCGTAGCCACACAAGCAAAAGGCAGTGTTTTGATCCACCAGAAAATGTTTGAGAGCCGCCTGTTCTTCGTAGACAAGTTGATCGACATGGGCGCCCAGATCATATTGTGCGACCCACACAGAGCCACCGTCATAGGACACGGAAGAGAAAACCGATTGCGGGGAATCCACATGACCTCGCCAGATATCCGCGCTGGAGTATCCCTTCTGATCGCCGCCCTTTCGGCTGAAGGAACAAGTGTGATCAGTAACATCGAACAAATCGACCGTGGTTATCAGAACATCGACCAGCGCCTCAATGCGATTGGTGCGAAAATTGTACGTAGCGATACCTAACCAAAGTAACATGCGCATACTTCTTACAACACTACTCAGCTTCCTACTCATCTTCCCTGGCTCCGATTCTTCGTCGGCAAGCGCATTGCAGAGCAATGGAATCCGCGTAGGCGACAAGGCACCCGAAATCGAAATGGCGAGTCCAGATGGAAAAATGATCAAACTTTCTTCGCTCCGGGGTCAAGTCGTACTCATCGACTTTTGGGCGTCGTGGTGTGGACCATGTAGAAGGGAGAACCCAAACGTTGTTCGTGTCTACAAAAAGTACAACAAGGCGAAATTTAAAACCGCTAAAGGCTTTGAAATTTTCAGCGTTTCGCTGGATGCAAATCCAAAGGCATGGCAAGAGGCCATTCAAAGGGATGGCCTGATTTGGAATTCCCACGTGAGTGATCTGAAAAAATGGCGCAACGAAGCTGCCCAGACGTATGGAGTGCGGTCTATCCCTAGCAGCTACTTGATAGACGCGAATGGTGTTGTTATCGCGAAAAACCTCCGCGGCAATCAGCTCGATTTGGAGCTCGACAAGCTCATCAAAGGTCTTTGACTGACAGCCATCTGAACCTTCCTCCTTTCCTTTCCCTGACATTATGTCCCTTATCGGGCATTGGCAGTACATTTGCGCCTTTCCAATCCGACCGAAAAACAGATCTCGATGAGTGAAAAAGATGAAGAAATGACAGTCGAGGGCACAGCGCAAGAGCCTTCCAATGACAACGTCGACGAGGAGATGCAAGAAAAAGCAACACAGGACAGCGATGAACAGGACTCCCAAGAAAAGGAGTTTGGAGCTGCCGAGGAAGTAGACCAAGTGGCACAACTCTCAAAAGAATTGCTCTCAGAAAAAGACAAGTTCATGCGCCTCTACGCCGAATTTGAGAATTTCAGGCGACGCACCGCCAAGGAACGGATTGAACTGATTGGCACGGCAACAGGCGACCTGATGAAGGAGATCCTGCCTGTATTAGACGATTTTACACGTGCGATTGAATCCAACAAAGAAGTAGAAGACATAGATGCCGTCAAAGCGGGCTTTGAATTGCTCCACGGCAAACTGTTCAAGCTGCTCGGAAACAAAGGCCTGAAGCCAATTGAATCCAAAGGACTCGATTTCGATCCTGAAGTGCACGAAGCGATTGCGCAGATTCCAGCTCCTTCGGCTAAAGAAAAAGGCAAAATCATCGATGTAGTGGAGAACGGATATGCATTGAACGAAAAGATACTCAGACATCCGAAAGTGGTAGTAGGAACCTAGGACAACAAAGGCAATGGCGAAGAGAGATTATTATGAAGTATTAGGCGTTTCAAAAGGCGCTGCAAAGGACGAGATCAAGAAGGCCTATCGAAAGTCAGCCATCAAGTATCATCCGGACAAAAATCCCGGCGACAAGCAGGCGGAAGAGAATTTTAAAGAGGCTGCTGAAGCCTACGAAGTCCTCAGCAATGATGAGAAACGAGCCAAGTTCGATCGCTTCGGCCATGCGGGCATGGGCGCCGGTGGCGGTTTCGGAGGTCAAGGCATGAACATGGAAGACATCTTCGAACATTTCGGAGACATCTTTGGTGGCGCCTTCGGTTTCGGTGGTGCTGGTGGAGGTGGTGGTCAAGCGGGTCAACCACGCATGCGACGGGGCACCAATCTGAGGGTTCGGGTGAAACTGACCTTAGAAGACATCGCCAACGGAGCAGAAAAGAAAATCAAGGTTAACAAGCTCGTCCACGCTGAGGGAGTTGAGTACACCAATTGTGGCACATGTGGTGGTTCCGGAAGAGTAACCCGAGTAACACAGACCTTCTTGGGTCAGATGCAAACCGCGACTCCTTGTCCGACTTGTCAAGGAACCGGTAAGCAAGTCAAGACTTCCATGCCAGGGGTTTTACCAGACGGCCTGGAGCGCAAAGAAACGGTCATCCCAATCGACATTCCCGCGGGAGTGGAAGAAGGAATGCAACTTTCCGTCAGAGGCAAAGGAAACGATGGCCCCATGGGAGGTCCTGCTGGAGACCTACTGGTGGTTATCGAGGAGGTTCCGCATGCTCATTTCACCAGAGACGGATCGAACCTTCACTTCGACTTATACATACACTTTTCTGATGCTGCCCTCGGTGAAAGCTATGAGATTCCTACGATTGAAGGAAAAGCAAAAATCAAGATTGCACCAGGTACCCATTCAGGTAAAATCCTACGCTTGAAAGGAAAAGGACTTCCATCGATCAACAGTTATGGAAACGGTGATTTGCTTGTACACGTGAACGTTTGGACGCCACAGAAAGTCAATCAAGAAGAAAAGGAAGTGCTGGAAAAACTCCGCAATTCCGAAAATTTCGCTCCTCAACCAGGAGAAAACGAAAAAGGCTTCTTCTCAAAAATGAAGGAATTCTTTTCACACTGATGTGCTTCGCGTAAATTGCCGCGGCTAAGAAGGCTTGCATGTCCATTCTACTCCAAGCGCAACATATCGATAAACACTTCGGTGATTTCCACGTCCTCAGGGATGTGAGCATCGATGTTCAGGAAGGTTCCATTTTTGGCCTCCTAGGTCCTAACGGCGCAGGAAAGACCACGCTCATTCGGACGCTGACGCGCATTACCGCTCCCGACTCAGGGATAATTCTGTTCAAGGGTCAACCCCTCACCGATGAGACCCGTCGCCACTTTGGTTATTTACCAGAAGAACGGGGCCTATACCGCAAAATGCGCGTTTGGGAGCAAGCCATGTACCTCACCCGGCTCAAAGGTCTGGACAAAGCCAAGGCCATCGCGAACCTAAATGGTTGGTTCGACCGCTTCAATATGCAGGACTGGAGAAACAAGCGGGTCGAGGAGCTTTCAAAGGGCATGCAGCAAAAACTTCAATTCGTGATCACCGTGGCGCACGACCCTGAAATCCTTATACTGGACGAGCCATTCAGCGGTTTTGACCCCGTCAACACGGAGGAAATCAAACAAGAAATTCTAGGCCTCAAAAAGAGCGGCAAAACGATCATCTTCTCAACGCACAACATGTCCAGTGTGGAGGAGCTCTGCGATGATATTGCATTGATCCACAAAGGTCAAAACATTCTATACGGGGCTACACAGGAAGTTCGATCCTCATTCCGTCAGAACTTGTACGAAGTCATTTTCAAAGGGAGCAAAGTCGCCTTTGCGAATGCAATGGGGTATCAATTCGAGATCGACTCGATCACCGAAACCGGAGATAAGCTGCACGCCTTGGTACGATCACACACCGATGAAGGAAGCCGCCTGTTGTTGAAGGCAATGGCAGATCATGTGGAGGTCTTGAGCTTTCAAGAAAAGATGCCATCGATGCACGATGTTTTCATCGCCCAGGTTAGTTCTCCCGAACCTTCATCTGATCCAGCGCAAGATGCAGCGTAATATTGGTCTCATCATACGCAGAGAATACCTTTCAAGGATCAGAAAGCGTTCCTTCATCGTTATGAGCTTGCTGGGCCCATTGATCATGGCAGGCGTGATCATCTTTGCTTTTTGGAGCAGTCTCGAGGAAAGTGAGGATCAAAAGATCTTAGTGATTGATGACAGCTATCCCTTCTTTGCCGATCTTGAAGGAACCAGCACGATTGCCTTGGACATTCAGGACATTTCACTTGCCAAGGCTGAGGCCTTATTGGAGGTGTCTGATTATACCGGCATCTTGTATTTACCCGAGAAGATCCTAGCCAACAAGTCTGCTCAATTGATTTTTAAGAAACAGCCTTCGTTCAGGGTACAGCGGCAACTCGAAGAACGGCTTCAACAATACTTGGAGATCAGCAAATTGAAGGAGTTCAATCTTACCGAATCAGATTACCGCAGGCTGAAAGCACCAGTTACCATCTCCACTTTTCAATACCAGGGTCCAGGACAAGATGCAGAGCGCGCAGACATCCTTCCAGCAATCGTTGGCCAGATCTTCTCGATCCTAATCTTCTTCTTCATTTTTCTTTACAGCGTTTCTGTGATGCGAGGGGTGATTGAAGAAAAAACGAATCGCATCATTGAAGTTATGGTTAGCTCCGTGAGGCCTTTCCAGCTTATGATGGGTAAAATCATAGGCGTTGGCGCAGTCGGATTAACCCAGTTCCTCATTTGGATTGTATTGACATTCACCATTGTCAGCATTGGACAGACCATCATCATAGGCAATAAGTACGTTGCAGGGGCAGAACCGCCAGGAGCTGCTACCGAAATGATCCAAGAACAAATGCATGCTGAAAACGCATTGAGCCTGACCCAAATAAGCGCGGATGACAACCTTTTCAATCAGATCCGAAGGGTGAATTTTCCGCTGATGATAGGCCTCTTCTTGTTCTATTTTATTGGGGGATACCTATTGTATAGCGCCTTGATGGCAGCCGTAGGTTCAGCGGTAGATAGCGATACAGACACCCAGCAATTCGTCCTTCCCGTGACCTTTCCTCTGCTCTTGGCGTATTTTTTATCCTTTCAGGTTTTCGCAAATCCAGGGAGTACCATGGCGATTTGGTTGAGCATCATTCCATTCACATCGCCGATCATCATGATGATCCGGGTCTCTTATGGCATCCCGAGCGCAGATCTCTGGCAAGTATACTTGTCATGCGCGCTGTTGATCGCTACCTTCATCGCTGCTGCATGGGTTTCCGCTAGAGTGTACAGAACCGGGATCCTGATGTATGGCAAGAAGGCATCTCTGAGAGAATTGCTGAAATGGATCACCTTTAGATAATACGACTACGCATGCCAAGAGTATTGATCATAGACGATGAACGACCGATCCGATCTACCCTGAGAGAGATCCTCGAGTATGAAAAGCTCGACATCGAAGAAGCAGAAGATGGAAAGAAGGGCATGGAGCTCTTCTTAAAAACCGACTTTGATGTGGTGCTCTGTGACATCAAAATGCCCGGAATGGATGGCGTAGAAGTCTTGGAAAGGATGCAAGCAAGCAAGCCCGACGTTCCCGTTATCATGATCAGCGGACACGGGACCATCGAAACCGCCGTGGACTCATTGAAGAAAGGCGCGTACGACTACATCTCTAAGCCGCCAGATTTAAACCGCCTGCTCGTCTCTGTCCGAAATGCCTTGGACAGAAAGGTGTTGGTGAAAGAAGCCAAGGTCCTTAAGAAGAAGGCAGGTGAGCGATCGCCTTCCCCAATCATCGGCAGCTCGAGTGCAATCAATGATGTAAAGGATATGATCGATAAAGTGGCGGCGACTGAAGCCCGGGTATTGATCACAGGTCCAAATGGGGTTGGTAAGGAGCTGGTCGCATCTCAAGTCCACAAGAAAAGCAAGCGAAGCAAAGCACCGTTCATCGAAGTAAATTGCGCGGCCATCCCATCAGAGTTGATCGAAAGCGAATTGTTCGGCCATGAGAAAGGTGCCTTTACTTCTGCAATCAAACAGCGGATCGGTAAGTTCGAGCAAGCTACAGACGGCACGCTTTTCTTAGATGAAATCGGAGACATGTCGCTAAGCGCTCAGGCAAAAGTGTTGAGAGCCCTGCAGGAAAACACCATCACGCGTGTTGGAGGAGAGAAGGAAATCAAGGTTTCACCGCGGGTTATCGCCGCGACAAACAAGAATTTGAAGGAAGAGATCGCCAGCGGAAACTTCAGAGAAGACTTGTACCACCGCCTTTCGGTCATCATCATCGAAGTTCCGTCCTTGAACGACCGGCGCGATGACATCCCGATGCTGATCCAGCACTTCATGGAACAGATTGCCGTCGAGAATGGCACAACCCTTACTCCTATCGATGAGAAAGCGGTCAAGGCATTATCCCATATTGACTGGACCGGAAACATTCGTCAGCTCAGAAATACCGTTGAGCGCCTGATGATCATGGCGGATTCGAGTATTACAGAATCCCTTGTGGAGCGCTATGCCTAAAAGTTGATTCTCACGGCAACAATTTTTCATTTCATTTTTTTATCGCGAATCCTTTGCTTGCCAAAACTCCCTGATGATAGGAGTTTTCAATTCCTAGCGCATACCTATTGGTCAGCCAATCGATTGTTTTAATAGATGAAATTCATTTATTCAAAGATGAAATGTTAGATTTGCTAGTCTAAATCAAATTTATATCACATGAAAAGAATTCTACTATCATTAGTGGCAGGATTTGTATCGTTATCAGGCTTCGCTCAGTTGAGTGGTACCTATACGATCGATCCCAACGGTTCCGGGCCGACCAACTTTACGACCTGGAACGCTGCGGTTACCGCCCTCGAAACAAGCGGGGTCAACGGTGCCGTTACAATGAACGTGTCAGATGACACCTTTAATGAGAACGTCCAGCTGGACGCCATTCCTGGTTCATCTACTACAAA